>NZ_CP126739.1:713796-1427593 GCF_030246885.1 Microbacterium sp. zg-B185
AGTGCGGCGCGTTCCGCGGAGAGCGCGTCCCACGCGGCGAGTACGACCGGGAAGTACTCGGGGAGGCACCCCGCCATGACGGCGCTGACGGCGACGTCGCGGACGGTCACGTGTCGTTCGAGCTGCGGGTGGTGCGCGGCCACCTCGTCTTCGGCGCGCTGCGTCGTCGCGAGGAAGCGCTGCACGGATTCCTCGGTCGCCGGCAGCGCCGGAAGACCATCGGTCCAGCCGCGTCCGTAGAGCTCCTCGGCGACCCCGGTTGCGACGTCGGGATCGAGGGCTACGGCGACGTGTTCGCTCACGCGGCAGCCACGGTCCGCGTCGAGCCGATCAATCGCGCCTCGACCTGAGCGGCCAGCTGCTCGCCGCGCTCCTCGACGCCGTCGGCGGTCAGGTTCGCGATCGGGTGCGCCGTCAGGAGGTAGGGGAAGTCCGGGGCGCCCTTGAGCCCCGCCATCGCGGAAGAGGGCTGGACGAAGGCGTCGGTGCAGATCACCGCGGTGGGGATGCCGACGCTCTCGAGCGCGATGGCGTCCGCGACCGCCGAGGCGCTGCAGGATCCGCAATCGCCGACCCCGATGACGACCACGTCGCAGTCCCGGATCAGCTCTTCGACGAGCTCGACCGGCAGCGGCATGGCGAATTGAGTCTTGGTGCGGGGGATGAGCGCAATCTGGGCGTGACGGTCAGCGAGCCTGGCTCCGATCGCGTCCAGGATGCTGTCGGCATTGCGTTTGGTATTGCCCAGCAGGCCGATGCGTAGCCCGGCGAGAGTTTCGGGGCGCGCGGCGTCCGTGGGCGTCACCGCGGTGCTCGCGTGGAAGTGCTGTGTCGGGTCGATGATCTCAGCGGTCATTGTGGAACCTTTCTGTCCGAGCATGTGCGAGTGTCCGCGGTCGCGGTGCGGCTGCGTGCTGGGGCTCCGCGACGCGGAACCCCAGCACGTAGGCCTCTCCGGCGGGGATCAATCCCCGGGGGTCAGCCCTTCCACTTCATGGTCAGCCAGTTCAAGCTGCCGCTGGGGGTTCCCTCGGCGAGCTCGGTGAGACCGTCCCAGCGGACTGTGTTGACCGTGGGGAACCCGGCGTTCGTCCACACCAGCGGGGCGAAGAAGATGAGCTCCTTCGCACGCTTCTGCATGTCGCGGAAGTACTCGCCGCGCTCTTCGCGGTCCGTCGTGGAGTTCGCGCCGGCGACGGCCGCGTCGATCTCGGCGTCGCAGATTCCCGACGGGTTGCGCGCCGACATGTGATCGGGGTTGCAGGCGTACCAGCGGGAGATGCCCAGTCCGGGGTCGGCCGAGACCGTGGTCCGCAGGAACGCCAGATCGAAGTTGTTCTGCACGTAGATCTGGTCCGTGAAGATCGCCGACGTGACCGCCTCGAGGTTGACGCCGATTCCGACATCCGCCAGCATCGACTTCGCCTGTGATGCCATCGCAACCGTGTCCGTCAGCTCCTGGATGTACTTGACGTTCAGGGTGAATCGGACGCCGTCGGCGCCGACGGGGAACCCGGCTTTGTCGAGGCCCTTGTTGATCGCTTTGACGTCGAAGGGGAAATCTTTGTCGAAGTCGACGCTCTCGTCCTTGGCCCACCCCATGGTGCTCGGGAAGAAGCCGTCGGCCGGCTCGCCGTAGCCGGCGATCGCCACGTCCGCGAAGGCTTGGCGGTCCAGCGCCGAGAACACCAGGGCGCGCACGTCGGGGTCCGCCAGGTACTCGTTCTTCGTGTTCATCTCGACGACGACCGCCTGGGCGAAGTAGCCGTCTTCGAGGTGCACAAGCTCGGGTTTGCCCGCGATCTGATCCAGCTGCGACGCGTCGATGGTGGCCTTGTCGAGCTCGCCGGAGATCAGGGCGAGCGCGCGGGTGTTGGTGTCAGCCATGACCGGGTAGATCGCCTTGTCGACCTGCACGTCGCCGCGCCAGTAGTCCTCGTTCTTGACCAGGATGACCTCGGCGCCCGACGAGAAGGACTCGAACTTCATCGGACCGGTGCCGATCGGCGCCATGTTGGCGGGGTTGGTCACGTAGTCGGTGCCCTCGTAGATGTGCTTCGGGATGATCACCTGCTGCGAGAGGGTCTCGAAGAACGGCCCGAACTCGGAGTTCAGGTTCAGCACGACGGTGGTCTCGTCCGGGGCCTCGACGGAGTCGATGGACTCGACCAGGGAGGCGCCGTACGTCTGGAAGGCCATGATCTCGTCGAAGTTGAACTTGACGTCCTCGGAGGTGAACGGCTCGCCGTCGTGCCAGGTGACACCCTCTTCGAGCGTGAAGGTCAGGGTCCGCTTGTCGTCGCTGAACTCCCACGACTTCGCGAGCATCGGGTGGATCTCGGACTCCGCGTCGATGTAGACCAGCGGGTCGAACAGGGCGACGCCGAACGCCAGCGTGACGGGCGAGTTCGTGATCTGCGGGTTGAAGCTGATCGGGTCGGCTGCGATCGCGTCGATGTAGACGCTCGGGGTCTCGGGCTTGGCCGATTCGGTCGGCGCGGCGCTGGACGAACAGCCGGCGACCAGCAGGGCGGCGGACGCGAGCGCCGCGATTGCGGCGAATCGGGTCGTGCGCTTGGTCTTCATGGGAGTACCTCTCTGTAGCTTCGGGCGCTGATCGCGCCGGACGCGGTGGTGTTTCAGTGATGACCGATCGGATGTCCGGTCAGAGGACGGACTCCAAGACGAGCTCGGAGGCCAGCAGGCTCTGGGTGTAAGGGTGTTGCGGGTCGTCGAAGATCTGCCGAGTGGGTCCGGACTCGACGATCTCACCGTCCTTCATCACGTAGACGCGGTCGGCCACCTTCTTGACGACCGGCAGGTCGTGGGTGATGAAGACGTAGCCGACGCCGAGGCGCTCGGTGAGGCCGTTCATCAGTCGGAGGACCCCGGCCTTGACCGACGCGTCGAGGGCGGAGACCGCCTCGTCGGCGACGATGATCTGGGGGTTCAGCACGATCGCGCGGGCGATGAGCACGCGCTGCCGCTGTCCGCCGCTGAGTTCCTGCGGGAAGCGGTGGATGAAGGGCTCCGCGGGGGAGAGGCCCACCAGTTCGAGGGCCTCGAGCACCTTCGCGTGTACCTCGTCGCGGCCGCGAGCGATCGAGTGCAGACGGACGATCTCACCGATCGTGCGTCCGACGGTCTTGCGGGGATTGAGCGATCCGGACGGGTCCTGGAGCACGGCCTGGACCGTCCGGCGGTAGTCCTTGCGCTGTGCGGCGCTCATCTGGTCGACGTTGATCCCGTTGATGGTGATGCTGCCGGACGTCGCCGGGATCAGCCCCAGCAGCATCCGTGCAAGGGTGCTCTTGCCGGATCCGCTCTCGCCGACGATGGCAACGAATTCGCCGCGCTGAGCGGTCAGGTTGGCGTCGACGACGGCGTTTACCGGTGCTCCGCCGCGGCGGGACCGGAACACCTTTGAGGCGTTGGTGACTTCGATCATGAGGGTGCTCCGCTCTGGACGAGTTCGTCGATCTCGCGGCGCATCTCCGGCGGAATCGACCACAGGTCCACGCCTTCGTCGGTGAGGCTGCGGACACTGCGCAGCAGCGCCTGCGTGTACAGGTGCTGCGGGGACTCCAGCACGCGGCGGGTCGGACCCGATTCGACGATCCGGCCGGCGTACATGACATAGATCGTGTCGGTCATGCTGGCCACGACCGCCAGATCGTGGGAGATGAGGATGAGCGAGGTGCCCAGCTTTGCGACCGTCTCGTCGAGCGTGCGCAGCACCTTGCGCTGCACCGTGGCATCCAGCGCCGTCGTCGGCTCATCGGCGAGGATGAGGTCCGGTTGCTTGGCGATGGCGATCGCGATCAGCACACGCTGCCGCTGGCCGCCACTGAGTTCGTGCGGAAAGCGGCGCGCGAGCGCTGCCGCGTCGGCCAGGCCGGCGAGCTGCAGGAACCGGATCGCCTCGGGGTCTCCGGACGCGTCGCGACCGGAGCGGGCGGCCGGATCGACGGCCTCGCGGACCTGTGCACCCACCTTCATGACGGGATTCAGGAACGTCAGCGGATCCTGGAAGATCATGCCCACCGAGCGCGAGCGGATCTGGTCCCAGGCGCGAGCGGGTGCGCCGACCATCTCGCGGCCGTCGAAGCGGATCGACCCGGCGACGCGCACACGCGGGTTCGTCGGCAGCAGGCCGGCGATGGCGCGGCCGGTGACGGACTTGCCCGACCCGGACTCGCCGACGACGCCGACGCGCTCGCCGCGATGGACTTCGAGGCTGACCGAGTGCACCGCCCTGATCTCCTTGCGGGGTCCGGTCGGCAGGTGCACCTCGAGATCGGTGACGGTCAGGAAGGCCGACGAATCGGACGCCGGCGGTGCGGCATCCTCTCGTGCCTGTTGCTGGATGTCGAGGTTTCCGATGGCGGCGGTCATTTCACCCTTCCGATCGACGGGTTGAGCGCGTCGTTGAGGGCATCGCCGAGGAGGTTGATGGCCAGGACGACGAGGAAGATGCAGAGGCCGGGGAAGAACGCCAGCCACCATGCCGTGGAGATGTACGGCTGTGCCTGGTTCAGCAGCGCCCCCCAGCTCGGCCGGTTCGCGTCGCCGATGCCGAGGAAGGACAGTCCCGACTCGGCGAGGATCGCGCGGGCAACCGTCATGGTCGTCGCCACTAGTACGGGAGGCATCGCGTTGGGCAGGACGTCGGACCACAGGATGCGCAGGCTCGAGAAGCCCGCGGCGCGCTGGGATTCGACATAGCCCAGTTGGGAGATGCGCATCGCCTCGGCCCGCACGATGCGGGCCACGCCGGGCCACATTGTCAGGGCCAGGATGACCACGATGATGGCGACGTTGGTCCCGAGGATCGCCGCGGCCACCAGGGCGAGGATGATGCCGGGGATCACCTGGAAGAACTCCGAGATCTTCACCAGGATCGTGTCCATGAAACCGCCGTAGAAGCCGGCGATGCCGCCGACGACAAGCGCGAGGGTCAGACACAGGATGGCCACGCTGAAGCCCACCAGCAGCGACACCTGACCGCCCATGAGCACGCGTGCCAAGTAGTCGCGGCCCAGGTTGTCGGTGCCGAGCGGGAACTCGGAGTCGGGTGGGATGAAGGGCGGATTGTTCGTGGCGAACGGGTTCCCGCTGAGCAGGGGGCCGATCAGCGACGCGACGATCATAAGCAACAGGATCGGCATGAAGATCCGCACGATCGGCTTGCGGAAGTACATCCGCAAGACGGAGTCCGGGTTGCGCGGACGCCGGGCCGTGCGTACCGGTGGCGCCGGCGTCGGGTCTGCCGCCGGTCGGGACTGCTGCTGGACGCTCACGATTCGCTCCTGACGGGACGCTTGATCTGACTGCGGAGTCGCGGATCGACGAGGCCGTAGACCACATCGGTCACGATGTTCACGATGAGGATGGTGATGGTCAGCACGATGACGATCCCGAGCACCAGGAAGGTGTCCTGCCGTTCGATCGCGCCGATGAAGAGCAGGCCCATGCCCGGCCACCCGAAGACCTTCTCCACCAGCACCGAGCCCGCGAGGATGTGGGCGAGGCTGAGTCCGGCGACAGTCACCATGGGAAGGAGCGCGTTGGGCAGAGCGTGGCGCCGCAGCGCCTGACGTTCACTCAGTCCTTTGGAGCGCGCCGTGTCCATGAAGTCCTGACCCAGCGACTCGATCATCGACGCGCGCATGATGCGGGCCTTGAAGGCCAGTTCAGCGGTGACCATCGTGATCAGCGGCAGGATCATGTACTGGATCTCAATGCCCTCGACGCCGTACGGCGCCTTGCCCTGCACGGGCAGCCACCCGAGGGTGACCGAGAAGACGATGATGAGCATGAGGCCGAGCCAGAAGTTCGGCAGCGAGAAGAGCGCGACCGAGCTGCCCGAGAGCAGGCTGTCGAGCCACCGCTTGCGGGTCTTGGCGGCGATGGCGCCGATGATGACCGCGCCGATCGTCGAGAGGATGAACGACGGGATGGCCAGGGCCAGCGTGTTGCCGATGCGCTCGCCGATCAACTGGGTGACCGGCACCTCGGTGCCGAACGAGACGCCGAGATTTCCGGTGAGCACGTTGCCCATGTAGATGAAGTAGCGCTCCCACAGGGGCTTGTCGAGGCCGAAGGTGGCGTAGATCTGCTGACGCAGCGCCTCCGAGATCGGCACATCGCCGACGAGCGTCTGGATCGGGTCGCCGGGCGCGATCTCCAGCAGGAGGAACAGGATCGTGATGACGACGCCCAGGAGGATGAGCGACGAGAACAGGATCTTGCCGAGATGTTTCAGGAACGCCATCAGCGGTGTGCTCCGTTCGTGAATCGCTGTCGGGGGGGAAAGAGCAGCATCGGTCGATTTCTCCTTCGAAATGCTCCGCGGCTCGACTTCGCGCCGCAGACGTCTGATGCTCGCACCCTGCTGAGGGCTGCCTGGCGATCGCTTTCACAGAGCGGAAACTGTTTCGGCACGCGCGATCCGTGTGTGCGCACGGGGCACTGATTTCGGACCTCAGTTTGTAACGAGCGATAGTTTCATCCTGCGCTTTCACGAGCCGCGAATCAGTCTGCAATGTCTAATGTTCCGCTGTCGCCTGAAAAACGACCGGTCCGGTCAGCGGCAGTCCATTGAGTGGTACTCAGGAAAAGGAAACGAATGTTACTGTCTCATCGAGTGTGTGAGCTTCCGCACCACGAAAGGGGTTCACCGTGTCGACACCGCGCGGCCAGATGGTTCTGACCATGTTCATGCTGTCTTCGGGTTTTCAGATGGACAGCTGGCGAGACCCGCGAAGCCGCTCAGAGGAGATCGGCGAGCTGTCGCTGATCGCCGACATGGCCGGCGCCGCGGAACGGGCGAAGATCCACGCGGTGTTCTTCGGCGACGGCGTGGACGTCGGCACGATCCGGGACAACAACATCCGCAACACGGGTCTGTACGAACCGATCTCGTCGATGGGTGCGCTGATCGGTGCCACCCGGAAGATCGGCTTGGTGGGGTCGGTCTCGACGACGTTCTCGGAGCCGTACAACGTGGCCCGTCAGCTCACCGGCCTCGATCGGCTCAGCGGGGGGCGGGTGGGCTGGAACATCGTCACCTCCCTCTTCGGCGGTTACCAGAACTTCGGGCTCTCCGAGATGCCCTCGCCCGAGGCCAGGTACCGGCGGGCCGAGGAGTTCGTGGACGTGACGCTGCGGCTCTGGGATAGCTGGTCGGACGACGCCGTCCTGAACGACCGCGAGTCCGGTCAGTGGGCGGATGTCAGCAGGATCCGCGACATCGACTACGTGGGCGAGCACTTCCGGGTGCAGGGCGCGTTGAACATGCCCCGCTCCCCGCAGGGACACCCAGTGCTCTTCCAGGCCGGGCAGTCGCCGGCCGGCCTGCAGCTGGGCGCCTCGGTCGCGGATGCGATCTACACCGCGCAGCCGGATCTGGAATCCATGCGCACGTTCTCCGACCGAGTACGTGCCCAGGCGGTCACCAGCGGCCGCGATCCGCGCCGCATCAAGATCCTGCCGGGGGTCGTGCCCATCGTGGGCAAGACCACGAGCGAAGCAGAGGAGCTCTCGCAGGAACTGGAGTCGTTCATCGACCTGGTCGCCGGTCGCAGACGACTGTCATCGGCCGCGGGGATCGCCATCGACGATCTCGACCTGGACGAGCGGATTCCGGACGAGCGGTTCGTCGAAGGCCCGGCGAACAGCTCGCGGTGGCACAGCTACCGGCGGATGGCGCTGGAAGAAGGACTGACCGTCCGTCAGATGATCGTTGCGTTCGCGCGTGCGGGCGGGCACCGGATCCTCATCGGCTCTGCCGAGGACGTGGCGCGGGACATGATCGACTGGTTCGATCGCGGCGTGTGCGACGGGTTCAATCTGGACCCGCCCTCGATCCCCGACGGCATGAATCGGATGCTGGAGCTGCTCGTGCCGCTGCTGCAGGAGAAGGGGTACTTCCAGTCGGAGTACCGGGGCGATACCCTTCGCGAGCGAATGGGATTCGCGCGGCCGGCCGGCCGGTAGCGCGCGCGTGCCGGACGTCCGCAGCGCACCGAGTTTCGGCGGGGGACCAATGGGAGAACAGGCCGCGGAGGAACCCGTGCGGATGACCGCGGAACTGCGACTCGCGGGCGAACTCAACCGGCTCAGCCAGCTGCTGGCCAGGCCCTTCCTGAGGCACTATTCCGAGAAGCACGCGATCTCTCTCGCGGAGTGGCGTGCGCTCGTCCAGATCGTGGACTCACCGGGCATCACCGCGACCGAGATCTGCTCGAGGACCGGACTGACCGCCATGAACGTCAGCCGCGCGGTGCACGTGCTGCGGACCGCGGGCCGGGTGACCGGTGACCGCGACCCGCACGATTCCCGACGCAACCTGCTGACCGCGACCGCGGAGGGTCGCACCCTCTTCGACGAGCTCGCCCCGAGCGCGGAGCGGGACATCAGAGCGATCATGAGCGTGCTCAACCGCGACGAACTGGCATTCTTCGAGGCACTGGTGACGCGGGTCGCAGCGCACGCCGACCGGATGCAGGACCCCTAGCCCTCCCGCCCCCGCACCCCGCCGCCCCGCCGCCCCGCCGCCCCGCAACCCCCGCACTCCGCTCGCCTGTCACGACACGCCGTGGGAGGGTGCAGGTTGCGACAGGCGAGCGGTGCTCGGCTGCGGGCTTTCGCGCGAGCGGGGACCGGAGACTCAGGTGAACCGGGGACTCAGTTGAATTGGTTCATCGTGTTGTGCTGACCGCCGGCTTTCAGGGCCGCCTCGCCGGCGAAGTACTCCTTGTGGTTGTCACCGATGTCGCTGCCGGCCATGTTCTGGTGCTTGACCGTGGCGATACCCTCCCGGATCTCCCGACGCTGAACGCCCTTCACGTACGCGAGCATGCCCTCGTCGCCGAAGTAGCCCTTGGCCAGGTCGTCGGTGGACAGCGCGGCGGTGTGATAGGTCGGCAGCGTGATCAGGTGATGGAAGATCCCGGCACGGGCCGAGCCGTCCTTCTGGAACGAGCGGATCTTCTCGTCGGCCAGCTGCGCCAGCTCGGTGTCGTCGTAGCCGACGTTCATGAGGTCCGCGCGATCGTACGCTGAGATATCCGCGCCCTGCTCCGCGAGCAGGTCGTAGGCCTGCTGGCGGAAGCTCAGCGTCCAGTTGAACGACGGGCTGTTGTTGTACACGAGCTTCGCGTTCGGGACCTCCTCGCGGATCGCGTCCACCATCGCGGCAATCTGCTCGACGTGCGGCTTCTCGGTCTCGATCCACAGCAGATCGGCACCGTTGCGCAGCGAGGTGATGCAGTCCAGCACGACGCGCTCCTCGCCGGTTCCGGGGCGGAACTGGTAGAGGTTGCTGGCGAGGCGCTTCGGGCGCAGCAGCGTGCCGTCGCGCTTGATGACGACGTCGCCGTTGGCGAGATCCGCGTCCGAGATCTCTTCGGCATCGAGGAAGGAGTTGTACTGATCGCCGAGGTCGCCCGACCCGCTCGAGACGGCGATCTTCTGCGTGAGGCCGGCGCCGAGCGAGTCGGTGCGGGCGACGATGATGCCGTTGTCGATGCCGAGCTCGAGGAAGGCGTAGCGGACCGCGGTGAGCTTGGCGATGAAGTCCTCGTGCGGCACGGTGACCTTTCCGTCTTGGTGGCCGCACTGCTTCTCGTCCGACACCTGATTCTCGATCTGGATGGCGCAGGCGCCTGCTTCGATCATCTTCTTGGCGAGAAGGTACGTGGCCTCGGGATTGCCGAAGCCGGCGTCGATGTCGGCGATGATCGGCACCACGTGGGTCTCGTAGCTGTCGATCTGCGACTGGATGAAATCCACGGCGGTCTCGTCACCGGCGCGGCGGGCCTCATCGAGCTGTGTGAAGAGCAGGTCCAGCTCGCGGGCGTCTGCCTGGCGGAGGAAGGTGTAGAGCTCCTCGATCAGGGCGGGCACCGAGGTCTTCTCGTGCATCGACTGGTCGGGAAGGGGCCCGAACTGCGAACGCAGCGCGGCGACCATCCACCCCGACAGATACAGATAGCGCTTGTTCGTGGTCTTGAGGTGCTTCTTGATCGAGATGAGCTTCTGCTGCCCGATGAACCCGTGCCACACTCCGAGGGACTGGGTGTACGCCGAAGAGTCGGCGTCGTACTCGGCCATGTCGCGGCGCATGATGTCCGCCGTGTACTGGGCGATCTCGAGCCCGGTCCGGAAGCGGTTCTGCGTCCGCATCCGGGCGACGGACTCCGGGTCGATGGCGTTCCAGCCGGAGCCGTACTGCTCCTTGAGCGCCGCGACGGCTTCGATGTCGTTGTGGTACTGAGTCATTTCACTTCCTTCGATCGTGTTCGTGGTCGGCTCGGATGAGCCGCCGCGGTGCGGGCTAGTCGGTGTCGACGAGGAACTTCGTGTAGGCCGGGAGCGTCAGGAACGCCGGGAAGTCCTGGCCGAGGGCGACCTCACGGAAGATCTCCGCGGCATCCTCGTACCGGTCACCCGCGCGGCGATCGACATCGCCGAGCACCTCGGCGATGCATTCCTCGATGTACTCCCGGGTGATCGGCCGGCCCTCGGCAGTGGAGTGGTCCTGGTGGATCCACTGCCACACCTGGGAGCGGGAGATCTCGGCCGTCGCGGCATCCTCCATGAGGTTGTCGATCGCGACCGCGCCCAGACCCCGCAGCCACGCTTCGATGTAGCGGACTGCGACGGACACGTTCGCGTGCACCCCCGCGGCGGTCACCGGTCGCCCGATGTGCACATCGAGCAGGTCGGATGCCGTCACCCGCACGTCGTCGCGCTGCCGGTCGATCTGGTTGGGCCGGTCGCCCAGCACCGCGTCGAACTCGGCCATCGCGGTCGGGATCAGGTCGGGGTGGGCCACCCAGGTGCCGTCGAACCCGTCGCCGGCCTCGCGCTTCTTGTCCGCGGCGACCTTCTCGAACGCCTGCCGTGTCACCTCGGGGTCGCGGCGGTTGGGGATGAACGCGCTCATGCCGCCGATGGCGAATGCCCCGCGCTTGTGGCAGGTCTTCACCAGCAGCTCGGTGTAGGCGCGCATGAACGGGACCGTCATCGTGACCTCGCTGCGGTCCGGGAGCACGAAGCGTGCGCCGCGGCCCCGGTAGTTCTTGATGATCGAGAAGATGTAGTCCCACCTGCCCGCGTTCAATCCCGCGCAGTGGTCGCGCAGCTCGAAGAGGATCTCCTCCATCTCGAACGCCGCAGGCAGGGTCTCGATGAGCACCGTGGCGCGAATGGTGCCGTGCGGGATGCCGATGTACCGCTCGCTGAAGGTGAAGACGTCGTCCCACAGCTTTGCTTCTTCACTCGATTCGAGCTTGGCCAGATAGAAGTACGGCCCGCGCCCGTCCTGGATCAGCTGTCCGGCGTTGTGGAAGAAGTAGAGACCGAAATCCACCAGCGACCCGGATGCCGCCATCGTGCGGCCCGCACGGTCGGTGAACTGCAGGTGCGCCTCGGTGAGGTGCCAGCCGCGCGGACGCATGACGATCGTCGGGGTCCGCTCGGCCGTGACCGCGTACGTCTTGCCGGGCGCCGTTTCAGACGCGGGGCTCGTGAACGACAGCTCGCCGCGGATCGCGTCGCGCAGCGACAGCTGTCCCTCGATGACGTTCCTCCACGTGGGGGAGGTGGCATCCTCCTGGTCAGCCAGCCATACGCGCGCCCCTGAGTTGAGGGCGTTGATCGTCATCTTCGGGTCGGTGGGGCCGGTGATCTCGACGCGCCGGTCCTCCAGGCCGGGACCGGCACCGGCGACGCGCCATCCGGCATCCTCTCGGATGTGCGCCGTGTCATCGCGGAAGCGCGGATCATGCCCGTTGCCGATCTCGAAGCGGCGGCGCATGCGGTCGGCGAGCCGGTCGTGCCGGCGGGCCGCGAAGCGCTGGTGCAGCTCGGTGAGGAACGTGACGGCCTCGGGTGTGAGGATCTCCGCGTAGCGGGGGGCCAGGCGAGCGATGACCTCGATCGAGGGTTCGGCGGTCTGGGTCGGGATGGCCCCGGTGCGCGTGCGCATCGGGGCGGCGGTTGCAGGTGTCATTGCCCTGTCTTCCTGTGAACGTGTCCGTGAGCGTGCGGGATGCTGCGGGCGCGGCGTGTGCGTCCGGCTCGGCATCCGGTGATCCCTGTTCGGGACCGAGGGGTGTGGTCGTGGTTCCACTGTGTGTGAAGTTCGCACTGTCACTCGTCGGGTCGTGGTGTGAAAATTCCGCAAAGTTCTGCTTTCGTGACAGAATCGGCCCATGACGACGCTGCCGAGCCGGGAACTGCAGGATGAACTGCCCGACGATGAAGAGGTGGACTCCCTGACCATCGGCCGCCGCATCCGGCAGCTGCGCACCGAGCGCGGCATGACCCTCGACGAGCTGGCAGCCGCTGTGCAGCGGGCTCCGAGCCAGCTGTCCATGATCGAGAATGGGCGCCGCGAGCCCAAGCTGACGCTGCTGCGCACCATCGCGCGCGCCCTCGGCGCCACCCTGGACTCGCTCCTGGCCTCCGAGCCGCTGGACGAGCGCTCCACCCTTGAGATCGGACTCGAGCGGGCGATGCGCGGTCAGACCTTCCAGGCGCTCGGGATCGCCCCGTTCCGCGTGGGCAAGGCGGTTCCGAACGAGGCGCTCGCCGCCATGCTCGCGCTGCAGGGTGAGATCGAACGGCTGCGCGACGAGCGCGCCGCGACGCCGGAAGAGGCCCGGCGCGCGAACGTCGCTCTGCGCCGCCTCATGCGCACGCAGAACAACCACTTCCCCGAGCTGGAGGTGCAGGCGCGGGAGATCCTCGGTGCGGTCGGCCACCCCGGCGGTCCGCTGACGCAGCGGACGGCATCCGATATCGCCGCCCATCTCGGGTTCACCCTGCACTACGTGCCGGACCTGCCGCAGACCACCCGCAGCGTCGCGGACATCAAGAACGGCCGCCTCTATCTGTCCAGTCGGCTCGCGTCCAAGGGGGACCCGCGCACCGCGGTGCTGCAGGCGCTGTCCAGCCGCATCCTCGGCCACCGGGAGCCCACCAGCTACGCGGAGTTCCTGCGGCAGCGGGTGGAGACGAACTACCTGACGGGGGCGCTGCTGGTACCGGAAGCGCACGCGGTGCCGTTCCTGCAGGAGGCGAAGGGCCGCCGCGCGGTGTCGATCGAGGACCTGCGCGATGCGTACTCGGTCTCGTACGAGACGGCCGCGCACCGCTTCACGAATCTTGCGACCGTGCACCTGGGCATCCCGGTGCACTTCCTCAAGGTGCACGAGTCCGGGACGATCACCAAGGCGTACGAGAACGACGGCGTGAACTTCCCCACCGACCGCCTGGGCGCGATCGAGGGACAGCCGTGCTGCCGGCGGTGGACCAGCCGGGTCGTGTTCGACGTGGACGACCACTTCAATCCGTACTACCAGTACACCGACACCGGCAACGGCACCTACTGGTGCACCGCGCGCGTGGAGCTGTCCAGTGAGGGCGCGCATTCGGTCAGCGTCGGCGTCCGCTTCGATGACACGAAGTGGTTCATCGGCCGGGACACCACGAATCGGGGTGTGTCGAAGCACTCGGTGGAGGTCTGCTGCCGGCGGCCCCCCGCCGAGTTGGAGGCGGCGTGGCGCGAGCAGTCCTGGCCGAACGTCCGCACGCCCCGGACGCTGCTGGCGACGCTGCCGACCGGAGCCTTTCCGGGTGTGGACACCACGGACGTGTACGAATTCCTGGAGGCGCACGCGCCGCACTGAGTTCACGCGCGCGATCGGGCTGGTGCTGGCCTGTCGCGTTCTGCCGGCCCGGTCGGCGTGTTGTGACAGCCGAGCGGATGCCGCGGCATCCGCCTCAGCGAGCCAGCCGCGACTCCAAGCCCAGCCGGACCGCCGGCCACTCCGTCGGCAGGATCGAGAACACCACGGTGTCGCGGAGGGTGCCTTCCGGACCGATGCGGTGGTTGCGCAGGACACCGTCCTGCTTGGCCCCGAGGCGCGCGATGGCATCGCGGGACTGACGATTGTGCCAGTGCGTGCGCAGCTCCACCGCGATCGCGTCGCACTCCTCGAACGCGTGCCCCAGCAGCAGCAGCTTGGCGGCGGTGTTGGCGGCCGTCCGCTGGGCGCTGAGCGCCAGCCAGGTGGAGCCGATCTCCACGTGGCGGTGGGGCTGATCGATGTTCAGATAGCTGGTCATCCCCACCACCCGGCCGGTGTCCAGGCGGCGCACCGCCCACGGGTTGTGCGAGCCGTCGTCGCGCAGCGCACGGCGCTCACGGATCTCGGTCTCGATAGCCTCCGGGGTCGGCACGAACGTGTACCAGGCGTGCTCCAGGCCCGTCGCAGCCTCGATGAGATCCTCGGCGTGCTCGGGGGCGAGCGGCTCAAGGCGCACGAACGCGTTCTCGAGGATGATGGGCTCCCGAAGTAGCATGCCTCGAGCCTACGAGGCGTGCTCGTCGTGCATCGCCGCCTCGGCCGCCGCGGCCGCAGCGGCAGGGTCCGAGGTGTGCGAGGCGGCCCGGGCCGCGCTCAGCGCGCGACGTCCCGCGGGCAGCCACACCGCCGCACCGACCACCACGAAGGTCAGCACGCCCGAGGCGATCAGCAGCAGCTCGATCGGCACCACGTCGGCGAGGGGCCCGAACACCACCATGCCCAGCGGCATGGCCAGGGCCATGACGATCCCGAGGAAGCCGAAGACGCGTCCTTGGCGCTCGGGCTCGACGGTCTCCTGAAGCAGGGTGGTGGAGGGAGTGGAGAAGAACGGCACCGAGAGGCCGAGCAGGAACATGAAGCCGAAGAACAGCCACACGTTCGGCGAGAGTCCCATGCCGATCGACAGGACGCCGAACACCAGGGACGACACCACGATCATGCCGATCCGACTGCGCTTGGCGAACAGCGCCGCCACCACGATGCCGCCCAGCACCATGCCCACACTGAACGCGATCTCCAGAACGGCGAGGTTGACCACGTTCTGCTGCTCTCCGGCGTCGAACGAGCGCACCAGCATCAGCGGGGTGAGGTTGGACGGCGCCACGATGAGCACGAAGATGATCGCGAAGAGCACCAGCACCCACCGGACGAACGCGTGGTGGGCGACGTACCGGACGCCGTCCACGAGATCGGCGAAATAGCCCGTCTTCACATCGCCCGCCCTGCGGACCGCGGAGACGGGGACGAGGGCGAGCAGCCCGATCCCGATGGCTGCAGTGACGACGTCGATGAAGAAGATCGGCACCAGGGAACCCGCCGTCGCGCCAGTGGACGCCGATGACCACGCGTAGATGACGCCCGCAGCGGCCGGTGCGATCAGGGCCATCGCGGACTGGATGGATCCGTTGATCCCGTTCACGCGCATCAGGTGACGGGTGGGCGTGATCTGCGGGATCAGTGCCGAGACCGCGGGCATCTGGATGCCGGCGCCGGCCGATCGGATCGCCATGGTCAGGAAGATCAGCCACACCGCGTCGTACCCGGTCAGCATGATCAGGGCGAGCCCCAGGGTGGTCGCGGCGATCGACGCGTCCGCGACGATGATCAGGAGCTTGCGATTGTGGCGGTCGGCCCAGACCCCGCCGAAGACCGAGACGACGGCTTGCGGGAGGAAGCCGAACAGCGCCGCCAGCATCATGATCACGCCGGACTGGTACGTGATCGTGAGATACCAGAACACCGCATACTGCACCAGCATCGACCCGAGCAGGCTGATGGTCTGCCCGCTCAGGAACAGCAGGACCCGGCGAAGCCAGTGCGGCGGGTCGGCGGTGGTCACCGGGTGGCCGGGGGCAACCGTGTCCGTGGCGGCTCCTCGCGGGTGCGCGGTGGCCGGAGCGGCCGCCGGTGCCAGGTTCGCGGCATCCGTTGAGCGATCGTCGTCCGTGCGTTCGGTCACCGCTCTGTCATGTCCTCCGGTTCAGCCCACCTCGCCCAAGAGCGTCCGCGCTCCCTCACCGAGGGCCGCCAGGCGCGCACGCGCATCGTCGGCAGAGCCGCCGCGGACGTCGAGATAGACCTTGAGTTTAGGCTCGGTTCCGCTGGGCCGGATGATGACGCGCGACCCGTCCGTCGTCCACAGACGCAGCACATCCCCGCGGGGCAGGTCGTCCACGCCGTCCAAGAGGTCCTCGACACGCTCGATCCGGACCCGCCCGATCGATGACGGATGCCGCTCCCGCAGTGCTGCCATGATCCGTGCGATCGCGGACACGTCATCCACGCGGATGGCGACCTGGTCGCTGGCGAAGAACCCGAACGTCGCATCGAACTCCGCGAGGACCCGGGAGAGGCTCTCGCCGCGCCCGCGGGCCTCGGCGACCAGCCCGAGCATGGCGATCGCGGCCGAGATCCCGTCCTTGTCGCGGACGGTCTCGGGGTTCACCAGGTATCCCAGCGCCTCCTCGAACCCGAACACGATGCCCGGCGCCCGCGAGATCCACTTGAAGCCGGTGAGGGTGGTGTGGAAGTCGAGACCGTAGTGCTCCGCGACGGACTTCAGCCCGGGGGAGGACACCAGTGAGCAGGCGAGCGACGCCCCGGGCGGCGCGCCGGCCGCCCGCGCCAGTCGGGCTGCCCGCCACCCGAGCAGCAGGCCGATCTGGTTGCCGGTCAGTCGGCGCCAGCCGCCCTGGGCGTGGGGATCCGGGACGGCGACGGCGAGGCGATCCGCGTCCGGGTCGTTGGCGATGACGAGGTCGGCGTTGGACCGGCGCGCTGCGTCGAACGCGAGGTCCATGGCGCCCGGCTCCTCGGGGTTCGGGAACGCCACGGTGGGGAAGGTCCCGTCCGGATCGAGCTGGCGTGTCACCGGCACCGGCTCGGGGTATCCCGCCGCCGTCAGTACGCGCGAGAGCGTGTCCCATCCCACGCCGTGCATCGCGGTGTACACCCAGCTGAGCCCGGCAGCGCCGGCAGGCGCGGGGGCGACGGCGGCGGTGGCGGCGACATACGCGTCCACCACCGACTCGGCGGCCGTCTCGTACCCCAACGAGCGGGGCAGCGCGCCGACATCTCCGGCGTCTGCGATCCGCTGGATGTGCGCGGCGATCTCGATGTCGGCGGGCGAGACGATCTGCGCTCCGGCGTCCGCGCCGCCCAGGTAGACCTTGTAGCCGTTGTCGTTCGGCGGGTTGTGGCTGGCGGTGACCATGACCCCGGCATCCGCCCCGAGGTGACGCACCGCGAATGCGAGGACCGGCGTGGGCAGCATCCGCGGCAGGAGAATGGCGCGCAGCCCCGCACCGGCGAACAGCTCGGCGGAGTCCTGCGCGAACACGTCCGAGTTGCGGCGACCGTCGTAGCCGATCACGACGGACGGGCGGCGCCCGCCCGCGGCGCGCTCGAGGAGGAAAGCGGCCAGTCCGGCCGCTGCCTGGGCGACCAGCACGCGATTCATGCGGTTGCTGCCCGCGCCCAGTTCCCCCCGCAGCCCGGCGGTGCCGAAGGCCAGGCGCCCCGCGAAGCGGTCGGCGAGCTCCGCGGCGGCAGCGGCATCACCGCGGTCGGTCTGCTCGATCAGCCCCTCCAGTTCGGTGCGCGTCGTGCCATCGGGGTCCTGGGCGAGCCAGGCGCGCGCGGCATCCAGGACGGCCTTCCCGCCCGCGCTCACATCGCCCCGATGACGCGCGCCAGCAGCGACGAGATTGCGGGGCCCGCCAGCCGGCCGGCCTCCATGACCTCCTGGTGGCTGAGCGGCGTGGTCTGGATGCCGGCGGCCATGTTCGTGATGAGCGAGAAGCCCAGGACCTCCATGCCCGCCTGCCGGGCGGCGATGGCTTCCAATGCGGTGGACATTCCGACGATGTGGCCCCCGATCGCCTTGGCCATCCTCACCTCGGCGGGCGTCTCGTACTGCGGCCCGGTGAACTGGCAGTACACGCCCTCGTCCAGGGAGGGGTCGATCGTGTGCGCGAGATCACGCAGACGCATCGAGTACAGGTCGGTCAGGTCGATGAACGTTGCGCCCTCGAGCGGGGTCGCGCCGGTGAGGTTGATGTGGTCGCTGATCAGCACCGGCGTGCCGGGTTTCCAGGTGTGGCGGATGCCGCCGGCGCCGTTGGTGAGCACCATGGTGCGCGCCCCGGTGCCGGCCGCGGTGCGGACGCTGTGGACGACACGACGCGGGTTGCGACCCTCGTAGAAATGCGTGCGGGCTCCGATGATCAGCACGTGCCGTCCGCGCGGGGTCAGCACACTGCGCAGCGTCCCGACGTGACCTTCCAGCGCGGGGCTGCTGAAGCCGACGACCTCAGTGCACGCAAGCGTGGCGACCGTCTCACCGATCAGTTCGGCAGCCTGCCCCCATCCGCTGCCCAGGGTGAGGGCGATGTCGTGCCGCGGAACGCCGGTGAGGCGCGCGATCTGGTCCGCCGCCTCCGCCGCGATCTCGAACGGGTCCGCTGAGGGGTCATCCAGCGGGTTTGCGAAGGTCTGAGGCATGCACCCCACTCTAGGAAGGCCCGGGCCCGGGAGCCAGACCGCGCGACCGTGAGCTACCCAGCTGATGGCCAGCCCGGCGTTGCATGAGCGCGCCTCCGGCCTGGGAAGATGAGTACATGTCTTTGAGCTTCGAGCGCACCCAGAGTGTCGCGATCATCGGTGGCGGCCCCGGCGGATACGAGGCGGCGCTGGGAGCCGCCCAGCTCGGTGCGGAAGTGACCGTGATCGAGCGCGCCGGGATCGGCGGCTCGGCCGTGATCACCGACGTCGTGCCGTCCAAGACCCTGATCGCGACCGCGGACGCGGCGGTGGCCATCTCGCAGGCCGGCGACCTGGGCGTGCAGCTGTTCGCCCGCGGCGGCGAGGGCAGGCCGCTCAAGCCGGAGATCGCCATCAACCTCGTCGCGGTCAACAAGCGACTGCTCTCGCTCGCGCGCCAGCAGTCCGACGACATGCGGGCGTCCCTGGTCGAGGCCGGGGTCCGCCTGATCTCGGGGTTCGGCCGCCTCGACAGCGACAACGCCGTCGTGGTCTCGACCGGGCCGAACGGCACCGACTTCGACCGGGTCGAAGCGGACACGCTGATCGTCTCGGTCGGTGCGTCCCCGCGCGAGCTGCCGAGTGCGAAACCGGACGGCCAGCGCATCCTGACGTGGACGCAGCTGTATGACATGACCTCCCTGCCCGAGCACCTCATCGTCGTCGGCTCCGGCGTCACCGGCGCCGAGTTCGCGTCGGCATACATGAACCTCGGCTCGAAGGTCACGCTGATCTCCAGCCGCGACCAGGTCCTCCCGGGGGAGGACCGGGATGCCGCGATGGTGCTCGAGAAGGTCTTCAAGCGCGGCGGCATGACGGTGCTGTCCAAGTCCCGGGCCGACAACGTCGTCCGGGACGGCGACGGCGTTCTGGTCACCCTCTCGGATGGGCGCACGGTCGAGGGCAGTCACTGCCTGATGGCCGTCGGGTCGATCCCGAACACGGCCGGTATCGGTCTGGAGGCCGCCGGGGTGCAGATGACCGAGTCCGGCCACATCCAGGTCAATCGGGTCGCGCGAACCTCGGTGCCGAACATCTACGCGGCCGGAGACTGCACCACCTTCGTGCCGCTGGCCTCGGTGGCCTCGATGCAGGGCCGCACCGCCGTCTTCCACGCCCTCGGCGATGTCGTCATCCCGCTCGAGCGTCGCCGGATCACGTCGAACATCTTCACCGCGCCGGAGATCGCGACGATCGGCTGGTCGGAGCAGGACATCATCGACGGACTCATCGACGGCGTCGTGCACAAGCTGCCGCTGGCGGCCAACCCGCGGGCGAAGATGATGGGCACCAAGGACGGCTTCGTCAAGCTCATCGCACGGCAGGGCAGCGGCACCGTCATCGGCGGCGTGATCGTCGGTCCGCGCGCATCGGACCTCATCTACCCGATCGCGATCGCCGTGGACCGCCGGCTCACCGTCGACCAGCTCTCCCGTGTGTTCGCGGCGTATCCGTCGCTGAGCGGCAGCATCACGGACGCCGCGCGCGCGATGCACATCGTCGATCGCGCGAACGACGACGGCTGAGGCCCCGCGAGCGGGGCTGGACGGCGCGACTCCTAGGAGATCGTCAGCAGCTGATGCCCGGCGGAGACGGTCGTGCCGGCGGTGGCGTTGATCGCGCCGACGACGCCGTCCTTGTGCGCCTGGATCGGCTGTTCCATCTTCATCGCCTCGAGCACGACGACCAGATCGCCCTGGACGACCGACTGCCCGTCCTGGACGGCGACCTTCACGATCGTCGATTGCATCGGGGCCTTGACGGCATCGCCGGACGCGCCGGCAACGACGGTCGGCGCGTGCGAGCGCCGCGACGGCGGTACAGCGGCGGGTCGGCCGACCGCCCCGGGAGCGGTGACGATCCGATCCGGAAGGCTGACCTCGAGGCGCTTGCCGCTGACCTCGACCACGACCGTGTGCCGCGCCTCGGCGGGCTTGGGCGCGGCCTCGAGCTCGCCGTCCCACGGCGGGATGTCGTTGACGAACTCCGTTTCGATCCAGCGGGTGAAGACGCCGAAGACGCCGTCCTCGGCCGTGAAGGCGGGGTCGCGCACGACCTTGCGGTGGAACGGCAGCACGGTGGGCAGACCGGTGACCTCGAACTCGTCCAGCGCGCGGCGTGCGCGTTCCAGCGCCTCGGCGCGGTCGCGGCCGGTGACGATGATCTTGCCGAGCAGCGAGTCGAAGGCGCCGCCGACCGAATCGCCCGCGGTGACGCCGGAATCCAGACGGATGCCGGGACCGCCGAACGTCTTGAAAATGTGGATGGGGCCGGGCTGGGGGAGGAACCCGCGACCCGGGTCTTCGCCGTTGACCCGGAACTCGATCGAGTGACCGACCGGCACCGGGTCGCCGTAATCCAGCGTGCCGCCCTCGGCGATGCGGAACTGCTCGCGCACGAGATCGATGCCGGTGACCTCTTCCGAGACCGGATGCTCGACTTGGAGGCGGGTGTTGACCTCCAGGAAGGAGATCGTGCCGTCCGCGCCGATCAGGAATTCGCACGTCCCGGCCCCGACGTACCCGACTTCGCGCAGGATCGCCTTCGAGGAGTCGTAGAGGATCGCGTTCTGCTCGTCGGTGAGGAACGGGGCGGGGGCCTCTTCGACGAGCTTCTGATGCCGCCGCTGCAGCGAGCAGTCGCGGGTGGAGATCACCACGACGTTGCCGGCGGCATCCGCCAGGCATTGCGTCTCGACGTGCCGGGGCTTGTCGAGGTATTTCTCCACGAAGCATTCGCCGCGACCGAAGGCGCTGATCGCCTCACGGGTCGCGGACTCGAACATCTCGGCGATCTCGTCGTATTCGCGCGCCACCTTGAGCCCGCGACCGCCGCCGCCGTACGCGGCCTTGATCGCGATGGGGAGCCCGAACTCCTCGGCGAACGCGATCACCTCGGCGGCTCCGCCGACCGGCCCGGGGGTGCCCGGTACCAGTGGGGCGCCGACCCTTTCGGCCACGTGCCGTGCGGTGACCTTGTCACCGAGCGCTTCGATGGCCTCGGGGGTCGGGCCGATCCACACCAGCCCCGCTCCGATCACGGCGCGCGCGAAGGCGGCGTTCTCGGCGAGGAATCCGTAGCCCGGGTGGACGGCGTCGGCACCGGACCGTCGCGCGATGGAGAGGATCTTCTCGATCGACAGGTAGGTCTCGGCGCTGGTCGAGCCCTGCAGGGCGTACGACTCGTCCGCGAGCCGCGCGTGCAGCGCGTCCCGGTCCTGGTCGGCGTAGACCGCGACGGATGATTTTCCGGCATCTCGCGCCGCGCGGATGACGCGGACTGCGATCTCGCCGCGGTTGGCAACGAGAACCTTGGCGATCTGAGGCATGGAGGCCAGCCTACCGAGGCACCCAGGCCTGCTTTTGAGCGCTTCGCACAAGAAAGCGGCGGAAACGTGTGGGGGAGTCTACGAGCCCGTCCGAGAGGTTATGTGCGGTTCCTCGCAATCAGGCGCGGTTCCACAGATCCGGCCAGGCGACCCCGAGCGTTCCGGCGAGGCGCCGCACCGTGGACAGGGACATGCCGACCACGGTCGACGGGTCCCCGACCACCCGGTCGATGAACGGGCCGCCGAGGCTGTCGATCGTGAACGCCCCCGCGACATGCAGGGGCTCACCCGAGGCGACGTACGCGGCGATCTCGGCGTCGGTCACATCGGCGGCGAAGGTGACGGATGCTTCGGCCACCGCCTCCGCCTCTCGCAGCTCCGCGCCGGGATGCACCCGGATGACACTGTGCCCGGAGTGCAGCACGCCGGTCCGTCCTCGCATCGCACGCCACCGTCGTGTGGCCACGTCGGCCGTATACGGCTTGCCGAGGATTTCGCCGTCGATCTCGAACATCGAGTCGCCGCCGATCACGATCCCGTCGAAGTCGGCCTGCTCGGCGCGGACGCGCGACGCGACATCCGCCGCCTTCCGTCGTGCCAGGACCAGCACGTGCTCGTCGGCCGGCAGCAGCCGACCCTCGGCGGCCTGGACCTCCGCGATGACGGCATCCTCGTCCACGTCCGGCGCCATCGTGCGCGGCTCGATCCCGGCCTGTCTCAGCAGCATCAGGCGGGCGGGCGACGTCGAGGCGAGGAAGACCTGCATGCGTTCACGGTAGCCGCGTCGCGCGTCTGCTGTGGAATGCTCGAGACGTGGATGCCGGAGACGAACTCGACCTCGATGTGACCAGTGTCGCCCACGGCGGGGTGTTCGTCGGGCGGTACGGAGACGATTCGACCGCGGCGGACCGCGGCGCCGAGGAGACCCGCGGCGCGGCGCGCGGCGGACGCGTGATCTTCGTTCCCGACGCGATCCCGGGGGAGCGCGTGCGCGTGCGCCTGACCGACGTCGGGAAGAAGTCGTTCTGGCGCGGCGACGTGATCGATGTGCTGGAGCCCTCGCCCCACCGGCAGCCGCATGTCTGGCGCCAGGCCGATGTCACGGTGCCGCCGCACCTGCGCCCCGGGGGCGCGGACTTCGGGCACATCGAGCTGGCCCACCAGCGAGCGCTCAAGCGGGAGGTGCTGACCGACGCCCTGCAGCGCTTCGGCGGCGTGGAGTGGGACGTGGACGTGGCGGGCCCCGTCGGGGTGACCGACGCGGAGGGGCGGATCGTCGAGGCCGAAACGGCGGACGGCACGCGGTGGCGCACGCGAGTGAGTCTTCACGTCGACGCCGACGGCCACGTCGGCCCCTACGCCGCGCGCAGCCACACGGTCGTGCCCGTCGAGGACTTCCCGCTCGCGACCGCGGCCGTCGAGCGCGCCGCGCTGCAGCAAACGCACGGTCGACCCGGCCGCATCGATCTGGTCCAGCCTGCCGACGGGCGCGTCCGGGTGCTGCCGCGTCCCGACTCGGCCCGCCACGCCCCTGGCCAGGCGCGTGAGGTCGTCACCGAGCGGGTCGGCACGCGGGAGTTCCGGGTCGACGCCGGCGGCTTCTGGCAGGTGCACCGGCTGGCCGCGGCAACGCTGGATTCCGCCGTGCGATCCGCGGTTCGCGCGGCCGGTCCGCGTGGCGCGGAGGATGCCGTCCTGGACGCCGAGGCCTGGCACCTTGACCTTTACGGCGGCGTGGGACTCTTCGCCGCCGCACTCGCCGAGCTCGGCGGAGGCCGGGTCACGTCTGTGGAATCCGACCCGCGCGCCACCGAGCACGCCGGCGAGAACCTCGCCGAATGGGTCGGCGCACGTGCCGAGACGGCGCGAGTGGACCGGTTCCTCGCGCGGCTGGGGGCCGAAGCCTCCGACCGGGACCGCGACCGGCTCAGCCACGGCGTCACCGTCCTGGATCCCCCCCGCTCCGGTGCCGGACGCGGGATCGTCGAACGGATCGCCGCGCTGCGGCCCGCAGCGGTCGTGTACGTGGCATGCGACCCGGTCGCCCTGGCCCGCGACGTGGCGACGTTCCGCGCCGAGGGCTACTCGCTGAGTCGGATCGCGGCGTACGACATCTTCCCCAACTCGCACCACGTCGAGGCGGTCGCGACCTTCGTACGGTGAGGATCAGGGGAGCCCGCCACTAGGCTGGACGGCATGACGCGAGTGGCCCTGATCGACGACCACGAGTCCGTGCGACTCGGGCTCGAGGCCGCCTGCGCACGAGCGCACAAAGAAGTCGTGTTCTCGGGCAGCAACGTCAACGAATACCTGAGCTGGCGCGCGTTCAGCCGTGCGCAGCCGGCCGATGTCGTCGTCCTGGACCTGACGCTCGGTGACGGCACCACCGTCACGGAGAACGTCCGCCGACTCGTCTCGGACGGGTCGAGCGTGATCATCCACAGCGTCGCCGATCGGCCGGCGGCGGTGCGCGAGGCGCTCGCCGCAGGCGCGGCCGGCGTCGTCAGCAAGGGCTCCCCGATCGACGACGTGATGGCCGCGATCCGGACGGTCGCCCAGGGCGAACCGCTCAACAACGTCGAGTGGGCCAGCGCGGTGGAAGGCGACCGCGCATTCGCCGATGCGCAGCTGTCTGCGCGTGAGCGCGACGTGCTGCGCCTGTACGCGGCCGGATTGCCGTTGAAGGTGGTCGCGGACCGTCTCGGTGTGGCGTATTCCACGGCCAAGGAGAACATCACGCGCGTTCGCGTGAAATACGTCGAGGTCGGCAGGCCGGCCCCGACCAAGGTCGACCTGCTGCGCCGCGCGATGGAGGACGGAATCCTTGCCGAACCGACTGACCGCGAAGGCGCCGGTGGTGTCGGAGCCTGAAAGCGCCCGCGCCGTCCTCGCCGACGCGTGGGGACACATTCCGCAGACACGTGAGACTACGGCCGGCCTCGGCTCGTTCACGCGGCTGCGGATCGAGCGCATCATCTCGATCGTCGTCGGTCTGGGCAGTCTCGTCCTGGGCACGCAGGCGTTCCTGGCTGCACTGGGACCCTCGTTCCAGGAGAAGCCGGAATGGCATCTGCCGCTCGTGCTGATGACCTTCGTGCCGCTCGCCGGCATGATCGTGGCCTGTCTGATCGGCCGCGGGGTCCGCATAGCGGCCGGCATCTACGCCGTCATCTATCCCGTCGCCCTTCTGCTCTGGCCGCTGGCGACCACGGGTGGAGCAGCCGATCACGTGGCGCAGCCGTGGATCTGGTATCTCGTCAACGTCGCAACAGTGGCCAGCGTGCTCGCTTTCGCGCTGCCTCTGCAGATCGTGTGGACCGTCGGCCTGCCGATCCTCTTCGGAATCGTGAGATTGATCCAGGGCGACTTCGCGCAGCTGTACTGGTTCTCGGTCGCCCTCGATGTGTCGTTCGCGCTGATCCTGGGTGCGATGCTGCTCACCCTCGGGTGGGTCTTCCGCTCCGTTGCTGCGAACGTGGACGAGACCCGGGCACGCGCCGTCCAGTCGTATGCGCAGGCCGCGGCGGCGGATGCCGCAGAGCAGGAGCGCGTCGCGGTGGCCGCGCTCATGCACGACAGCGTGCTGGCGGCGTTGATCGCCGCGGAGCGTGCGCACACGCCGCGACAAAAGACTCTGGCGGTGGCGATGGCGCGGGAGGCGCTCACCCGTCTGGCGAACACCGAGCAGGACTCCGAGGAGGGCAGCGACGAGCCACGGGATGCCGCGAGCATCGCTGATGACATCGAACGCGCCGCTCTGGAACTGGGTGTCTCGGTGCGGGCGGAACGGCTGATCACCGAACATGCTCCTGCCATGCCCGGTCGGGCTGCTCGTGCTCTCGTCCTGGCCGCCACCCAGGCGGTCGCGAACGCCGCCCAGCACGCCGCCGGCTCCGGACTGGCGGTCAGTGTGGAGGGTGATGACGACCCCTCACGGGTGGTCATCACGGTGCGGGACACCGGCGCGGGATTCGATCTGGAGCGCGTGCCCCACGATCGTCTCGGCATCCGTGCCTCGATCTTCGCGCGGGTCGCCGCGGTCGGCGGCACCAGCACGATCGACTCCGACGCGAACGGCACCACCGTGCGCCTGGAATGGCGTGAGGCGTCTTCATGATCAGCGTGCGGCGCATCATCGTGGTGATCGGGATGGCCTTCACCGCCTACCTCGCGGCGCGGGGCCTGTGGTGGACGGAGCCGGTGCCGCAGCCGCTGCTCCTGTTCGCCGCCCTCAGCCTGTATCTGGTGACGACATGGCTGTGCATCCTGTGGGAGCCGCGGCGGGTCAGCGAGGTGGGACTGGGCGGCGTGGTGACCGAGGGCCCCCCGGCGCCCGGTGCACGGACACGACTGCCCACCTGGTCGGCTGCCCTCGCTCTGGCCTGCGCCGTCCTCGTGCCCACAGCCATCGCCGTGGCGGTCGGGCCGGAGTCCCGGACCGAACCGTTCGCCACCTGGTATCTCGGCGGCATCGGGGCGCTGATGACGATCGTCATGGTGCGTCGTCGCGCGTGGGTCGCGTGGACGGGCATCGCCGCCCTCGCCCTCGCGTCGATGATCTGGATGGGACCGCTCAACGCGCTCGCGCTGGGCCTGGTCGGCTCGATCGTCTGGGTCGCGGCCACGCAGCTGATGCTGCGGTCGATGGATCGTGCCGCGCGCGACACCGCACAGCTGGCACAGCTGCAGCGCGCGGCGTCGGCGTGGCAGGCATCGCAGACCGGCAGGCAGCGGGAGCGGAGGCTGCAGGTGCAGCGCGCGCTCACCGTGGCCGGACCGATTCTGACCCGCACGGTGGCTTCGGGAGGCGCACTCACCGAGACGGAGCGCACCGAGGCGCGCCTGGCCGAGGGGCGTCTGCGCGATGAGATCCGCGGACCCCGATTGCTGGATGACGCGGTGCATGCCGAACTGGAGCGCGCCCGGCGGCGCGGGACCAACGTCACCGTGCTGGACGAGGGCGGCCTGGAAGGGTTGGACGAAGCGTCGCTGGCGATCATCCGCGCTCAGCTGGCCGAGACGCTGCGCACCGCCCGTTCGGATCGGCTCTACATCCGCACGTCGCCGCACGAGCGTGTCGCGGTGACCGTGGTCGGCCGTTCCGCCGCAGGCGAGGGCATGTCCGACGAGGACGCCGTGGACCTGTGGCGGGAGATCGATCACCCGACCGTGGCCTGAAGCCGACGCCTGCGGCGGCCCCTGGCCTGAGCGCCCGCCTGAACGGGACCGTGGCCTGAGGCGCCGCCTGAACGGGACCGTGGCCCGAGGCCCCGCCTAAACGGGACCGTGGCCTGAGGCGCCGCCTGACCGGGACCGTGGCCCGAGGCGGGAGCCCGAGGGTTCCCGCTCCCCGTCCCGGCGGGGGAGGGGAGCCGGGGCGGGGAGCGAAGAAGGAAGGGGTGGGGGGTGGCGAAGCCGCCAACCCCCCACCGGGCGGACAGTTACCCGAAAACCGTCCGCATGGCCGACCCTGGAGCTCCCACATAGGTGGAAAGCGGGTCGACCGAACGCGAGATGCGTTCCAGCTCCTCCAGTATCGGCTGGTGCCCGCGCCGGCGTCTGTAGGTATTTCGGGGGACAGTGCGTTCCGGGCGACGCCCGCAGGCGGGATGGGCCTAGTGCCCGCTCCAGCGAGCCCAGCCGAGATCGCGGTGCAACGGCGCACGCAGTGAGCGCTGCGAGAGCGACCACGCCGTTCTGCCCGGGATCTCCTGGACCGTCGCGCCGGCCGACTCCTCGCGGTACGCCTCGGTGACGACGGCGATCAGGCCGGCCAGCTCATCGCCGGTCGGCGTGCCTCGCAGCACGTCCACGCGCATGCGGTCGGCGGACTCCGAGGGATCGACGGTGCCGGTCACAGCGGGATGTTCCCGTGCTTCTTGGGTGGCAGGCTGGCGCGCTTGCCGCGCAGCGATCGCAATGCCTTGGCGATGGCGACGCGGGTCTGTGCCGGCTCGATGATCCCGTCCAGCTCGCCGCGCTCGGCGGCCAGGAACGGGGATGCCACGTTGTACGTGTACTCGTTCGCGAGCCGGGTGCGCACCGCAGCGACATCTTCACCGGCCGCCTCCGCCCGCTTGATCTCGCCGCGGTAGAGGATGTTCACCGCGCCCTGTCCGCCCATGACGGCGATCTCGGCGGTCGGCCAGGCGAGGTTGACGTCGGCGCCGAGCTGCTTGGAGCCCATGACGATGTACGCGCCCCCGTAGGCCTTGCGCAGGATGACCGTCACCAGCGGCACGGTTGCCTCGGCGTACGCGTAGAGGAGCTTGGCGCCGCGCCGGATGACACCGGTCCACTCCTGGTCGGTGCCGGGCAGGTAGCCGGGCACGTCGACCAGGGTCAGGATCGGCACCGAGAACGCGTCGCAGAAGCGCACGAAGCGGCTGGCCTTCTCGCCGGCCTCGATGTTCAGCGTGCCGGCCATCTGCGAGGGCTGATTCGCGATGATCCCGACCGTGCGGCCTTCGACCCGCCCGAAGCCGATCACGATGTTCGGCGCGAACAGCGGCTGCACCTCCAGGAAATCGCCCCCGTCGACGACGTGCGCGATGACCTGGTGGATGTCGTAGGGCTGATTCGCCGAGTCGGGGATGACCGTGTTCAGAAAGCGATCGGCATCCGTGGTCTCGAACTCGAACTCGCTCTCGTAGACGGGCAGCTCGGACATGTTGTTGTCCGGCAGGAAGCCGAGCAGCGTGCGCGCGTAGTCGATCGCGTCGTCCTCGTCCTCGGCCAGGTAGTGCGCCACACCGGACCGCGTGTTGTGCGTGTACGCGCCGCCCAGCTCCTCCATGCCCACGTCCTCGCCGGTCACGGTCTTGATGACGTCGGGGCCGGTGACGAACATCTGGCTGGTCTTGTCGACCATGATCACGAAGTCGGTCAGCGCCGGGGAGTACACCGCGCCGCCGGCGGCGGGACCCATGATCAGGGAGATCTGCGGGATCACACCCGAGGCCCGCGTGTTCAGACGGAAGATCTCGCCGTATTTGCCGAGCGCCACGACGCCCTCCTGGATGCGCGCCCCGCCCGAGTCCAGGATGCCGATGCACGGCATCCCGCCGCGCAGCGCGTACTCCATGATCTTGACGATCTTCTCTCCGGCCACCTCGCCCAGCGACCCGCCGAAGGTGGAGAAGTCCTGTGCGTACACCGCGACGGTGCGGCCATGGATCGTGCCGACACCGGTGACGACCGAGTCGCCGTACGGCCGGGACTTCTCCATGCCGAAGGCGATGGTGCGGTGCCGCACGTACTCGTCGAACTCGACGAAGCTGCCGGTGTCCACGAGCATCTCGATCCGCTGCCGCGCGGTGAGCTTGCCCTTCGCGTGCTGCTTGTCCTGCGCGGTCCGCTCCGCATCGACGACGGCCTCCTGGAACCTCGCGCGGAGGTCCGCGATCTTGCCGGCGGTCGTGAAAAGGTCGGGCTGATCGGTCACGGGTTCAACCCTATCGGCGGGTTTCGCGGGAGGGTTGGAGGCTTCACACAAGGGCCTGTGGCATCCGCTGTGGGATGCGACGGATTCCTCGGCGGGTGAGTGCGGCCGGCGCGTCGTCGGCGGTCCCGATTCCGCCGGGTGGCGAGCGTGCGTAGGGTGAGCCCATGTCGATTCCGCTTTCCGGATACCCCCGCGCGGCGGCCGTCTCGCCGCGTCTCCAAGTCGTCGAATCCACCGATTCGACCAACGCCGACCTCGTGCGGATGGTGACCGAGGATCCTGCGCAGTGGCCGCACCTGTCGGTTCTGCTGACCACTGACCAGCGCTCCGGACGGGGGCGGCTGGGCCGCACCTGGACGATCCCCGCCGGTACCGGCCTGGCGGTCTCGGTGCTGGTGGGCGTCGTCGACCTGCCGATGCCGTCACGGGCGTGGATCCCGCTCATTGCCGGTGCGGCCATGACGCGAGCGGTGCTGAACCAGCTGCGCGGCACCGGCCACACCGCGGGCCTGAAATGGCCCAACGACGTCCAGCTGGACGGGGGCAAGCTCTGCGGCATCCTGGCTGAGGTGGTGCCCGGCCGCCCGGGTGCGGTGGTGATCGGCGCAGGCGTGAACACGCGCATGACGCGGGTGGACCTGCCCGTCGACACCGCGACGTCCTTCGCCAACGTGGGACTGGAGGCGGACGAGGACCGGCTGCTGGCCGACTATCTCGTCGCGCTCGACACGCAGCTGACCGCGCTGAGCCTCGCCCACGGCGACGCGTCCGTGGCGGGCATCCGTGCCGAGATCGAGGCGCTGTGCACGACGCTCGGGTCGGACGTGGTCGTCTCGCTGCCGGATGGAACGAAGCTGCACGGCCGCGCCCAGCGGATCGATCGGGACGGCCGGCTCGTCGTCGTCGACGGCGACATCGAGACGCCCGTCTCGGCCGGAGACGTCGTCCACGTGCGCTGAGTCTGGGCGTGGCAGCCCGGAGTGTCGCCGGCCCGCACCAGAATAGAACCATGACCCAGCCGACCACGTTTGGCGGCAGATCGCCGATGGTCGTCCCCGGCGTGCCGACGCCCGAGCTGCGCATCGCCCGGTTCCGCGGGCACGCCCGCGGACTGACCTGGTCTGCCCTGATCCTGGTCGCCGTCGCCGGAGCGGTGGGCTACTTCTACGGCAACCTCCCCGCTCCGTTCGAGGACTGGATGCTGTTGACCGCCGCCGCGGCCATCGTGCTGTTCCTGGTGCTGCTGCCGTACCTGTCCTGGTGGGCGCATGTGTACACGATCACGACCCGTCGCGTCATCGAGCGATCGGGGATCGTCGGCGCGCACCGGCGTGAGCTGAGCCACGTGCGCGGGTACACGGTGCAGGAGCGCCGCGGCATCCTGCAGCGCATGTGGGGAGCTGGCACCCTGGTGCTCAGCAACGGCGTGGACCAGCCGCTGCGGCTGGCGAACATCCCGAGCGTCGCGCTGGTGCACGAGGCCCTGGTCGATCAGGTGGAGGTCAACCAGATCCTCGCGCACCGCGATGCCCAGGCGCTGCCCCCGGCCCCCGCCGAGCACCCCGGCGCCTGACCCGCTCCCTGTCGCCCTCGTGCGCCTCGCCCCTGCGCGCTCCCTGTTCACTTGCCCTGTGTGTACGGCAACCGAGCGCTTCGGCGTACATCCAGGGCAAGTGAACACCAGGGATGCCGCATGCCCGCCGGACGGGATCCTGGGCGGCGCCGGTGTGCGCGATGATGGGACCGGAACAGGCGACGAAAGGATCCCCATGACGTTGCGAGTCGGAGTCATCGGCGGCGGCCAGCTGGCCCGCATGATGATCGCACCCGCGGTCGAGATCGGCATCGACCTGCGCGTGCTGGCAGAGCAGGACGGAATGGCGGCGTCGCTCGCGGCCACGGCCGTCGGCGACTACCGCGACGCGGCGACCGTGCTCGCATTCGCCCGCGACGTCGACGTGGTCACGTTCGACCATGAGCACGTGCCGCAGGACGTCCTCGCCGCGCTCGTCGCGGCCGGGGTGACGGTGCGGCCCGGTCCCGACCCGCTGCGGTACGCGCAGGACAAGCTCCTCATGCGCGCGCGTCTCCAGGAGCTGGGCATGCCGCAGCCGGAATGGGCCGCGGTCTTCAACGCCGCAGAGCTGCAGAGCTTCCTCGACGCCCACGGCGGGCGCGCCGTCGTCAAGACGCCGCGCGGCGGATACGACGGCAAGGGCGTCCGCGTGGTGTCGGCGGGCACGGAAGCCGAGGACTGGTTCACGGCCCTCGCCGAGGACGCCCGCGGGGGCGCTCTGCTGGCCGAAGAGCTCGTCGACTTCTCCCGTGAGCTCGCGCAGCAGGTCGCGCGGCGCCCGTCAGGGCAGATGCGCGCCTATCCGGTCGTGGAGACCGTGCAGCGTGACGGCGTCTGCGCCGAGGTCATCGCGCCCGCACCGCACGGCGCCGGCCGGCTCTCGCAGGTCGCCTCGCGGATCGGGCTCGGCATCGCCGAGGGCCTGGATGTCACCGGGATGCTGGCCGTGGAGCTGTTCGAGACGACCGACGAGCGGCTGCTGGTGAACGAGCTGGCCATGCGCCCGCACAACAGCGGGCATTGGACCCAGGACGGCGCCGTCACCAGCCAGTTCGAGCAGCACCTGCGTGCGGTGCTTGACCTTCCGCTGGGCGATGCCGAGCCGAGCGCCGACTGGTCGGTGATGGTCAACATCCTCGGCGGCCCGGAATCGGACAGCCTGGACCAGCGCTTCGCCGCGGTCATGGAGGCGTACCCGGCCGCGAAGGTGCACACCTACGGCAAAGCGCCCCGACCGGGCCGCAAGGTCGGACATGTCACCGCCGTCGGCGACGACCTCGACGAGGTTGCATTCGAGGCGCGCGCCGCGGCATCCTTCTTCGAGGATTGACGCATACCGCGCGGCGCGGTCGGCGCGGGGTTCTCGAGAACCGGCTGACCGAAGGACCGCGCCGTTGCGGGGTTCTTCCAGCCTTCAGCCCTAGCCTGGTCGGGTGTCCCAGCCGCTGCATTCCTCCAACGCGCCCCTGATCGGCGTCGTGATGGGCTCCGATTCGGATTGGCGGGTCATGAGCGACGCGTCGCAGATCCTCACCGACTTCGACGTGCCGCACGAGGTGGAGGTCGTCTCGGCCCACCGCACGCCCGACAAGCTCATCCGCTACGGTCGTGACGCCCGCGGCCGCGGCCTCCGCGCGATCATCGCCGGCGCCGGCGGGGCTGCGCACCTGCCCGGGATGCTGGCCTCGGTGACCGTCCTTCCGGTCATCGGCGTGCCCGTGCCGCTGGCGACGCTCGACGGGCTGGATTCGCTCCTGAGCATCGTGCAGATGCCGGCCGGGATCCCGGTCGCCACCGTCTCCATCGGCGGGGCCAAGAACGCCGCGCTGCTGGCCGTGCGGATCCTCGGGACGACGGATGCCGCGCTGGCCGTGCGGATCGAGGACTACGCCCGGGAGCTGGAGTCCCAGGTGGAGGACAAGAACCGGCGGCTCAAGGATTCCTTGTGAGTGTGGCCAGCCCGCCACGCCCGGCCCCCTCCCGGGCGGCTTCGGCGAAGATCGTCGAAGACCGTCCGATGCGCTACCCCGACACCGCCTCGCGCGCAGTGATGACGCGACGCGGCTGGTGGCTGGTCCTGCTGAATTTCCTCCTTCCCGGATCCGCGCAGGCGGTCGCCGGCAATCGTCGTCTCGGCAGGGTCGGCCTCGGAGCGACCATCGCGATGTGGGTGCTGGTCATCGTGGGCGCTCTGGTCGCGCTGCTGTGGCCGACCGCGGCCTTCACCCTGGTCACCGGCGCATGGCTTCCCGAGTGGCTGGCGCTGCTGCGGCCCGTGCCGCTGCTGCTGATCCAGGGCCTGGTGATCGCGTACGGCATCCTCTGGGTGGTCCTGACCGTCGACACGCTGCGCCTGGTGCGGCTCGTCAAGACCGGTTCCGGCGCACGCGTCGGGATCGCCGCTGTCGCAGTGGCGCTTCTGGTGCTCTCCACGGCAGGCGCCGCCTATGCCGCCAACGTCGCCGGCACGGTGCGCGAGACCCTCGGCAGCATCTTCGTCGCGACCGGGCCGCCGGTACCGCCCAGCGACGGGTACTACAACATCCTGCTGCTCGGAGCGGACAGCGGCGAAGGCCGTGACTCGATGCGGTTCGACAGCATCTCGGTGGTGTCGGTCAACGCCGAGACGGGTGCGACGACGATCACCGGCATCCCGCGCGACATGCCGCGCTTCCCCTTCGCGCCCGGCCCGATGCAGGACCGCTACCCGAACGGCCACGAAGGCCACGCGGACCCGTCCTGCGGGTGGGGGAGCGGCGTGAACCAGTTGCGCACCGAGGTCGAGGTGTGCCAGGACGGGAACGCCCTGTATCCGGATGCTGTCGCCAACAGCTCCGAGCCCGGCATCGAGGCGACCAAGGACGCCGCGGAGGGCATCCTGGGCATCGAGATCCCGTACTACGTGTTCGTGGACATGCACGGCTTCGCAGCGCTCATCGACGCGCTCGGTGGGGTGGACATCACCGTGGCGGAGCGCCTGCCCAAGGGCGGCGGACCGGCGTACGCGGGTCAGCCCGCCGACGAGTGGGCGATCGGCTGGATCGAGGCCGGGGCGCAGCACATGGATGGCGACACGGCCCAGTGGTACGCCCGGTCGCGCTACACGACCGACGACTTCGATCGCATGAAGCGCCAGCGGCAGCTGCAGGAGGCGATTCTGGCGCAGTTCACGCCGCAGACGGTGCTGACCCGGTTCCAGGACGTCGCCACCGCGGGACAGGACCTCTTCCAGACCGACCTGCCGCAGTCGATGCTGCCCTTCCTCGCCGATCTCGCGCTCAAGGCGAAGGAGCAGCCGGTGACGACCATCGAACTCACCCCCGCCAGCGGCATCGACGAGTACGACCCGGACTACCCCTACATCCAGGAGCTCGTGCGGCTCGCCCTGCATCCGCCCACGCAGACGCCCACACCCGAAGGCTGAGCCGCATGACCGCAACGCTCCGGGTGATGCTCGACCAGCTGGTCGCGCCGACCGATCCCGATCTGGCCACCGCCGCCCGCGAACTCACCCGCGGACTCGTCGCCGGCACGCCCGCCGGCTGCGAGGTGCAGGGCATCGCGCCTGCCGGACCCACGGACCGGCCCGTCGAGATCCCCGGGCTCGTCGGCGTGCGCCGCACGGCGCTGGCACGGCGGGAGCTTGCCGCCGCCCTGCAGTTCGGCCTGGCGACCGGTATCGGCGGGGGGATGATCCACTCCCCGACGCTGCTGGCGCCCCTGGTGCGTCACGATCGGGTGCACGAGAACGATCAGACCGTCGTGACCATCTGGGATCTGGGACCCTGGGAGGCCCCCGCCGACTGGCCCAAGCCCATCGTCTCGTGGCATCGCGCGATGCTCAAGCGCGCCGTCAAGCACGCCGACGCGGTGGTCGTTCCGACGCACTCGATGGCCGTGCGGCTGGGCGAGATCGCGAAGCTCGGCGAACGGATCCGGGTCATCGCGGGCGCCGCGCCGGCCGGGTTCGCCGTGCCGGGTGACGAGGTCGGGCGGCGCCGGCAGCTCGATCTCCCCGACGGATTCGTCCTGCTCGCCGGCCACGCTGCTCCCCGCGACGCGCTGGCAGCGGGTTTGGATGCCGTCGGCCATGCCGCGCTGGATCTGCCGGTCGTGGTCATCGGCGCCGGCGAAGGGGAGGAACCGGCGATCGCCGACCTCGCCGCGGCTGCGGGCATCCCCGAGCGCAATCTCCACGTGCGCGGCGTCCTGTCCACCGAGGATCGTGCCGCGGTGTTCGGTGGCGCGGTGGTCTTCGTCGCCCCCGCGCACAGCAGCGCGTTCCCCTGGCGGATCCTGGAGGCACTGGCCCTCGGGGTGCCGGTGGTGGCGGCATCCTCGCCGATCCATGACGAGCTGGTCGTGGACGGCGGGATGCTGGTTCCGGCCGACGGCTTGGCCGACGCGCTCGGCCGGGCGCTGGGATCTGCCGCGTCGGTGGAACGTCTCGGGGTGCTGGCGGCGGACCGCGGCCGTGCCTATTCGTGGCGCGAGTCTGCCGACCGGGTCTGGCAGCTGCACGCCGACTTGTAGACCGCCGCGAAACGTCTGACTTGCGCGTGTCGGTAGTGGTGGTTTCCAGAAAACTTTGGTATTCATCTGCAACTTCAGTCACACTGGTCACATGACGACGGTTGCTTCCCCCCGATCCAGAGCGCGTGCCGTGACCTTGGCCGTGAGCTGGGCCGCGACCGCCGCACTCGTCCTGGGCATGATCAGCGCCGGCAGCGGGGCCGCCGTGGCGCAGCCCGCACCCGCCGCGGCCACCGTCGCGCAGGGTCCGGTCAAGACCGCTGATCTGTCGAAGTTCCAGCCCGGGCACATCATCAGCGACGCGGCATTCTTCGACAAGGGCACGATGTCCGAAGCTCAGATCCAGGCCTTCCTGCAGGCCAAGGTGCCCAACTGCCAGTCCGGATACATCTGTCTGAAGGACTGGTACGACACCTCGCGCACGACCGCAGCGGATGCGATGTGCGGAGCGTACTCCGGCGGCACGCGCGAGCGGGCATCCACGATCATCTACAAGGTCGCGCAGGCGTGCGGGATCAATCCCCAGGTGCTGATCGTGATGCTTCAGAAAGAGCAGGGTCTGGTCAACCACACCTGGCCCAGCGACTGGCGCTACACGATCGCGATGGGACAGGGTTGTCCCGACACCGCGGCGTGTGACACCCGGTACTACGGCTTCTTCAATCAGATGTACGGCGCGGCGTGGCAGCTGAAGCGCTATGCCAACCCGGCAGGGACTAGCCAGTACTTCACCTGGTACGCGCCCGGAAAGACATGGAACGTTCGCTGGCACCCGAACGAGGCATGCGGCTCGTCGCCCGTGTACATCCAGAACCAGGCCACGGCCAACCTCTACTACTACACGCCCTATCAGCCGAACGCGGCGGCCATCCGCGCCGGCTACGGCGAGGGTGACGGCTGCTCGAGCTACGGCAACCGCAACTTCTATCAGTACTTCACGGACTGGTTCGGCTCGACGCCGCTGCCGACCGTCGCCTCCGTGGATTCGTCTGCGCACGTCACCGCTCTCGATTCCAGCGGAACTCTCTGGGCCTACCCGTTCGCGGCCGGTGGATCCTGGGGCACGCCGATCAAGGTGGCCTCGATGCCCGACGCGCGACGCGCCCTCGCGGTCGGCGACCTGGACGGCGATGGCCATCGCGACGTGATCGGTGTGAGCGCCGGCGGCATGACAACCCTGTACCTCAGTGACGGAGGAACCACGTACGGCCGAACCCGCCCGCTGGGCGCCGATTGGTCCGGGGCCGTGCTCGCCACAGCGGCCGGTGACTTCGACGGTGACGGCGCGCCGGATGCGTTCACGACGAACGGCGTCGGCGACCTGCTGCTCTGGCGCAACACGGGAGCCGGCCGGCTGCGGGCACCCATCGTGGTCGGCACCGGATGGGGCGGCATGAGTCTGCTCTCCGGGGGCGCTGACATGGATGGCGACGGCGCGCCCGACCTCGTCGCTCGGCACAGCAACGGCAACCTGTACCTGTACACCGGCAACGGTTCGGGCAGCTGGCGAGGATCGACGCAGATCGGCAGCAACTGGTGGGGGATGACGGCTGTCTTCAGCCCCGGTGACTTCTCCGGCGATGGCGTGCGCGACATCTTGGCACGCGACACCGCGGGGGGCCTCTGGCACTACTACGGTGCGGGGGGCGGGCGCATCGCCGGCGGAACCCGGGTGGGGAACGGCTGGAGTGGAATGGTCGATATCGCGGGCACCGGACCTGACACGGCGAACGTCCGGGTGTTCCCGGCGGGTGCCGGTGACGTGGACGGTGACAGGGCTCGGGACGTCCTCGCCCTGACTGAGGGCGGCCAGTTGCTCGCGTACCGAGGTGACGGAACGGGCGGTTGGCGCGGATCGAGCGCCATCGAAGGCGTATGGCCCATCGGAAGTCGGCTGGTGACGATGGGCGACTTCTCAGGGGACGGCGCAGCAGATCTGGGGCGCGTGCTCGCCGACGGCACCTTCGAACTGCTCAAAGGGCGCGGCGACAGCACCTACGAGGCTCCGATCGCGATCGGCAACGGATGGAGCTCAATAGGTCTCCTGGTCGGCGGCGTCGACTTTGACGGGGACCGCAACGTCGACGTCGTCGGGCGCGACGCATCGGGCAACCTGGTGATGTACCGCGGCGACGGAGTCGGTGGTTGGCTCGGCGGCCTCACGACCGTCGGCAACGGCTGGGGCGGCGTGAACGCCTTGTTCTATGCGGGAGATTTCGACGGCGACAGCGCACCAGACATGATCGCTCGCCTGGCTGACGGCGCCCTCTGGCTCTATCCGGGCTCAGGCTCGGGAGGATGGCGGACTCCCCGCGCGATCGGCGTCAACTGGTTCGGGTTCACGGCGATAATCGGCGCGGGCAACTTCGACGGAAGCGGTGGCCCCGACGTGCTTGCGCGCACCGCGGGCGGTCTGCTTTACCTCTACCGGGGCGACGGTCGTGGGGGCTGGCAGAGCGATGCGGTCATCGGACAGGGCTGGAATGGGATGATCCAGCTCGGCTGACCGAGATCGCGCGCCCGGTCGTTTGGCATCTACGGCGTCGGCGGCTGTCGTAGAATCGCAACCTGTGTGCGGAATGGGCCGCAACGTCTACCCCGATGAGTCGAGCAGTGTCCCAGATCCGAGATCCATTCGCGCAGGTGCCGCGCTCTGCCTTCGACGTGCCCGGAAAAGCAGGTGGCCTGCTCGACGTGTTCCGCTGGCATTATTTGCTGCGTCTGCTCGTCCGAACGGGCGTCACCACGCGCTATCGGAACTCGATCCTCGGCTGGACGTGGTCGTATGTGCGCCCCGCCGCGCAGTTTCTGGTGTTCTGGGTCGTGCTCGGGCTGTTCCTCAACCTCGAGCGCGGCATCTCCAATTACGCGATCTACCTCTTTTCGGGGATCGTGGTGATCAACCTCTTCAGCGAGGCGTTCAAGAACGCGACGACGTCGATCGTGGGCAACGCCCCTCTTGTGCGGAAGGTCTACCTGCCCCGGCAACTCTTCGCGGTGTCCGCAGTCATGGTGGCTTTCGTCCACTTTCTTCCGCAGGTCGGGCTGCTGCTCATCGTCTGCCTGTTTCTGGGGTGGACAGCCCACATCTCGATCCTGTCCGTCCTCGCCGTCCTGGCAGGAGCCCTGCTGGTCATGGTGTTCGCCCTCGGGCTCGGGCTGCTGTTCGGCGCCATGAACGTTCGCTACCGCGACGCGGAGAACATCGTGGAACTTCTCCTCCTGCTGGCCACCTGGGCGTCGCCTGTCCTGTATTCGTGGGTCATGGTCAAGGAGGCGATACACCAGCTGGGCTGGCCCTCCTGGCTGCTCGAGGTGTATCTCCTGAACCCCATCACGCAGGCCGTCGAACTTTTCCATTTCGCGTTCTGGTACCCGGTGACTGAGACGACGCTTGCGCTTCCCCCGGGCCTGGCGGTCAACACCCTGTGGACATTCCTGATCGCGATCGTCGTCCTGCTGATCGGTCAGGCGGTCTTCCGCCGCCTTGAGGGAAGGTTTGCGCAGGACCTATGAGCACTCAGGCCGTCACCGAACAGCGACCGAGCATCATCGTCGCAGACGTTCACAAGACATTCACCCTCAATCACGCGTTCTCTCTCAAGGACACGATCGTCTCGTGGATCCGTGGCCGGAAGCTCACAAGCCAGTTCGAGGCGTTGAAGGGCCTTGACCTCGTCATCAACGAGGGGGAATCCGTCGCGATCCTCGGCTTGAATGGCTCGGGCAAGTCAACGCTTCTCAAACTCGTCTCCGGCGTCATGCAGCCCGATGGCGGATCCGTGCTGACGCGTGGGCGAGTGGCTGGACTCATCGAAGTCGGAGCTGGGTTTCATCCCGAGTTGTCGGGTCGCGAGAACGTATTCCTCAACGCGGCGATCCTGGGAATGAGTCGGAAGGAGATCGAAGCGCGCTACGACGAGATCGTCGCATTCAGCGGCATCGAGCCCTTCATCGATCAAGAAGTCAAGCACTACTCGTCGGGTATGTTCATGCGACTTGCGTTCTCGGTCGCCATCCACGTCAACCTGGACATCCTCCTTGTCGACGAGATCCTCTCCGTCGGCGATGCGCCGTTCCGCGAGAAGTGCCGACTCAAGTTTCAGGAACTGATCCAAAGGCGCAAGACGCTCGTCGTGGTCAGTCACGACATGGAGATGGTGCGCGAGTTGTGTACGCGCGGAATCGTGATCAGCAAGGGGTCGGTGGTCTACGACGGCCCCGTCGAGGGAGCCATCGTCATCGTCGGCGCTGAGTGATGGGATGGGTCGCCGCATCCGGCGTCGTGCTGACAGCTGTCGGGTGGATGGTAGTTCCCGGACTCGCCTTCGGCATGGCAGCCAGGCTGCGCGGACTCGCCCTGGCCGCATTCGCGCCGGTCGCCAGTACGGCGATCCTTGCGACGATCGCGCTCTTGTTCGGGCTCTGCGGAATCCCCTGGTCGCCATGGACGGCCGCAGGTGCCGCTGCAGTGGTGGTGCTCGCAGTGTGGGGCATCCGCGTCCTGGTTCGACCTTCACCTGTCGCGGCCCGCTGGCAGCCTGGGGCGCACTGGATTGTGCCGGCGGGTATCGCTGTCGGCACGGTGTTGGCCGCACTGCGGCTGGCGCTGTACATCGGCGAACCGCAAAACGTCTCTCAGACCAACGACGCAGTCTTCCATCTCAACGCGCTGCGATACATCCTCGAATCCGGTTCGGCATCGTCCCTCGACATCACCGGGATGCTGGACATATCGAGCTTCTATCCCGCAGCCTGGCATGCGCCAACTTCTCTGGTCGCGATGTCGACGGACGCCGACCTGGTCGTCGTCGCGAATGCGATGACCATCGTCATCGGTGCCCTGGTGTGGACATCGGGCATCGCCTGGTTGACGTCGGTGGCCACCGACGGCAACAGGCTGGCGGCGGCGGCAGCAGCGTCTCTCTCTGCGGCCCTGGTGGCCTTTCCGCTCCTGATGATCCAGTGGGGCGTGCTGTATCCGGCGCTGTTGGCGATCGCCTTGCTGCCCGCAGCTGTCGCCGCGGCGATTGATCTGCCCAGACGACTGAGGGGGTCCGAGCGGAACGCGCGAGACGCCGTCTGGGGTGCGCTGCTCATTTTGGTCGGTGTCGCCGCGGTGGCCCTCGCACATCCGTCGCTGCTGCTGGCGTGGGGGCTTCTCGTGGTGTCGTTTGCGGTGTGGTGGATCGGCGGCAGGTGGCGTAGCGCGACCCTACGCCAGCGTGCTGCCATGCTGATCGCGGCACTGGCGAGCGTGTTCGCGCTGGCGGCCGTCTGGTTCGTGATGGGCGGGCTCGTGACCGGCGAGTGGCCGCACTCGCGCGGCAGGATCCAGGCACTCGCCGATATCCTCATCAACAGCCAGCTCGGCTTCCCGGCCGCCTGGGGGGTCAGCATCCTGATGATCGTCGGGCTGATCGTGTGTGCGCGCGCACAGGCTCTGCGTTGGCTGGCGACGGCGTGGGTCCTCATCGCCTGTCTGTACTTCGTCGCCGTCGCCGTCGGCAACCCCGCGGTTCGCGCGATCACCGGACCGTTCTACGACGATCCGTACCGGATCGCGGCGCTAGTTCCCGTGGTGGTCATCCCCCTCGCCGGGATCGGGGTGTCGGCTGTCGCGACCTGGGCGCAGAACGTGCTGCGCGCGCGATCGAAGAAGGCACGCCGCCCGGACCCCGGCACGACGGCCGCCGCGTGGACCATCGGGGTCATGGCAGCCTTCGGCGCTGTCTCCCTCGCCGTGGCTCCGGTGATCCAGTGGCGCGACGTGTGGAGCGGTGCTGTGGACCATGCGACGTGGTATCAGATGGACGAGTCGTCGTACCTCAGTGTTGATGAGCTCGCTCTTTTGGAACGGTTGCCGCAGCGGGTGCCTGCCGACCAGCTCGTCCTGGGTAACCCTTCAACCGGAATGGCTTTCGGGTATGCGCTGGGTGAGCATGCCGTCTATCCCAAGACATGGCAGCCACCTCGGACGCAGGCCTACGAGGTGCTCGCGGGCAACCTCAATGCGGTGGCCACGGACCCGCTGGTCTGCCCTGCGCTCGATGCCATCGGCTCCCGGTACGTGCTGGACTTCGGTCCGGGCGACGCTGATTACGGACATTACGTCCTGCCCGGATTCACGGGTCTGGCGGAGGCCGACGGCTTTGAGCTCGTGGACCGCGAGGGTCAGGCATCCCTCTGGCGGGTCACAGCCTGCGACTAAGGCAGCGGCTCGGTATGCGGCGGTGCCGCGCTGTCGTCCTGGACGGAAGGCTGGCGCTCGCTCTCGCGCGCTTCCAGCAGGGCGATTCGACGCGCGAGCTGGGTGATGCGGCGGTTCTGCTCGACGTTGGTGCGGTACTGCGTGGCGATCACCACGAGCACGACCAGTACAAGGGCGTAGAGGAGGAGATCGGTTCCGCGGCCGACACCGATCAGCGACGCCACCCAGGAAAGCCACTGCGGGAACAGCACCGAGAGCACCGCGACGATGACGAAGCCGAACAGCAACAGACGTCGGATCGCGAGGTGACTGTCGCTGCCTGGATTGCGGATCACCAGGAACCCGATGATCACAATCGCGACGATCAGGATGATCTGGATCAGCATCAGCGCACGACCAAGTCGACGAGGATGTTCACGGAGTTCAGCACGCTCTGACCCTTCGCCTTCGAATAGTCGGTGTAAAGGAGTTCGACGGGATACTCCGCCCACGGCAGCCCGGTGTTTCCGAGCTGGAGGACGATCTCCGTGGCATGCGCCATGCGGTCCTGCTTCAGCTGCACGTAGCGGGCCGCGTCCCTGCGAATGACCCGAAGGCCGTTATGCGCGTCGGTCAAACGAAGGCCGGTCGTCTGGTTGGTGACCCACACGGCGGTCTTGAGGATGACGTGCTTCATCCAGCCCGGCCGGGTGCGGTCATCCAGGAACCGCGACCCGAAAACGATGGCGAGGTCAGCGCGGCGCGCCTCTGCGACCATGCCGACGGCATCCTCCACGCGATGCTGGCCGTCGGCGTCGAAGGTCACGACATAGCGTGCAGAGGGATGTTCGAGCACGTACTCAATCCCTGTCTGCAGGGCAGCGCCCTGGCCCAGATTCACGGGATGCGACACGACGGTGGCCCCGGCTGCGCGGGCGGCGTCGGCCGAGCCGTCGGAGGATCCGTCGTCGACGCAGACAATGTGGCGGAACGACGTCCTAAGGCCGGTGATGACCTCGCCGATGACGGATGCCTCGTTGTAGAGCGGAATGACCACCCACGCCCCATCTCCGGGAGACGGCTCTCCCGAAGGGCCTTCAGTGCTCATCGTTCCATTCTTGCAGAGGCGGTAGACTCGACGTTGCACTCCGCGGTCCGATGCCGGAGTCGCGAGGAGCCCCCGAACGTGAGCCAGTCTTCCGCCGTGCGCGTCACGGATTCCGCAGACGTGTCCGTCGATGCGACGATCGGGGGTGGGTCGTCCATCTGGCACCTCGCGCAGGTGCGCGAGGGGGCCGTCATCGGCCAGAACTGCGTGATCGGACGGGGCGCCTACATCGGCACCGGCGTCGTGATGGGCGACAACTGCAAGGTGCAGAACTACGCCCTTGTCTATGAGCCCGCCCGTCTGGGCGATGGCGTCTTCATCGGCCCTGCCGTCGTGCTGACCAACGACACCTATCCACGGGCGATCAATCCCGATGGCACGCTGAAGAGCGCCCATGACTGGCAGCCCGTCGGCGTCACGATCGAGACTGGGGCATCGATCGGAGCCCGGGCAACGTGCGTCGCGCCGGTCACCATCGGCGCCTGGGCCACGGTCGCCGCCGGCGCCGTCGTGGTCAAGGACGTGCCCGCGTACGCCCTGGTCGCGGGTGTACCGGCGCGCCGCATCGGATGGGTCGGCCGCTCAGGTCACCCACTCACCGAACGTGACGGACAGTGGCACTGTCCCGTCTCCTCCGACATCTATACAGAGGTCGATGGCACACTCAGAGAGGTCACCCTGTGACGCTGGACTTCATCCCTCCCGCCAAGCCGATCATCGGCGCTGACGAGCGCGAGGCGGTCGACCGAGTGCTACGCACCGGCATGGTCGCCCAGGGGCCGGAAGTTGCCGCGTTCGAACGCGAGTTCTCCGAGCACTTCGTGCAGGGGCGTCCGACCGTCGCCGTGAACTCCGGCACATCCGGCCTGCACCTCGGGCTCCTTGCCGCGGGCGTGGGCCGCGGTGACGAGGTCATCGTTCCGTCGTTCACCTTCGCAGCGACCGGCAACTCGGTGGCGCTGACGGGTGCGACGCCGGTGTTCGTCGACATCGAGCCAGAGACATTCTCGCTGGACCCTGCCGCGGTCGAGGCTGCGATAACACCACGGACCCGCGGCATCCTGCCCGTTCACCTGTACGGGCACCCCGCTCGACTCCGCGAGCTCTCGTCCATCGCCGAGAAGCACGGCGTGGCCCTCTACGAGGACGCCGCGCAGGCCCATGGTGCGTCCCTCGACGGACGGCCGGTCGGCGCATGGGGCGCGTTCGCGATGTTCTCGTTGTATCCGACCAAGAACATGACCAGCGGCGAGGGCGGCATGGTCACACTGGCCGACGACAAGCTCGCCCGCGCAGTCCGTCTTCTCCGCAACCAGGGCATGGAGAAGCAGTATGAGAACGAGGTCGTGGGCTTCAACGCCCGCATGACCGATATCCACGCCGCGATCGGCCGTGTCCAGCTTACGAAGGTGGATGCCTGGACCCGGCGCCGCCAGGAGAACGCCGCCTTCCTCGACGCGAGTCTTCGCGGGGTTGTCGTACCCACGGTGGCCGAGGGCGCCGTGCACGTCTACCACCAGTACACGATCCGCGTTCCCGAGGACCGCGACGGTTTCGTGAAGGCGCTGAAGGACGAGTACCAGGTCGGCAGCGGCGTGTACTACCCGATTCCCAACCACCGGCTTCCGTCGCTCGCACCGTTCGCGCCCGGCCTCGATTTGCCGGTCACGGAAGTCGCGGCGAGTGAGGTCGTCTCGCTGCCCGTGCACCCTTCGCTGACCGCCGCAGACCTGGACCGCGTCGCTGCTGCCGTCAACGCTGTAGCCGGGGCGGGTTCCTGATGGCGCTGAGGGCGGGGCTTCTCGGCATCGGGATGATGGGGCGGCATCACGCCAGGGTGCTGCGCGAAGTCGAGGGTCTGGAGCTCGTCGCCATCGCTGATCCTGGCGGCGACCCCCATGGCGTTGCGGCGGGCTTGGACGTGCTTCCCGACGTCGAGGCACTGATCGCCTCCGGTATCGACATCGCCGTCGTCGCGGTTCCTACCCGGCACCACTTCGCTGCGGCGATGGCACTGGCCGAAGCCGGCATCCACACGCTCGTCGAGAAGCCGATCGCGCACTCCACCGAAGCAGGCCGCCTGATGGCTCACGCGTTCTCCTCGCGAGGACTGGTGGGCGCGGTCGGACACGTGGAGCGCTTCAATCCCGCCCTGCAGGAATTGCGACGCCGCCTGGCTAACGGCGACGTGGGCGAGGTCTACCAGATTGCCACCCGCCGCCAGAGCACGTTCCCCGCACGAATCGCCGACGTGGGAGTGGGCATGGACCTGGCCTCCCACGACATCGACCTGACGGCCTGGGTCGCTCAGAGCGAATACAAGACGGTGTACGCCCAGACCACCTTCAAGAGCGGCCGCGAATACGAGGACATGATCGCGTTGACAGGCAGGCTTTCCAATGGCGTGATCGTCAACCATCTGATCAACTGGCTCAGCCCGATGAAGGAGCGGGTGACCGTCGTCACCGGCGATCGGGGGACGTACATCGCCGACACGGCGACAGGCGACCTCACCTTCCACGCCAACGGGACGATCGCACTTGAATGGGACTCGGTCTCGTCGTTCCGGGGCGTGTCCGAGGGTGACGTGACCCGATTCTCGTTCGCCAAGCGCGAGCCGCTACGCGTCGAGCACGAGGCGTTCCGCGACGCAGTGCTCGGGCTGCCGAGCAACGTCGTCACGATGGAACAGGGCCTGCACACGCTGGAGGTCGTCGAGGGGGCGCTCACTTCGGCGGCCGACGGCGCCTCGGTCACATTCTGATGACGCGTCTGTATCCGAACGACCTATCCGCAGCGGATAGGGCCGGAGGCCGATCATGAAACGCGTCTGGGCCGTGCTGCAGGACCTCCTGCCGCTGCTTCCCCTGGGGGCGCAGCGATATTTTGTGTTCTACATGATCGCGACGACGCTCGTCACGCTGCTCGATGTGGTCGCTATGTCGCTGCTGGCGATCGTCATTGGTCCGGCCATCACCGGAGGAACGCTCGACCTGCCGATCGTCGGTGAAATCACGCCAGAGATGGCTCCGCTGCTGGCGCTGTCGGCGCTCGTGCTCATCATCGTCAAATCGATCTGCTCGGTCTCGCTGCACTGGCATGCAACCAGGCGTTTCGCGAAGTACGAGCTCGAAATCGGCGATCGGATGTTCCGCGCCTACATCAACTCGAGCTGGGAGCAGCGTTCCAAGCGCTCGGTAGCGGAGATCACACGCATCGCGGATGCCGGTATCGCCAATACGATGGCTGGCTTCCTGCTGCCGCTGATGCGCGTCCCGAGCTCGATGTTCACGTTCGTCCTCGTCTTGGCCGTGCTTCTTGTCGTGAATCCCATGATCTCGATCATCGCGCTCGTCTATCTGACGCTGATCGCGCTGATCGTGCATCAGTTCGTCACGAAACGCGCACTGGAGGCTGCTCAGGTCAACCTCGAGTACAGCTACCGTGTGGCGATCCTGATGACAGAGATGATGGAGGCACTCAAGGAACTGAGCCTGCGCAACCGGCTGTCCGATGTCGCGGAATTGGTCACCACAAATCGCCAACGGTCGGTGCGGGCCCGTGCCAACGGTTCCATCCTCGGCATCATTCCCGGCTTCGTGTTCGAGATCGCACTCATCGGCGGCATCATCCTTGTCGGTGGCGCATCATTCTTCCAGGGCGGTCTCACCGCTGCGCTCACGTCTGTGGCTCTCTTCGCTACGGCGGGCTTCCGACTTATCCCAGCCATCAACGGCATCCAGGGGGGCATCGTTCAGGCGGTGGCAAGCATCCCCTCCGCGACCGACGTCATCGGCGACCTCATCGCGTCGGAGAACGATATGAAGACCTCCACGACGCCGGCTGACACAGCGGAGCTCGCCGATAAACCGCGCGAGATGCGGCTGGAGAACGTGCGGTTCCGCTACCCGAAGGCGTCGGAGGACGTAATTCGCGGAATGTCCGTGGACATCCCGCTGGGCAGTTCGCTGGGCATCGTAGGGCCATCTGGTGCGGGGAAGTCCACGCTCATCGACTTGCTGCTCGGGCTAAGCGTGCCCTCGTCCGGGGAGATCCGCATCGACGGGCACCCCCTCAACTCGGTTCTGCGGCAATGGCGTGGACGTGTCGGCTACGTCCCTCAGCGCGTCGCTCTGTTCGACGGCACGATCGCTCAGAACGTTGCGCTGACATGGAATGACGAGATCGACCGGGAACGCGTGGTCCGCGCACTCGAGCGGGCTCAGTTGGGCTCGCTCGTCGCTTCGCGGGCGGGCGGGATCGACGAACGGATCGGCGAACGGGGGGTTTCGCTCTCCGGTGGCCAGCAGCAACGTCTGGGCATCGCCCGGGCCCTGTACACCGACCCGCTGGTGCTCGTTCTGGACGAGGCGACAAGCTCGCTGGACACGAAGACCGAGGACGAGGTGACGAAGTCGATCAAGGCACTCCAAGGCGAGGTCACCCTCATCTCCGTCGCGCATCGGCTGTCGACGATCAAAGACTACGACCGGGTCTGTTACGTCGACGAGGGAGTGATTGTCAGCCAGGGAACCTTCTACGAGGTGGCAGCCTCCTTACCGTCGTTCGCTGAACAGGTGCTGCTGGCCGGGCTTGCCCGAGACCGGGATCACTAGACCGCGGACATTGCGCGCATCCCCGCGTAGAGCGTGCGGAACGGTGCTTGCCGGTGCAGAGTGAGGAACGGGTTGCGCGGCAGCATCGCACCGATGGTCCGGTAGTTCCAGCGCGCGTCGATGAAGTGCAGGATCGCCTTCGGATCGGGTGAGGCCGACCGAACCTCGTCGATCACCCGCCGGTCCACACGGGCGAGCAGGTGCGTCACGCCTGGGGCGATCGTCTCTATCCGATCCAATACCGCGATCAGGTCGTGGCGGTGTGCGCCGATCCCCTCCGGCACCTGCGTACGTGCCAGCACCGCGTCGAAGAAGTGCACTCGCAGGATCTTGACCGCAAGCGCCCGTCGATTCGGCCGGGACAGACCGCCGAACCATTCGGTCGCTTCGATGGCGTCGAGGAAAGCGAAATCCTCGGGGACGGGACGCGGGGCGAAGGTCACCCGGTCGCCCGCGTCGTCGTTGATGATGTATTCCGGCCCGGTGAGGTCGTAGGCGAGGTTGCGGCCCGTGAACCACAGCGTCGCAGAGTAGGCGAGGTCCTCGCCCGACGGGAGTCCCTCGGTGAACCGCAGGTCGCCGAAACGCGCCCGCTCGATGAGTCCGAGCGGTGCACTGCGATAGGCCAGCCGATCCTTGTGGGCGCTGAGGTGGCGGGTCCGCCGTCCTCGGCGGACCGGGGGATACGGATCGATGCCGCGGCTGCCGATCCGCACGCGGGCGAGAACGGTCGACGCGCCCGTCTCCCTCTGCAGCGCGAGCCACGAGTCGACCGCGCCGGGCGCGAACTCGTCATCGGATCCCATGACGGCGACGAAGCGCGCGTCCGAATGGTCGAGGCCGTGATTCATGGGGCCGGCCGGGGAGTAGACGCCGTCACGCAGGGCGAGGAGCCGCACCTGCGGGTGGCTCGCGTACGCGCCGAGGTTCTCGCGGATGACCTCGGGGTCGATGTTGTGGGCGACCACGTTGACACGCACCGGTGCCTCCGTGTGGTCGACGATCGACGCGACCGCTCGCGCGATCGGCCTGGTGGCGGAATGCACAGCGATCGTCACATCGACCACGGGTTGGCTCATGGATCGATCGTATCGAGGCTCACGTCATGGTCCCGGCGAGATCGTCGCCGACGTCGGCCGGATCCAGTCATCGATGAGCACCCGCGCGCTTGCCGCGCCGGAGTGGACCTTCTCGACATAGGCCGGACCGGATGCCGCGATCGCCCGTGCCGCGGTGCGGTCCTCTGCGAGGCGTGCGATCGTTTCGCGCAGCGTGTCGGGTGTGGCCTCGACGATCGGCAGCGGCATCCCGTACTCCGCCTCGACGTGCTCGCGGACGAAAGGAACGACGTGGCCGACCACGACCCGTCCTGCCGCCATCGCCTCGCACGCGGCCACCCCGTACGAGCCGACGCGGAACTGGTCGATGACGATGTCCGCGCCGGCGAAGACCGCGTCCATCTCGGCGGCAGGGGTTCCCGTGATGAAACGGAACTCCACGGCGCCGGACCGCACCAGGTCATCCAGCGCCGGCTCGATGTAGTGGCTGCCCTTCTGCAGTGGCGCGCTCGCGGCGTGCACGATGCGGACCTGCTCGCCGCGGAACGGCGCGCTGTCCGTCGACCAGCGACCCGGGTCCACGACGACCGGGCACCAGGAGGCCCACGGGACGTCGAGCAGCAGGTCGGGGGTCGAGACGAAGGTGGGGCGGCGCAGCGTGCTGAGAAGGCGCAGGTTGGCCCGTGCGTCCTCGCGCAGGACGTCCGTGCGCGGATCCTCCGGGTAGAGCGACCAGGGCGTGAGCGTCGCGTGCTTGTCGGGATCGCGGATGTCGGTGCCGTGGCAGAGGTATGCGACCGAGACGCCTTCGGCCTCGAGCGCGGCGATCTCCCGGGCCGGGTCGCGATCGAACCTGCGGCCGAAGATCGATCGCTCAGCCTCGAAGAGAACGTGGGTGAACCTGCGGGCCGCCTGCCACTCCTCCTCCTGCCACCGATCGGACGAGTTGACGACTGCCACCGGCACGCTCGTGTCGGCAGCGAAGGAGAATCCACCCGGAAGGGCGACGGCCATGTTCCGCGCTCCGATCCGGTGGTCGGCGCGCTCCAGCGCACGCGCCCACTGGTATCCCTGTCCCGAGTAGTTCGTCGGCGCGATGTAGACCCGCAGGGCGGCATCGGGAACCGTGGTGACCGGACCTGTTCCGCCGCCGCCTAGAAGTCGTGATGCAATCCGGCCTGCGATGCCGTCGGGACGCCGCGCAACGGACTCCATCAGGTGATCGATCCACGCCGGCATGGAGGAGCGGTGCCGAACCATCCAGTCGACGGGGCCCGAGATCAGCCTGCTCACACCAGCGCCTTCCTGCGGGTTGCCGCAGCCACACCCTCGATGACCGCAGCCACGCGCCGTGCGACCGCGGCCATGGAGTGCTCGGCCGCCGTCCATGCCCCCAGCGCCTCTCTCTGCGGCACCGTGAGCGGATCATCGGCGAACTCGCGCATGGCGGCGGCGATGGCGGCGGGGTCGTACGCGACGGCGGCCCCTGCCCGTACGCGGCCGTTGGCATCGTTCAGAAATGCCGCGGTGGGACCGGGCCCCGCGAAGATGACGGGGCAGCCGGCGGCCAGGGAGGAATAGGCCTTCGAGGTGAAGGCGTAGTCGTATCCTGTCCCGGGCTTGAGGGTTGCCAGTGTGGCGACGGCACCCGCGAGGTGAGGGGCCAGCTCGGCGGGGGAGACGGCATCAAAGAACTCGACGGCATCATCGAGTTCGAGCTCGCGTGCGAGCGCCTCCAGCGCCTCCCGCTCGCCGTTGCCGATCACCCGCAGCGTGTACGCAGGATGAGTCGTGCGCAACTCGGCCAGGGCCTGCAACAGCACGTCCGCGCCATGCCACACCGAGTAGCTGCCGGCGTACACGAAGGCCTGCTCAGCGGGTGCGCGCGTCACCGAGAACTCGCTCGTGTCCGCTCCGAAGCCGGTGACCGTCACCGGCCGATCGATGCCGAGCGCGCGCATCCGGTCCGTGACACCCTGGCTGATCGTGACCAGGTGGGCAGCGCCCCGCATGGCGAACCGCTCGACCGCCCGCAGGATCCGGATGACCGCTCGCGACCCGGTCGCCATGTCCGCGGCATCCGACCAGATGTCCGCCGCATCGTAAACGTACGGGACCCGTCGTATGGCGCACACCACACGCACGACCGCGCCGGTGGTCGGTGGCGGCTCCACGAGAACGGCATCCGGTCGACGGGCGAACAACAGACGGAACGCCAAGGGGATGTCGAAGCTGAGATACGGGAGGTACCCGCGGACGTAGCCGTTGCGATCGCGGATGACCGGAAAGGTCCGCACGCGCTCGCCGCGCGCGTGCGGAGCGGTTCCGCGCGGCAGTCGCGAGGTGAGCACGTCCACCTCGTTGCCATCGGCCAGCAGCGCATCGGCCACGGATCCGAGGAAGAACGATGCCGAGGCGGGTTCCGGGCGGTAGATCCTCGACACGATCGTGATTCGCACCGTCAGGCCTCGATGAAGTGCTTCATGAGCACCGATCGGGAGAAGTCCCCGTTGTGCAGACGGCGGACGAATTCGGGGCCGGTGGCCGCGAGCGCGCGATAGTGCTCCCGCCGTGCGGCGATGTCGCGCAGCATCTCCTCCACGGTGTCGATGGTCGTCTCCGGAATCGGAAGCGGCATCTGCGCGTGGCGCTCGACCTCGCGGCGCACCTGCTCGCTCACGTGGGCGAGCACGATGCGCCCGGACGCCATCGTCTCGCATGCGCCAACGCCGTAGTCGCCAGTGCGGAATTGGTCCAGCACGACGTCCGCGTCGGCGAACACGGCGGGCATCCGATCGTTCGGAATGCCGGTGATCTCGACGTATTCGATCAGGCCTTCCTCGTGAAGACGGCGGGCGACGGGCGCGATGTCGATCGTGCCCTTGAGATTCGGGTTCGTCGGGGCGTGCACGACCTTGACGCGCTCGCGCACCAGGAGCGGCTCGTCATTCGCCCACTTGCGGGGGTCCACGATCACCCCGAGGAAATGAGCGTTCGGCACGTCGATGAGCAGCCCGGCAGTGGAGACGAAGGTGGGAACATCCACTTCGCCGATGAACTTCAGGTTCTCGGCGACGACCGGCTCCAGCAGGTCCGCCGGAACCCAGACGTCGTTGTGGAAGTACGACCAGGGATCGGCGGCCATATGCGTGGATGGCAGACGAACGTCCGTGCCGTGCCCGACGATTCCCACGCGCACTCCGGAGTTCTGCATGAGGGCCACCTGCTTGCGCAGGTCGCCGCTGTACAGTCCGCCAAGGACCGGATAGCAGGCCTCGATGAGAACGTGCGTGTAGTCGCGGGCGATCGCCTCGACCATGGCGCGTTGCCAGGCCCGTGAATGCTCCGCCGTGCGCCACGTCACGAGGTAATCGGCGTCGTACTGCAGGACGTTGTTCTCGGTGTGGACGAAGTTGCGGGCCGACACCTCGCCGGACTCCTCGAGAGCTCTGGACCAGCGATAACCTTGCCCAGCGTAGTTGACGGGGCCCACGAGCAGGCGGTACTTCTTGCTCAGGTCCGGCTCGGGCGGTGGGGGAGGGGTGACGCCGCGCGCTCTATCGATGCCGGACGCGATGGCGTCCTGCAGCGGCTTGGGAACGATCTTCCAGGCGCGCTCAACTATCGGATGCATGTGCGTGCTCCTCTGCGGGCGATGACGGGTGCGGCTCGATCCAGTTGCTGATCAGCGCGTGCGCCGACATCGTTCCGTCATGGACATGTCGAACGAAGTCCACTCCGGCGTCGCGGATCCGTGCGATGCGGGTGTCGACCGTAAGGTCGCGGAGGACCGCTTCGAGCGTGGCGGGGCTCGCTTGGCGAATGGGGACGTCACGACCTGTGCGAGTCCGGATCTCGTCACGCACCGCGTCCGAAAGGCTGCCGATGACGACGCATCCGGCCGCGAGCGCCTCGCACGCCGCCACTCCGTACGAGCCGACTCGGAACTGGTCGAGCACCACGTCCGCCCTTGCGAACACTTCGGGCATCAGCGCGGACGGGACTCCGCGGACCAGTTCGAGCTCAATGAGGCCGGCATCCTCGAGCCGCTCGAGCGTGGACAGGATGAGTTCGGTGCCCTTGACGGCATCGTGCGAGGGGGCGTGCACGACGCGCAGCGGGCGGCCGGGCTCTCGCTGCTCGCGCACCGTCGCCCACCGCGCTGGATCCACGACGACGGGGCACCACGCGGCTGACGGCACATCCGCCAGCAAGTCCGGCGTCGAGACGAACACGCGTCGTCCGCTGGTCTCCAGGAGGGCGATGTTGCGCGCGGCGAGGGTCTCGGCGCGGGGTGCGTACACCGCAGGGTCGGCGTAGTGCGACCACTCATTGTCGGCCATGTGTCGCGACGGGAGACGCACGTCCGTGCCGTGGGCCAGGAAGGCGACATCCACCCCACGGTCCACAAGCGCGCTGGCCTGGGCGGCGACCGATCTTCCCAGCATCCGACCGAATGGGGGTTCCTCCGCTTCGATGAGCACATGCGTCGCCGTGCACGCCGCCTCGAACTGACGACGCTGCCAATCGGGGTCGTTGTGGTACGTGCCGACGGGCACGACGAGGTCAGCATCGAAGGAGAAGCCGCCGGGCACATCGACAGCCATGTTCCGGGCGGAAATCGTGTCGTCGGCCTGCTCCAGGGCGCGCGCCCACGCCACACCCTGAGCCGAGTAATTCACCGGTGCGATCAGCACGCGGCGGGGCCGGTCGGCGAAGACCGTCGAAGGGATGCTGCCGCGGGGGGCAGGGCGCCCCATCCGTTTCGCAGCGAGGCGACCTAGCGGACTCATCGGCGCGTCCGCGATCGCGTCGATCAGAGCATTGCCCCAACGAGGCAGCGCGTGCCGATTCACCACGCCCTTTGCTCCTCGAGTGGGGCGTCTGTCATGACCACCAGTCTATCGAGGTGCCTCACCGAGCCCGCCGAAGGCGGCTGCGGCGGCACTGTGCCGCGTACCATGGCAGGCGCGCGCCGAAACCGAACGGGAAGTGACCGCTTGAAACCCACCCTGCTCATCCTGTCGTTCTCGCCGATCGCAGGAGACGCCCGCGTGCTGAAGCAGGTCGACGCGTTCAGCAACGAGTACACCGTCACGACGTGCGGGTACGGGCCTGCGCCCCATGGTGTCGCCGGACACGTGCAGATACCTGATGACATCCTGCACAACGTCCTGGACGATCGCTACGTCACGCGGAAGGCATACCGTCGCGCCTATTGGAGGTTGTGGTCGGTGGAGTGGGCGAAGAAGCACCTGCGTCCACGGTCCTGGGACATCGTGCTGGCCAACGACGTCGAAGCTGTCCCCCTCGCACTCCGCCTCAAACCTCGGAAGGGAGTGCATGCCGATCTGCACGAGTACTCCCCGCTTCTGCACGAGGACTGGGAGGGGTGGCGTGAGCGGATCACTCCCTACGTCGACTGGGTCTGTTCGACCTATGTCTCCCGGGCGTCATCGTGGACGACGGTCAGCAGAGGTCTGTCCCGTGAGTACGAACGCAACTTCGGCTTCCATGCGGAGCTCGTGACCAACGCGGCGCCGTACCTGGACGTGTCCCCGACCCCGGTCGGGGACACGATCCGCCTCGTGCACTCCGGGGCTGCACTGCAGGACCGGCGGCTTCACGATCTGATCACGGCCGTGACCGCCTCGAGCGCTCCCGTGACTCTGGACATGTACCTCACCCCGAATCAGCCCGCGTACCTCGCTCAGCTGCGTGAAGCGGCCGCAGCCTCCGGTGGCCGGGTTCGAGTCAACGACCCGGTCCCCTACAGCCTCCTGGCCGAGACGCTGTGCCGTTTCGATGTCGGCATTCACGTGCTGGCCCCGACGAACTTCAACAACACCTGGGCCCTTCCGAACAAGCTCTTCGACTACGTCCAAGCACGTCTCGGAATCATCGTCGGCCCGACTCCGGAGATGGCCGAGTACGTGCGCCGCTTCGGGCTGGGGCCCGTCACCGACGATTTCGACCCGCAGTCACTCACGAGGGTGCTCGATGCCCTCACTGCCGCCGACGTTCGCGCGTGGAAGGCTGCGGCCGATCGGGCGGCGCCAGAACTCTCGGCGCAGGCGCAGGTGGAGATCTGGCGAGCGGCGATCGCGCGCTTGGTGGCGGTGAACTAGGCCTTTGCAGAGGCGGCCGGCGGACCCAGAATTTCGGCGATGACACGGCTGCACGCCGAGGCGGACGCGTGCAGACGGGCCCATTCGTACCCGCTCTCGGCCTGCGGGGCCATACGCTCCGGATGGCTGAGGATGCCGGTGACGACGTCGTGAAGTGTTCCCACATCCGCGACCACCCACGCGTCGGCCGCTTCCGACCCCAGGTCCGGCTCGTCCGCGACGCGCGCACTCGTCACGAGAACGCAGCGACGCGCCATCGCTTCCACGCCGAAGACCCCTGGCATCGAGGAGTAGAACTCGTTGAGGGCGATGTGCGCCTCATCCAGAGCGCGCAGGACCTTCTCATGAGGCACACCGATCAACTCCCGGTAGTCCACCCCCGGATTCTCCTGCATGATGCGCGCCATGACCTGGCGGACGGCATCGGTCCCCTTCAGAAGCGGATTCGAGGGCGCGTGAACAACCACGACCCTCTCCGTGGAGTCGAACTTGTCCGACGCCGCGGCGAACAGCTCATCGGGGTAGAAGTACAGGAACGGGCGTGTCGGACGGGTGAGGTACGAAAGCTGATCCTCCCGGGCGGTGAAGATCGTCTCGGCGTATCTCTCCGCGACCTGCGCGCGGAGTCTGCGCGCGTCGTCGTACTCATCGCTGGCGAAAACGGGGTCGGCTGCCATGAGGGCAGTGCCGATGTTCGGGCGACCGGTGCGTTCGGCTCGCTGCGCCATGAGCTTCGGGGAGCGGATGTCATTGCCGGTGAAATAGCAGACAAGGCGTCGGCCGTGCCTGCGGATGAACGCGAACTCGAATTCGCGCTCGTCGTGGTGACCCTCCAGATACGCTCCGCCGCCCACGTAGATGAAGCCCCGCGAGCGATTGACCAACCACGCGAGCAGAAGCGGGCCGCCGTACAGCCGACGCCAGACCGAGATTCTGCCGCCCAGCGCCGTGCTCGGTTTCTGGATCACCGCGTCGTACTCGACGGCATAGAACGGATTGCGCGCGTGGATCGCCGTGTAGGAGCGCGGAAGCGCAGCGGCTATGTGGGTGGCCATCAGCGCGATGTCCTCGGGGCCCACCACCCAGTCCAGGCGGCGTGTGAAAAAGGCGAACGGTTTGAGTAACCAGAAGGCGACGCGCAGAATCACTCTTTGACGCGTGAAGATGACGCTCGAGCTCACGCCGCCCGCCGCGGTACGCAGAATTTCACATAGAAGCTCTTCGGGACGCGGTTGAGCTTCCACATCAGCCAGAAGAACGGGCGGAGCAACTCGAAACGCCGCTTGTACGTCGAGTAGTCGGTGTAGTCCTTCCGCGGCATCGTCATCACATGCTCGAACTCCGCGTCGGTGAAGCCGAGCCTCTTCTTGACCATGGCGATGAGCTCGGGGTCACCGAACCGCGGCTCGATGAACTGGGCGGCCGCGACGCGGCGGTCCATCTGACCGGAGCGCACCAGTGCGGAAAGCTCGATCTGCCGGAAGTTGATTCCGAACCGCGTCGGCAGGAAGTAGGTGTGATAGAAGGCGGTGAAACGGTTCTCGAGATGATGGCCGCCGTACCATTTCCACCCGAACTGTTCCGCGAGGAACTTCTTCGCGTCCTCCTTGTTGTAGTCGATCCAGTACAGCGGGCGAGTGCGCTGGATGCGGCTGAACGCGGACCACCGGACGAACTTCCCGAAGTCGAGATTGGGGAAGGTCTTCATCGGAAGCCTGCCGAACTTGCGGTGCACTCCCTTGATGTAGCCGCCGTCCATGTACAGCCAGCCCATCGGCGAGATTCCCTCGGTGCGGAACGAGTGTCCTTCGACGATGTGGCGAATGCCGTGCTTCTCGGCGGCTCGGTACAGCACGCCCATGAAGCCGATATCGGTGGGCGCTTCGATGTCCTTGACTCCGGCGAGCATGAACGACCGGTAGATGTCGTCGTACTCCGCGTTGTCCACGACGTACGTCTCCAGTTCGACACCGAGCTTCTCGAGCACCGCGAAGATGTTCGATGTCGCGGTGGGGGAGTTCCACGTGTTGTCGAAGTGGACTGCCAGCGGGCGGACGCCCTTCGAGACGAGCAGATGTGCCAGGTATGACGAATCGGTTCCGCCGCTGACGCCCATGATGCAGTCGTACTGCTTGCCATCGCCGGCAGCTTTCAGTTCGCCCACGAACCGGTCCAGCGCCCGCTCGCTCTCGGGCCCGATGGGGTACTGCCGATCGAGCGAATCATGCAGATGGCAGTAGTAGCAGACGCCCTGGGGGTCGAATGCAGCCCCGGGCACGTCCGACGTGATGATGCACCGGGCGCAGACACGGGGTGAGCTCAGGAAATCCTCCGCTGCCTCGATGTCGATGTCATGGGTGAGTGCGGCAGACGCGGCCTGGTCGTTCCGGCCCTCGGCCAGGTGAGCGAACAGGGTATCGATCTGCGGCCGCGTGGGGTAGTTGATGAGCACGCTGTCGCGACCGGCCTGCATGACGAAGGCGGAGCCGGCTGCCACCGCCGATGCGCCGGAGTGCTCGATCGGGGCAACCAGGTCTTCGCGCGTGCCCGCTCCACCATGCGCGATCACAGGCACCGTGGAGGACTCGACGACGTCGCGCACCAGTTCCAGATCGATGCCCTGGCGGGTGCCCTCTCTGTCGATCGCGGTGACCATAATCTCGCCGACACCGACCTCGTGAGCCCGCGCGACCCATTCGCTGAGGTCCAGGCCGGCACGGACGGTGCCGGCTTTGTCGTAAGGCACGTAGCCCGTCGCCGTAAGCCGAACATCAACGGCACCGACGATCGCCTGGGATCCCAGCGCGCTGACCATCTCACGCACCGCATCGGGGTCGCGCGTGAGGGCGGTGTTGACGACGATCTTCTCGAAACCGGCGGAGATGATCCGTTCGGCGTGCTCCACGGTCTCGACGCCCCCGCCATATGCCAGCGGGATGAACGCCTCCGAGGAGATGCGACGCAGCAGCTCCATCGACGACGGGACGCGGCTGCGGGCGCCGGATATGTCCAGGATCATCAGTTCGTCGACTTCGAGATCGTTGAAGATGCTGATCACGTTCACCGGATCGCCCACGTAGCGTGCGTCGCCGAACTCGCGCGTCTTCACCAGGCGCTCGCCCTCGAGCAGCAGCACCGGGATGATGCGGGGATAGACATGCATCAGAGCTCCACCTCCGCGAACTCTCGCAGGATCGCCAGACCGAAGCGATGGCTCTTTTCGGGATGGAACTGAATCCCGATGACGTTGTCGCGCTCGACCGTCGATGCGAACCGCGTCCCGTAGTCGGTCCATGTCAGCACGTCCTCCTCCCGATCGGGCTCGACAGCGAAGGAGTGTACGAAATAGTAGCGGCCTCCGTCGGTCAGCGACGGGGCAAGCCGAGATGGCTTGGCGGATGAGACGGTGCTCCAGCCCATGTGGGGGATGAGGAGGCGGCGGCCGTCGACGACATCGGGGAATCGCCGAGCCCGCCCGGAGACGAGTCCGAGACCGGGGAGGACCCCTTCGTCGCTGCCGTCCATGAGCAACTGCATTCCGAGGCAGACTCCTGCCAGCGGCACTCCGCGATCGCGTGCCGCCCGGACGATCACGTCACTCAGGTTGCGAACGCGCAGCTGTTCGACGGCACGGTCGAAGGCACCCACTCCGGGGAGGATGATGCGTCGCGCAGCGGCGATGGTAGCAGGGTCGCCAGACACCTCGGCCGACCGCCCCACCTTCGCAAGCGCGTTACGGAGAGAGCCGAGGTTGCCGACTCCGTAGTCGACGATCGTGACGTCGGGTGCGGTCATACCACTCGCTCGCTCTCCGCGACGCTCTCACCCAGCGCGAGGGCGATCAGATCCAGATCGTCCGGCGTGAGCTGCGGGTACAGCGGCAGGGTCAGCGCCTGGTGATGGGCCCGGGTCGTGTGGGGCAGCGCCTCGTCGCGGATGTCGAAGCGATCCCGGAAGTACGGCTGCAGGTGCATCCCGTAGGTTCCGAGCGTGGTCTCGACATCCCGTGCGCGCATCGATCGGATCACAGCATCCCGATCGATCGAGTCATCAAGCATCACGACGTACGACTGGAAGGTGTGCTCCGTTCCGGCGGCCGAACAGGGAGTGCGCACGCCCTCCAAATTTGAGAGCCGGTCGGTCAGTGCGGCGGCTGCGCGGCGACGTCCCGAGACGATCTCGTCGATGCGCTGCATCTGCGCCAGGCCGATCGCCGAATGCACGTCACTGAGCCGATAGTTGAAGCCCGCGTCGATGAACTCCATGTAGAGCTCCCCACGCGTCGCACCGTGCGCGCGGAGCACCGCGATGCGTGCCGCGAGCTCATCGTCGTCCGTCATGATCATCCCCCCTTCCGCGGTCGTGATGATCTTGCGCGGATGGAAGGAGAACACGCCCGCGGTGGCCAGGGAACCGGCCTGACGGCCGTGGTAGGTGCCGCCCAGCGCACATGCGGCATCCTCGATGACCGGCAGCCCGTATCTGGCTGCGATGTCGTTGATGGGCGACATCTCGGCGCAGAGCCCGAAGGCGTGCACCGGCATGATCGCCCGGGTGCGCGGCGTGATCGCAGCTTCCACCAGAGCCGGATCGAGGTTGAAGGTGTCCTCGACGATGTCCACGAAGATCGGAACCGCGGACTGCTGGATGACGGCGTTTGCGGTCGCTGGGAAGCTGAAGCCCGGGATGATGACCTCATCGCCGGCACTGACGCCCAGAGCCACGAGAGTGAGATGCAGCCCAGTCGTCGCGGAGCTCACTGCCGCGGCGTGCCGCGTGCCGACGTACTCCTTGACCGCAAGCTCGAATTCGGCGGTGCGGGCGCCCTGCGTGAGGTAGCCGGATTCGAGTACGGCGCGCACAGCGTCGACCTCTGCCGCGCCGGTGAGCGGAATGTTGAGTCTCATGCAAGAACCGAGGTGTACCAGTCGATCGTCTGGGCCAGCGCGTCGTCCGAAAGGGTCGGTGCCTCGTGTCCGAGGATCCCCTGAAGCTTCGAGACATCGGCGAGGTGGCGTCGGACGTCGCCCGCCCGCTGCTCAGAGTGGAACACCGGATGATCCGAGGCACCCATGATCGCCAGGATCCTCCGAACAAGTTCGTTGACGGATGTCTCCACGCCGGTCGCGACGTTCAGCACCTGTCCTCGGCACGCGGCCGAGTCATGTATCTGCGCGATCAGGTCGGCGGTGTCCTTCACGAAGATGAAGTCCCGCGTCTGTTCGCCGTCCCCGTAGATCTCGATCGGGGCGCCGTCGAGCACGCGCCGCACGATGATGGGCACGATCCCCGCGTAGGACCCGGGATTCTGGCGGGGACCGATGTTGTTGAACGGTCGGATCACCGTCGCATCGATGTTGAAGGTCTGCACGTACGACTCGATGATGTGGTCGGCGGCGGACTTGCTCGCCGCATACGGGGTGATGGCATCGTGCGGGTGGCCTTCGTCCATCGGGATGTACCGAGCCGACCCGTATGCCTCCGAGCTCGAGACGTGGACGACCCGCTCCACCAGACCCCGCCGGGCGATTTCGCAGAACGCCGTGGCGATTCCGACGTTCGTCTGCACCGTCCAGGCGGGGTAGGTGAGCGAGGTTGGCAGCGGAATGACCGCGAGGTCGAAGACCGTCTCGACCTCGTGCGCAACGACGACATCCTGCATCGCGGCCAGATCTGCGGCGTCGAGGCGTATCACGTCGAGGTCTGGGCGGGCGCGCCGAGCATCGGTCAGATTGTCCATGCTGCCCAGAAAGAAGTTGTCCACGACGGTGACCCGCGCGGGGCCATCCGCCAACAGCCGGTCAACCAAATGACTGCCGATGAATCCGGCGCCGCCGGTGACCAAGATCGACTTCGACCTGACTGACATGGGACGAGTCCAAACGCGTAGAGTTCTCGAAGGTCACGGGAGGTGCGACAGACGCCGACCATCCTATGCGCATCGAACTGTGCGGAGCGGAGGATACACGTCCGTGGAAGGCAACACCCCGGCCGATGCGACCGCGTGGCACGGCGTGCCGCCCAACCGCTTCAACCCTCATGCGTGGATCGTGGGCGAGCCGCTCATCGGCGATGGCGTATGGATCGGTGCCTTCACGGTGATCGACGGCAGCGGCGGCCTGACGATCGGGGACGGCTGCGAGATCTCGTCAGGCGCGCAGATCTACTCGCACTCGACAGTGGCGAGGTGTGTGAGCGAACGAGCCAGCGGTACAGAACGTGCCGCGACCACGATCGGCGCGCACGTACACGTCGGCGCCAATGCCGTCATCCTGATGGGCGCATCGATCGGGGATCACAGCGTGGTCGCCGCGGGAGCCGTCGTGCGGGAGCACACGGTCGCGCCGCCCTACAGCGTGTTGAAGGGCGTGCCGGCTCGAGTGGTGGAAGGCGCGGCGAGCAAGTTCATGCCGCACGCGCCGTAATCGACGCGACGTCCGCCAGTCGGCCACTGTCTCGCGCGTCGCCATAGACTCGCCCCTGTGAAGGTGCTCAGCGTCGTCGGCGCCCGCCCGCAGTTCGTGAAGCTCGCGCCGGTGGCGCGGGCGGCTCGGACGGACGGTGTCGACCATGTGATCGTGCACACCGGTCAGCACTACGACGCGATGCTCTCTGACGTCTTCTTCGAGGGACTCGGCATCCCCGCGCCCGATGTGCACCTCGGTGTCGGCTCGGGCTCCCACGGCGTTCAGACCGGCGCGATGCTGGCGGCGTTGGACGGGGTCATCGACCAGTACCGCCCCGACTGGGTCCTGGTGTACGGGGACACCAATTCCACGCTCGCGGCAGCCGTGAGTGCGGTGAAGCAGCACGTTCCGGTGGCGCATCTGGAAGCCGGGCTGCGATCCTTCAATCGACGGATGCCGGAGGAGCACAATCGCGTCCTGACGGATCATGCCGCTGATCTTCTGCTCGCTCCGACCGAGACCGCGATGCAGCATCTCGGAGCAGAGGGCCTGGCCGGCCGATCGGTACTGGTGGGCGATGTCATGACCGACGTGCTCCTGACGGTGCGTGCCGGTGTCAACGACCAGGTCGGCGATCTGGCAGAGGAACTCGGTCTGACGGTCGGTGCCTACTACCTGGCCACCATCCACCGGGCGGAGAACACCGATGACCCGCACAGGCTCCGGGCCATCGTTTCGGCGCTGGCGGCGCTGGATCGGCCGGTTATCCTTCTCGCGCATCCGAGGCTCGTCGCGCGAGCGGTCACGGCGGGGCTGGGCCTGACCGAGGGGGTCCTTGTCGCGCATGCCCCCCTGGGATACGCCGAGCTGATTGCGGCGGTCCTCGGCAGCGCCGGCGTCGTCACGGACTCGGGCGGCCTTCAGAAAGAGGCGTTCCTGCTCGGAGTGCCGTGCACCACGGTCCGATCGGAAACCGAGTGGGTGGAGACCATCGATCTCGGGTGGAACGTCCTTGCTCCCGCACCCGAGGACATCGCCGCCGCGGTGCTTCGCACCCGGCCGCGGGAGTCGGGAGCGGCGCCCTACGGCGACGGTCACGCCGCCGAGCGCGTCATCGCGTCGCTTCGTCGGGGAGCGTGACAGCCAGTGGTGCCGGCGGCTTGGCCTGCCTCCGCGACTCGCGTCGCATCCGCCGCCCCACTTCTGCGGCGCGCAGCTTCGATTCCACGGGCCGTTCGAGCCAGATGTGCAGGGCTGCGGCGCAGGTGATCGCAACGATCAGCAGCGCAGCAAACCACAGGAGGTTCATCCACCGCGCGGGCTGGAGTCCGAAGATGTTCAGGGCCGCGTAGATCACGGTGGCGTGGATCAAGTAGAAGGCGAATGACCACTCGCCGAGCAGGACGAGCGGGCGCCATCTCATCCATCGAACCCGACCGGCAACCTCAGCGGCGGATGTCGTCACGATGAGGGCGGCGAAGAGCAGCGTCATCAGCGCCGGCAGCAGCATCGCGAAGACGGTCAGCAGCAGCGATCCTGCAGCGAACCGCTCCGTCAGCACGTAGCCGATGGCCACCACGCCGATGCCGGCGGCAGGCAGCCAGGGGTGCACTCCTGCCCGCCAGCCCAGGCGGAAGGCCCACGCCAGGCACATGCCGAGGACAAATTCGTTCAGGCGCAGGATCGGCAACGGCAGCGTCGCCACCCACCCGGCGGGACTCAGCTGGATCAGGACTCGGATGGCGATCGTCACCACGGCCACCACCGCCGCCGAGACGAGAGCTCCGCGACGCCCCATGCGCGTGAGCACAGCGGCGAAGAACGGGTGCAGCGCGTAGAAGAAGGCCTCCACCGTGAGCGTCCAGGCAGCCGGATTCCCGGAGAAGAGGATGGCAGGATCCCTCGACCAGCCCTGGAGGAGGAAGACCGACAGGAGCAGGGCGCCGACGCTGAAAGGCCTCACCCACCAGTCCTGAGGGGCCGGAGCGAAGCTGTAGAAGACCGGAATGGCCAGCAGCAGCGTCACGAAGTGCAGAGGGTAGATCCGCGCGAAACGGCGCCAGTAGAACGTGGACTTCGCTGTACCCGGCCGCAGCGAGTAGGTGAGGACGAATCCGGACAGGATGAAGAAGAACGCCACGCCGTAGTCCCCGAAAGCCAGGAACGAGTTCACAGCAGGCGCGAGGGGCGCGAACACGACGATGTGGAAGCCGAATACGGCGAACGCCGCCCACCACCGAAGCCCGGTGATCGCGTCGAGACGTGGCGCGTGCGCGGCGTCTCTGAGATTGATTGCCGAGTCCACGGGTATCGATTGTACGGCGAGTGCATGCTCCGCCCCGCCGCCCCCGCGGCTGACGACGCGCACCGTAGACTTGCCGGATGCGTATCGCTGTCGTGGCGCTCGGGAAGATCGGGCTTCCGCTTGCCGTCCAGTTCGCCTCGTCCGGCCACGAAGTCGTGGGTGTCGACCTGAATCCCGCGACGGTGGATGCTGTCAACGCCCTGTCGCGGTCGTATCCGTACGAGGCCGGGTTGGATCAGGCGCTGGAGCGAGTAGTGCGGGCAGGGACGCTGCGCGCGACCACGGACTTCGCCGATGCCGTTCCGAGCTCGGACGTCGTCGTCGTCGTCGTACCGCTCGTCGTGGACGACGTGACCTGGGAGCCCGATTTCGCGCGGATGGACGCAGCCACCGAATCCATCGGGATGCACCTCAGCCCCGGGACGCTCGTGTCCTACGAGACCACGCTTCCGGTGGGCACCACCCGCGGACGATGGAAGCCCATGCTCGAAGACGGCTCAGGGCTGATGGAGGGCGAGGACTTCCACCTCGCGTTCTCGCCTGAGCGCGTGCTGACGGGCCGCGTTTTCACGGACTTGCGGAGGTATCCCAAGCTGATCGGAGGTCTCTCGCCGGCCGGCAGTGCCGCAGCGCGCGCGTTCTATGAAGCGGTGCTCGAGTTCGATGATCGCGGCGATCTGACGCGTCCCAACGGAGTCTGGGACCTGGGATCCACGGAGGCCGCCGAGATGGCCAAGCTGGCGGAGACGACCTATCGTGACGTCAACATCGGACTCGCGAACCAGTTCGCCCTCTTCGCCGGAGAGAACGGGGTCGACATTTACCAGGTCATCGAAGCCTGCAACTCCCAGCCGTACAGCCACATCCACCGCCCCGGCATCTCCGTCGGGGGGCACTGCATTCCCGTTTACCCGCGCCTGTACCTCGCGACCGACCCTGATGCAGACATCATTCGATCCGCCCGCCTTCTGAACGCCTCGATGCCGGCGCGCCTCGTCGCTCAGGCTGCGGACGTCCTCGGTGATCTCTCCGGTCTGACAGCCGTCGTGCTCGGCGTCTCGTTTCGGGGCGGCGTGAAAGAGACGGCGTTCTCTGGGGTATTCCCGACAGTCGCGGCGCTGCGGGCTCGCGGGGCCATCGTGCGCGTTCACGATCCGCTGTACGACGATCATGAGCTGGACGAACTCGGCTTCACGCCTCACAGCCTCGGGGACCCCGTGGATCTGGCGATCCTGCACACCGACCACTCCGACTATCGGTCGCTCGCCCCGGTCGACCTCCCCGGCATCCGACTTCTCGTGGACGGACGCAACGTGACAGACCCCGCACGGTGGGCGGGCACGCCTCGGATCGTCGTCGGAGTCGGTCAGGACGAGAGGTACGCGCTGAGCGAGTCCGCGGCATCCGCCGTCTGGAACCCGGTCGCCTCGAGTTTCGACGTTTCCAGCACGCTGTAGCGCGGTCGTGGGGCGGTCGGGCCGGTCGCCGAGGCGTAGTACTCGTCGGTGCTCACGCCGGTGACTCGGGCGGGGTCGTTGCCGGTGAGTCGGAAGACGTGTCGTGCGATGTCGGCCCAGGTCATCGGTTCGCCGGCTCCGGTGAGGCTGTACGTTCCGTAGCCGGGGCGGGTATCGAGCAGGTGGTGGATGCCGCGGGCGAGGTCGGCGGTGAAGGTGAGGCGTCCGACCTGGTCGTCGACGACGTTCGGGTCGATGCCGCGTTCTGCCAGGGATGCCATGGTGCGGACGAAGTTCTTGCCCTCACCGATGACCCAGGAGGTGCGGACGATGTAGTGACGGGGGACGACGGCGACCGCCGCGTCTCCCGCGGCCTTGGTCTGCCCATACACCCCGAGGGGGCAGAGCGGGTCGTCCTCGCGATAGGGGCGCTCGGACGTGCCGTCGAAGACATAGTCGCTGGAGACGTGGACCAGCGTGATGCCGTGCGCGGCGGCGACGGCCGCGAGCGCGGAGACGGCGGTGCTGTTGGCTGCCCAGGCGGCGCGGCGTCCGTCTGCGGTCTCGGCCAGGTCCACCGCTGTGTAGGCGGCGGCGTTGACGATGGTGTCGTAGTCGCGCCAGCGGCGGGCGGAGGCCAGGTCAGGTGCGGTCACGTCCAGTTCCGCGCGGGTGGCATACTCCACGTGCGACGCGGCGCCGAACTCCTCGCGGAGGGCGAGGCCGAGCTGGCCGGACGCGCCCAGGACCAGGATCCGGCGCGGTGGGACCGGGGTCACCTCCGACAGTCGAGGATGAGCGAGGTCTTTGGGGGAGATTTCGACATCCGCGAGCGGGATGGGCCAGTCGATCCTCGCGGTCTCGTCGGCCAGGTTCAGGAAGGAGTACTCGGCGTCCGGGGACCAGTGGTCGTTGACCAGGTAGGTGTAGGCGGTATCCGGCTCGAGGGTCTGGTACGAGTTGCCCACGCCACGGGGGACGAAGATGGCCCGGGACGGGTCCAGCTCGGTGGTGAAGACGGCACCGAACGTGGGGCCTTCCCGCAGGTCGACCCATGCGCCGAAGATGCGGCCGGTCGCCACGGAGACCCACTTGTCCCAGGGCTCGGCGTGGATGCCCCGGGTCGTGCCGATTTCGTCGTTGAAGGAGATGTTGTTCTGCACGGGGCCGAAATCCGGCAGCCCGAGCGCCGTCATCTTCTCGCGCTGCCAGTTCTCCTTGAACCAGCCACGGGCATCCCCGTGCACGGGCAGGTCGAACACCACCAGCCCGGGGATGGGTGTGTCGGTGCGGGTCAGGGCCTTGCCGAACTGCGTCACGGTCACTGGCCTTTGCTGGCGTAAAAGGCTTCGACGCCGTCTTTGGTGGCGGCCCACCAGGGTTCGTTGTCGCGGTACCAGGCGATGGTGGCGGCCAGTCCGGCCTCGAAGTCCCCGTACGCGGGGGTCCAGCCCAGTTCGGTGCGGAGTTTGGTGGAGTCGATGGCGTAGCGCAGGTCGTGTCCGGCCCGGTCGGTGACGTGGTCGTACGCGTCGGCGGGCTGGCCCATCAGGGTGAGGATCAGTTCGATGACGTCCTTGTTGTTGCGTTCCCCGTCGGCGCCGATCAGGTAGGTCTCCCCGATGCTGCCCTTCTCGAGGATGGTCAGCACGGCGGAGGAGTGGTCATCGGCGTGGATCCAGTCCCGCACGTTCTGTCCGGCGCCGTAGAGCTTGGGGCGGATGCCGCGGATCACGTTGGTGATCTGCCGGGGGATGAATTTCTCCACGTGCTGGTAGGGGCCGTAGTTGTTGGAGCAGTTGCTGATCGTGGCGCGCACCCCGAAGGAGCGCACCCAGGCGCGCACCAGCAGGTCCGAACCGGCCTTGGTGGAGGAGTACGGGGAGGAGGGGTTGTACGGGGTGGTCTCGGTGAACCGGTCCGGGTCATCCAGTTCCAGGTCCCCGTAGACCTCGTCGGTGGAGATGTGATGCAGCCGGGTGTCGTGTTTGCGGGCCGCTTCCAGCAGCGTGTAGGTGCCCACGATGTTGGTGTCCAGGAACGGGCGCGGGTCGTGCAGGGAGTTGTCGTTGTGGGACTCCGCGGCATAGTGCACCACCGCGTCGGCGCGGGAGAACAGCTCATCGACCAGGACTGCGTCGGTGATGTCCCCGACCACCAGCTGCACCCGGTCCTCGGGAAGACCGGCCAGCGAGGCGCGGTTGCCGGCATAGGTGAGCTTGTCCAGCACCGTGACGTGATGATCGGTGTGATCGACCAGGTGGTGCACGAAATTGGATCCGATGAACCCGGCACCGCCGGTCACGAGCAGGTTGCCCATCAGTGGCCTCTCCCCAACATCTCCAGCAGATAGCTGCCGTACCCGGATTTGACCAGCTTCTCCGCACGCTCCCGGAGCTGGTCATCGCTGAGGAACCCCTGCCGCCAGGCGACCTCTTCGGGCACCCCGATCCGCAGCCCGGTGCGCCGCTCCATGGTGCGCACATAATCCGCCGCGTCGGTCATCTGATCGAACGTGCCGGTGTCCAGCCACGCCGTGCCGCGGGGCAGGACCTCCACCTGCAGCGCGCCGCGCTCCAGGTAGGCGCGGTTCACGTCAGTGATCTCGTACTCCCCGCGCGGGGAGGGGGCAAGGTTGCGGGCGATGCCGATGACGTCGTTGTCATAGAAGTACAGGCCCGGCACGGCGTAGCTGCTCTTGGGACGGGCGGGCTTCTCCTCCAGCGAGACCGCGGTCCCGGCGGCGTCGAATTCCACGACGCCGTACGCGGTCGGGTCGGCGACCCAGTACGCGAAGATCGCCCCGCCCTCCACATCCGAGTACCGCTTCAGCTGCGTGCCCAGCCCCGGCCCGTACAGCAGGTTGTCGCCCAGGACCAGGGCGACCTTGTCGGTGCCGATGAAATCCGCGCCGATCGTGAACGCCTGCGCCAGCCCATCCGGGGACGGCTGCCGCGCGAACGTCAGGTTCACCCCGAACTGCGACCCATCCCCGAGCAGCCGCTCGAACTGCTCCGCATCATGCGGGGTCGTGATGATCAGGATGTCTCGGATCCCGGCCAGCATCAACGTCGACAGCGGGTAGTACACCATCGGCTTGTCGTACACCGGAATCAGCTGCTTGGAGATCCCCAACGTGATCGGATGCAACCGCGTCCCCGAACCACCCGCCAGAATGATGCCTTTCACCATCCCATGGTGTCACAGGCATCGGCTCACGCTTTTCCCAGCGGCGCCATCGGTATCCTGAATCGTCCGCCGAGTCCTGTGCGGTCTCTGAAAGGTCATCCATCCGTGCAGTGGTTCGAATTCATCTGGGCGGCAGTGGCCACCCTTCTTCTTCTGGGTGTCATCGGACTTCCGCTCGCCAGGATCATCGGTCTGCGCGGATTCGCCGCCATTGCGATCGCGCCGGCGTTCGCGGTCACCGTGGTCGGCCTCGCCGCCGTGGTCGCCCCCTGGATCGGCCTACGTTGGTCCGTGCTGCCCGTGCTGCTCGTGGCCATCGTTCTCGGGGGAGCGCTCTTCGCGGTCCGTTATGCGACGCGTCGCTGGGAACCCGCGCGCGCACCGCGGCGCCCCTTCGACGCCTGGCTGCTCCTGGCCGTAGTCGTTGCAGCAGCCCTGCTCACGTACCGAGTCGCGGTGATCGTGGGCAGCCCCGAGAACATCTCGCAGACATTCGACAACATCTTCCATCTCAATGGAATCCGTTTCGTGCTGGACACGGGCAACGCATCCTCGCTGTGGTTGGGGCACATGACCAACCCCGACGGTGGATTGGCGTTCTACCCCGCAGGGTGGCACGCGCTCGTCGCGCTGGTCGTCCAGATCTCCGGCGTGGCAATCCCGGTTGCGGTGAACGGGGTGACCGTGGTCATCTCAGCCGTCCTGTGGCCCCTCGGTGTCCTGCTGCTCGCGCGCACGCTCTTCGGTCGCTCCCACGTCCTTGCCGTGTCCACCGGCGTGCTCGCTGCCTCACTCCCGGTGTTCCCGATCCTGTTGATGGACTACGGAGTGCTGTATCCCTACCAACTGGGGCTCGCGCTGCTTCCGGCCGCCCTCGCCGCGACTCTGAAAGCGCTCGGCCTGGTCGGCGGCAGACGGACAGCGCCCGGACAGTTGTGGTGGACCGTGGCAGTTCTCGGCTGTCTCGCCGGCCTGGCGCTCGCGCACCCGGGCGCCATCGTCGCGTGGCTTGCGCTGACCGCTCCCATGGCCGTGGCATTCGCAGTGCGCAGACTCCGCAGCGCGAAAAGCACGCTGATGCGCTGGGTCGTGGTCGTCTCGTTCGCGGTCTACCTCGTTATCGGCGCCGTGCTTCTGGACACGCTCAGACCCCCGCTGGAGGCGCGGGGGTGGCCGCCGCAGATGAGCATGCTCGACGCCGTGTGGGACGTGCTGACGATATCCGCGTGGTACCACACGCCCGCCCTGCTTGCGGCTGTGGCGGTCGCAGCCGGCGTCGTCTGGGCGATCATCGCGCGCTCGGCCCCGGGACTGATCGCGCTCGGGATGTACGTGGTCGTCGCAATCCTCTACCTGGCGGTTGCGGCACTGCCGCTGCCTGCGCTGCGTGACGCACTCACGGGCGGCTGGTACAACAACTTGCCCCGTGTCGCGGCCCTTCTGCCGTTCGTGCTGGTGCCCCTCGGTGCCTACGGCGCCGCCTGCACGTGGAGCTGGCTGGGGCGGCGCAGACGGGTGAACAAGCTGTCACGCACACTGCCCCGCGGGCTCAAGGGCGCCGTCGGGATCGCAGCGACCGCGCTGGCCGTACTCGGACTCCAGGTTTCATCGCTGTCCCCCGTGTGGGTCGCGGAACAGTGGACGGGGAGTGTGTTCATCATGGGCCCGGATTCCCCTCTCCTCAGCTCGGACGAAGCGGAGCTTCTCTCGCGGCTCGATGAGCATGTCCCCGCGGGGGTTGCGGTCGCAGGCAGCCCATGGACGGGGGCGTCATTGGCCTACGCGCTCGCGGACCGTCCAGTGCTGATGCCTCACACACTCATGGAGATCAGCGCCGAGCTCCGCGCCGTGAACGAGGGGCTGTCCAGCGCGACACCCGATGGCGCCACGTGCCGTGCGATCGATGACCTCGGCGTCGGCTTCGTCCTGGACTTTCCTGGCCCTGAGGTTCACCCCGGCGAGCACGTGTTTCCGGGCTTGCAGGATCTTGCGGATTCGGGTGCGGTGCGACTGGTTGACCATGAAGGCGATGCGCGCCTGTATGCGGTTACCGGCTGTGGATTCTGATGCACCGCAGATCAAAGAGCCTTCCTGCGCCGTCGGTAGAATGACGGGACCATGACCGAATCGCCCGATCGCGTGCTGATCATCGTGCCTGCCTGGAACGAAGCCCGGAACGTCGGCCACACGGTGCGCGAGATCCGCGCGGCGAGCCCGCAGTACGATGTCGCGGTCGTGGACGACGGATCGACCGACGACACCGCCGAGCTCGCGCGCGCGGCCGGAGCCACCGTCATCTCGATGCCGTTCAACCTGGGTGTGGGGGGCGCGATGCGCACGGGCTTCACATACGCCCAGCGGCATGGCTACCAGCGGGCCATCCAGGTGGATGCCGACGGCCAGCACAATCCTGCGGACATCGGCAGGGTGCTTGCCGGCCTCGAGGTCGCTGACATCTCCATCGGGGCCCGCTTCGCGGACGTGGGCGACTACCAGGTGCGCGGACCACGACGATGGGCCATGATCTTCCTCGCCAAGGTGCTCTCCCGCGTGGCGCGGACACGGCTCACGGACGCGACCAGCGGGTTCCGGGCGGCCGGGCCGCGCGCGATCGCGCAGTACGTGCGCTACTACCCGGCCGAATACTTCGGGGACACCCTGGACTCGCTGGTCGCGGCCTGCCACGCGGGACTGACCGTCACCCAGGTTCCGGTGGCGATGCGACCACGCATGCACGGGACCTCCACGCAGGGCACGATCGGAGCCACGATGTACCTTCTGCGCGCCGTCTTCGCCCTGAGCCTCGCGGTGATGCGCCGAGCGCGGCCGGCGCGGCCCGCGGCGCTGCAGGAGACGCCGGCATGATCGTCGTCTTCAGCATCGCGCTGGCTCTGCTGATCCTGGTGATCGTGGTGTGGATGCTTCTCGCACGCAAACTGCGCGAGAAGTACGCCGTGATGTGGCTGATCATCGGCCTCGCGGTCCTGGTTCTGGGCGTGTTCCCTCAGTTGCTGCTCCGGCTCACCGAGACTCTCGGCGTCCAGGTTCCCGCCAACCTCCTGTTCTCGCTCGCGATCGTGCTGCTGCTGGGTGTGACGCTGCACCTGTCGTGGGAGCTGTCCCAGGCGGAGGACGAGATCCGGCGGGTAGCGGAGGAGGCAGCCATCGCGCGAACGGAGATCGCCGCGCTGCACGATCGTGTGGCGGATCTGGAGCGGACCGCCCACCGTCCCGGTCCGGGCGGAACCGGCGCGTGACCGCAGACGGAGTGTGGGCGGTCGTCACGTCGTATCGCCCCGAGGCCGGACTGCTGCGCGCCCTCACTGCGCTGAGCGACCAGGTCGACCAGATCGTCGTCGTCGACGACGGCAGCGGTCCGGAAGCGGCGCCGGTTCTGGAAGCGGCGCAGAGCGCGGGCAGCCGAGTCGTCCGGCTCCGTGACAACAGCGGCATCGCCGTCGCGCTGAACGCCGGCATCCGCGCCGCGCTGGACCAGGGCGCGCGAGCCGTCGTGACGTTCGATCAGGACTCCGTCGTGCAGGCCGGCTTTGTCCGCGCCCTGCTGACAGCGCGGGATGCTGTTCGCCGGACCGGGCGGAGGCATGGCCCGGTGGTCCCCGAGTACTTCGCCGACGTGCGCCAAGTGCACTCCGTCGAACACGACGGCACTCTGGTGGCCCGGCACGCCATCCAGTCCGGCATGCTGCTGGATCGAGAATTGCTCGAGACGGTCGGCCTCATGCGGGAGGACCTGTTCATCGATCTGGTGGACACGGAATTCGAGCTGCGGTGCGCAGCAGCAGGCCTTCCCACGATCGCCGCTCCGGGTCTCACGCTCGCGCACGCCCTGGGTCGTCAGTACGAGCGACGGATGCTCGGTCGCATCGTCCGGCTTCCCGGGATTCCGCCTGTCGTGACGCTGAGCAATCCGTTCCGGTACTACTACCGGGTGCGGAACCGCCTCGTCGTCAACCGCGAGTTCTGGCGCGCGCAGTTCGGCTGGGTGGCTCGGGACACGCTGCTGGAAGCGCTTCACTACGGCAACGCACTGCTGCTGGCACGGCCCCGCCGCGCGCTGTGGCGACTGTACCTCTCCGCTGCGCGCGACGCCCGCCGACGGCGGATGGGGCGGATGCCGAGTGGTCTTGCCGAGCTGGCGTCGACGATCAGCTGGGCTGCTCCGCCGGCGGAGTGACATCATCGCGCCGGGCGAGCCGCAGCGAGCGGACGGCCGGTATCAGCAGCACGGCGAACGCCGTCGCCTCCGAGGCGGCAACGCCGAGCGCGACAAGTCCCGCCGAGCCCAGCGTCGAGCCGGTGACCATCGTGACGATACCCACGATCGCGGCCGCCAGGGTGGCGGCGAAGACCAGGCGGTAACGGTGGGCAGGGATCAGGACGTTGCGGATCAGCGGGGTCGTCGAGGACAGGAAGAAGAAGGCCACTCCGAAGAGCGCACTCGGCAGCGGCGCGGCTGCGACACTCGCCCCGAACAACAACCCGGTCGCCCACGGCCCGAGCAGGCCGATGGCAAGCCCTCCCAACAGTCCCAGTGCCACGTGCGAGACGATCGCAAGGCGATGACGACGGTGGCGGTCCGACGCTGCCGGGTCCAGAACCCACGCCTGGAAGGCGTTGCCGAAGGCGATCACGGCCATGACGGCGATGCGGTACGTGCGATCGGCGGAGGCAAAAGAGCTTGCCTCGGCGGCGTTCAGGCCGGCTGTCGCGATGGGGATCGCTGTGGAGCCGTAGGCGTTCCCGGTCGCGTCGATGGCGGCGGTGGGCACCAGCGTGCGCAAGACGGTCAACAGGCCGCGGGATCGCACGTCGCCCCGCATCCCACCGTGGGCCGTGATCCGCGCGTGCGTCGCGAACGCCGGAACGGAGAACGCCAGCAGCAGGATCGGATACCACAGCACCTGACCGGTCAACCCGACGACGGGCAGGGAGATGGCCGAGGCAGCGAGCTTGGGCAGTGCGTCGAACAGCATGAGCGCCCGCGGGTTGCCCTGGCCGATGCAGAACCATGCGGGCGTGAAGCCCCCGATCGTCATCGCGACCGCCACCGCGACGGACTCCAGCCGGTACGAGGGGCCGGAGATCACGAAGGTCGCAAGCGCTGCGGCGGGAACGGCGATCACCGAGGTGACCAGCCGGGAGCGGATGCTCTCGTGAAGGATGACCGCACGCTCCTGCACCGAGCTGGTCCGCGCCACCCGCACGGGTCCGACGACGCCCCACCCGAACAGCACACCGACCATGCCGAGGATGCCGATCGACTGACCCGCCGAGAAGTTCGCCCATCCGTCGGCGCCGACGACGCGCGAAATCACGGGAAGTATGATGAAGGGAGCGAGCGCCGAGAGGATCGGTGCCCCCGTGAAACCCGCGAGCCTGAGCATGAGCGACCGCATCGGAAGCCAGTTTAGTGCCGGAGCCCGCTTTGACGCGTCGAAGGGCGGCCAGGCCCCGTGAGTGAGCCCGTGTTCGTCAGCGTCTGCATGGCGACGTACAACGGGTCCGCCTATGTCGAGCACCAGCTCCGTTCCATCCTCGCCGAGCTGCTTGCGGGCGACGAGGTCGTGGTCGTGGACGACGCGAGCACCGATGACACGGTCGCCGTGGTGGAGGCCGTCGGCGACGCCCGGGTGCGCGTCATCCGTCAGCCCGCGAACCGGGGGTACGTGCGCACGTTCGAGACGGCCCTGCTCGCCGCGCAGGGCGAGGTGATCCTGCTCGCCGATCAGGACGACGAGTGGGTCGCCGGCCGGCGGACGATGCTCGTCTCGGCAGCGCAGGCGGCCGGGGTCGCGGCATCCAATCTGGAGCTGCTCGGAACGGGGGAGCCGCTGCGCTCGCCGCTGTCGGGGCGACCCTGGCTGCTGCGCGAGGCGACCTCGCGGCAGCGGGTGCGCAATGAGCTTCGCATCCTCGCAGGAGTGGCACCGTACTTCGGGTGCGCCATGGCGGTGCGGCGGGACATGCTGGCCGCGATCACGCCGTTCCCCGCCTTCTTGACCGAATCGCACGACCTGTGGATCGCGACCGTCGCGAACGCGACCGGCCACCTGCGCCACGTCGAGCCGGCCACCGTGCGGCGGCGCGTCCACGCGGCCAATGCGTCCTCGCCGCGCCCGCGCGGGGTGCGGCGCGCCCTCGGTTCCCGCTGGATGCTGGTGCGCGCCTGGCGCGAGGCGCTGCGGCGTCGCCGCACGCTGGGCTGAGCCTCACGCCTGCTGGATATCGCCCGGGGGACCGACGGGTTCCGGCCGCAGGTGACCGCCGTGCGGCCGGACCCGCAGCATCGCCGGTCGCTCGATCAGCACCCAGCTGAGCCAGGCCAGCGCGAAGGTGACGATGACGGTGATCAGGATGTAGAGGGGCATGCCGAGCGCGGCACCGCCGACCAGCACGACGAGCTGCTGGACTGGCCACGCGTAGATGTAGAACCCGTAGGAGACGTCGTTGCGCGCGATCCACGCCGGCTGCGGCACCCACGTCGACAGCGAGAGCAGTCCGTAGGCCAGCAGCGGCGCGGAGGCCTGCCCGCCCCACCGCGGGATCACCCAGATCAGCAGCACGGCGGCGACGAGCGCCGCGATGCCCAGGATGCGGTTGACCCCCCACTTCTCGATGAGGAAGAACATGAGCGAGCCGCCGAGGAAGAACGGCAGGAGCCGGGCGAACAGCTCGAAGCTGACGTCCAGGCCGACACGCTGTGCTCCGCCGATGAAGGCGTACATCGCGACGCTCAAGAGCCAGAGGACGCCGATGAGGACCGGCGACCGCCGGAACAGCGCGACGAACCCGAGCACCCAGACCACGAGATAGCAGAGGAATTCATAGAAGAGCGTCCACAGGGAGCCGTTCCACGCTCCCGGGTACGGAACGCCCTGCAGCGTGGCCCCGATGCTGTAGTGGTCGATGTACAGGGCGAGGTTGCCCCAGACGTACTGGAACGGCGTGATGGGCGTGGTGAGGAACCCGGCCAACGAGCCCTGCTCGATCAGGAGCGCGATCGGCGCGAACAGGAACGCCGTCACCATGAGCACCACCACGAACGCGGGATAGATGCGCGCGACACGGTGCAGCAGGTACTCTCCGGGCGAGGTCCGCAGGCGGCTGCGGGTGATCAGGAAGCCGCTCAGCACGAAGAACCCGCCGACCGCCCAGCCCCCCAGGTTCTCCCCCTGGATGGAGGGGCCGGTGCCCTGCCCTGCGATGTACCAGCTGTGCGCGAACAGCACCAGGGCGGCGAGGATCAGGCGGAAGAGGTTGAGGCTGTTCCTGCGGTAGGGGTACGGCGTGCCGCGCAGCGCTGCCGGCAGCGTCACTTCAGCAGGTTCCGTGAGGCCATCTCGTCGAGGGAGCGCTGGTAGCTGTCATCCTCGATCGGTTCGGTGAGTACCCAGTCCACGAAGCGGGCGACTCCTTCGCGGAAATCCACGGCGGGGGTGTAGCCCAGGACCTCGCGCAACCGGGTCGTGTCCGCGATGTTGTGGCGGATATCGCCGAGGCGGTAGTTGCCCGACACCCGGGTGGGCACGCGTGCGCCGAAGGCGGCGAAGAGCGCGTCGACGACCTCGAGCACCGTGGTGGCGGTGCCTGAGCCCACGTTGAAGACTCCACCCGCGGCATCCGGGTGCGTCGCCGCCCGGAAGGTGGCTTCGACGACGTCATCGATGTAGACGAAGTCGCGGCTCTCCAGTCCGTCCTCGAAGATGTTGATCTCTTTGCCGGAGCGGACCAGGGTCGAGAAGATCGACAGGATGCCGGTGTACGGGTTCTTGAGGGACTGCCCGGGTCCGTACACGTTCTGATAGCGCAGCGACACCGGTTGGATGCCGATAGTCGGCGCCACGGTGAGGATCAGCGACTCCTGCATCTGCTTGGTGATGCCGTACACCGACGACGGGTGCAGTTTCGCGTTCTCGTCCGTCGGGATAACGCTGAGCGGCCCGACCCCCGGGATATGCACGTCGAAGTCTCCGGCCGCCATGTCGGCGTCGGTGCGATGCGAGGGGTAGACGATGGTCCCGTCCGGCGCGCGGTACGCGCCCTCGCCGTAGATGGAGCGTGACGACGCGATCAGTATCCGCCGCACGGTGTGCGGCTCGTTCGCGAGCAGGTCGAGCAGCTTGGCGGTCCCGCCGACGTTGGTCTCGGTGTACCGGTCGATCTCGTACATCGACTGGCCGGTGCCGGTCTCGGCCGCCAGGTGCACGACGACCGTCGCACCGGCGATCGCGCTGCGCAGATCCTCCGTGGAAGTGACCGTTCCGCGGATCACGGTCGCGACCCCGTCAAGGGACCGCAGCAGTGTCGATGTGGTCGCCGGGTCGTTCCCGTGCACCTGCGGGATCAGCGCATCGAGCACCGTGACCGTGGACCCGGCCTCGACGAAGCGGCGGGCCAGGCGAGTGCCGATGAAGCCGGCTCCGCCCGTGATGAGCACATGATCGGACATGCGGGTGACTCCTGGGATGGGGACCCGCGAGCCGGGTCAGAGGGCGACGATGTGCGCCAGGGTCGATTCTATCCCGGTGCGGTTTCCGCCTCGGAGGACTTTGGGCAGCTCGGTGATCGCATGCAGTCGGGACATCACGCGTGCGCGGGCCGTACACGCCGTGCGACTCCAGCCGTGGGCCTCCGCGACCCGCCGGGCCTCGGCGTAGTACCTGCGCTCGTCTCGGAACCGCCGCCCGTCCAGCAGCGTCTTCTGCGAGGCGCTGCCGCCGTGTCTGCGATACGAGAAGGCCAGTGTCGGGTTGTACGCGAGCGTGCCGCCGTCGAAGGCGATGTCCATCAGGAGGGCGAGGTCCTGGATGATCGGCAGTCCTTCGCGAAAGTCGATGCGCTGAAGGGTCTCAGTGCGGAAGGTGAGAGAAGGCCAGTAGAGCCAGTCGCCGCGGATCAGGCTGGTCGCCATCCGCTCCCCAGTCAGTACGGCCGTTCCGTCCCCGCCGCGCGGCGCAAGGACACCCTGCTTCACACGATCCGCGAGAGGGTTGACGATCGTGCCGTGCTCGTCGATCACCCGCACCCCCGGCTGGATGACGTCCGCGTGCGGCACCTTCGTCATTGTGCGGGTGACCACATCGACATAGTTCGGATGCAGCAGATCATCGCAGCCGAGTATCGCGATGTACTCCGTCGTCGCCCGCCTGATCGCCTCCCGATAGTTCTCCGTGATGCCGAGGTTCACGTCGTTCCGCGTATATGAGACGCGGGCATCGTCCAGTTCCGCGAAGTAGGCGGGCACCCGCTCGTCCGGGTAGCAGTCGTCGATGACGGTGAGCCGCCAGTCCGGGTTGCGCTGGGCGCGCACCGAATCGACGGTCTCGTACAACAGCGCCGGGTCGCCCCAGAAGGGCACGAAGATCTCGAGAGTCATAGCCGTCTCAGCGTAGGCTAGTGGATCCGTGGACTCGCTGGGAGAGGGCTACGGCCCTGGTGTATTCCGCCGCGGGAATTATGATCGCGAAGCGTTTGCGCGATCGTGATTGCGGCGGCATTCCCCCGGGCTCCCGGACGCCTTACGGTATCCGGAAAAGGAGTTCCGGTGACAATGCAGGGCAGTAATGAGGAGGTTCCTCGAGACGAGTCGGATCGAGCGATCGGCGACACCACCGGGGCGGTGACGAAGTGGCTGCCCTGGACGGTCGTAGGGCTGACAGCCGCGATCTTGATCGCGGGTGCCAGCGTCGGTATCGCGGTCGCTAATGGGTCCGCGCCGAGGAGCTCGTCGACGCCCGCCGCTACCCCATCACCTTCGGCGGCGCTCATTGATCGCCCGACGCAGGCACCAGCGGCTGAGCCACCTGTCCCCTCGTACGGCTCATGCGTACGCGACATGGAATTCTCGTGGACCGACCCCGCGAAGATGAACGATCTGCCCGAATACGCGGGTTTCGTTCAGAAGACCGCGCTTGCGATGCACTCGTCGGCTTATGGATGGGGACTGAGCGGCTTTCCCTACGGCACCAATGTCGCTCCAGGACGCGTGATGGTCCGCACCCCGTCTGATCTGCCGGAGCCGAACTACGCATACCGAATGCTCGAGATGCCCGCCGGGACAGAGCGCTGGCGGGTCGATCTGCCCGTCGATGTGCAGGGCGGTTCTACATTCATCAGCGCACGGCCGGACCTGGCAGAACATGAGGTCGTGTTCTTCTGGCGGTCGGATGCCGATCGCACGGAGATCACCGTGCGATCGCTGGACAGCGGCCGGGTGCTCTCGACGGCGGAGTTCGCCGCCTCCACCGAATTCGCGTGGGAGCTGGGCGAGAGGGAGGGCTCGTTCGTAGCTCAGCGTGACTTGATCGTCTACTCCGAAGGCGGCGTGGTCACCGCAGTTCGTCCGCAGGATCTGGGCGCTCCGGTGTGGCAGGTCCCTGGCGAGAAGGCCGTGACCGCGGGTGAGGTGGTCTTCGTAGACGGGGTCGCCCGCGCATTCGAATCCGGCGCATCGCTCGGATGGTCGGTGGCGCCCGTCCACCTCGAAGACGGGGGAGCCTGGCAAGCTGGCGGGATACTCTTCGCCACCGGCGACGACTCCTCCCTCACCCCGATCGATCCGCGCACCGGACAGGCGTGCGGACCGACCCAGCACGGCATGCTGATGTCGGTTCGCGACGGATACGTCGTCGTCACGATCGATCGCGAACTGCTCGCGTTCGATCGTTCGGCGACTTTTGTCGAGTCTTTGGGCTCCCTGACCGCCGATTCCGTCGCCATGGTGCTGGCCGGACGACCGGCCGAGCGGACGGCCGACGGCCGGTACAACGTCTTCGGCGCAGGCGGGACCGTCACGACGTTGTCGGTGGGCGAGACGGTACCGATCGGGTATGACTCCGAGCGGCTCTTCACGCAATCGCCGTACACGGGCCCAGTTACGGCGTACGACCTGGCCACCGGAGCGGTTGTCTGGCAATCGGAGCCGGTCGTGCCCGCGATCAACTGGGGGGGAACGATGGTTCGACTGCAGACCAATCCCATGGAATGGCCGATCACGGTCGCCGAGTAGCTCCGACACTCGTCAGAGTCGCTGGATAGACTGGCGGTGCGGCGGTGCGATCGGCCCGCCGCGCCGCCGTGTCTGCGGCGACCGCGAACCAAGAGGGCGCACACATGGATCTTCTCGTCGTCGGCTCCGGCTTCTTCGGTCTCACCATCGCCGAACGCGCGGCATCCGACGGTCGCAAGGTGACCGTCATCGACCGCCGTCATCACATCGGCGGCAACGCCTACAGCGAGAACGAGCCCCAGACCGGCATCGAGGTGCACCGTTACGGGGCACACCTGTTCCACACCTCCAACCCGAGCGTGTGGGAGTACGTGAGCCGGTTCACGACGTTCACGAATTACGTCCACCGCGTGTACACGAACCACAAGGGCGTGGTGTACCCCCTGCCGATCAACCTCGGCACGATCAACCAGTTCTTCCAGGCCGCGTACTCTCCGGACGAGGCCCGCGCGGTCCTCCGCGAGCTGTCGGCTGAGTTCGATGTGAAGGATGCCGCGAACCTCGAGGAGAAGGGCATCGCGCTGATCGGTCGCCCCCTGTACGAGGCGTTCATCCGCGATTACACCGCCAAGCAGTGGCAGACCGACCCGAAGAACCTGCCTGCCGAGGTGATCAGCCGACTGCCGGTGCGGTACAACTACGACAACCGCTACTTCAACGACACGTGGGAGGGTCTGCCCACCGACGGATACACGGCGTGGATCGAGCGGATGGCCGATCACCCCAATATCGAGGTGAAGCTCGGAGTCGACTTCTTCGACGAGCAGCAGCCGCTGAACAAGGCGGCCACCGTCGGACAGGTCCCGATCGTCTACACCGGGCCGATCGACCGGTACTTCGACGATGCCGCGGGCGCCCTGTCCTGGCGCACCCTCGACTTCGAGGAGGAGGTCCTCAGCGTCGGCGACTTCCAGGGCACGCCCGTGATGAACTACGCCGACGCGGACATCCCGTATACGCGCATCCACGAGTTCAAGCACTTCCATCCCGAGCGCGCTGACCGCTACCCGGCCGACCAGACCGTCATCATGCGCGAGTTCTCCCGCTTCGCCACGCGCGACGACGAGCCGTACTACCCGGTGAGCACCGCCGAGGACCGCGCGGGCCTGCTGGCCTACCGGGAGCTCGCCAAGGGCGAGAAGGACGTCTACTTCGGCGGCCGTCTGGGCACCTACCAGTACCTCGACATGCACATGGCGATCGGCTCGGCGCTGTCGATGTGGCACAACCAGCTCGCGTGACGCCACCCCCATAGACTCGACTCCGTGACCACAGCCGCCGTCGGCGCTCCCGGCTCGCCGAGGCGCTACCTCCACGCGTTGTGGCTGCTCTCCGCGCGGGACCTCCGCGTCCGCTACGCCACGAGCGCGCTCGGCTACCTGTGGTCCGTCCTGGACCCGCTCGTGATGAGCCTGATCTACTGGTTCGTCTTCACGCAGGTCTTCGGCCGCGGCGTCGGGGAGGAGCCGTACATCGTGTTCCTGATGTCGGCGCTGCTGCCGTGGATGTGGTTCAACTCGTCGGTGTCCGATTTCACCCGCGCCTTCAACAAGGACGCGCGGCTGGTGCGCTCCACCGCGATCCCGCGGACGATCTGGGTGAACCGCATCGTGCTGAGCAAGGGCATCGAGTATCTGCTGTCCATCCCGGTTCTGGTCCTGTTCGCCGTCTTCGCCGGCGCGACCGTGGGCTGGGGCTTGCTGTGGTTCCCGCTGGCGGTGCTGCTGCAGGGGATCCTGCTGGTCGGGCTGGGTCTTCTCGTCGCGCCGCTGTGCGTGCTCTACGCCGACCTGGAGCGCACCACCCGACTCATCCTGCGCGCGCTGTTCTACGCGTCGCCGGTCATCTACGGTGTCTCGGACCTGCCCGCACCGTTCTCCGAGATCGCCGCCTTCAACCCGCTCGCGGGCATCTTCACGCTGTACCGCGTCGGATTCTTTCCGGATCAATGGGACACCTTCAGCGTCGTGCTCGCCGCCGTGATGAGCGTGGTCTTCCTCTGCCTCGGCATCCTGGTGTTCCGTAGCCTGGAGCGTCCCGTGCTGAAGGAGCTGTGATGACCGGACTGGCGATCGAGGTGCGCGACCTGGGCGTCCGGTTCCGTCGCAACCGCAGAGGGCGGCGGAGCTTCAAGGATCTGTTCGCGGATTCGTCGCGCCGGTCGAAGCCGGGCGAGTTCTGGGCGCTGCGGAACGTGTCCTTCGACGTGCGGCCGGGGGAGTCGATCGGAGTGGTCGGGCGCAACGGACAGGGCAAGTCGACGCTGCTCAAGCTCGTGGCCGGCGTGCTGCTGCCCGACGAGGGGGCGGTGACGGTGCACGGCGGCGTCGCCCCGCTGATCGAGATCACCGGGGGGTTCGTGGGCGATCTGACCGTGCGCGAGAACGTCCGCCTGACCGCCGGCCTGCATGGGATGTCACGGGCCGAGGTGGCGCGGCGGTTCGACGGAATCATCGATTTCGCGGAGTTGCGCGACTCCATCGACACGCCCTACAAGCACCTGTCGAACGGCATGAAGGTGCGTCTGGCCTTCTCCGTCGTCTCCCAGCTCGAGGAGCCGATCCTGCTCGTCGACGAGGTGCTGGCCGTCGGCGACAAGGCCTTCCGCGAGAAATGCTACCGGCGCATCGACGAGCTTCTGGCCGAAGGCAGGACGCTGTTCTTCGTCAGCCACAATGAGCGGGATCTGCGGCGCTTCTGCACCCGGGGCCTGTATCTGGACAGGGGCGCGCTCGCACTGGATGCCCCGATTGGCGAAGTGCTGGACCGTTACAACGCCGACTACAACGGGGGCTGACCGGACGGCTCGGCCGGCAACGCGGGACCGGAGCCCGGCGGAGCAGAGCAGTCCGGGCCGCCGTCAGCGGGCGGTGGCCTCAAGCGGCGGCATCGGCTGCCAGGAGGAATCCCGGGCGATCCGGCGACCGTCCCGAATGCCGCGGAACAGGTTGCTCGTGCCGCGGACCGTGTGCTCGACGGCGAAGAGCCGGATGAGCTCCTTGACGAACGTGAGCGCCGTCCCGGCACCGAACAGCATCGGGTTGTAGACACCCAGCGAACGGTAGTAGTTCTTCATGTGGCCGCGGTTGCGCATGATGTAGTACCGATACGCATTGCTGCTTGCGTTCATGTGGCGGATGCCCATGTCCCACTGCTTGATCTCGCGCGTCCGCCGCAGCACGAACTCGTTCACGATCACCGAGGTGGTCTTGCGCGAGGCGAGCCAGCCGTACATCTGGTCGTCCCAGTAGATGAAGAAGCGAGGATCGGGCAGGCCGATCTGCTGCACGATGTCGCGGTGGATGAACATCCCCTCGAAGCAGCCGGAGTTCATCTCCTTGAAGCCGGTCTCGTCGAAGCCGGCCGGGGCGAACGGGATCGGGATGCCCAGCGGCTCGGCAACCCGGTACTGCCAGTAGAACTCGCTGCCGTCGTAGTCGTAGCGGCGCCCTTGGATGCTCTTGAACCGCGGCGCCCAGGATCCCATCCGGGCCAGGCCGTCGGGCAGCACCTCGACGTCGTCGTCCATGAGCCACATCCAGGTGGAGCCGAGCTCGTACGCGACGCGCATCCCCTCGCTGAAACCACCCGAGCCGCCGGTGTTCGTCTCCAGCCGCCGGTAGACCAGCTCCGACCCGAGACGCTCCCGGAAGGACTCCACGACCAGCGTGGTGTCGTCCACGGACGCGTTGTCGATGATGACGACGTGCCCGGGCTTCGGGTCCATGCGCGTGATGCTCTCCAGCAGCCTCGTCAGCAGTCCCGAGCGGTTGTACGTGACGATCGCGATCGTGGCCGATGCCGGATCGAACGCCGGTTCCGTCTCGAGACCCTCGTGGCGCGAAGGGGATACGATCACGAGCTTTCCCCGAACGTACGGCGCCACTCCGCCAGCGATGTCATCTCTGTCTGGGCGCGGCGGTAGCGCTGCGACAACGCAGGCCACTCCCTGCGGAGTCGGCGATGCAGGCGGACGCTATCGAGGAGCATGCGTCGATAGTTTGCCCGGTTGCGCACGTACTTGTTCTGGCCCGACCCGTCCGCAGCGCTGACCAAGGCGGAGTCGTAGAGCGGCAGGCGCCACCATTGCGCGTCGAGCTTGCCGAATTCGACCTCCGGCTGGCTGACGTTCTCCGGCCTGGGGGCGTGGAACCAGTGCGAGACCAGCGTCACAGCCGTGAACCAACGCAGCTTGAGGCCTGTGGGATTGTCGAGTTCATGCAGAGAGGCCCGCTTGAAGACTTGGCGACCGCGTCGAGATCTGAGCGGGACCCCGGTGTCCTTGTGTACCCGCGTCTCGGGAAACTTCTTTGCGAGGTCGCGGGCTGCGGGCATGGCGGTGGCCAGGTTCGCCCGCATATGCTCAGGACCGGACAGGACATCGCGCAGGGCGCGATGGCGCAGTGCCACCGGATAATACTGCATCATCATCAGATGCTTCAGATCCACTCGTCGGCTGTGCTTTAGCAGGCGACCGCCGCGCGGCACCGGGGAATGCAAGAGGCCTGCCACGATCCGGTTGCGGGCATGGAAGTATGCCTGCCAGTCGATTGAGTCATCCTTGCCGACCCAGGAGACATGCCACAACGCAACACCGGGCACCGACACGGTAGGGAAACCAGCGTCGCGAGCGCGCAAACAGTACTCCGCGTCGTCCCATTTGATGAACGCGGGCAAAGCGAGCCCGACGGCACGAATGACCTCAACGGGTATCAGGCACATCCACCAGCCGTTGTAATCGGCATCGAGACGCATGTGCAGCATGGGTGTCTGGCGGAGGTTGGATGCCGAGAAGTCGTGAGGAAGTTTGTCCTGGTAGAGCGCCCGCCACATGAAGGGCTCGTCGTCCACCACCTCGGCCCAGGCATGCAGCTTCGGGCGATCGAGGAGGTCGAACATGTGTGCGCCGACAATGGTGGGAGTGGACGCGTAGCGCCCGAAAACGATGGAGCGTCGCACCGACTCGGGCTCGAGGCGGACGTCGTCATCCAAGAGCTGTACGAAGTCGCTTTCAGGACGGTCCAGCGTTTCCGCCATCGCCCGCGAGAACCCTCCCGAGCCGCCCAGGTTCGGCTGCGTGATGACCTGAAGGGTATCCCCCAGTGTGGCGGCGACCTCTGCGAACTCCGGCTGCGCATCGACCCGGCGGTCGCCCTGATCAACAACGAAGATCCGGTCGACGACCTCAAGAACATCAGGCTCTGCCGCGAGGTTCAATAGGGTCCAGATGCAGTAGTCCGGTTTGTTGAACGTCGTGATGCCGATGGACGCTTTGCCCATGCGCGCGGGTTCCTGCTCCGTGGTCCACTCCGCGCCTTGAAAGAGCACGTCTTTGTCGTCGGCGACGAGGTCGAACCAGATCCAACCGCCGTCGCTGAACTGATCGAGCTGGAGTTCGAACGAGTTCGTCGCATCGCCGTCTGCTTCACGGGTCTCAAGGCGCTGACTCACACCGGACCCGGTGGACCGGTAGATCAAGATGGTGCAGGGACCTTCGGTGCGAACAGTCAGCGTCACGTGTCGCACCGCGGTCCAGTGCTGCCAGTATGAAGCCGGGAAGGCGTTGAAGTAGGTGCCGAACGACACGCGCCGCCCCGCGAGGATTCGCGCCTGATGGCGCCCCAGGATGTTTCCCATGTGTGCCAGGTTCGACACGCGAACCGGCTCGTCGTCGATGATCGACCACGTCTCCGGGTCCGCGTAGAGAGGCAGCAGATCGGGATCGCGATCGAGGGGGAAGACGACATTCTGCAGGACGTGAGGCACGTGGAAAACTCCGAAAAGACGGCGACTGGCGCCGAGTCGTGGGGCCGGGAGTAGCCTACCCTCCGATCATGAGGATCTTCTGGATCCGCCGCCTGCCGTAGCCTCAACTGCGTGGGTGCTGCAATCGAAGGGCGAGCGGTGCGATGAAGGTCTTGATCACCGGGGGTGCAGGGTTCATCGGCAGCACGGTCGCATCGGCGTGCATGGATGCCGGAATCATCCCCGTGATTCTGGATGACCTTTCCACCGGCCGCGAAGCTTTCACGCGTGGTCGGTTGTTCTACCGAGGAGATATCGCGGACGCCTCCCTCCTCGACCAGATCGCTGCCGATCACCCTGACCTTTCGTTCGCGATCCACTGTGCGGCAAAGGTGGTCGTCCCCGACTCGGTCATAGATCCGCTGGGCTACTACGACACGAATGTAGCCAAGACGATCGAGCTGCTCCGCGGCCTGCAACGCAACGGCATCGGCAAGGTCATCTTCAGTTCCTCTGCTTCCGTCTACGACGCGGAGGACGGCGGCGCCGTGACCGAGGAAGGGCCGATCCAACCGGCCAGCCCATACGCCCGGACGAAGGCGATGGTCGAGCAGATCCTCGCCGACAGTGCGGGTGCCGGGGATTTGCGAGCCATCGCGCTTCGATATTTCAACCCGATCGGCGCGGATCCCCAGTCTCGGAGCGGTCTTCCCCAGCGCGACCCGTCGCATGTGCTGGGCCTGTTGATCTCCGCGCATCGGCACGGTGGAACCTTCACCATCACCGGAACAGACTGGCCGACGCGGGACGGGTCGGGACTGAGGGACTTCATCCACGTGTGGGACCTCGCGCGCGCGCATGTCCAAGCGGTTCGGCGCTTTGACCTCGTCACAGAGAAAGCGGCCTTCCGTGCCGTCAATGTCGGCGGGGGCACCGGAACGACCATCCGGGAACTCGTCGCCGCATTCAAGCGGGTCACCGGGGCCAGCGTCGACGTGCGCATCGGGCCCCGCCGCGCCGGTGATGTCGCGGGCGCGTACGCGGACGTGCAGCGGGCAGCGGATCTGCTCGGCTGGCGGGCAGAGCTGACCATTGACGAAGGCATTCGCGACTCGCTCGCGTGGGCTGAGTCCTTCGACTCAGCGTCGGGGCACTGAGCCCCGGGCTACGCGTTGGAAGGCCGACCTTCCTGGATACTCGGCAGGTCCGGCCCACCGCCGATCGCATCGATGCGCTCCCGCCACGAGCGGGATTGACCGGCGCGCACCGCGCAGAGCACGAGCAGGAGCCAGCCGAATCCGAACAGCGCGAAGCTCTCGAACATGGAATTCACCAGCAGGGTGATCAGCAGCAGCGGAGTCCACGCGTAGATCACCGAGCGGCGCTCGCTCGCGTCCAGCCACGACCGCACCAGGGCGGTGCCCACGAAGGCGGTGAACAGCAGCAGCCCGGCCCACCCGAGCTGCAGCAGCACGTCGAAGTACGCGTTCAGGCCGGTCGCATGGCTCGTGCGCAGCCCGTAGTTGATGGCGTTGAACGGGAACACCTGGGGATCCCAGGGGCCGAACCACCCCCAGCCCTGCACGGGCTTGGAGCGCAGATAGTCGACCATCGTGTTCCACAGGTCCACGCGCATCGAGAAGTCGGTGCCGGCTCCCAGGAAGGCGATGATCGGATGCCGTGCCGCGTAGCCGATGATCACGCCCACCACCACCAGCCCGCCGAAGGCGAACTGCAGGGCCGACCGCCGCTCCGGGCTCGCGTGCCGCACCAAGGCCAGCGCACCCACGGCCAGGCCCACGGCGAGTGCGAGGACCAGGACGGTGGGGGAGTCGCTGAGGGCAGCGAGGCCGCCGGCGAGCACGACGGAGTACACCGACACGCCGACGCGCACGGACTGGGTGCGGTACTCGATCAGGAACGTGATCAGGGCGATCACCGCGGCGAAGCCCAGCAGGTTTCGCGTGCCGAAGATCCCCTGGATCGGGCCGAGCTGGGCGATGTCGCCCTGGATGCCGAGAAACCGGAAGGGCATGTCCAGGATGACGCCGGCGAGTATCTCGACGCCGAGGGAGATCGACAGCAGCACGCGCATGACGTCGCCCAGTGCGCGCGCGGTCTGCAGCGTGTCGCGGACATGACCGATCGTGACGGCGAGGAAGGCCAGGGCGGCCGTGGAGACCCAGCCCCACAATGACGTCGAGGGGCTCTGGCTCCAGAACGCGCTGATCAGTGCCCAGGCCACGAACAGCACCAGCGTGGTCGGCACGAGACGCACGAGCGAGATCTCCCGGCGTCGGGAGACGAGGATGCCGATGCCGAGCAGGCAGAGGCCCACGATGATCGAGACGTAGGTGACGCGTCCGGCGATCTTCTCGATCGCGAAGGAGGAGAAGACCGCGCCCAGGACGGCGATCGTGTACGCGCGGGCGAGCGCGGCCGACCCGAGCAGTCCGATCCAGCGCGCAGGGCCGGCGCCTCGTACCGGGTCGGTCACGAGGCCCGCGTGGTCAGCTCGCCACGCTCGATGGCGATGCGCAGCTCGGCGGCGCCTTCGCCGATGTGCGGCGACTGCTTCATCTTGAACGGGAGCATGACCAGGAACAGCCAGCCCCACAGCAGCAGCGGACTGGACTCGGCCAGGCCCTGCACCAGCAGGATGGCGCCGACCAGCGTGGGCAGCAGGGTCAGCGGTGAGTACGGCCGGTCGGCCCGCAGATCCCATCGGGGTCGGTCGACGGCGAAGAACCACGAGCGCCAGATGTAGGCGAGGTAGGCCATGGCGAGCAGGGCGACGCCGATCGCGCCGAGTTGGAAGAAGACGTCGATCCACACGTTGTGAGCCTGCATCACGGACTGGCCGTGATCGAGGATCCACCCGTCGAACGCCGGATCGCTCGTGATCCACGGGGTGGAGAATCCCCAGCCCAGCACCGGCCGCTGCATCGCGCGATCCAGCACCGCCTGCCAGATCATCTCCCGGCCGGTCAGGTCGGTGCTGCGGCCGAGCGCTGCGAAGATCGTGTCGCGCAGCAGCCAGAACGCCGCAGCGCCGCCCAGCCCGACCACGGCGAACCCGATGTAATACCGGGTGCGCTCGCCGGGGCGGCGCGCGCGGCGCATCAACAGCACCGTCACCAGCACGATCACCACAGCCGCCGCGGCCACGTACGCGGTCGCCGATGCCGCCCGATAGAACAGGTAGGCAGCCAAGACGATCCACCCGCCCAGCAGAACGCGGCCGGCCGCGCCGGCGGCGAAGCGGATCGCGAACACGACGATCGCCAGGAGGGCGACCGGTCCGAGCAGATTGGCGTTGCCCATGATGCCCTGGATCCGGCCTTCGTCGAACAGGTTGTTCCGCGACCAGTACAGGATCGGGTCGACGGGCTCGGTGCGAGGGACGAAACCGGGCAGCAGGGGCACGCGGACGAACAGTGCGACCCAGAGCTCGAAGATCAGTGACAGCGCGAGGACCCACTTCAGCGCGGCGGAGGTGGCGCGGATCACTTCGCGCCAGGTCAGCACACTCCCGATGAACAGTGCCTGCAGAGTCGTGATGCCCAGCAGCAGGAGCGTGAGCGCGGTCGCCTCCCGCCACTGCGACCAGATGATCGACAGCGCGGCCCACAGCACGTACGCCATCGTGAACCAGGGCAGGCGGCGCCACTGCACCGGTGGCCGCACCGCGAACCACAGTCCGAGTGAGAGCACCCCGCCGGCGATCGTCACCACCGCCGTCGGCAGCTGGCCGATCGCGTTGATCCACGCCGTGCCGGACAGCGCCATGAACAGCACGAAGATGCACCAGCCGCGGAGCATCAGGTGACCCGTCTTCTCGCGGACCGGTGCCGCCGGCGGGGTCGACGCCGGGTGCTTCGTGTAGACGGCCATCGTCTGATCAGGGTAGCGCCTGGCCCGCAACCCTCGTGCGCGATGACCAGTGCGGCGATGACGGTGCCCGACTCTACGCTGGAGGAATGCTGGTGCCCCTTGCGAACACCCCCCGCGACTACGACTGGGGCAGCGTCACGCTCCTGGCCGGGCTGGAGGGCCGGGATCCCTCCGGGCGCCCGGAAGCGGAGGTGTGGTTCGGCGATCACCCGGGAAGTCCCGCGCTGGTGCCGGACGGACGCCCCCTCGGTGTCTGGCTCGCCGAAGAGGGCGCGCGCACCGGCGCTCCTGCCCACCTTCCGTACCTGCTGAAGCTGCTGGCCGCGGCATCCCCGCTGTCCATCCAGGCGCACCCCTCCCGCGCGCAGGCGGTCGCGGGTTTCGCGAAGGAAGAGGCGGCCGGTGTGCCCCGGGATGCGGCGGAGCGGACGTACCGCGACGAGAACCACAAACCCGAACTGATCGTCGCGCTCAGCGAGACCTTCACCGCGCTGGCCGGACTCCGGGAGATCGCAGCCACGCGTCGGCTGTTGCAGGCGCTGGGCCCGGCAGCGGCCGGCCTGGCCGCCAGGCTGAACGGGCCGGATGCCGCGGCCGCACTGCGCGACGCGCTCGGGTGGCTGCTCTCCGGTCGGGCGCAGCCCGACGTCGAGGCGATCATCGCGGCCGCAGCCACGACCGACGACGCAGAGTTCGGCCCCGAGTTGGCACGCATGAAGGATCTCGCTGCGCGGCATCCCGGTGACCCCGGCGTGGTGGTGGCGATGCTGATGAACCTGGTCACCCTGCACCGCGGTGAGGCGGTGTTCATCCCGGCGGGTGTGCTGCACGCGTATCTGGAGGGACTCGGCGTCGAAGTCATGGCGGCCAGCGACAACGTCCTGCGCGGGGGGCTCACCGCCAAGCACATCGACGTCGCCGAACTGCTCGACGTCCTCGATTCCACACCGGGGCCCATCCGGGTGCTGCGTCCGCAGCGACTCGGCGGCGGGGCGGCCCGGTACGAGACGGATGTCGCCGATTTCGCGCTGCTGCGCGTCAGCGTCGCGCCCGACGGGTCCTCCCGCGTGCCCGTGACCGGGACCACGATCGCACTCGCCACGAAGGGAGTCCTCGAGGTCCGGGGCAACCGGTCGGGCGAGGCGGTCGAGCTCCGCCCGGGACAGGCACTGCTCGTGACCCCGGACGAGCAGCACGTGATCCTTTCCGGTTACGGAGAGCTCTTCCTGGCTCTGCCCGGGTCGGCATCCGCGGGTGCGGGCGGGTCCTGACGTGAGATGATGCCGCGTCACGGTCCCGCGCGGACGATCGCGACACGCCGACGGCGCGTCGTAAACGTTCAAGCGCCAGGTGAGGCTTTACGATCTGCGACTTGACCCCAGCGAACTACACCGGTGTAATTATCACTACACACGCGAGCCAGCGTGGGGTGAGAAGGTGGGAGAGCGAGATGACGGGTTACCGTTCCGGCGTTCCCGACAATTGGTTCGTCGATCCTGTTCAGCTGGGTGTGCCGGGGGTGCGTCGCCCGCTCGAGGGTGAGGACGGAAACCCGCTGGGCTGGCAGACAGACGCACTGTGTGCGCAGACCGACCCTGAGGCGTTCTTCCCTGAGAAGGGCGGCTCCACGCGAGACGCGAAGAAGATCTGCACCACGTGCGACGTCCGGGGCGAGTGCCTGGAATATGCGCTGCAGAACGACGAGCGCTTCGGCATCTGGGGCGGGCTCAGCGAGCGCGAGCGCCGCAAGCTCAAGCGCCGCGCGAGCTGACGCGGCCGCGTCGCCGCGCCGGTACGGCGACGACGGCCGGTTCCGGCCGACAGCGGCGCGTACACCCGGCGCGGCTGATCCACGCGCCTAGGCTGTCCACGTCATGCCCGCCAGAGTCCACGCCATTCTCGTCGTGCGCCCCGATGGGCGCACCCCCGCCGCGCACCATCTGCGTCGCACCCTCGCCGCCCTCGCGGAGCAGAGCCGACGGGTCGATGCGCTGACGATCGTGGTCTGCGGAGACGATGCCGGCGTGACCGCCGTCGCGGCGGCATCCGGAGCCGAATCGGTCATCAGCGCACCCGCGTCGACCGGATTCGCCGCCGCGACCGCGATGGCGACGCTGCGGTTGAGCGGCGACGCGGTATGGATCCTCGCACAGGACACCGCGCCGGAACCGGAGGCGCTCAGCCGTCTGGTCGGCGCTCTCGAGCTCGGGCCGTCAGTCGCCTTCGCCGCCCCCAAGCTTGTGCGCTGGGATGACCGTGCCGAGATCGTCTCCCTCGGCGTGAGCATGACGGCGTTCGGTCGCAGCGTCGGCCTGGCCGATCACGAACTGGATCAGGGTCAGCACGACGCGCGCGAGGACGTGCTGGGCGCCGACATCCGCGGCATTCTGGTCCGGACCGAGGTGTGGCGCGAACTCGGTGGGATCGATCGCGGTCTGGCGGGCGCGGACGAAGGCCTCGATCTGGGCGTGCGGGCACGGCTCATCGGCGGGCGGGTCCTGCTGGTGCCGACCGCTCTGGTCGCAGTGGCCGGAGACGGCGTCGCGGGGCTCCCGGCACCGCTGACCGGCGCGCGGCGCCGGCGCCGCGCGTTCGCGTCCCGCACGGCTGAGCTGCATCGTCGCCTCGCCTATGCGCCGCCGCCGGCCGTGCCGTTCCTGTGGCTGGCGATCCTGCCGACCGCGCTGTGGCGGTCCGTTCTGCAGATCGTCCGCAAGCGGCCGTCTCTGGTCTGGCCCGAGTGGGGGGCGGCGGCGGTGGCGACTGTGAGCCTGCCGGCCGTCGCGCGGGCCCGCTCGCGCATCCGCACCACGCGCACGGTGTCGTGGGCACAGCTGGCGCCCCTGCGGGTGACCCGACGAGACCTGCGCGAGCAGCTCGACGACGATGCCGATTCGACGGCCCCCTCCCGGCGGGGAGAACTCCGGTTCTTCACCGGCGGGGGTGCATGGCTGGTGCTCGGCGCCGTGGTGGTCTCGATCGGGGCGTTCCCCGCTCTTGCGGCGTGGCCCGTTCTCGGCGGCGGCGGCCTGGAGCCCCTGGCGGCCACGGCTGCGCGGCTGTGGGGCGACGCCGCTTACGGTCTGCGCGCCTCGGGCCTGGGCACCATCGGGCCGGCCGATCCGTTCGCGGCGGTCCTGGCCGTCGTGGGCAGCCTCTGGCCCCTGGAGCCCTCCCGGGCCCTGGTGGTGCTGTGGCTGCTCGCGCTGCCCCTGTCCGCACTGGGTGGGTGGTTCGCGGCCACGCGGGTGACGGACCGGCCGCTGCTGCGCTTCGCCGGCGGTGCGATCTGGGCACTTGCGCCCACCCTTCTGGCCGCGCTCGTGCAGGGCCGCCCCAGCGCGGTCATCGCCCACCTGCTGCTGCCCTGGCTCTTCTACGCCGGTTCCGTCGCGCATCGATCCTGGGTCGCGTCCGGAGCAGCATCCGTGGTCTTCGCCGCCGTCGCCGCCTCGGCACCGTCCCTCGTCCCCGCGCTGATCGTGATCTGGCTCGCCGCGGTCATCCTCACCCTGATCCTGCGGCGCGGCCGCGGGGTCGCCAGGGTGATCTGGCTGGTCGTGCCCGCCGCGCTGCTGGCGGCTCCGATCGTGTGGCACCAGCTGCGCGTGGGCAACCCGCTCGGACTGCTCGCCGACCCCGGACTGACCTGGCTGGGCGGCCAGGTGGGCGCGGACACCGCCGGTCGCGCCCTGCTGGCCGCAGGCATACCGACCTCCGACATCGTCGGGTGGGTCGGCTTCGTGCCGGGGTGGCCGACGTGGTGGGTGCCGCTGCTGGCTGCGCCGGTCGCGCTCCTTGCGCTCATGGCGCCGCTCACGCAGCGCTGGGCCGCCGGAGTCGCCCTCCTGGTGATCGCCGCACTCGGCCTGGCGACCGCCTTTGCAGCGGTCGGGATCTCGGTCGCCTTCGCGCAGTCGCTGCCCGTGCCGCTGTGGCCCGGCGCCGGCCTCAGCCTGGCCTGGCTGGGGGTGCTCGGCGGAGCGTTGGCCGCACTCGATGTGGGACTGGCGCCTCGGCTCGCCGCCGCGCGCAACGTGGCGGCGGTTGGCGTGGTGCTCGCGCTGACGGTGCTGGCCCTGCCCAGCCTCTCCGCGATGGCGCGCGGCACCGCACTCCTGAGCAACGGTCCCCCGAGCACGCTGCCGGCCTACGTCAGCGCCGCCGGACGCGAGGATCCCGATGTCGGGACGATGATCCTGACGCCGCAGAACGCCGGGGGAGTGTCCGCACGGGTCGTGTGGGGTGGGAGCGAGACGCTGAACGGTCAGGCGACGATGATCTCGACGCGCGTGAAGGCGACCGCTGCAGACGAGGCGATCGCGTCCCTGACCGCGGACCTGGTCACCTCCACCACGGATGACGCTGTCGCCGTCCTGGCCGGGCACGGCATCAGCTTCGTGCTGCTGGCGCCGAGTCCGGGTGCCGAGTCGGACACCGCACGCGCCTTCCGCCTCGCAGCGGCCACCGCCCTCGACCAGCGCGACGGTCTGGACTCCGTGGGCGAGACCGCCAAGGGAGTGCTCTGGCGTGTCACGCAGCCCACCGAGCCGCGGGCGCAGGCGTCGGCATCCGTTCATGAGGTCGCGCGGGGGATCGCGCTGGCGCAGCTCGCCGCCGTCGCCGTCGCTCTGCTGCTCGCGGTTCCCACGGCGGCGTCGCGCCGCGAGGCTCGGCGCACCTCTCGGGTCGTCGGCCCGCACTGGCAGGAGGGTCGATGAGCGACCGGCGTGTATTCCGCTGGGCGAGCACCAGCGCACGGCTGCTGGTGGGCACCCTGGTGGCGATCGGATTCGTCATCGCGGTGGTCACTGCCGTCTCTCTGCCGTGGCCGACCGCGGCCCGCGAACCGGTCGCGATCACGGCGATGCCGGCGCCGTCGGCGAGCGTGGTCGTCTGCCCGGGCGGGCTCCTCGCGCTCGGCCGGGAGCTGGAAGACGCGGGCCGCATCGTGACGGCGGCGCCGCAGACGGTGATCAGCGGCGTGGCGCAGGGGCGTCCGGTGCCGACGACGCGTCCGCTCACCACGCCCGCTTCGGACGGATCGGCGCCGGCCACGGCAGTGGTGGCCGAGCCGGTGGACGGCACCCGCACCGATGTGGCGGCATCCGGATCGTCCACGATCGTCGCGGAGGACCTGAGCGGATTCGCCGCGGCCGCGTGCCGACCTGCCCTGATGGAATCCTGGCTCGTGGGCGGATCCGCGGCGACGGGGGCGTCGGACACCGTCCTGCTCGCGAATCCGGGAACGGTCGCCGCGACCGTGCAGCTGACCGTCTTCGGCGCGAGCGGTCCCCAGGTGCCCGCGGGTGCCGGTGAGCTGGTCGTCGGTCCCGGCGCCCAGGCGGTGCTCCCGCTGGCCGGCCTTCAGCTCGGTGAGCAGAGCCCCGTCATCCGGGTCACCGCGACCGGCGCCCCGGTGCAGGCGGCGCTGCAGACGAGCATCACACGCACGCTCGTCCCCGGTGGCGTGGACCAGGTCGGCGCGACCGTGGCGCCGGACCGCATCCAGGTGATGCCCGGGGTCACGGTGACCCAGAACCCGGACGCGGAGGGCTCCTCGGATGCCGCGACCGTCGTGCGCATGCTCTCACCGGATCAGGACACCACTGCCGTGATCACCGCGTCCGCGGTCGGGACCGCCGCAGCGAACGCGGCGCCGACCACGGTCCCGCTCACGGCGGGCATCCCGACCGAGGTCGACCTCGGCGGGCTGGCGACGGGTCTGTACACCGTCGAGGTCTCGGCGGACACGCCGGTGGTCGCAGCGGTGTGGCAGACCACCGGATTCGGCGAAGGCGCGGACTTCGCCTGGTACAGCGCGGCACCGCCGGTCACCGGAGAGGGACTGTTCGCGACACCCCCCGGGCCGACCCCGGTGCTGACCCTGGCCAATCCGACTGAAGAGCCGGTGACCACCGCGGTGGAGGCGGTCGATGGCGGCTTCGTCACGGAGGTCACCGTTGCGCCCGGTGAGAGCGCCTCGGTGCGGCTTTCCGCGCGCACCGTCTACCTGCTCGAAGCCGGAGGCGCCGGCATCCGGGCCGGTCTGTCGCTCACCGGCGACGGCGCGCTCGCCGGTTTCCCGGTATGGCCCTCGGATGCCGCGGCGCCGCAGGTCACCGTCTACCCGTAGGCACGTCACCGCGGACGTGGCTACGCGCGGTCCGGTGCTGCGGAGATCTGGCTACGCCGCCTTCGGCGGCCCGGTGCTCCAGTAGTGGCCCAGCCGCTGATCGATGCGCGGCTCAAAAGTATCGGAAGCGCTCCGGACCGAGATCCCACGGGTCGCGGTCGAGGTATTCGGCGGCCGCGCGGAAGACGCTGCCCTCGATCATGATCCGCCGGTGCAGATCGTCGTCGCGGTGCAGATGGCTCAGTCGCTCGATGGGCAGCCGGTAGAGGATGATCCGCTTCTCGTCGGTCAGCACCCGCCACCGGGGGATGCCGTCATCGTCAGCCGCCGGCGGCATGTCGCCGACTTCGAAGCTCACGTCGCGAAGCTCCGGCCATGCCGAGCGGAGGAACTCGGCGGCGGTGCCCACCGCCAGATCGAACCGCTCCACGCGCGTTTCCAGCGGGGGAAGCGGCGGACGCACGATGGGGCTGCGGCCCTCGCGTCCGTGGCGGCCGTGACGGGCCGGTCGACGGACCGGTGCGGCCGTCTCTTTGCTCCGTCGCCATACCATGCGTCCATCTTATGGGCCCAGCGGGGAGCGGCTCGGGGTGTGCGACACCAGCCGGCTGACCGACCAGATACCGGATTCGCGCGCGCGGGACCGGCGCTGCGGCGCGGCATCCGGTTGATCCCTGCGCCGCTGGATAACGTGGGTGCGATGCGCCAGAGACTCTGCTCGAAGGTGGGATGCGCCCGAGAGGCGGTCTCCACCTTGACGTACGACTACCCCGACCAGATGGCCGCCCTCGGTCCGCTGGGTGCCGGCGGTGACCCGCACGCGCACGACCTGTGCGCCATCCACACCGATCGGCTGTCGATGCCGCGCGGGTGGGTCGTGGTTCGGCACGAGACCATCGCGCAGCGCTGACTGCGCCATTGCGCTGAGCCCAGTCCGCCTTCCCGAATGGTCTGGGAGAATGGGCGGATGAGCACCGACCTCACCGCCCCCGCAGTGCTGGATTACCGCGTCGCCGATCTGGCGCTCGCCCCGGCGGGCCGGCATCAGATCCGGCTGGCCGAGAACGAGATGCCCGGCCTGATGGCCCTGCGTGCGGAGTTCGGTCCGTCGCAGCCGCTCGCCGGCGCGCGCATCGCGGGGTCGCTGCACATGACGGTGCAGACCGCCGTGCTGATCGAGACGCTGGTGGCGCTGGGCGCGCAGGTGCGCTGGGCCAGTTGCAACATCTTCTCCACCCAGGACGAAGCCGCCGCCGCCATCGCCGTCGGCCCGCACGGGAGCCCGGATGCGCCCGCCGGGGTTCCGGTGTTCGCGTGGAAGGGCGAGACGCTCGAGGAGTATTGGGCGTGCACCGATCGGATCTTCGACTGGTCTGCGGAGGGATTCGACGGGCCCAACCTGATCCTGGACGACGGCGGCGACGCCACCATGCTGGTGCATCTGGGCGTGCAGTTCGAGGCGGCCGGCGAGGTGCCCGATGCCGCCGAGGGTGACGCGCACGAGTACCGCGTGGTGCTGCAGACGCTCCGCGCCAGTCTCGCGGCCGACCCCGAGCGGTGGACGCGGATCAGCCGCGAGCTGATCGGGGTGACCGAGGAGACCACCACCGGTGTGCATCGGCTGTACGAGCTGGCCGCGGCCGGACAGCTGCTGTTCCCGGGCATCAATGTGAACGACTCCGTCACCAAGTCGAAGTTCGACAACAAGTACGGCATCCGCCATTCCCTGCCGGACGGACTGAACCGCGCCACCGATGTGCTGATCGGCGGCAAGGCGGTCTTCGTGGCCGGCTACGGCGATGTCGGCAAGGGCGCGGCCGAGGCGCTGCGCGGCCAGGGCGCGCGGGTCATCGTCGGCGAAGTGGATCCCATCTGCGCGCTGCAGGCCGCGATGGACGGATTCCAGGTTGCACGCCTGGAGTCGGTGCTGGGAGAGGTCGACATCGTCGTGACCGGGACCGGCAACAAGGACGTCATCACCGTCGAGCACCTGCTCGGGCTGAAGCACCTGGCGATCGTGGCGAACGTCGGTCACTTCGACAACGAGATCGACATGGCCGGGCTGGAGCAGCTCGCCGGCGCCGAGGCGATCGAGATCAAACCGCAGGTGCACGAGTGGCGGATGCCGAACGGACGCAGCGTGCTCGTGCTGAGCGAGGGACGCCTGATGAACCTCGGCAACGCGACCGGGCATCCGTCCTTCGTGATGAGCGCGTCCTTCACGAACCAGGTGCTCGCCCAGCTGGAACTGTTCACCAACATCGAGCAGTACCCGGTCGGCGTGTACGTGCTGCCGAAGGCGCTCGATGAGAAGGTGGCGCGCCTGCACCTGGCCGCGCTCGGTGTCGAGCTGACCGTGTTGACGCCCGAGCAGGCCGCGTACATCGGGGTTCCCGTGGACGGCCCGTACAAGCTGGACCACTACCGGTACTGAGCTCCGCAGTCACACGTTGCGCCCTCCGGCGGCTCCGCGCTCGCCGGAACTGACCGCGGACCGCTGCGCGCCTCCGGGCGAAAAGGGGCTCCGCAGTCAGTAACTGCGGAGTGCGGGGGCTACCGGGTCGCGGAAAGCGACTGCGGAGCAGCGCGCCGTCTCAGCGCTCCGGGAACCCGCGGGGTGCTCCAGTCGGACCGGTCAGCGCCGCCACCCGCTGCTGCTCGAGCTGCAGGGCGCGCAGCTCGCGGTCCCGCCGCACCGCCACGACCGCGCGCAGGAACGTCTCCTCGTCCACGGCGGGCACGGGCGAGACGTGCACTGCCGCCTCGGCGGCGAGGGTTGCCGCGAGCCGAGCCCGCGCGGGCGGCTGCATGGCGGCCGCGCTCTGGGTGAACTGGGCGATGCGCCGAGACAGTCGATCCGGGAGGCGGGCGACGTCCGCCACGGCGGCCCAGCCTGCCAGCGCCGGCGGCACGGGCGGCCCCGGCGGCGGAAGCCGGGGTGTGCGGGTGCGCTCGGAATAGGTTCCGGCCAGAAGATCGCCGAGCCGCTGGGCACGGGGCGTGAATGCGCCCACCAGCGCAGCGACCGCCCCCAGGGTGAGCCAGATCTCGAGGACCCCGGTGAGTGCGCGGATGAACGCCTGCCGGAAGCCGGACGCACCTCCGTCGGTGCGCACGATCCGGCCCCCTACCGCGAGCTTGCCGAGACTGCGACCGCGGGTCATCGTCTCGACCACGGTCGGGATGACGACCGTGACGGTGACCAGGACGGTGACGCTCAGGATGGGCAGCGCGACCGCGTCCACGAGGCTCTGCCCGACGAGCCACGAGGTGACGAGCAGGAACAGCAGGAGCGCGCCGATGCCGACCAGGACATCGATCAGCGCGCCCAGCCCACGCAGGAAGAACCCGACCGGCTGCACGTCCAGCGCAACGGCCTCGCCGGTGAGCACCTCGTCCTGCTGGATCTCGATCACCCGCGCGGGCGCGACGGGGGGATCCGAAGCGGGCATGGGTACAGTAAACCAAATGGACCTGGACGCCCTCACCCTCGCGCGGCGAGACGAATGGGCGCGGCTGGACGAACTGAGCGGGAAGCGACGGCTCACCGGCGCGCAGGTCGATGAGCTCGTCACTCGCTACCGGGCGGCGTCGGCGGATCTCGCCGACATCAAGAGCTCGGCCGGACGCACGGCTCAGGGCGACTACGTCTCGACCATGCTCGCCCGCGCCCGGCTGCGTCTGACCGGTGCACCGGAGAACGTCGCCCGCCAGATTCCGCGCTTCTTCGCGCTGCAGCTGCCGGCTGCCCTGTATCGCGTGCGCTGGACGACGCTGGTCATCGCCGTCGGCTTCATCGTGGTGGCGGTGCTGGTCGCGTTCTGGGTGTCCCGGGATCCCGCACTCGTGGCCTCCCTCGGCAGTCGTGCCGAGCTCGAGTACTACGCGCAGAACAGTTTCACCGACTACTACAGCGAGAATCCGGCAGCGGTGTTCGCGGGCACGGTGTGGACGAACAACGCGTGGATCGCCGCGCAGTGCGTACTGTTCGGGATCACCGGTGTGTGGCCGCTGATGGTGCTGGTGCAGAACGCGGTGGGTGTCGGGACCGCGGCCGCCGTGATGCTCGCGTTCGACCGCGGCGATGTCTTCCTGCTGTTCATCCTGCCGCACGGGATGCTGGAGCTGACGTGCATCTTCGTCGCCGCGGCCGCGGGACTGCACATCTTCTGGGCCTGGGTGGCACCCGGACCTCGCACGCGCGGTGACGCGCTCGCCGCGGCCGGCCGATCCCTCGCCACGATCGCGGTCGGACTGGTCATCGCGCTGGCCGTCTCGGGCGCGATCGAGGGGTTCGTCACCGCGCAGCCCTGGCCGTGGGCGCTGAAGATCGGGATCGGCGCGGTGGCGCTGGCCGCCTTCCTGCTGTACATGCTGGTCGTCGGCGGTCGCGCGCACCGTCGCGGTGAGACCGGCGACCTGCGCGAGTACGAGGCGGGCACGGCCCGGCTCGTCGCCGGCTGACCCGCGGGACGCCGCCGGCCGCCGTCGCGGCCTGTTTTGAATCGCTAAAAAGTGTAGGCTGGTGTCATGACCGACGCAGAGCAGCACAGCGCGACGGCGGACGCGATCCGCGCCGCCGGGCTCCGGGTCACCGACTCCCGACGTGCCGTGCTCGACGCGCTCCGTCGGCATTCGCACGCGAGCGTCGATGTGATCCACGCCGACGTGCTGCCCGGCATCCCGAGCACCAGTCCGCAGTCCGTCTACAACGCGCTGGCCGACTTCACCGACGCCGGACTGGTGCGTCGCATCGAGCCCGCCGGGCACCCGATGCTGTTCGAGCTGCGGGTCGGCGACAACCACCACCACCTGATCTGCAGCGGCTGCGGCCGGATCGAGGACGTGGACTGCGTCGTCGGCGAAGCGCCCTGTCTGCAGCCCTCCGATGCGCGCGGATTCACCGTCACGGCCGCCGACGTGACCTTCTGGGGTGTCTGCGCCGAGTGCGCCTCGCTCCCGGCCTGAGATATCGGCCCACCCACTGCCACGACAACCCCAAGGCCGCTGATCCTGAGCGGCCGATGACCCCCCAAGGGAAGGACACCCCATGACCGACGAGACGATCCCCGAGATCGGCGAAGACGCGAGCGGCATCGACCAGGCCGTCACCGACATCGACACCCCGGTGGACGAGCGCGCCGACGGCGAGACCCGTCCGCGCCCGAACGAGGCGGAAGCCTGCCCGGTGATCCACGGGCAGCCGCACCCGACGACCGGCTCGGCCAACGCCGTCTGGTGGCCGAACCAGCTGAATCTCAAGATCCTCGCGAAGAACCCCGCCGTGGCCAACCCGCTCGGCGAGGACTTCGACTACCGGGCGGCGTTCCAGTCGCTCGACCTGGCTGCGGTGAAGGCGGACATCGCCGAGCTGCTCACGACCTCGCAGGACTGGTGGCCGGCCGACTTCGGCAACTACGGCCCGCTGATGATCCGCATGGCCTGGCACAGCGCCGGAACCTACCGGATCACCGACGGTCGCGGCGGCGGCGGCACCGGACAGCAGCGGTTCGCGCCCCTGAACAGCTGGCCGGACAACGTGAGCCTGGACAAGGCACGGCGTCTGCTGTGGCCGGTGAAGAAGAAGTACGGCCAGAACCTGTCCTGGGCGGACCTGATCATCCTCGCCGGCAACGTCGCCCTCGAGTCCATGGGCTTCAACACGTTCGGCTACGCCGGCGGCCGCCCCGACGTGTGGGAGCCGGACGCGGACGTGTACTGGGGTCCCGAGACCACGTGGCTGGGCGACGAGCGCTACACCGGTGACCGCGAGCTGGAAAAGCCCCTGGCCGCCGTGCAGATGGGTCTCATCTACGTCAACCCCGAGGGCCCCAATGGAGAGCCCGACCCGCTCAAGTCCGCGCACGACATCCGCACCACCTTCGGCCGGATGGCCATGAACGACGAGGAGACCGTCGCGCTGATCGCCGGCGGTCACACCTTCGGCAAGACCCACGGCGCCGCGCCGGACTCCAACCTCGAGGGCAACCCCGAGTCGGCCGGACTGGAGATGCAGGGCCTGGGCTGGAAGAACAACTTCGGCACCGGCAAGGGCGATGACACCATCACCTCGGGCCTGGAGGTCACCTGGACCTATCACCCCACGCGCTGGGACAACGAGTTCTTCCACATCCTCTACGCGTACGACTGGGAGCTCATGCGCAGCCCCGGCGGCGGCCACCAGTGGCGGCCGAAGAACGGGATGGGTGCGGACATGGTGCCGCTGGCCCACTCGGACGGGCGTCGTGAGCCGCGCATGCTGACCAGCGACATCGCACTGCGTATGGACCCCGAGTACGACAAGATCTCGCGGAAGTTCAAGGACGACCCGGTGGCCTTCGGCGACGCCTTCTCACGTGCGTGGTTCAAACTGACCCACCGCGACATGGGCCCGATCGACCGCTACCTCGGCCCCGAGGTGCCCACCGAAGAGCTCATCTGGCAGGATCCCGTGCCGGCCGTCGACCATGCGCTCATCGACGCCACCGACGCTGCCGCGCTGAAAGAGCGCATCCTGGCGACCGGACTGTCGGTCGCACAGCTGGTGACCACCACCTGGGCTGCCGCATCCACGTTCCGCGGCAGCGACAAGCGCGGCGGCGTGAACGGCGCCCGGATCCGCCTGGAGCCGCAGAAGGACTGGCAGATCAACCGCCCGACCGAACTGGCCACTGTGCTGGCAGCGCTGGAGGGCGTGCAGGCCGAGTTCAACCAGGACCGCACCGACGGCAAGAAGGTGTCGCTGGCCGACATCATCGTGCTGGCCGGCAACGCAGCGGTCGAGCAGGCGGCACGGGCGGGCGGCGTGGAGGCCGAAGTCGACTTCCACCCGGGCCGCACGGACGCCACGCAGGAGCAGACCGATGTCCTGTCCTTCACGTATCTGGAGCCTGCCGCTGACGGGTTCCGCAACCACTACGGACGCAACGCGGTCCTGCCGCAGGAGCACCACCTCATCGACAAGGCGAACCTGCTCACCCTGAGCGCGCCCGAGATGACCGTGCTCGTGGGTGGTCTGCGGGTGCTCGGCGCCAACTGGGACGGTTCCGAGTACGGCGTGTTCACTGACCGTCCGGGCGTGCTGTCGAACGACTTCTTCGTCCGGCTGCTCGACCTCGGCACGACGTGGACGCCGCTGGATCCGGGTTCGCAGGCGTTCGAGGGCACGAAGGACGGTTCCGGAGCCGCGGTCGGTCGCGGCACCCGCGTCGACCTGCTGTTCGGCTCCAACTCCGAGCTGCGTGCCGTCGCAGAGGTCTACGCGAGCGACGACGCGCAGGAGAAGTTCGTGCGCGATTTCGTCGCCGCGTGGGGCAAGGTCACCGAGCTGGACCGCTTCGACCTGATCTGATCACCGCAGACGCAGGAGGCCCGTCCCCGACTGGGGCGGGCCTCCTGCGTGCGTGTGCGCTGCCGCTACCGCACGCGCGCTTCGCGCTGTGCGGCCGGGGCGACCCGGGGCTCGAACAGCGCGCGGTGCAGGAAACCCGCGAGCACGCCGCCGACCAGCGGGAACACCAGGAACACCCAGAGCTGGATGAGCGCGTCGCCGCCGCCGTAGATGGCCGTCGCGATCGAACGGGCCGGGTTGACCGAGGTGTTGTCGATCGGGATCGATGCGAGATGGATGAAAGTCAGGGTCAGGCCGATCGCGATTCCGGCGAAATTGCCTGCGCCGCGCTTGGCGTGGGTCACGCCCAGGATCACGAGCACGAAGATCGCCGTGAGGAGGACTTCCGCGGTGATCGCGGCCCCCAACCCGAACCCGCCAGGCGAGTGTTCGCCGAAGCCGTTGCTGGCGAAACCGCCGTCCTGCGCGGCGCTGAGCCAGTTGCCCGGTCCGAACAGCCCGATCAGCACGATCAGAGTGGTTCCCAGCGCCCCGCCGACGATCTGGGCGACGATGTACCCGGGGGTGTCCTTCCACGCGAACCGGCCCGCGGCGGCCAGGCCGAACGTCACCGCCGGATTGAAGTGGCCGCCCGAGACCGGCCCCCACGTATAGATCGCGGCGAGCAGGGTCAGGCCGAACGCGAGGGCCACCCCGACGAAACCGACACCGAGCGAGGTGCCGTTCTCGCTCGCGCCGAAGTCGGCGGCGAACAGGGCGGTGCCGATCGAACCGAAGACGAGCACGAACGTGCCGAGCGCCTCCGCGACCAGCTTCGTCGCGGTGCTGGCCTGGTCGGCGCCGGCCTCGTCGGCTCTGCGCGCACTGCTGGGGGTATCCGACATGGCGGACTCCTTTCCTCGTCGTGAGCGTAGCCCTCCGGCAGGGGCCGCCAACAGAGTATGTCGTCGCGTGTCCGCGTGGGCGCCGGACCTCGTACGTCCTCCGCGGGGCTCAGAGGCGACCGGCGGCCTTCAGCGCCAGGTACCGGTCGGCGATCCTCGGCGGCAGCGCCTCGGCCGACGCAGCGACCGCCTCGGCGCCCGCTCGGCCGATGGCCGCGGCCACCCGCGCCGCGTCACGGACCGTCTGCTCGTGCGCGGCGGCCCGGTACACGCCCGTTGCGTTCCCGCGGTCGTCATCGGCAGCGGCATCGTCTGCGACGGTGACCGTGCCGACCAGGACGTGGGCCCGGCGCGAGAGTGCCGGCAGCGAGCCGAGGAAGCCACGGGCGGATTCCGGTGCGTCCTGCGCCGTCAGGATCACCACGAGCGACGGCCGCGAGCTGAGTCTGCGCACCTGTGCGAACGCGGCATCCCAATCCGTTTCGATCAGCTGCGGCTCGACCGGTGCCATCGCCTCCACGAGCGCGGGCAGCAGCGCCGGCCCGTCCACGCGGGTGACGCGAGCACGGGCGACACGGTCGAACATGAGAAGGTGCGTGTGATCGCCCGCGCGCGAAGCGAGCGCTGCCAGCAGCAGTGCGGCCTCCATCGCGGCATCCAGTCGTACGCCGTCTCCCACCCGTGCGGCGGCCGTGCGTCCCGTGTCCAGCAGGATCACGACATGGCGGTCCCGCTCGGGGCGCCACGTGCGCAGCATCGTCGCGCCCGCGCGCGCGGTGGCGCGCCAGTCGATCGAGCGGACGTCATCCCCCCGCACGTATTCGCGCAGGCTGTCGAACTCGGTGCCCTGCCCGCGGACCTGCACACTGGTGTTGCCGTCCAGCTCGCGCAGGCGGGCCAGTCGCGAAGGCAGGTGCCGACGGGCGGTGAACGGCGGCAGCACTCGCAGCGCGCCCCGGCTCGGTATCCGCGCCTGACGCCCGGCCAGTCGCCACGGCCCGTCCGCGCGGACCACGACGAACGCAGAGCTCAGTTCGCCCCGGCGCCGGGGCAGCAGCGGGACCACGATCCGCCGACGCTCCCCGGCGGGCACGTCGACCGCCGGGCGGTCGGGCGACGCGCCCGCGGTGGGCTGCCAGGCGTCGCGGATCCGACCGTGGAGCCGCCGCGCACCGGTGTTCTCCAGCCACAGCTCCGTCGCCACCGGCTCTCCGAGCAGAGCGCGGCCCGGCACCCGGCGGTGCACCCGGATTCGGCGCGGATCGGCCGCGGCGGCGGCATCGGCGAGCGCGAGGGCGGCGCACAGCGCAAGCCAGACCGCGGCGGCGGCCCAGGCGTTGAGGCCGGCGACCGAGAGCAGCACGACGGGCACCGTGCCGAGTCCGACCAGAAGCGGCACGCGGCCGGAGATGAACACTAGAGCTCCTGATCCGCGGGAGCGGTCTGGAGCCGACTCACATGGGCACCCGGGTCTGCTGCAGCACCGAGCCGAGCACGGCATCGACGGAGACGCCTTCGAGCTCGGCGTCCGGACGCAGGCGGATGCGGTGGCGCCAGGTGGGCACGAGCATGGTCTGCACGTGGTCGGGGGTGATCGCCGGGTACCCGCCGAGCCATGCCCACGCCTTTGACGCGGCCAGCAGCGCCGTGGTCGCGCGCGGGCTGACGCCGAGCTGCACCGAGGGCGAGCGCCGGGTCGCTTGGGCCAGATCGACGATGTAGGCCAGGACGTCGTCGGCCACCATGACCGCCGCCGCGGCCCGCTGCGCCGCGCGGATCTCCGCGGCATCGACGGTCTGCTGCAGCCCGGCGGCGGCGAGATCCTGCGGGTCGAAGCCCCCGGCGTGGCGGCGCAGCACCGTCAGCTCGGCGTCGCGGGGCGGGATGTCCACGATCAGCTTCAGCAGGAAGCGATCCAGCTGCGCCTCCGGCAGCGTGTAGGTGCCCTCCTGCTCGATCGGGTTCTGGGTGGCGGCGACGAGGAACGGCTCGGGCAGCGGACGGGCGACGCCGTCGGTGGAGACCTGTCGCTCCTCCATGGCCTCCAGCAGGGCGGACTGCGTCTTCGGGGGTGTGCGGTTGATCTCGTCGGCCAGCAGGACGTTGGTGAACACCGGACCCGCGCGGAACTCGAACTCGCCCGCGCGCGCGTCGTACACCAGGGATCCGGACACGTCGCCCGGCATCAGGTCGGGCGTGAACTGGATGCGCTTGGTGTCCAGTCCCAGCGCACCGCTGAACGCCCGCACCAGCAGCGTCTTCGCGACGCCGGGCACCCCTTCGATCAGCACGTGCCCGCGCGCGAGCAGGGCGATCAGGAGGCCGGTGACAGCGCCGTCCTGGCCGACCACGGCCTTGCCCACCTCGATCCGCACCCGGTTCATGGACTCCCGCAGTGCGGCGTCGTCGAGGGCGGGGCTCGCGGATGCCGGGGCGGCAGCCGTCTGCTCGCCGGCTGCGTCGCGCGGGCTGGGGTCTGTCATCGGGTGTTCCTTTCAGGACGCACGGCCGTCTGCACGGCCTGCTCGAGGGCGCGGAGGTCTTCGCTGAGCGCGACGAGCTCCGGGTCGGTACGGGGCAGTTCGTCGATGAGGATGCGCCGGACCCTGCCACGGTCCAGTCCGGCGCGGGCGGCCGTGGCATCCGAGATCTCGGCGGCGGAGGCGGACGGACCCAGGCCCAGCGTCCGGGACAGGCGGGTGAGCGCCCCGATGCGCAGCTGGTCGGCCGCGTGCAGCGCATCGCGCGCGTGCGCATACAGTCGCGCGCGTCCCTCGGTCGTCTCCGCTGCACGGACGGTCACCGGCATCCGCTCGGCGACCAGTGGACCGAAGCGGCGGCCGCGCCAGATCGCGGCGGTGATACCGGCCACCATGAGCAGCACGATGACCGGGCTGACCCACGGGGGCGTGAGCTCGCCCAGTGAAGCGTCCGCGTCGGCGAGGTCGCTGTCGCCGATGTCGGGCAGGTACCACACGAGCGTGGCATGCCGGCCGAGCAGATTCACCGCGAGGGCCGCGTTGCCCTCCGCGGCGAGGTGTTCGTTGGTGAACAGAGCCCGGCCGTCCACGGCGACCGCCCGGGCTCCGGCGTCGTCGCCGACGAGCAGGCCGTATCCGCCGCCGGTCGGGTAGCACGCCGTGGCCTGCGGACCGGGTGCGTAGATCGCGCCGGGCGAAACGGGTCCGGCGCGCTGCGCCTCCGGCAGGGCGCACGCGGGCGGGACGGCCTGGCCCGGACCGACACCGTGCGGGGTGGCGCCCGGCAGCAGCAGTCGCAGGGTGCGGGAGCGAGGCTCGATCAGGACGACCTCTGTCGCGGCATCCGCGACAGAGGTGAGGGCATCGTCGGACAGGTGCGGCGCATCGGCCATCGCCAGGGTCGCCGCACCGCGGCCGAGTGCATCCTGTGCGGAGGCTCGATCGCGCGCTACGATGACATCCACTCCATGTTCGCTGAGGATCTGGGTCAGCGCACGGGCGCCGGTCGGACCCGCCGACTCCGGGTCGAGCGCCTCGCGCTCGGCCCACTGCCCGATGCCTGCCAGAGCGGACCCGGCGATCCCGACCGCGACGAGCGCGGCGGCGATGACCATCCACCCGGCGATGGGCCGACGGCGCCCGGCGGGCGCCGCGACGGTGTCGGCTGCGGCGGTCACGTGCTCGCCCCGACCAGGACCGGCAGCACCGGTCGGGTGGCGCGGACGGTGTCCTCCACGGCCCCGATGCGCCGGTACAGTTCCTCGGTACCCGGTCGGCGCAGGTAGCGGACGTCCTCGAACGCGGCAGCGGCCGATTCCAGCTGGTCCGCGCAGGCCGGGTACGCGCGCGCGGCGGCCCGGGCGAAGGCATGCACGGTCGCACCGGGCGGGGTGTCCACGGCTCCGCGCTCGAGTAGTCCGCGGGCCAGTGCCCGGAAGCGGAGGATGATCGCGGTGTCCCAGTCGCCGGCGGCGGCGGAGGATGCAGCGTCCCGGCGCAACTGGTCGGCGCTGCGCTGCTCGTCCGCACCGAACAGGTCGGCCGGACCGCGAGAACGGGCCGTGAATCGCGGGACGCCCCAGATCAGGAAGGCGGCGAGGATCACCAGTCCCACCACCACGGCTGCCACGACAGCGACCCAGGGTCCCCACTCGCCGGGAAGCTCCGACGAGAACAGCGACTCGAAGAAGTCGGCGATCGCCCGTGCGATGCGGTCGAGGGGGGTGGGTTCGGCGATCGCGTACCGTGGATCGGCCAGTTCCCGCTCGGCCCACCTGCGCGCTTCTTCGCGATCGGGGACGAGCGGCGGCACGGACGCGGCCAGCCGGGAGAACACGCCGGCTACGACCACGGCGACTCCGGGTCGATCGCACTGCCGGCCGAACCGGGTGCGGTCCAGCGCGTCGCCGACGGCGGTTCATCCTGCGTGCCCCGCTGCGTGGGGTCGGATTCCGCTGCGGTGGCGGGATCCGCGGGTGGGACCGATGCGGCCGATGACGGGTACCCGGGCTGGGCCGGGTGGGCGGCCGGGGCCGCCGCGGGCCGCGCCGCGGCAGGGGGAGCCGGCGGCGGGGGATACCCGGGATACCCCTGCTGCGCGGGATACCCCTGCTGACCGGGATAGCCCTGCTGCGCGGGATACCCCGGTGCGTACCCGGCGGGGGCCGGGGGCTGCGGCTGGGCCGGCGCATACGGCTGTCCCGCGTACGCGGGGGGATAGCCCTGCGCGGCCGGATAGCCGGGCGCCGCGGGGAAGACCGGGCGCGGCGCGATCTTCCGTCCGATGTTCTCCCGGTACGGATCGGCGAGACCGATCGCCCCGGCGTCGCGTCGCTCGACGTAGGCGAGCAGGTCGATGTCCAGGCCTTCGCGTCGCATCCGGCAGTCGATGTAGATGAGGGCCGTCGCCGTGCCCTGCACCACGACGGCCACGGACTGGATGAGCAGCGTGACCACCTGGGTCAGCACCAGTGCGACCAGCATGCCGATGATCGCGGACGGTTCCGGGTCGCCGGTCGGGCTGATGATCGTCGTCAGCCCGGTGGTGAGGAACGAGAACGGGATGCTGATGACCTGCGAGAGCGCCCCGAACGTGAGCGAGATGATGACGATCGTGCCCAGCGCGGCCCAGAACCGGCCGCGGATGAGCACCCAGGAGCGGGCGATGGCACCGCGGATGGTGGCCTGCTCGAGGATGATGGTCGCCGGGACCAGCAGCAGTTTGGTGGTCAGCCACAGCGCCAGCGGGATCGCGGAGAGGATCACGAGGATGGTCAGGGCGACCGCGAGGGGCAGCGCGGCCACGCCGACCGCGATGATCGCGACGGCGACGATGCCGATCAGGACCAGCACCGCCAGGGTGAGCAGCAGGGAGTATCCGATCAGGCGCCACCCCACCGGCTTGACCCGCTGCCACAGTGCACGCAGTGTCAGCTTCTCGGCGACCGCGGCATGCGCGACCTCGCTGACCACGACGCCCTGCACGATCACCCCGAGCGCACCGGCGGCAAGACCCAGGACGAGCGCCGTGATGGAGGTCAGGGCGATCGAGCCGGCCATCACGGCCTCGAACTCGTCGGTTCCCTCGCGGAGCGTGTCCAGCCGCGTGAACGAGGCCACCGCGACCGCGCCGACCCCGAGCAGCACCAGAAGGTACGCGGCCGTCTGCACGCACAGCGCGAAGCCGAGCAGGACGCGGGGGTTCTGCCGCAGAGCGGCGAAGGACCGTCCCAGGATGATGCCGAAAGTCAGCGGATGCAGCGGGATGATTCCGGCGCGGGATGCCGGTGTCCAGGCCGGATAGGCGGTCACGGATGGCCCTCCTCGTGTCGACTGTGTCGTTCCGGGCCTCGGGCCCCCGACCATGACGTGCGGACGAGCCCCCTGCCGGGCTCGGACCAGACCACGGGCGCGCTGACGCGCCCCCGGGCTGAGCCACTATCGTGTCACACCGACCGGCCCCGACAGCGGTCCTCCGGTGCGCGCCCGGCCCGCGTTCGGCCTGTCCACAGCCGGTGTCCACTACTCTGTGGGAAGCGCACGGGGAAGGCGTGAGAACGGCGCGCGCCCCGGCCCGACGCAAAGGACGAAACGCGGGAGATGACATCACGCATCCTGGTGGTCGATGACGACACGGCCCTGGCCGAGATGATCGGCATCGTCCTTCGCACGGAGGGATTCGAAACGGCGTTCTGCGCAGACGGTTCCAAGGCGGTCGAGACCTGGCGTGCCGAGCGTCCGGATCTGATCCTGCTGGACCTCATGCTTCCCGGGATGGACGGCATCGAGATCTGCACGCGGATACGCGCCGAATCCGGGGTTCCGATCATCATGCTCACCGCACGCACCGACACCGCGGACGTGGTCAAGGGCCTCGAATCCGGCGCCGACGACTACATCGTGAAGCCGTTCAACCCGAAGGAACTGGTCGCGCGCATCCGCACCCGGCTGCGCCCGGCCGCGCAGCAGGCGAACGAGACGCTGCGCATCGGCGACCTCACCGTCGACGTGGCCGCCCACGAGGTGCGCCGCGACGAGTCGCCGATCGCGCTGACACCGCTTGAATTCGAGCTGCTGGTGGCCCTGGCCTCGAAGCCGCAGCAGGTCTTCTCTCGGGAGATGCTGCTGGAACAGGTCTGGGGCTACCACTACAAGGCCGACACCCGCCTCGTCAACGTGCACGTCCAGCGCCTCCGCGCCAAGGTGGAACTCGACCCCGACAACCCGAAGATCGTCACGACGGTGCGCGGCGTCGGCTACCGCGCCGGCGCTGTGGTGTGAGGTCGTCGATGCCCCCCGCAACGGCGGTGACGGCATCCCGCCTCCCGGCGACCGCGTGGCGTGACTGGCGCTCGTGGCCGGACAGCCTTGCGAATCTGTGGCGGCGGTCGCTGCGGTTCCGGACGATCCTGATCACGCTGGCGCTGACGGCCCTCGCGATCCTCGTCGCGTGCATCTGGATGGCGCTGGCGATTCAGAACGATCTGTTCCAGGCCCGCAAGGACCAGGTGCTGCGCGATTCGCTGCGGGCCACTCAGGCGGCACAGGCCACTCTGGATGCCGCCGCCGTCCAGGGCGACACGGTACAGATCCAGAACCTGTGGAACAGCGTGCGGGCCACACTGGCGGAGCGGTCCTCGACCGACATGATCGCCGCGTTCCGGATCGATCGGACCCCGTCCCAGCTGGCACCGCAGGACTTCACCACCCCGGGTCTGACCGAGCAGGTGATCTCCGAGGGCATGCACGAAGCGGTGCAGTCGGACGCGGCGCAGCAGTGGTGGCAGTCCGTCGAGCTTCCCCTGACGAACGGACCGGTGCCCGGGATCATCGTCGGTCAGCAGCTGACGGTTCCCGACGTGGGCGGCTACGAGCTGTACCTGGCATACGACCTGGACAGCGCGTCTCAGACCCTCGGCTTCGTGCAGACCACGCTGTGGATCGTCGGCAGCTCCCTGGTCGTGCTGATCGGGGCGATCTCCTGGTTCGTTCTGCGCTCGGTGACCATCCCCATCGGCGAGGCGGCGGACACCAGTGCCAAGCTCGCCGCCGGAGAGCTCGGCGTGCGCCTGCCCGTGCGCGGCGAAGACGAGCTGGCCACCCTGGGACGGTCCTTCAACGCCATGGCCGACAGCATCGAATCGCAGATCAAGGAGCTCGCCGATCTTTCCCTGGTCCAGCAGCGATTCGTCTCGGATGTCTCGCACGAACTGCGCACACCACTCACGACCATCCGGCTGGCGGCGGACATGATCAACGACCACCGGCAGAGCTTCGATCCCGCCACCGCGCGCGCAGCCGAACTGCTGAACGCGCAGGTGCAGCGTTTCGAGACGCTGCTGACCGATCTGCTCGAGATCAGCCGCTACGACGCCGGTTCGGTGCAGCTCGAGCTCGAGCCGACCAGCCTTGCACACCTCGCCGAAGACGTGATCGCGTCGATGCATCAGCTGGCCGAACAGCACGGCACCGACGTGCGTCTGGTCGCTCCGGGGGGTTATTCGCCGGTCGAGATGGACCCCCGCCGAGTGCGCCGCATCGTGCGCAACCTCCTGGGCAACGCGATCGAGCACGGTGAGGGCAGGCCGATCGTGATCACGGTCGACAGCGACCAGCAGGCGGTTGCCATCGGCGTGCGCGACTACGGCCTCGGCATGACGCCGCAGGACGCGGAGCGGGTGTTCGACCGGTTCTGGCGCGCCGATCCGTCGCGCACGCGCACGATCGGCGGCACCGGCCTGGGGCTGTCCATCGCGCTCGGCGACGCGCGGCTGCACGGCGGCGAGCTGGCCGTGTGGTCCGATCTGGGCCGCGGTTCCCACTTCGTCCTGACTCTTCCCCGCCACGGCGGCGTCCTGACCGCCCCCTCGCCCATCCCGGCGGATCCGGGGGATGACTCCGGCGCCGCACTGGAGGACTTCGGCCTCACCCAGCCCATCCAGATCCCGACCGGCGAGGTCCGGGCGGATGCCGCGACCCGGGGGAGTGCATCGTGAGAGCGCGTCGGGGCATCGCTGCCGTCGTCGCGGCCGCAGCCCTCGTCCTGTCCGCGTGCGCCGGTCTGCCGGCCGGCGGGCCGGTGAATCCGGGGCTGGCGGCGGGGGATGATGCGTTCTCGCCGGAGTTCCTCTTCCGTCCCGACGAGCCGCAGCCCGGAGCGACCCCCGAGCAGATCGTCGAGGGCTTCATCCGCGCCGGGTCCGGTCCCGGACCCGCGGCGAACTGGGACGTCGCGCGCATGTTCCTCGCGCCATCGATCCGGGAGACCTGGAAGCCGGAGGCGAGCGTCACGATCGATGTGCCGGACGAGCGCACTGCGGTCGCGCCGACCGAGGGCGCCGTGTCGGTGTCCCTGGTCGCGGTGGCGACGGTGGACCAGACCGGTGCCTATCAACCGGCCGAGGCGGGCATCACCCAGCTCTCGTTCCACCTCGCCCAGCAGGACAACGGCGAGTGGCGGATCACCGAGGCGCCGGATGGGGTGGTCGTGGACCGCGACGTGTTCGCGAATGTCTTCCACCGCTATTCGCTGATGTTCTTCGATCCCACGTGGCAGTTCCTGGTGCCCGACGTGCGCTGGTTCCCGACGACCAACGCCGCGACGCGGATCGCCGGAGCTCTGGTGAACGGCGCGCCCAGTCCCTGGCTGCTGGATTCGGTGCGCAACGCCTTTCCCGAGGGTGTCTCGCTGGCCCGCCCCTCCGTGCCGTTGGAGTCCGGAGTGGCCCAGGTGGCGCTCAGTGCGGACGCGCTGCTGATCGAGCCCACGACCCTGGACCGGATGCAGACCCAGCTGACCGCGAGCCTGGCCACCGCCGGTGTCTCCCGGGCTCAGATGTCGGTGGAGTCCGCACCGCTGATCGCCGAGCCGGTCGCCACCCGCTCCACGCGGGTGACCGGTCCGCCTCTGGTGCTCACCGAGGAGGGGTTCGGCTTCCTCGCGGGCGACGAACTCACGCAGATCCCCGGTCTGTCGGCGTCGATGGCCAACGTGATTCCCACCGCCATCCAGGTCGCCACCGACCGGGACTTCGCCGCCGTGCGGCTCGTGGACGGCACGGTCGCGCGCGTGCCGGCGGGCGGCGGTGTCACCGTGGTGGACTCTCGAGCCGGTCTGGTCAATCCGAGCGCCGACCCGTTCGGCTACATCTGGAGCGTTCCGCGCGACCAGCCCTCGGCGGTGACGGTGTTCTCCGCCGGGGGCCAGCAGTTCCCGATCGCCGACGCCTGGCCCGGAGCGACGCAGATCGTCGCCATGACGGTGTCGCGGGACGGCGCGCGGCTCGCGGCGCTGCTGGTCGCCGGTGACCGGACGGAGGTGCGGGTGGCCGGTGTCGTCCGCGGCGACGACAATCAGCCGATCCGGATCGGCGACCCGGTGCCTCTCGGTGTGCTCTCCGGCGCGGGGGCGGGTCTGACCTGGCTGGACGACGTCAGCCTCGGCGTGCTGACAGCACGTGCCGAGGGGCCGCTGTTCACCGAGCAGCTGGCCGGGGGTCCCGGTTCGACCATCGACGCGCCGATCGGTGCCGCATCGATAGCCGGGGCGAACTCGATCTCGAGCGTCCGCCTCCGCGCCGAGGACGGGTCGCTGTTCGTCAAGCGGGGGGCGAACTGGCAGCGCACCACCGGCGGCGTCCTCGTCCTGGCCACCCAGCAGGGCTCGCCCCCGTAGCCGCCGCCCGCATTCCTCCCCAGCCTGGGCGGGTTCGATGTCATGCACGGACGAGCCGCCGTCCAGCCCTGCGGCGGCGCATGGCGTCATCGTGGGCGAGTGAAGCAAACCGGATGGGTCGGCACGACGGTGCGCGAGGCGCTGGGCGGCGCGCTTGCGCTCGTGTTGCCGATCGCGTGCGCCGGATGCGATGAGCCCGACGTCGCACTGTGCGAGGACTGCCGCGGCCTCCTGCTGCCGTCCGTCGAGCACAGCCTCCCGGGGGTGTGGAGCGGTCTGCGATTCGAAGGGGTGACCGCCCGGGTGGTGCGCGCCCTGAAGGAGGACGGCCGGACGGGTCTGGCCCGCCATCTCGCGCCGGCGCTGCGGGCCGCAGTGGGTGCGGCGGAGGCCGCGGCATCCGCACCTCCCGACGGGGCCGCATCGGCCAGCACGACCGTCGTCGTGCCCGTTCCGACCTCGCGTGCCGGCTATCGGCGCCGCGGCTACCGGGTGGTCGAACTGGTGGCGCGCCGCGGTGGCCTGCGGCCTGCGCGGCTGCTGCGGATCGGGCGCGTCACGGCCGATCAGCGCGGTCTGGACCGGGCCGAGCGCCGCCGGAACGTCGCCGGCTCGCTGGTCGCAGGCAGCGTCGAAGGCCTGCGCGTCGTCGTCGTCGATGACGTCGTGACGACCGGAGCGACCCTGGCCGAGGCGGTCCGCGCCCTGCGGGCCGGCGGCGCCGAGGTGATCGGGGCTGCGGCCATCGCGGGCACACCACGGCACGGCGCAGGTAGTGACGCATTCGCGACTCCCAGGTGACAGGCGACCCGGGGCCGGGATAGCGTGGGGATGACAAGGCGACTCAGGGTCCGCCCTTGGCCGGGCGGACCGGAACAAGGAGGTCAAGGATGGAAACCAGCATTGTCGGCGTGGGAGTGGGCATCACCGATCGCTTCCGCTCGGTTGTTGACGACAAGACCGCCCGCATCGAGACCCTTGCGCCACGCGCTCAGCGCGTGGATGTCAAAGTGACCCACCGGGCGTACCACAACGGTCGCATGGAGGACGAAACGGTCGAGCTGACGCTCACCGGGCGGGGTCCTCTGGTTCGGGCCGAGGCAACAGACGCCGACAAGTTCGCCGCGCTGGACATGGCGGTGGACAAGCTGTGCGAGCAGCTGCGGCGCGCGAAGGACAAGCGCGTCGATGCCCGCAACCACCCGCGCGGTGCCAAGTTCGAGAAGGAGAGCGGCGAGCTCTCCGGCATCGACGTGCAGCCGGCATCGATGGATGTGATCCAGGCTGTGGCCACCGGAGAGATCCCGGTGGTGGCCGGCGGCCAGGACGAGGCGGATTACACCCCCGTGGTCATCCGCACGAAGGAGTTCGACCCGGAGTGGATGTCTGTCGAGGAAGCCGTTGACCGCATGGAACTGGTCGGGCACGACTTCTTCCTGTTCATCGACGCGCGCACCGATCACCCCAGCGTCGTGTACCGCCGCAAAGGCTGGGATTACGGCGTGATCTCTCTGACCACCCAGACGGCGCCGGCGGCAGTCGCGTAGCGGCCGGGAGCTCTGGTCCGCTCAGTGGAGCGCACGGAAAACGGGATGCCTCGCACGAGGCATCCCGTTTTCCGTCAGTCGAACATGCCGCCCAGCAGGCTGCCGATGACCAGGCCGCCGAGGATGCCGCCCATCGGATCCCCGCGACGCTGGCCGCCGTCGTCGCCGCCGCCGTACCCCCATCCGCCGGGTCCGCCGGGGGGCCGCGACTGGTCGATGTCGCGCTGCGCGAGCTGAAGTCCCTCGCTGGCGAGGTACGCGATCCGGCGCGACATCGCCAGCGCCTGCTCGCGGTGATCCTCGTCGATGACGGTGGCGGCGGCGGCCGAGGCGCCCAGGTAACGGTCGAGGTCGAGACGGATCCGCTCTGCTTCGGCCACGCGCGTGCGGGCGTCGGCGCCGATCCAGCCGCGGTGCCCGGCGATCACGTCGCGCGCCACCGCCAGCTGCCGGTCCGCGTCGTCGATGGAGTGACGGACCTGCTCGAGCGGGGGGATCTGGCGCGCCGCACGCTCGCGCGCGGTCTCGATGGCCGCGTCCAGGCCGGTGTTGGCCGCGCGGAGGCGGGTCAGGTCCGTGAACGGATTGGTCTTCGCGCCGACCGGCGGCAACGAGGCGAGGGCCTGTTCGAGCGAGGCCACGGCGGTGGCCACCCCGGGCACGGCCGGGGCGTTGCGGGCCTCGACCAGATCCCCGCGCGAGTCCTCCACGACGGCGGCGAGCGTGGATTCGGCGCGGAGCGCCTCGATCTCGAAGGTCTCGACGGCGTCGATCAGCGCGACCGCGCGGCGCCCCGCCTCGATAGCCGTCTCCAGTGCCAGATTCGCCTGCTCCCGCTGCCCGGCTTCGCGGCGACGCGACGCGATACCCGCGCTGTGCTGAGCGAACTTCAGCAGCTGTTCGGCTTCATCCGCGTTCTCGGCGACCTGCCGCAGGGCATCGTCGGAGTAGCGCTCCGCCAGGCGGGCGATGGTCTCGCGGGTGTGGGGGAGGCGGGCACGCTGGCGCTCCGCATCCGCCTCGAGCGCGGCGAGGATCTCGGGAGCGCGTCGGGCCTTGGCGATCGGCTCGGCGAGCGCCGCCGTGCGGTCATCGAGCAGCTCCTGAGCCCACTCGCTGAGCTGCACGATCCGCGCGTTGCGGGTGCGCAGCTCCTCCGGGGTGTCCGGGATCTCGTCGAAGTTCAGCTGATTGAGGTGGAAGGCCTCCTGCAGGTGCTGGCGCACCGAGGTGAGAGCCTCGCGCAGCTCGCGGGTCGGCCCGACGCCCAGTTCCGCCTCGGCGAAGTCGAGCTCGTCGGTGGTGACGCGGAGTCGCTCATCGGCCTCGACCAGCGCCCTGCCCGCGCGCCGGGCCAGGTCGGCGTCCTGCGCCTCCAGCGCTTCCTGCTCTTCTCGCTTGCGTTTACCCCAGAATCCAGCCATGAGTAGATCCTAGGTTCGCTTCCGGGGTGCACGTCTGCGGTTCGCCGACGCGGTCACGCGTCGTCGACGGAGTCCCGATGACGCGGTTTGCGCGCAGGACGGTCGTCTGCGTCCGGCCGGCGCGGTCCGCCGGAGTCCGGACGCAGCTCGATGAGCTTTCCCGAGATGCGCGTGTCGGCGAGTCGTGCGAGCGTCTCGGCGGACAGGTCTGCCGGCAGCTCGACGAGCGAGAAGTCGGGACGGATCTGGATCGCACCGAAATCGCCGCGGCTGAGTCCGCCTTCGTTGGCCAGCGCGCCGACGATCTGGCGCGGCTCGACGCGGTGGCGTTTGCCGACAGCCAGGCGATACGTGGCCATCCGGCTGTTGCTGGTCCGCTGACGCCGCTCGGGGCGCTCAGCGCGGTCGTCGCGGTCGAATCGTCCGGGCCGCTCGCCGCGGTCGCTGCGGTCGTCGCGGTCGAATTTCTGTCGCGCCGGTTCCGGCTCCAGCAGCAGCGGCGATTCGCCCTGGGCGACGACGGCCAGCGCCGCGGCGACATCGACCTCGGGGACGTCGTGGTGGCGCACGTAGTGGGCGATGACGTCCCGGAAGCCGGCGATCCGCTCGGTCTGATCCAGCGCCGCGGTGATCCGGTCGTCGAAGCGGGCCAGGCGGGTAACGTTGACGTCTTCGGCGGTGGGCAGCTGCATCTGGGTGAGCGGCTGGCGGGTCGCCCGCTCGATCGCCGAAACGAGGCCGCGCTCGCGCGGGGTGACGAAGCTGATCGCGACGCCGGTGCGTCCGGCGCGGCCGGTGCGGCCGATGCGGTGCACGTAGGACTCGGGGTCGGTGGGGATGTCGAAGTTGATCACGTGCGAGATCCGGTCGACGTCCAATCCACGGGCTGCGACATCCGTCGCCACCAGGATGTCGAGCTTGCCGGACTTGAGCTGGTTCACGGTCCGCTCGCGCTGCACCTGGGCGATGTCGCCGTTGATCGCGGCGGCGCTGTAGCCGCGTGCGCGCAGCTTCTCCGCGACCTCCTCGGTCGCGGACTTGGTGCGGGCGAACACGATCATGCCCTCGAAGTTCTCCACCTCCAGGATGCGGGTGAGCGCATCGATCTTCTGCTGGAAGGACACGATCAGGTACCGCTGCGTCGTGGAGGCCGAGGTGGTCGTCTTGGTCTTGACGGTGATCTCTTCGGGGTCGTGCAGATACTGCTTCGACATGCGGCGGATCGCGGCCGGCATCGTCGCGGAGAACAGAGCGACCTGCTTGGTCGACGGCGTGTCGGCGAGGATCGTCTCGACATCCTCGGCGAAGCCCATTTTGAGCATCTCATCGGCCTCGTCCAGCACCAGGTACTTCAGCTCGGACAGATCCAGCGTGCCCTTGTCCAGGTGATCCATGATGCGCCCGGGCGTGCCGACGATGATGTGCACGCCCCGGCGCAGTGCGGACAGCTGCACCCCGTAGCCCTGACCGCCGTACACCGGCAGCACGCGGACGCCGCGTGTGTGCGAGGCGTACTTCTCGAACGCCTCGCAGACCTGAAGCGCGAGTTCGCGCGTGGGTGCGAGCACGAGCGCCTGGGGCGACTTCTGCGACACGTCCAGGCGGTCCAGGATGGGCAGCGCGAACGCCGCCGTCTTGCCGGTTCCGGTCTGCGCGAGACCGACGACGTCGCGTCCGGCCAGCAGCGTCGGGATCGTCGCAGCCTGGATGGCGGACGGGGTCTCGTACCCGACGTCGCGGAGCGCCTTGAGCACCGCATCGCCCAATCCGAGGTCGGCGAACGTCATCGCGGCGGGCTCCTCAGGAGCCGCGGCCTCGACGGAGACATCGTCTGTTGACACAGTTAAGGGTAAGGCGTCCGCCTGAGAGCTCACACCGCACCCACCACCGGGGCGATGCGGCTCAGGCGATCGCGACCGTCTCGACGCGCGCCGGGCGCCCCCGCTTGGGACGCTCGCTGGCCAGTGCGAGCGGCGTCGCGGCTTCCGGATGCCGGGACAGCAGGCGCTGGGTCTCCTCCAACCACCGCAGCTCTGCTTCGGCGTGCGCGATCCCGGCCTCGGCGATCAGCGTGCGGCCCAGCTCCTGCGGACCGGGCAGCGACGCAGCCGCGCGTGCGACCCGGGTCAGCTCGTCCAGCTGCGCCCGGGAGGCCTGCTGCTGCGCGCGGATGATGCCCGCGACGTCCACCCCCGGCAGGCTGGTCGCGACGGCGAGCTTGGTCGCCAGTTCGTCGCGGGCACCCTGACTCCGCTCGACCGGGGCGGCCAGCCATGACGCCACCGCGGCGGACCCGGCATCCGTGATGGCGTAATACACGTGCCCGTGGCTGTCGGTCTCCCCCTTCTGGACGAACCCGTCACGCTCGAGCCGGTCCAGGGTGTTGTAGATCTGCCCGACATTCAGCGGCCGGCTGGAACCGGTCCGCCGCTCGAACTCCGCTCGCAGCTGGTACCCGTAGCAGGGACCTTGGTCGAGGATGGCCAGCAGGCTCTGCCGCACCGACATGGGAACTCCCGCTTCTGTCTGCACGCCCGTTGCATGCATACCCGGTATGTAGTCACGGAGTATATGCATACCGGGAAAGCACCGCGGGATGCCGGGATCCTGCGTGTCGGTCGCCGCGCGCGCCGCATGCGCTCTCAGTCACAGGGCACTCCAAGGTCACAGGCGGATAACATGACTGGGTATGCCTGTGCGCTCAGCGTCGGGCGGCGAAGGCGCGGATCGCGCCGCACCTGACAGATGGAGATGCTTCGTGGCCAACGCTCTCGAGAAACTGCTTCGTGCCGGGGAGGGACGGATCCTCCGGCGCCTCAAGCAGGTCGTGAAGGCGGTCAACGCCCTCGAAGAGGACTACGCGCACTTGACCGACGATGAGCTGCGCGGTGAGACCGCAGAGCTGCGCGCCCGCTTCGAGGCCGGTGCCACCCTGGACCAGCTGATGCCGGAAGCCTTCGCCGCGGTGCGCGAGGCGTCCAAGCGCACCCTGGGCCAGCGGCCGTACGACGTGCAGATCATGGGCGGCGCGGCGCTTCATCTGGGCAACATCGCCGAGATGAAGACCGGTGAGGGCAAGACGCTGACCGCGGTGTTCCCGGTGTATCTGAACGCGATCGCCGGCAAGGGCGTGCACGTGATCACCGTCAACGACTACCTGGCGTCCTACCAGTCCGAGCTGATGGGGCGCATCTACCGGGCGCTCGGGATGACCACCGGCACCATCGTCGCCGGTCAGACCCCGGACATCCGCCGTCAGCAGTACGAGGCGGACATCACCTACGGCACCAACAACGAGTTCGGGTTCGACTACCTGCGCGACAACATGGCGTGGCGCAAAGAAGACCTGGTCCAGCGGGGGCACTACTTCGCGATCGTCGACGAGGTCGACTCGATCCTCATCGACGAGGCCCGTACTCCGCTGATCATCTCGGGGCCGTCCTCGGGCGAGGCGAACCGGTGGTTCGTGGAGTTCGCGAAGATCGCCAAGACCCTCGAGGCGGGCGTCGACTACGAGGTCGATGAGAAGAAGCGCACCATCGGCGTGCTCGAGCCCGGCATCGAGAAGGTCGAGGACTACCTCGGCATCGACAACCTGTACGAGTCGGCGAACACCCCCCTCATCTCGTTCCTGAACAACTCGATCAAGGCCCTCGCCCTGTTCAAGCGCGACACGGACTACGTCGTGATGAACGACGAGGTGATGATCGTCGACGAGCACACCGGCCGCATCCTGGTCGGGCGGCGCTACAACGAGGGCATCCACCAGGCCATCGAGGCCAAGGAGGGCGTGCCGGTCAAGGCCGAGAACCAGACTCTGGCGACCGTGACGCTGCAGAACTACTTCCGCCTGTACGAGAAGCTCGCCGGGATGACCGGTACCGCCGAGACCGAGGCGGCGGAGTTCATGTCCACCTACCAGCTCGGCGTGGTCCCCATCCCGACGAACAAGCCGATGATCCGCAAGGATCAGTCCGACCTGGTGTACAAGAACGAGCAGGCCAAGTTCGACCAGGTCGTCGAGGACATCGTCAAGCGCCACGAGACCGGTCAGCCCGTCCTGGTCGGCACGGTGAGTGTCGAAAAGAGCGAGTACCTGTCCCGGCTGCTGGCGAAGAAGGGCATCAAGCACGAGGTCCTCAACGCCAAGAACCACGCCCGCGAGGCGGAGATCGTCGCCCGCGCGGGACGCCTGGGCGCGGTCACCGTCGCGACCAACATGGCCGGCCGTGGCACCGACATTATGCTGGGCGGCAACGCCGAATTCCTCGCCGTCCAGGAGATGAAGGCCAAGGGCCTGGACCCGGTCGAGACGCCGGAGGAGTACGAGGCGGAGTGGGATGCCGTGTACGAGGGCACCCGCGAGCACGTCGCCGAGGAGGCGACCAAGGTGGTGGAGGCGGGCGGCCTGTACGTGCTGGGCACCGAGCGTCACGAGTCGCGCCGCATCGACAACCAGCTGCGTGGACGTTCCGGCCGCCAGGGCGACCCGGGGGAGAGCCGCTTCTACCTGTCGCTGACGGATGACCTGATGCGCCTGTTCCAGTCCGGTGCGGCCGAGGCGATCCTCGCGCGCACGAATTTCCCGGACGACGTGGCCATCGAATCGACCATGGTCTCGCGCGCCATCAAGAGCGCGCAGTCTCAGGTCGAAGGGCGCAACGCCGAGATCCGCAAGAACGTCCTCAAGTACGACGACGTCCTGAACCGTCAGCGCGAGGCGATCTACTCCGACCGCCGGCACATCCTCGAGGGCGATGACATCGCCGATCGCGTGCAGCACTTCATCGAGGATGCGATCAACGCCGTGATCGACGATCACACCTCCAGTGGACACACCGAGAGCTGGGACTTCGATGCCCTCTGGACCGAGCTGAAGACGCTCTACCCGGTGGGTGTGACGATCGACGAGGTCGTCTCCGAGGCGGGCACCAAGGGTCGCATCACACCCGAAGGGCTCAAACGCGAGATCCTCTCCGACGCGAAGATCGCGTACAGCAAGCGCGAGGAGACCCTCGGCACGGCCGCAACCCGCGAGCTGGAGCGACGCGTCGTGCTGCAGGTGCTGGATCGCCGCTGGCGTGACCACCTCTACGAGATGGATTACCTCAAGGACGGCATCGGCCTGCGCGCCATGGCGCAGCGCGACCCGCTGATCGAGTACCAGCGCGAGGGCTACCAGATGTTCCAGTCCATGATGGGGCAGATCAAGGAGGAGACGGTCGGGTACCTCTACAACCTCGAAGTAGAGGTGCGTCGTCCCGCCGAAGGCGACGGCGAGGCTGCCGAGGTGCAGGCCAAGGGGCTCGCGATCGTTCCGGTCGAAGGCCAGCGCCTGGAGTACTCCGCGGCCAACGACGCCGGCGAGGTCGAGGTCCGCAACGACCGCGGTCAGGTGCAGCAGGCTGCCACCAACCGTCTTCGTCAGGCCGCGGCATCCGCTGCCCCCGCCGCAGCACCTGTGAAGGAAGCTCCGCGTGGAGCGTTCGGGCAGCGCACGGATGCCGCACCGGCGGCCGCGCCGCAGAACCGGGCGCAGCGCCGCGCGGTCGACAAGAAGAAGTGAGGGCCGCGGGCCAATCCTGACCCGCTGGCCCTCTCGGACGTGGCGGTGGGCCCGCTTTTCGGGCCGGAGCGGCGCTGCCGTGACGCTGTCGATGCGCCGGCGCGCATCGATCCACGTCGCGGCAACTATCCTGAACCGATGAGCCCCCTCCGCCCCCTGGACCAGTCGAGCAAGCTGAAGGACGTTCTCTACGAGATCCGCGGGCAGGCGCTCGTCGAGGCGCATCGCCTCGAGAGCGACGGGCACACCATCCTCAAGCTGAACACCGGTAACCCGGCCGGGTTCGGGTTCGAGGCGCCGTTCCAGATCGTGCGGGACATGATCGAGGCCATCCCGCGCGCGCACGGGTACAGCGACAGCCGCGGCATCATCTCCGCGCGCCGGGCGGTGGTGTACCGCTACGAGCAGCTGGAGACCTTCCCCGCTTTCGGGCCGGACGATGTGTTCCTCGGCAACGGCGTGTCCGAGCTGATCACGATGACCATGCAGGCGCTGCTGGACGAAGGCGACGAGGTGCTCATCCCGGCGCCGGACTACCCGCTCTGGACGGCGATGACCAGCCTCGGCGGCGGCACCCCGCTGCACTACCGCTGCGATGAGCTCAACGGCTGGCAGCCGGACCTGGAGGACATCCGCGCGCAGATCACTCCCCGCACCAAGGCGATCGTGGTGATCAATCCGAACAACCCCACCGGCGCCGTCTACACGCGAGAGGTGCTCGAGGGCATCGCCGCCATCGCGCGGGAGCATTCGCTGCTGCTGCTGTCCGACGAGATCTATGACCGCATCCTCTTCGACGATGCCGAGCACATCCCGATGGCCACCATCGCGCCCGACCTGCTGTGCCTGACCTTCAACGGCCTGTCCAAGACCTATCGCGTCGCCGGATACCGCTCGGGCTGGCTGGTCATCACGGGCCCGCAGGATCATGCGGCGGGCTTCCTGGAGGGCATCAACCTGCTCGCCTCCACGCGCCTGTGCCCGAATGTGCCCGCGCAGCACGCCGTCCAGGCGGCACTGTCGGGGGTGCAGTCGATCGACTCGCTCATCGCCCCGACGGGCCGGCTCCACGAGCAGCGGGATGCCGCGTGGCAGGGTCTCGAGGCGATTCCGGGTGTCAGCTGCGTCAAACCGGCGGGCGCGTTGTACGCGTTCCCCCGTTTCGATCCCGAGGTGTACGAGATCCGCGACGACGCCAAGCTCGTCTACGACTTCCTCGTGGCCGAGCACGTCCTGCTGGTCCAGGGGACCGGATTCAACTGGCCCACGCCCGACCACGTCCGCATCGTGACGCTGCCCGAGGCGAGGGTGCTGTCCGAAGCCATCGAACGGCTCGGGAACTTCCTGTCCTCGTACCGGCAGTGACCGGTCCGGGGTAGGGGTTCCGCCGCCGACCTCCGCACAGAAGGCCGTCCGGGCGCGGCTCGCCGATCTGTGTGTGACGAGGGGCGCGGCCGCGGCATCCGTCAAGCCCTTCCGGGGCCGCCGCACGGGTCCTATCGTGACGACATGTCCATCGAACTGAACAAAGCCGCCCTCCGCAACGCCCGCTCGCTCGTCCGCGACGGAAAGGTCGTCCGTGACGAGCGCGACGACTGGTCGGAGGCGGCGCCCACGGCGGACGAGGAGAACGCGTTCATCGAGCGGGAGGGATGGACGGAGTATTCGCACTGGCACCTCGGCGTCGACCACAGCGAGAACGCGGAGACGAAAGGCGCGTACTCGTTCCCCTTCGGCGACTTCCGCAAAGTGCACCGATCCGGTGTGATCGCCGGCGAGAGCCGCGCCGGTCAGTTCGATCACATCGAGATCCGCGACGCCCTGAAGAAGCTGCTGGAGCTCATCGACACGGAGTGATCCGCTCACGGTGCGGAAACCTGGCTGCAGCGACGCCGGATCAGACCCGGAGCCCGGTCAGAGGAGGGCGAGGGACGTGGCCCGCCAGCGTCCGTCCATGCCCTCCAGCCGCAGCGCGACCGCCCGGGTACGCGCGGGACCCTGCACGATCACGACCGCCTCGAGCACACCGTCCGCCGGGGACGAGTGATGCACCGACAGCAGCGCATGCACCGGGCGCTTCGCGGGCACGCCCCGGGCGCTGCGGGCGCGCGCGGCCAGGTTGGCGCGGGTCACCAGCTTGCGGTACGCATCCTCGGTGAGCCAGCGTGCGAGCTGGTCGACCTCGCGCACCCCTGCGAAGACTTCGAGCACCCCGCGCGTGAGGTTGCGCAGGAACGGCTCCGGGGCGGGAAGGTGCGTGGACGGTGTGCGCTGCGGGGCGAAGAACTCCGAGAGCTCGAGCGCACCGACCGGCGCGGAATCTGCGCGGGCGGCCCGCGAGGGCGTCGTTGCCATGAGTGCCAATCTCGACGGGGGGATGTCTTGCGGAAATTAGACCACGAGGCAAGTACCCGGAAGAAGACTCGAAATCCAGCTGTGGAGAACTTCTCATCCAGTCGTGATGATTGCCCTACTCTCGCTGGGTGCGCTGGGATCGCTTCTTCGACGACCTCGAAGGTCAGCTCGCTTCGGAGTGGGAGGCGGAGCGCGCGGCGCTGGACACCGAGGCAGAGCGGCTGCGGCTTTCGCGGGTCATCCTGCGGGAACGGCTGAGTGCGCTCATCGGTCGCAGCCGCGAGACTCCCGCCCCGTCCTTCGAAGTCGCCGACGGCACCGTGCTGGCCGCGGAGGTGACCGGCGTCGGCGCGGACTGGGCGGCGCTGGAAGGCGGTCGCTCCGGCGCTCTGATCGTACCGTTCGGCGCCATCACGGCCATCGGGATGCCGCACGCGGATGTGCTGCGCAGCGCGCGGCCGGCAGCCGGTCCGGTGTCCCTGGCGGAGCGGATGACGCTCGGCTTCGTGCTGCGCGACCTGGTGCGTCGCCGGGTCTGCATCCGGGCGCATCTGGTGCACGGACGGATGCTCGCCGGAACGATCGATCGCGCCGGAGCGGACCACTTCGACATCGCCCTGCACGAGCCGGGAACGCCGCGGCGTGCTACGGATGTCACCGGGCACCGCCTCGTGCCGTTCTCGGCACTGGCCTGGATCCGCCTGGACGCGGGTGCGGCACTGAGCTGACCGACTGCCGCGCGTTCGACGGGCGCTCGCGCGGTGCGACCCGGTCGACGACCGGTGGCCGCGCCCCTCAGTCCGGCGTGCCGACGATCCCGGTGCCCCACAGCTCCGGGAAGCTGGCCTCGTTCGACTGCCGCCACAGCGCCATGCGCCGTGCCTCCTCGGTCTGCGCGTCGAGGTATTCCGCCACGCTGGCCTCTTCGATCCGCCAGCGCGCCGGGGAGCCCACCCGCATTCCGCGCAGACGGCGCTGTTCCACGAGGGCCATGACCTCATCGACCGTTACTCCGAGCACCTCCGCGACCTGTGCCGGAGCCAGCAGGCGCACGTCAGACGTCGGAATCCCGGACATGTCCCCATTATGTGGGCGGGCCGATCCGTGCCGATGGAGCACACGCGCGCTGTGGATAACCGCGGCGGCGATTCGGCGCTCTGCGTCACGATGGTCTCATGACCGCACTCGAGACCGCTCGGCCCCGACCGCGTGCCTTCTGGGGGGACGTGAGGTTCATCCTCGGCATCCTTCTGGTCATCGCCTCGGTCGCGGGTGTCTGGTTCGTCGTGACCGCTGCCCGGCAGACCGCACCGGCGTTCGCGGCCAGTCGCACCATCGTGCCTGGTGAGGCCATCTCCAGCGACGATGTGCGCGTGGTGGAGGTGGCTCTGGGGCAGGTCGGCGATGCGTACCTGTCCCCGGACGTGCTGGCCGACGGGATGGTCGCCACCCGCACCATCGAATCCGGCGAACTCGTTCCGCGCGCCGCGGTCGGGGATGCGGACGGCCTGCGCACCACCAGCCTGGTCCTGCGCAGCGCCGTCGACGTGCCCGCTTCGGTCGACGCCGGAACGGTGGTCGAGGTCTGGGCTGCGCCGCTGCTCGAGCGCGGACGCTACGACGCGCCGCGCATCCTGGTCGCCGACGCGACCGTCGTCTCGGTGACCCGCGATGACTCGATGATCGGTGGCGGTTCGGCCGCGCTGGAGGTCGTCATCCCGCGAGCCGACGTCGCGGCTGCGCTCGCCGCGATGGCGGACGAGTCGGCGCTGTCGGTCGTTCCCACGTCGGGCGCGACGCCGTGAGGGTCATCGTCGCGGTCGACGAGCCGCACGGCAGCGCGCTCGCGGACGGGCTCGAGCACGAGCGCGTCGAGGTCGTCGCGGTGGTCGCGGCATCCGCTCTGTCCCTGGCAGCGGAGGACGGCGCTCGCGGGACCGAAGGTGAGCGGGTCGCCGGAGCCCTCGCCGAGGCCGACGTCGTCGTGCTGGAAGTGTCTCGGGCGTCCCTGACCGCGGCGTGCGTTGCGCTGTGCGATCGCAACGCCGTGCGGATCGCCCCGCTCAGCAAGGGGCCGGCAGATGACCGGATCGCGGCGGCGTTCGGCCTGGAGCAGACGCTGCCGCTGGGGGTGGAGGCGTGGCAGCTGGCGGAGCGGCTCGGCGGCTCACCCCTGCTCGGGACGACGCACCGCCCGAGTCGGCATCGCGATGCGAGTTCAGAGGCGCCGCGGATCATCGCAGTGTGGGGACCCGCCGGCGCGCCCGGACGAACGACGCTTGCGATCGAGCTCTCGGTCGAGCTGGCCCGCGGGGGTCGGCACGTCGGGCTCGTGGATGCCGATTCGCACGCTCCGTCGATCGCGCTCGCGCTCGGGCTGGCCGACGAGGCGCCCGGGTTCGCCGCCGCATGCCGGCAGGCCGAGCTAGGGGGACTGGACGGCGGCGAGCTCACCCGCATCAGCGCACCCATCGGCCACACCGGGGTGGATGTGCTCACCGGCCTGAACCGTCCCTCGCGCTGGCCGGAGCTGAGTGAGTCCCGGGTGGCGACAGCGCTCGGCGCGTGCCGCGAATGGGCGGACCACACCGTCGTCGACGTCGCGGCGTCCCTCGAGCGCGACGAGGAGATCATGAGCGACCTGGACGGTCCGCGCCGCAACGCCGCCACGCTGTCCGCGCTGCGCAGCGCCGACCTGGTGGTCGCCGTCGCGGCCGCCGACCCGCTGGGGGTCTCCCGGTTCCTGCGCGCCTACCCGGAGCTGCGCGCAGCGATCGGGGCGACACCGGTCGCGGTCGTGGCGAACCGCCTGCGGCCCGGCGCACTCGGCATCGATGCGCGGGGCCAGGTGCGCCGCACCCTGGATCGCTTCGGCGGCGTGACGGACGTCTGGTTCGTGCCCACGGATACCCGCGCCGCCGATGCCGCGCTTCTGGCGGCGCGTCCGATCGGCGAGGTCGCTCCGCGCTCGCCGATCCCGCTTGCGGTGCGACGGCTCGTCGGTGAGGGTGTCGCTCCCGTTCCGGCGCCGGAACGGCGCATCCGGCGCGGCTCGCGCCGCCGCCTTCCCGCGGTGGCGGCGTCCGCGTAGCCGGCTTCCGGCAGCGTCGCCGTGAGCACGCGACGGTGCCGGAAGCGGCCCGACTCTAAGCTTGAGGGATGTCGACGCTCAGCGATCTCGTCTACGCCCAGGGCCGTTCGAGTGCGGAGGACGTCGAGTGGCTCCACCGCCTCGCCGGGGACGGGCAGCTGCTGGCCGACCTGGCCTTCGCGGACATCGTCTTCTGGGTGCCCACTGAGGACGACTCCTTCGTCGCCGTCGCACACACCCGACCCAGCGGCGCGGCGACCCTCTTCTACCGCGACATCGTCGGGGATCGGGTGCGACCGCAGTGGCGCACCCAGGTGCGGGACGCGTTCCAGGGCACCCGGATCGTCGATTCGGCATCCCCGGACTGGTTCGAGGAGACTCCGACCCGTGTCCGGGCGGTGCCGATCGTCCGCTCGCGGGGAACCGAACCGGCGCTGACGATCGGCGTCCTGACCCGGCACACCAATCTCGGTGAGGCCCGCACGCCGTCGCGGCAGCAGATCACCTTCAACGACTGCGCCGACGACCTGTTCGGCATGATCGGGTCCGGCGAGTTCCCCGACCTGGCGGCGCCCACCGCGCCGCGCCGCGGCGCGCCTCGGGCATCGGACGGGCTGATTCGGCTGGACGTGGACGGCATCACGACGTTCGCGAGCCCGAACGCGCTGTCGGCGTTCAACCGGCTCGGTTTCGACGACGAGCTGGAGGGGGAGTCGCTGATCGAGGTCGTGACGCGGATCATGCCCGGCCGGCGCGAATTCGACGAGTCGCTGCCGGTCGTGGTGACCGGCCGCGCACCGTGGCGGACCGATATCGAAGCGCGTGGCGTCACCGTCTCGCTCCGCACGATCCCGCTGCGCGATCGCGGCACCCGGATCGGAGCGATCATGCTCTGCCGTGATGTGACGGAGATCCGCCACCAGGAGCAGGAGCTGATCACCAAGGACGCGACGATCCGCGAGATCCACCACCGGGTCAAGAACAACCTGCAGACGGTCGCATCGTTGCTGCGGATCCAGGCTCGCCGCTCGCACAGCGAGGAGGCCCGTGAGGCCCTCACGCAGGCCATGCGCCGCGTGGCGGCGATCGCCGTCGTTCACGACACACTCTCGGAGGGTCTGGCGCAGAACGTCGATTTCGACGAGGTGTTCGCCCGCGTCCTCAAGCTCGTCGCCGAGGTCGCGGCCGCGCCGAACACGCGCGCCCGCACCCACTCGACGGGCCGCTTCGGCACGCTCCCCAGTGCGTATGCGACGCCGCTCGCGCTGGCGTTGACCGAACTGGTCACCAACGCCGTGGAGCACGGGCTCGCCGGGAAGGAAGGCGATGTGGAGATCGTCACCGAACGCACTGAGGAGCGCCTCGAGGTGCGTGTGCGCGACAGCGGGTCGGGCCTGCCCGAGGGGCAGGTCGGGCAGGGCCTGGGCACGCAGATCGTCCGCACCCTCATCCAGGGGGAGCTCGGCGGCACCATCGACTGGCACACGCTTGTGGGCAGCGGCACCGAGGTCACGATCGACATCCCGATGCGCTACATCGAGCGCGACAATTCGTAGCTCAGGACCCGGCTGCAGGGCCCAGTAGCCGGCTGCCGATCAGCAGCCGGCTGCCGTCCGTCGCAGCGCCCTTGCCCGCCCTGCCGGTCGCCGAAACTCCGCTTCCGCCCTTTCGCGTCCCACTTGTGCATGCTCTGTGCGGCGTGTCGCATGCCGAAGTGGGACACGACCGAGGGGCACCGGACCGACGAGGGAGGCGGGCCGTCGAGGGTCAGGGGAGGCGGGCCGTCGAAGGACAGGGGAGGCGGGGAGTCGACGAGGGAGGCGCCGAGGACGATGGAGGCGCGAGCGGGCGCTTCTGTGCGGCGCAGGCGCTCCTGCGCGGGCTGCGAGCGCGGGGGTGCGGAGGGGACCGCTGTCAGGAGGCGCGACGAGCGCGAGCGGCGCGGCGCTTGAGGGCACGGCGCTCATCCTCGGAGAGCCCGCCCCACACGCCGGAGTCCTGCCCGGATTCCAGGGCGTATTGCAGGCAGATCTCCGTCACGGTGCAACGTGCGCAGACGGATTTGGCCTTCTCGATCTGATCGACAGCGGGGCCGGTGTTCCCTACGGGGAAAAACAGCTCGGGGTCGACGGTCAGGCAGGCAGCCTTATCGCGCCAGTCCATGGGAATGCTCCTTGTGACGGTGATGGGGTGTTACAGAGCCCGGATTCGGGTCCGCTACCCTGTGGGGATGTGCGAGAGATGTCTCGCCCCACCTCGCTGTGGGAGCACACTGCTCTAACAATGGTCCCACAGCGGTCTGCGCGAATCAAGGGTTCAGTGGCACGTTAAGTACCGTTTTGCTGAGGATCCGCCGCATGGTGTAGAGGGTTTCGACAAAGCCGTGACGGCTGACAAGAGGGTTCTGATCAATGCGTACACACACGGTGGACCGGCTCGCGGCGGTCGTGCTGGGGCTCGAAGGACTCGCGGTGGCAGCGCTGGTGGGATGGCAGATCTGGGCGCTCGCCGCCGGTGACACCGGCGCGGTGGAGACCGCCATCGCGTTGCTGGTCCTCACCGCCGTCGGCGCGGCAGCAGTGCTGGCGTTCGCGGTGGCCACCTGGCGGGGGCAGTCATGGGGCCGCTCCGGTGGAGTGGTCACGCAGCTGCTCATCCTGGCCGTCGCGCTGGGCGCGGTGACCGGCGCCTACTCGTCTCCTGCCACCGGGCTCGCCCTCGCCGTCCCCGGGCTGGTCGCGCTCGTTCTGCTGGTGCTCGCCGTCCGCGCAGCCGGCCGTCGAGCCGGGGGAGCGGCGCCTGAATAGCGAGCGTTCAGCCGTCCAGTCCGACGAGCTTGCGCACGCGCGCGACGTGCCCGGTGGCCTTCACGTTGTACAGAGCCTCCTGGATCCCGCCCTCGGGGTCCAGCACGAACGTCGAGCGGATGACGCCCTGGTAGACCCTGCCGTAATTCTTCTTCTCGCCCCACGCTCTGTACTGGCCCAGGACGGTGTGGTCGGGGTCGCTCAGCAGGTCGTAGGTCAGGCCGTCCCGTTCACGGAAGCGCCGCAGCTTCTCGGGCAGATCGGGCGAGATCCCCAGGACGGTGTAGCCCGCGGCCTGCAACGGCGCGAGGCTGTCGCGGAAGTCGCACGCCTCGGTCGTGCAGCCCGGCGTCATGGCCTCGGGGTAGAAGAAGAGCACGACTCCGTGGCCGCGCAGATCGTGCAGGGAGACGGGTTGGTCATCCTGGTTCAGCAGGGTGAAATCGGGGGCGGGGGATCCGGGCTTCAGGACGATGGTGCTCATCCCCCCAGAGTAGGGCGATCCACGTGCGTGGGGGATGCCGGGTCAGGGCTGATGGTGATGGCCGAACGTCAAGAGCAGTCGCTGCAGGGAGTCCAGCCGCGCGGGGCCGTTCGGCCCCAGGCGCCCCTCGGCGACCGCCTCCACGATGGCGCAGTCCGGGGCGTCCGGAAGGTGGGTGCAGCCGCGCGGACAGTCCTTCGCGACCTCGGCGAGCTCGGTGAACGCGCCGAGGATGTTCGCCGGATCGACGTGGCCGAGGCCGAACGAGCGCACGCCGGGTGTGTCGATCACCCATCCGTTGCCGCCGTCGCCCCGATAGCGCAGCGACACCGTGGAGGAGGAGGTGTGCCGCCCGCGCCCGGTCACCTCGTTGACGTGCCCTGTCGCGCGCATCGCACTCGGCACCAGGGCGTTCACGAGCGTGGACTTGCCGACGCCGGAGTGCCCGACGAAGACCGTGGAATGACCGATCAGCTGCGCGCCGATCCGCTCGAGCGGCATCTCCTCCTGCGCGCTGGTGAACACCTCCAGATCGAGCCCCTCGAAGTGCGAGAGGAACTCGGCAGGGTCGGCGAGGTCCGTCTTGGTCACCACGAGGAGGGGACGCACCCCGGCATCCAGCGCCGCGACCAGATAGCGATCGACGAGGCGCTCGCGCGGTTCCGGGTCGGCGGCGGCGACCACGATGAGCATCTGATCCGCGTTGGCCACGATGATCCGCTCGACCTGGTCGGTGTCGTCGGCGGATCGGCGCAGCAGGGACGTGCGCTCCTCGATGCCGACGATGCGCGCGAGGGTCCCCTCGTCGCCGGAGATATCGCCGACCACGCGCGCGCGATCGCCGGTGACGATCTGCATCCTGCGCAGCTCCCGTGCCCGGGTGGCCGAGACGCGGCGCTCGTCGGGCGCATCCTCGTCCACCAGGACCGTGTACCGGCCACGATCGACGCCGAGCACACGGGCGATCACGGCATCCGCATGCGCGGGTCTGCGCTTGGTGCGCGGACGATTCGCCTTCGGATTGGGCCGCGCACGCAGCGTCGTCTCATCGAACTCGGGTTCGTCGTCCTCATCGTCCTCGAGCCAGCTCACCGGGCGCGACCTCAGGAGACCAGATCGTGCAGGGGCTGCGGTCGGGCGTCGTCATCCGGCGAGCCGTCCAGCATCGCCTGCCACAGCCCCGGGAACTCGGGAAGGGTCTTGGCCGTGGTGCCGATGTCGTCGATCTCGACGTCCGGCACGGCCAGCCCGATGAGGGCCCCGGTGGTCGCCAGCCGGTGGTCGTGGTGTGCACGCCAGGTGCCGCCGTGCAGAGGGCGGGGGACGATGCGGATGCCGTCGGGCAGCTCGTGCGCCTCGCCTCCGCGGGCGCGCAGCTCGCTCACGAGCGCTGCGATGCGGTCGGTCTCGTGCCCGCGGATGTGGCCGATCCCGTAGAACGTGCTCGGAGCATCGGCGAACGCGGCGAGCGCGACGAGGGTGGGCGTGAGTTCGCCGGCGGCGGACAGGTCCAGGTCCACACCGGCGATGCCGCTGCCCGCGGTCACCGTGAGCGACCCACCGCGGCGGACCGCACGCGCACCCATCAGCGAGAGGATCTCGGTCAGCATCGCGCCGGGCTGCGTCGAGTGCGCCGGCCAGCCGGTCACCGATATCGAGCCGCCCGCGATCATCGCCGCGGCCAGGAACGGCGCGGCGTTGGAGAGGTCGGGTTCGATCGCGACGTCCTTCGCCCGAACGGGACCAGCCGGCACGACCCACTCGCCCGGGGCGGGGCGCTCGACGTGGACGCCACGGTGGGCCAGGGATTCGATCGTCATGTCGATGTGCGGCATGCTCGGCAGGCGCTCGCCGCGATGGATGAGGTGCAGTCCGACATCGAAGCGGGGAGCAGCCAGCAGCAGACCGGACACGAACTGGCTGGAGGCGCTCGCGTCGACGACGACCTCTCCGCCGCGGACGTGCCCATGGCCGCGCACGATGAACGGCAGGGACCAGTGCCCGCCGTCATCGATGTCCACACCGACATCGCGCAGCGCCTTGATCATCGTTCCCATCGGGCGGTGCAGGGCGCTCTCGTGGGCGGTCAGCGTTACGTCCCCCCGCGCGAAGCCGGCCAGCCCTGCGACGAAGCGCATCACGGTCCCGGCCTGCCCGCAGTCGACCTCAGTGGCTCCCTGCAGCGGCCAGAGGGGGGTGATGACGAGGTCGTCGCCGTACTTGCCGGCGCCCGGGGTTCGCTCGGTCCCGATGCCGAGCGCGCGCAGAGCCGTGATCATCCGGGCCGAGTCGTCGGAGTGCAGGGGCGAGGTCAGGCGGCTCGGGCCGTCGGCCAGCGCCGCGAGGATCAGCTCACGGTTGGTGAGCGACTTCGATCCCGGCACTGTGACGGTCGCCCGCAACGGGCCGTCGGCGGTCGGTGCGGCCCATCGGCCACGCGCCGATGGTTTCGGGGGTTGGGAATACCGGTCACCAGTCATCGGGTTCTACCCTACTGAACCGTTGCGAACAACAAGCCGCGACGTAACCAGCAGAAAGTGGGCCGTATGATCGCCCTGCTCGATCGGCCGGTCGCCGACGACGTTTCCGCGCTCGAGCTGGCCTGGGACCCCGCCGCCGTAGACTTGCGCGTGATGAATGACGAGGCAGAGGACGCCACCGACGCGCGCACCCAGTTCGAGGTGCAGGCGCTTCCTTTCATGGATCAGCTCTACGCGGCGGCGATGCGGATGACCCGCAACCCCGCAGACGCGGCCGACCTCGTGCAGGAGACGTTCGTGAAGGCGTTCGGATCCTGGGCGACGTTCACCCAGGGCACCAACCTGAAGGCGTGGCTGTACCGCATCCTCACCAACACCTACATCAACATCTATCGCAAACGGCAGCGCGAGCCCTACCAGGGCACGATCGACGAGCTCGAGGACTGGCAGCTGGGCGGGGCGGAATCGACCACCGCGACCAGCAGCAGGTCGGCCGAGGCTGAGGCGATAGACCGGATGCCGGCATCCGTGGTGAAGGATGCGCTGCAGGCGATCCCCGAGGACTTCCGGTTGGCGGTGTACCTTGCGGATGTCGAGGGCTTCGCGTACCAGGAGATCGCCGACATCATGAAGACACCCATCGGCACGGTCATGAGCCGCCTGCATCGTGGCAGGCGGATGCTTCGTGAACTGCTGGCGGACTATGCGGCCGAGCGCGGGATCAGCGCAGCCGCGACAGGGAGCAGGAAATGACCGACTGCGGCTGTGAGAAGGCCCGACGCGACCTGGAGGAGTACCTCCGACACGAGGTGTGCAAGACATCGCAGAGCGACATCGCCCAGCATCTGGAGAACTGCCCCAGCTGCCGGGACGAGGCGCTCGTATCCCGCACCCTGACCGAAGTGGTCGCGCGTGCCTGCAAGGAGACCGCTCCTGAGGAGCTGCGCGATCAGGTGCTCAGCCGCTTGCGCGCGGCGCAGGCCACCCACTGAGGCAGGCGGCACCCGCTACCTCGCCGTGTCCGGCGGCTGGGTAATCTGGGCTCATGGTTGCCCGCGACTGGAAGAACGCCCCTGCCGACCCCGCAGCAGTCGCCGCCGTCGCGGCGACGGGTCTCGAATACCGCGTGATCGACACCGCCGATGCAGCGGTGTTCGACCCGTATCTGCAGGCCGAGACGCGAGGATTCCTCTCCGGTGAGCAGAGCGAGGAGCAGTTGGGCGGATCCCGCGAGGGTCTGGCCTTCCGCCGTTTCACGGGTGTCTACGATCCGGCTGCGCTCGACACGTCCCAGCCGGTCGGGACCGTCAATTCCTGGGTCACCGAGATGAGCATGCCCGGCCGTCGCGGCATCCCGACGTGGGCGATCAGCGGCGTCACCGTCGCCCCCACGCACCGCCGCAAGGGCATCGCACGCGCCATGCTGGAGGGCGAGCTGCGCACCGCCGCCGACCTCGGGCTGCCCCTCGCCGGGCTCACGGTGTCCGAGGCGACCATCTACGGGCGCTTCGGCTTCTCGCCCGCGACCTTCGCCACCGACTGGTCGATCGAGACGAAGCGGGCGATCTGGGCCGGTCCGCGACCGGAGGGTCGCTTGGACTTCGTGGACCGGGAGCGCCTGCGTGACATGCTCGGCGAGGTCCACGACCGGGTGCGCCTGGCCCGTCCCGGTGAGATCGAGGGATGGCCGGGGCTGTGGCGTCGCATGTCGGGGACGGCGCCGGGACAGGAGAACGCCCACAAGGTGCGCGGTGTGCGATATGCCGATGCCACCGGCGCCACCCGGGGGGTCGCGGTCTACCGCCTCTCGGACGAGGGAGCGGACTTCACCAAGCACGAGCTCGAACTGCACCAGCTGGTCGGTGAGACCCCGGACGCGTACGCGGCGCTGTGGCGGTTCATCCTGGAGCATGACCTGGTATCGGTCGTGAAGGCCTCGCTGCTGTCGGTGGACGAGCCGCTGAGGTGGATGATCGCCGACCAGCGCGGCGCGAAAGTCGAGACGTCCGAGCACGGGTGGCTGCGCATCCTCGACGTGCCGGCCGTCCTGACCGCCCGGACCTACGCCGCCCCCGGCTCCTTCGTGCTGCGCGTCACCGATCCGCTCGGATTCGCGGACGGCAGCTGGCGGCTCGAGATCGACGACACGGGGAACGCGACCGCCGTCGCGGCCGATGCGTCGCCGGACCTCACGCTGTCGGTCAACTCGCTCTCGTCGCTCCTGCTGGGCGGCGTGCGGGCCGCCACGCTTGCCGCGGCCGGACTGGTGGACGCGCGGCCGGCGGCGCTCGCCGCGTTCGAGGCGGCGTTCACCGCCCCGGCATCGCCGTACTTGAGCCTCTGGTACTGACCCTGCGTCCGGGGCGCCTCGGCCCGGACGACGAAAAGCGGATGCCGCGGGAACTGCTCCCCGCGGCATCCGCTCGTCGACACACGCTCAGACGGTGAGAGCCCGCTTCAGGATCTCCGCCTGCTCGCGGGCGTGCACCTTCGGCGACCCGGTCGCCGTCGATGCCGCCGATGCCCGTGAGATGCGCGCGATCGTGCGCCCGTGCAGGTGCTTGACGACCTCGAGGGCGATGAACGGCCACGCGCCCTGGTTCTCCGGCTCGTCCTGCACCCAGAACAGCTCCGCGTCGGGGTAGCTGTCCAGAACCGCGTTGAGCTCTTCGATCGGGGCGGGGTAGTACTGCTCCAGGCGCACCAGGGCGACCTGCGGGTTGGGGTTCTTCTCCAGCTCCGCCTTGAGGTCCCAGTGGATCTTGCCGGCGTGCAGCAGCACGCGCTTGACGGCCTTGCGGTCCAGATCGCGCGAGTCATCCAGCACGGGTTCGAACTTTCCGGTGAGGAAGTCATCCACGCTGCTGGTCGCACCGCGCAGGCGCAGCATCGCCTTCGGGGTGAACACGATCAGCGGACGCCGCGGACGGGCGTACGCCTGCCGGCGCAGCAGGTGGAAATACGATGCCGGCGTCGACGGGCGCGCGACGATCATGTTGTCCTGCGCGCACATCTGCAGGTAGCGCTCGATGCGCGCCGACGAGTGGTCGGGCCCCTGCCCCTCGTAGCCGTGGGGGAGCAGCAGCACGACGCTCGACTGCTGGCCCCACTTCTGGTCTGCGGACGAGATGAACTCGTCGATCACGGACTGGGCGCCGTTGGCGAAGTCGCCGAACTGCGCCTCCCAGAGCACCAGCGCATCTGCGCGCTCCACCGAATAGCCGTATTCGAACGCCATCGCCGCGTACTCGCTGAGCAGCGAGTCATACACCCAGAAGCGGCCCTGGTTGTCGCTCAGATTGGCCAGCGGGATCCACTCCTGGCCGTTGGCGCGATCGTGCAGCACCGAGTGGCGCTGCACGAACGTGCCGCGGCGCGAGTCCTGACCGGCCAGGCGCACCGAGGTGCCCTCGAGCAGCAGCGAGCCGAACGCCAGCAGCTCGGAGAAGCCCCAGTCGATCGAGCCGTTGCGGCTCATGTCCAGGCGCTTCTCCAGCAGTTGCTGCAGCTTCGTGTGCACGGTGAAGCCGTCGGGCTTGTTCACGAACGCATCGCCGATCATCTGAACGACCTCGCGGGACACGCCCGTCGTCTCCGGAGCCCCGACGGCGGGTTCGAGGATCGCCTCCGTGACGATCGGCGAGGTGCCCGTCTCAGCCGCGTGCGTCTCGGCGAATGCGACCTCCAGACCGTCCTGGAAGTCGCGCTTGGCCTGCTCGTACTCCTCTTCGGTGATGTCGCCGCGGCCGACCAGGGCTTCGACGTACAGGCGGCGGACCGAGCGCTTCGCCTCGATGAGGTTGGTCATCAGCGGCTGCGTCATCGAGGGGTCGTCTCCCTCGTTGTGACCGCGGCGGCGGTAGCAGACGAGGTCTATCACGACGTCGCGGTGCCAGCGCTGACGGTACGCGAAGGCGAGCTGCGACACGCGGACCACGGCTTCGGGGTCGTCGCCGTTCACGTGGAAGATCGGGGCCTGGATGGTCTTGGCCACGTCCGTGGCGTACACGGAGGTGCGGGCGTCCTGCGGCACGGTCGTGAACCCGACCTGGTTGTTGACCACGACGTGGATGGTGCCGCCGGTGCGGAACCCGCGCAGCTGCGACATCTGCAGCGTCTCGACGACCACGCCCTGGCCGGCGAAGGCCGCGTCCCCGTGGACGAGGATCGGAAGCCAGGAGAACGAGCCGATCGGCTTGCGATCCTGCTTGGCCCGCACGATGCCCTCGAGCACGCCGTCGACGGTCTCCAGGTGGGACGGGTTGGCCGCGAGGTAGACCGGCAGCTCTTCGCCGCGGTCATCCACGAACGTGCCCTCGGTGCCGAGGTGGTACTTCACGTCGCCGGAGCCGCTCTTGCTGCCGACGGCGACCGAACCCTCGAACTCGCGGAACACCTGGCCGTACGTCTTGCCGGCGATGTTGGTGAGCACGTTCAGCCGCCCGCGGTGGGCCATGCCGATCGCGGTGCCGTCCAGCCCGGCATCCGCCGCGCCCTGCAGGATCTCATCCAGCAGCGGGATGAGGGACTCGCCGCCCTCGAGGCTGAAGCGCTTCTGGCCGACGTACTTCGTCTGCAGGAACGTCTCGAATGCCTCGGCCTGGTTCAGCTTGCTCAGGATGCGCAGCTGCTCGTCGTGACCGGGCTTCTGGTACTTCAGCTCGACGTTCTCCTGGAACCAGCGGCGCTGCTCCGGGTCCTGGATGTGCATGTACTCGATGCCGATGGTGCGGCAGTACGAGTCGCGCAGCACACCGAGGATGTCGCGCAGCTTCATCTGACGCTTGCCGCCGAATCCGCCGGTGACGAAGTAGCGGTCCAGGTCCCAGAAGGTCAGACCGTGCTGCTCGATCTCCAGGTCGGGGTGCGTGCGCTGCACGTACTCGAGCGGGTCGATGTCGGCCATCAGGTGGCCGCGGACGCGGAAGGAATTGATCAGCTCCTGCACCCGGGCGGTCTTGTCGACCCGCTCGGCCACATCCACGTTGATGTCCGCCGCCCACCGGATGGGAGCGTACGGGATGCGCAGCGCGGCGAAGATGTCCTCGTAGAAGTCGCGCTGCCCGATGAGCAGCTCGTGCACCTTCTTGAGGAACTCGCCCGACCCTGCGCCCTGGATGACGCGGTGGTCGTACGTGCTGGTGAGGGTGATCGTCTTGCCGATCGCCAGCTCGTTCAGAGTCTTGTCGCTGGAACCCTGGAACTCGGCCGGGTACTCCAGCGCGCCGGCGCCGATGATGGCGCCCTGCCCCTTCATCAGGCGCGGCACGGAGTGGACCGTGCCGATCCCGCCCGGGTTGGTCAGCGAAATGGTGGTGCCCTGGAAATCGGCGGCGGTCAGCTTGTTGCCGCGCGCGCGGGTGATCAGGTCCTCGTACGAGACGAGATACTCGCTGAAGGTGAGCGTGTCGGCGCGCTTGATGCTCGGCACCAGCAGCGCGCGCGTGCCATCCGGCTTGGGCAGATCGATGGCGATGCCGAGGTTGATGTGGGCGGGGGCGACCACGGACCGTTTGCCGTCGATCTCCGCGTAGAAGACGTTCTGGCTCGGGAACTCCTTCAGCGCCCGGATCAGCGCCCAGCCGATGAGGTGCGTGAAGCTGATCTTGCCGCCGCGCGTGCGGGACATGTGGTTGTTGATGACGATGCGGTTGTCGATCATCAGCTTCGCCGGGATGGTGCGGACGCTGGTCGCGGTCGGGACGGTCAGAGACTCGTCCATGTTCACGGCGAGGGTCTTGGTCATGCCCTTGAGCACGGTGACCTTGTCGGCTTCGGGGTTCTCCGTCGTGGCGGACGGGGCCACCGCGGGCGCCTGCGCCGGGATCGGCTGCGGCGCCGCCGGCCGTGCGGTGGTGCGGGCCACCGGCTGTGCACCCAGCACGGGAATCGGAGCGGTCACCGGGTGCGGGTCCTCGGCCGGGGCGGACGGTGCTGCGGAAGGCTGCGTCGGCGCAGCAGGCGCACCGTCACCGGTCGTCCCCGGAGCGGTGGTCCCAGGCCCGTCCGTCGCCGTCGTGTCCACGGGGTGATAGGCCTCGAGGATCGGCCACCACGCCTTGTCCACTGAGTTCTTATCCACCTTGAACTGCTCGTAGAGTTCGTCGACGAGCCATTCGTTGGCTCCGAACTCTCCCTCGCTCGACACTCCGACGCCCGTGATCTGGCTCGACACGCTCGATCGCCCGCTTTCATGAGACTTTTGAGAGCGTGCGGGGCGCTTGAATTGCCCACACGCACGACTGTTAAGCCTAACTCAGTCTGGTGTGGCCGTCCCCGGAGGGGAAGGGGGCAGGGGAACACGATTGCTCATCCTTATCCGCACAGCAAGAGTCACTACCCTTTCGGTATGGAGTTCTACGGTGAACAGCCCGAAGTGGACCTGACCTATTCGGACGTGTTCCTGGTGCCACGCCACTCGTCCATCACGAGCAGGCTGGATGTGGATCTCTCCCCCGGAGACGGAACGACCGCGACGATTCCGCTCGTCTCGGCGAACATGAACTCGGTCACGGGGGCACGACTGGCCGCGACGCTGGCCCGCCGCGGCGGGTTGGGCGTGCTGCCTCAGGACATGCCCCTGCAGGAGCTGGATGCCGCGATCCGCTGGGTCAAGGGTCAGCCGGTCCGCTGGGACACCCCGCTCGTGCTGCCACCCGACGCCACCGTCGCCGACGCGCTCCGGCTCCTGCCCGCGACCGAGGGCCACGGCATCGTCGTGGCGGAGGCTTCGGCCGGGCCGGTGAACATCGACGCCGTCCTCGGCGTCGTGCCCGCGACACGCCTGGGCACAGCCCTGTCCGATGCGCGCCTGGGTGACCTGGCGCGCAGTCGGACGGCATCCATCGACGCGGACGATGTGGAAAGCGACCGCCACGCCTTCGACCTTCTCGTCGCCGCCGACGCCGAGACGGTCTGCGTCCTGCATCACGGCTTCGTGGTCGGCACCCTCTCCCGGCGCAGCGCGCTGCGCTCCACCCTGTACCGCGCCGCGGTGGACTCCGCCGGACGCCTCAGCGTCGCGGCAGCGGTCGGGATCAACGGCGACGTGGCCGCGAAGGCGAAAGCGCTCGTCGCCGCAGGAGTCGACGTGCTGGTCGTGGACACCGCCCACGGCCACCAGGAGGGGATGCTGGAGGCGCTGCGCACCGTCGCCGGCCTGGATCTGGGCATCCCGATCGCGGCCGGCAACGTCGTCACGGCCGAGGGGGTGACCGATCTGGTCCGATCCGGGGCGGACATCCTCAAGGTCGGCGTCGGTCCCGGCGCCATGTGCACCACCCGCATGATGACGGCCGTGGGTCGTCCGCAGTTCTCCGCCGTGCTGGAGACCGCGGAGGCGGCCCGGATGCTGGGTGCGTCGGTATGGGCGGACGGAGGCGTGCGCTACCCGCGCGACGTCGCCCTGGCGCTGGCTGCGGGGGCGGCATCCGTCATGATCGGCTCATGGTTCGCCGGCACGATCGAGTCGCCCGGCGAACTGCAGGTCGATGAGGCCGGACGCGCCTACAAGGAGTCGTGGGGGATGGCCTCGACCAAGGCCGTGCACGCCCGGTTCGGCCGGATGGATCCGTACGACCTGGCGCGCAAGGAGCTGTTCGCCGAGGGCATCTCCTCCTCGAAGATCTACCTGGACCCGCTTCGTCCCGGCTTGGAGGACCTGATCGACATGATCACCTCGGGCGTGCGTTCGTCCTTCACCTACGCCGGTGCCGCGTCGGTGGCCGAGTTCCACGAGCGTGCACGTGTCGGGCTGCAGTCCGCCGCCGGCTACGAAGAGGGCAAGGCACTGCCGGTCAGCTGGTGACTGCGGCCTCGGACAAGCCGGCGGCGGCGCTCACGTGGACGTGATCCGCACGACTGCTCTGCCGTAGACTGACCGGCACGATGGACGACCCCCCCAGTAGACGCTCGCCCCACTGCCAGCCTTCCTCTCCGGGGGGTGATGCGTGATGGAGTACGTCATGCTGGGCGTGGGGCTCCTGCTCACGGTCGGGACCGGCCTGTTCGTCGCAAGCGAGTTCGCGCTCGTCAATCTGGATCGTGCGGATCTCGAGGCACGCCGCGACGCCGGCGAGACCCGCCTGGCGCTGACCATCAGCGCGCTGCGGATCACCTCCACGCACCTCTCCAGCGCGCAGCTGGGCATCACGCTGACCACGCTGCTGACCGGCTACGCGATGGAGCCGGCGATCTCCAGCCTGCTCAGGCCGGTGTTCGCGGCATGGGGATGGCCCGAGGGTGTGGCAGCGCCGCTGGCCGTGTTCGTGGGGATCACGATCGCGACGATCCTGTCGATGATCCTGGGCGAGCTGATCCCGAAGAACTTCGCGCTGGCCGTTCCGCGCCAGACGGCCAAGCTCGTGATGCCGTTCCAGGTCGGCTTCACGATGGTGTTCCGTCCGGCGATCGCGTTGCTCAACGGCAGCGCCAACGGCGTGCTGCGCCTCATCGGCGTCGAACCGAAAGAAGAGCTCTCCGGCGCCCGCACGGCTGAGGAGCTCTCCAGCCTGGTGCGCCGTTCGGCGCTTGCGGGCGTCCTCGAGGAGGACACCGCATCCCTTCTGGATCGCAGCCTCAGGTTCGCCCGGCTCACGGCCGCGGACGTGATGACCCCGCGGCCGAGCATCCACGCGCTGTCCGCGGAGGACTCGGCGGAGGATGTCATCCAGCTCGCCCGCCGCACCGGACACAGCCGCTTCCCGGTGTACGAGGAGTCGATGGACGACATCGTCGGCATCGTTCACCTGAAGGCCGCGGTCGGCGTTCCCCGCGACCGCCGCCGCGACGTTCCGGCAGCGGCGCTGGCGACCGAGCCGCTGCGCGTGCCGGAGGCCGTGCACCTGGACACCCTGGTGTCCGAGCTGCGGGCGCGGGGCTATCAGATGGCGATCGTGGTGGACGAGTACGGCGGCACCGCCGGGGTGGTCACCCTCGAAGATCTCGTCGAGGAGATCGTGGGCGAGGTGCTCGACGAGCACGACCGTCGCCGCGCCGGCATCATCCGCGGCGAGGGATCCCTCAGCTTCCCGGGCGATCTGCGCCCCGATGAGGTGCGCGATCGCACCGGCATCCGCATTCCGGAAGGCGATGTGTACGACACCGTGGGCGGGTACATCATGAGCGTCCTGGAGCGCATCCCTGTGGTGGGCGACAAGATCCAGATCGATGACGGCACGCTGGATGTGCAGCGGATGGACGGACGCCGGGTCGACCGGGTCCGCTTCACCCACACTCCGGCCGCCGAACCGGCGCAGGATGCCGCGGGGCGGGGTGAGCGCTCATGAACGACTGGGCCGGAATCGCGTGGCTGTTCGTGCTGCTGGCGTTCAACGCCTTCTTCGTCGGAGCCGAGTTCGCCGTCATCTCGGCGCGCCGATCGCAGATCGAGCCGCTCGCCGAGAAGGGCTCCCGCTCGGCCAAGACTGCGCTGTACGCGATGGAGCACGCGACGCTCATGCTGGCGACCAGCCAGCTGGGCATCACGATCTGCTCGCTGCTGATCCTGAACGTCTCCGAACCGGCGATCCACCACCTCCTGGCCGAGCCGCTGGGGCTGACCGGCCTGGGCGAGGCGATGGTGGACACGATCGCGTTCCTCATCGCGCTGCTGCTGGTGTCCTACTTGCACGTCGTGTTCGGCGAGATGGTGCCCAAGAACCTCGCGTTCTCGGTGCCCGATCGGGCCGTGCTCATGCTGGCGACGCCGCTGGTGTGGGTCTCGCGCGTCTTCCACCCCGTCATCGTGGCGCTGAACTGGATCGCGAACCACGCCGTGCGCCTGTTCGGGGTCGTGCCTCGCAATGAGGCGGCCTCGACGTTCACGCTGGACGAGGTGACCACGATCGTGAACCAGTCCCGGATCGAGGGTGTGCTGGACGACGCGGCCGGTACCGTCTCGGCGGCGCTGGAGTTCACCGACAAGAGGGCCAAGGAGATCGCGGTCCCGCTCACACAGCTGGTGACCCTGCCCGTGTCGGTGACGCCCGACGAGATCGAACGATCCGTCGCCAAGCACGGATTCTCGCGGTACGTGATCGTGGACGCCGCCGGCATCCCGATCGGGTACGTGCACCTGAAGGACATCCTGCGCGCCGCCGAAGGCCCGGATGCGGCGGCCGACATCGCCCAGCCGATCCCGAGAAGGCGCATCCACCAGATGGTGCCCGTGCTGGAGACGACCGACCTCGAGGACGCGCTCGCGCTCATGCGTCGCGCCGGGCGCCACCTCGCACAGGTGCGCAACGCGGCGGGCGAGACGACGGCGGTGCTGTTCCTGGAGGACATCATCGAGGAGCTCATCGGAGAAGTGCAGGACGCGACCCGACGCCGTCGCTGACTCCGCCGAGCGCACGGCTTTCCGCCCAGCGCACGGCTTCTCGCCGCCGCCAGGTCGTGCGCTCGGCGCCGGGTCGTGCGCTCGGCGCCGGGTCGTGCGCTCGGCGCCGGGTCGTGCGCTCGGCGCCGGGTCGTGCGCTCGGCGCCGGGTCGTGCGCTCGGCGCCAGGTCGTGGCTCGCGGAGGAGCCTCGACGTCCGGGACGGGTCAGGCCACGCGGGCGCGCAGGTACTGCTTCGGCCAGTAGTCGATCTCGACACCGAGCTCGCCCGCGGCCCGCAGCGCGAAGTGCGGATCGCGCAGCCACTCGCGCCCCGCCATGACCGCATCGGCATCGCCGGCGGTGAGCACGTCCTCCGCCTGCGCGGCGTCGGTGATCAGGCCCACCGCGCTTACCGGGACCCCGGCGCCGCGGCGGACGTGCGCGGCGAAGCCGACCTGATACCCCGGCGCGGTGAGGACCTTCTGATGCGCGACAAGTCCGCCGCTGGAGATGTCGAAGAAGTCCGCCCCGCGCTCGGCAGCCCACGCCGCGACCGTGGTGGTCTCCGCGACGTCCCAGCCGCCCTCCGCCCAGTCCGACGCCGAGAAGCGGACGAAGATGGGCGCGTCGGGCGCGGCATCCCGTACCCTCTCGACGATGCGAAGCAGCAGCCGGGCGCGGTCCGGCAGCGGACCGCCGTACTCATCCGCGCGGAGGTTGGACAGCGGCGAGAGGAACTGGTGCAGCAGGTAGCCGTGGGCGGCATGGATCTCCAGGACCTGGAACCCGGCCTGCACGGCGCGTCGCGCGGCCGCCGCGAAGTCCTCGACGACGGCGTCGATCGCGGCGGTGTCCATGGCGTGCGGGGCGGCGAACCCGTCGAACGCGATCGCCGAGGGCGCCACGGTCGGCCAGCCGCCGGCATCGTGCGGCACCGAGCCGCGGTGGCCCGACAGCGGGGACCAGGTCGAGGCCTTCCGCCCGGCGTGGGCGAGCTGCACCCCGGCGAGGGCTCCGCGGGCCCGGATCGCGGAGACGATCGGAGCCCACGCGTCGCGCTGCGCGTCGTTCCACAGCCCGGTGTCATCGGGCGAGATGCGTCCCTCGGCCGAGACAGCGGTGGCCTCGGCCATGACGATGCCGGCCCCGCCGGAGGCGAACTGGGCCAGATGGGTGTGATGCCACTCCTGCGGTACTCCCGCGACGGCGCTGTACTGGCACATCGGCGCGACCCACAGGCGGTTGCGGGCGGTGAGACCGCGCAGGGGCAGGGGGGAGAAGAGCAGGCTCATCGAGGAACTCCAACGCGGGTAGGGTGTGGGCATGTCCGGTGCCGACGTGTTTCGTTCCGGCACGGCAGGTGCCGACGTGTCTCGTTCGGCGACGTCCGGATCCGGGGCGTCCCACTCGAGCATGGTCCATCCGTGGACGGTGCAGGACACCGCCGTCGTGCTACGGAGACCAACCGTTGACGATGACAAGTATTCCCGCGGCGTCCTGGGCGTGCGCACCGGATCCGACGCCTATCCCGGCGCGGCCGTGCTCGGTGTCGAGGCCGCGTGGCGCACCGGCCTGGGCATGGTGCGCTACCTCGGGCCGGCCGTGCCCACCTCGCTCGTGCTGCAGCGGCGTCCCGAGACCGTCACCGCCGACGGACGCGTCCAGGCATGGCTGATCGGATCCGGTACGGATGCGGCGGTCAGATCGGATGCCGAGACGGAGGCGCTGCGCGGCATCCTCTCCTCGTCGCTGCCCGTGATCGCCGACGCCGGTGCCCTGGATCTGGTGCCCGGCGCGACGGGTCCGCTGATCGTGACCCCGCACGCCCGGGAGCATGCGCGTCTGCGCGCGGCGCTGCGCCTGTCCGAGGTCGCTCCGGCGGATGAGGGCGCACGCGCCGAGGCCGCCGCGGAGACGGCCGGGGCGCTGGGGGCCACGGTGGTCCTGAAGGGTGCGGTCACGATCGTGGCCGCACCGGGCGGGTCTGTCACAGCAGTCTCGGCCGGCACGCCGTGGCTTTCCACCGCGGGTACCGGCGACGTCCTGGCCGGCGCCATCGGCGCGCTCGTGGCCGGCGCGCGATCCGCCGACGATCTCAGCGCACTCGCGGCGGCCGCAGTGTGGCTGCACGGCCGCGCGGCGACCTTGGCCGCCGACGATCTGGGCCCGCTGGGCGGGCCGGTCACCGCGATGGATGTCGCGGCGGCTCTGCCGCGCGCGGTGGCGGAGGCGCTGTCGGCACCCTGAGCGCCGACGTGCGGAACCGGCCGAGCCGGAACCGGCCGAGCCGGAACCGGCCGGGGAGTGCTGCGCACGCCCGCCTAGAATCGACAGGTGTCGAGACGCGCGGTGCTGTGGATCGGGTTCGCGATCGTCCATCTCGTCGTCGGCGTCCTCGGCTTCGTCCTCCCCGGCCAGGCGATGGGCGATGTGACCAACGTGTACGGCCCGTGGTCCGCTGCCGCGATGGAGGGCCGGGGGATCGTCGGGATCACCGAGGCCTGGGTCTACCCGCAGCTCGCGCTGGTGCCGATGTTCCTCGCGCAGGGGTTCACGTGGGTCGCGGGCTACGAGGTCGCGTGGGCGATCCTGGTCACGATCTGCGACACGCTGGCCTTCGCTCTGCTGGTGGGCAACGGCCGCGCCCGCGGAAGGATCGCGGGGGCATGGTTCTGGCTGGCGTTCATCCTGCTCCTCGGCCCCGTCGGCATGTACCGGCTCGAGGGGGTGACCGTCGCACTGTCCGTGACGGGCTGCCTCTGGCTGATCCGGCGTCCCTGGCTCGCGTCGATCCTGCTGGCGGTCGCGACGTGGATCAAGGTCTGGCCGGCTGCGCTGCTGGTCGCGGCGCTGATCGCCGTCCGGCAGCGCCTCGCCGTCATCGGCGGGGCGCTGATCGTGTCCGCCGCCACCCTGATCGCCGTGGTCGCGTCCGGAGGCGGACGCTACGTGTTCGGCTTCATCACCGGCCAGACCGACCGCGGACTGCAGCTCGAGGCGCCGGTCAGCGCCTACTACCTGTGGCGCGCGGTGCTGGGCATCCCTGGCTCGTTCATCTACTACGACCGCGACCTGCTCACCTTCCAGGTGGCCGGTCCGCACGTCGAGGCGGTGATCGCCGTGATGACGCCGCTGCTGATGATCGCCGTGCTCGGCGTGGCGGCGCTGGGCGCGTACAAGGCCTGGCGCGGCGCATCCTTCCTCAGACTGTTCCCGCCCCTGGCGCTGTCCCTCGTCCTGGCGTTCGTCGTGTTCAACAAGGTCGGATCGCCGCAGTACATCGCGTGGATCATCGCGCCGCTGGTGATCGGCCTGGTCGTGGACCGCGGTCGCTGGTGGGCCCCCGCCTGGCTCGGCCTGGGCATCGCCTTGCTGACCCAGCTGGTCTATCCGGTGATGTACTGGGCTCTGCTGAACGCCGGCGCGATCCCGACCGCGGTCCTGACCCTTCGCAACGCGCTCCTGGTCGTGCTCCTGGTGTGGATGACCGTCCGCCTCGCGCGCGTTCCCGAGCGCGCCCGCGCTCGTCTGCCCCTCGCCGTCCCGCTCGCCTGATCCGGAGGTCCTCATGCTCGTCGCCTTCTCCGTCGCTCCCAGCGGCGCACCCTCGGTCGCCCCGCGTGGCTCCGCTGAGCCGACCGGCCCCGCGCCCGCAGACGCCTCGGTCCACGACGCCGTGGCCGCGGCCGTCCGGATCGTGCGCGAGTCGGGACTGCCGCACCGGACCACCTCGATGTTCACAGAGCTCGAGGGGGAGTGGGACGAGGTCTTCGACGTGGTCAAACGTGCCACCGAGGCGGTGCTGCCGTTCGGTTCGCGTGTCTCGCTGGTGTTGAAAGCGGACATCCGTCCCGGCTTCAGCGGAGAGATCGACGGCAAGATCGAGCGTCTGGAACGCGCACTGGACACACCCGGGGACAGCGACGTCGAAGCGGTCTGACGCTCAGCGCACCGCACGTCCGCAGCCGCAGCCGCACGATCGATCGCCCTAGGCTGGTCGGATGCCAGAGCCGACATCCTCCGACCGCGCCGTCCAGGCCCTGGAGGACGTGACCGCGGACACGCGTCCGCGGCTGCCCGGTGACGGAACCGATCCGCACGTCCCGGTCGCCGCGACCGTGGTGATCGTCCGGGATCGGCCGGCCGGACCCGAGATCCTGATGATCGAGCGACCCGACCGCGGCTCGTTCGCCGGGGCGTGGGTCTTCCCGGGCGGCAAGCTGGAGGACGCCGATCGAGCGGCTGCGCACGCTCTGCCGAGCCGCCCCACTGCGTGGCGCCCGCGGCCGGTCGCGGACGAGGGCACCCTGCGCGCCACGGCGGACGAACTGGCCGCCGCCCATCATGCCGGCGCGCGGGAGACCGAGGAGGAGACCGGCCTGCGGGTGGATGCCGCGTCCCTCGTGGCCCTGTCCTGCTGGGATCCGCCGCCGGGGATCGCGCTGCGCATCAGGACATGGTTCTTCCTCGCCCTCGATCCCGGGGGTGCACTCACCCTGGCACCGGACGAGGTCGCGAACGCCCGGTGGGTTCAGCCGGCCGAGATGCTGGACCGCCACGGCCGCGGAGAGGTGACGCTGTACCCGCCGACGTGGGTGACGCTGTACGAACTGGCAGCGCAGCCGGATGCGGCCGCCATGCTCGGGATGGCCCGGATGAGCGGCATCCGCCGATTCGAGACCGTCGCGCGACGCGGTGGCGAGGGCCCCATGCTGCTCTGGCAGGGCGACGCGGCCTACCACGACGCAATGGGCGACGCGCCATCCCGGCACCGTCTGGAGATGGCCGCGCTGCCCTGGATCTACACGCGCACCGACTGATCCGGGTCAGCGGGCGGGTGACTCCAGCAGTCGCCGCAGGTGCGCGCCGACGGCGGTCGACTCGATCAGGAACCCGTCGTGCCCGAAGTCGCTGGCCAGCACCACCGCGCCGTCCCCCAGAGTCCTCCGCACGTTCCGGGCGATCCGGTGCTGACCGTCGACCGGGAAGAGACGGTCGCTGTCGATCCCGAGGACCAGGGTGCGCGCCGTGATCCGACCCAGAGCCTCCTCGACTCCGCCGCGGTCACGCCCCACATCGTGCGAGTTCATCGCCTCGACCAGCGTGATGTAACTGTTCGCGTCGAACCTGCGGGTGAAGCGGTTGCCGTGGAAATCCAGGTACGACGCGACGGCGAACCGTCCGCCGTGCCCGAGCGGACTGACTCCGGACTGCCATGACCGCTGGAAGCGCTGGTTCAGCTCGGTGGGGGAGCGGTAGTTCAGCAGCGCCATGCGTCTGGCCAGAGCCAGCCCCCGGTGCGGCCCGTCGCCGTCGCCGGCGTCGTAGTACTCGCCGCCCTGGAATCGAGGATCGATGTGGATCGCTTCAAGCTGCACCGAGTTCAGCGCGATCTGGTCGGCGGTGTTTACCGGTGGCGCCGAGAGGATGCCGAGGCGCTCGACCCGGTCGGGTGCGGTGATCGCCCATTCCAGGGCGTGCATCCCGCCCATCGACCCGCCCACGACACCGGCCCACACGTCGATCCCCAGTGCGTCAGCCAGGCGCACCTGTGCGGCGACCTGGTCGCGGACCGTGAGATAGGGAAAACGCGAGGCCCACTCGTAGCCGTCCGGCGCGATGCTCGACGGGCCGGTGGAGCCCTGGCAGCCGCCGAGCATGTTGGGCGCGACCACGAACCAGGTATCGGTGTCGATCGGCGCTCCCGGACCGACGATCTCGTGCCACCATCCCTCCGTGGGGTGGCCCGGCCCGGCGTCGCCGCGCACGTGGCTGTCGCCGGTCAGGGCGTGCAGGATCAGCACGGCGTTGTCGCGCGTGGGGGACAGCTCCCCCCAGGTCTCGTAGGCCAGCCGGTACGCGGGCAGCTCCTGCCCGCCCTCCGTCCGGAAGGAACCGAACCCGGCGAACCGGCGCTCGCCGACCGGATCGCCGTCGCGCCACGCCCCGGTGGCCGGTGGCCGGCCGAGCAGCATCCGTGCGTCCGCCTCCGTGATCGGCGCGCTCGGCACCGTGTCTTCGGAGGTCTGCCAGTCCATCCGCCCATTCTCCCGTGTCCGCGGGGGTCCCGATGGCGTGTTACGCGTGTCCGCCGGTGGGAGTACCGTGCTCGGCATGGATGTGATCGAATACCTGCTCGACTCCGATCCCGCGATCCGCTGGCAGGTGCTGCGGGACCTGACGGGCGCACCGGAGGACGAGGTCGCCGCCGAGCGGGCGCGTGTGGCCACCGAGGGGTGGGGAGCGCGGCTGCTGGCCGACCAGGCCGAGAACGGCCTGTGGGACGACGGGGTCTACCGGCCCGGGTGGGTCGATGAGAGCCGGCCGTTCTACGACGCGTGGACCGCCACGCATCCTTCGCTCGAGCTGCTGCGGGATTTCGGTGCCGATCCGCGGGCGCCCGAAGTGGTGGAGGCGATCACCCTGGTCCGGGAGAACGTGCGCTGGGACCATGACGGTCAGCGATACTTCGACGGCGAGGTCGAGCCGTGCGTCAACGGCGGAGCGCTTGCGAACGCCGCGTACTTCGGGCAGGACGGGTCGCGCATCGTCGAGACGCTGCTGGCCGGTCAGCTGCCCGACGGCGGGTGGAACTGCTGGGACGAGGACGGCACGAGCCGCTCGTCGTTCCACTCCACCGTCTGCGTGCTCGAGGGGCTGTGGGCGTGGGAGCAGGCGACCGGCGGATCGGATGCCGCGGCGGCAGCGCGCGCGAAGGGGGACGAGTACCTGCTGGAGCGGCGTCTGTTCCGACGCGCATCCACCGGGGAGACGATCGACCCCCGGTTCACGATGCCGTCCTTCCCGACCCGGTGGTACTACGACGTGCTGCGTGGGCTCGACTACCTCCGTCGGGCGCATTCCGAGCGCGACCCGCGCTGCGCGGAGGCCGTCGAGCTCGTCCGCGGCAAGCAGCTCCCGTTCGGGCTGTGGAAGCTGGAGCAGACCCACCAGGGTCCCACCGCGTTCGCGATGGAGGGCGAGCACGAGGGGTTCCCGAGCCGGTGGGTCACGCTGCGGGCGATGCGCGTCCTGCGATGGTGGGACGACGGCTGAGAGCGTGGCCGGACGACCGAACGCCCGGCCATGAGGTGACCGGGCGTTCGGATGCGGAACGCAGCGCTCAGGCGCGAGCGGCCTCGCTGACCCGGCGCGCAGCGGCCAGCGCCTGCTCGAGGTCGGCCTTGAGGTCGTCGATGTTCTCCAGTCCGAGCGACAGCCGCACCAGGCCCGGTGTGACGCCGCTGGTGAGCTGCTGCTCGGGGGTGAGCTGCGAGTGCGTGGTGGAGGCGGGGTGGATCACCAGCGAGCGGACGTCGCCGATGTTCGCGAGGTGACTGAACAGGGTCAATGTGTTCACGAACTCACGGCCCGCCTCGACACCGCCCTTCAGCTCGAAGGACAGCACGGCGCCCACGCCCTTGGGGGCGTACTCGTTGGCCTTGGCATACCAGGGTGAACTGGGCAGGCCCGAGTAGTTGACCGAGGCGACGTCGGGGTGATCCTCCAGCCACTCGGCGGTCTCCTGAGCGTTCTGCACGTGGCGTTCGATCCGCAGCGACAGTGTCTCGATGCCTTGGATCAGCAGCCATGCGCTCTGCGGGGAGATGGCGGCACCGAGGTCGCGCAGCAGCTGCACACGGGCCTTGATGATGTACGCCAGGCTGTCTCCGACCGCCGCCGTGTAGCTCGCGCCGTGATAGCTGGGATCCGGAACGGTCAGGCCGGGGAACTTGTCGACGTTCTTGGACCACTCGAACGTGCCGCCGTCGACGATGACGCCGCCGATGACGGTGCCGTGGCCGCCCAGGAACTTCGTGGCCGAGTGCACGATGATGTCCGCACCGAACTCGAAGGGCTTGATCAGGTACGGGGTGGCGATCGTGTTGTCCACGATGAGGGGGACGCCGTTCGCATGCGCGACGTCGGCAACCAGGCGGATGTCGAGGATGTTGATCTTCGGGTTGCCGATCGTCTCGGCGAAGAACAGCTTGGTGTTCGGCCGGACGGCCGCGCGCCACTCCTCCGCATCGTCCTGGTTCTCGACGAACGTGACGTCGATCCCGAGCTTCTTCAGCGTGTACTTGAACAGGTTGTAGGTGCCGCCGTAGATCGAGCTGGACGAGACGATGTGATCTCCCGCCTCGGCGATGTTCAGCACCGCGAACGTCTCGGCCGCCTGGCCGCTGGCGACGAGGAGGGCGCCGGTGCCACCCTCGAGAGCTGCGACGCGCTGCTCGACGACATCCTGCGTCGGGTTCTGGATGCGCGTGTAGATGTTCCCGAACTCCGCCAGCGCGAAGAGGTTGGCGGCGTGCGTGGTGTTGTCGAAGACGTAGGAGGTCGTCTGGTAGATGGGGGTGGCGCGGGCTTTGGTCACCGGGTCGGGCTGGGCGCCGGAGTGGATCTGCTTGGTCTCGAAACGCCAGTTCTCGGGTGCGGACATGTGCGTACTCCTGCGGGTCTGTCGGGCGGCGGCGGCGGACACCGCGGCCTGAACCGAGACTAGGCAGTCTCGTGTTCGTCGACAACGAAGGGGAAATGTGACGTAACACCCCGCAGCGCGGCGGTGGCACCCGCAGACCGGCAGGCGGTGCTGCAGGCGACGCGAACCTGGGTAGCGTTGTCGCATGGCGACGCGACGTGCAGTGGTGACCGGGGCGAGTTCGGGGATCGGTGAGGCCGCCGCGCGCGCGCTCCGCGCCGGCGGATGGGACGTCGTCGGCGTCGCGCGACGTGCCGACCGTCTGCAGGCGCTGGAGGAGGCGACCGGCGTGGTCGCGTTCGCGGCGGATCTGACTAGGCAGGAAGACGTCGATGCGCTCGCCCTGTGGCTGGCCGACACCGGACCCGTCCACGCGCTGGTCCACGTCGCGGGCGGGGCACGCGGCACCGAGCGTGTCGAGGACGCCCGTCCCGCCGACTGGCAGTGGATGTTCGAGGCGAACGTGCTGTCCGCCCAGCGCCTCGTGGCGGCGCTGCTTCCTCAGCTGCGTGCGGCCGCGGCATCCGACGGCCATGCCGACACCCTCTTCGTGACCTCCACCGCAGCGGTGACGGCCTACCCGGGCGGCTCCGGATACAACGCGGCCAAAGCGGGCGAGGCGATGCTCGCGCACGCGCTCAGACTCGAGCTGAACGGGGAGCCGATCCGCGTGATCGAGGTCGCGCCGGGCATGGTGTTCACCGAGGAGTTCACCCTCAACCGGCTGGGCGGTGACCAGTATGCCGCCGAGCGGGTCTACGAGGGCGTGACGAACCCGCTCACCGCCGAGGATGTCGCAGACGTCATCGCCTACGCGCTGAACGCGCCCGGTCACGTGAACCTGGACCTGATCACGATGCGCCCGGTGGCGCAGTCCGCGCAGCACCTGCTCGCGCGCGGTCCGCTCCGGGTGCGCAACGCCGAGGTCTGACCGCCTCACGCCGAGACGAACCAGGAGCCTGAGGGATGCCCCGGTCACTGACCCAACTCGCCGACGCCGGCCTGATCGATGCCGGGTGGGCAGGGGCGCTGGCTCCCGTCGCGCCGGTGATCGCGGAACTGGGGGAGCGCCTGCGTGCGGAAACCGCCGCCGGTCGCGGCTACCTGCCCGCCGGTGACCATGTGCTGCGCGCCTTCCAGCGCCCGCTGGCCGGCGCGAAGGTGCTCATCGTCGGCCAGGACCCGTACCCGACGCCGGGTCATCCGATCGGCCTGTCCTTCGCCGTGGACAAGCACGTGCGGCCGCTTCCGCGGAGCCTGTCGAACATCTACCGGGAGCTGAACGAGGACCTCGGGATCCCGCCCGCGACACACGGGGACCTGTCCGGGTGGAGCGATCAGGGCGTTGTGCTGCTGAACCGCGTGCTGACCGTCGCACCCGGAGCACCGGCATCCCACCGCGGGTGGGGGTGGGAGAAGGTCACCGAGCACGCCATTCGCGAACTGGTCGCCCGCGGAGGGCCGCTGGTGGCGATCCTGTGGGGGCGGGATGCCGGCAACCTGCGCCCGCTGCTGGGCACCACCCCGATCGTCGAATCGCCGCACCCGTCTCCGCTGTCGGCGAACCGCGGCTTCTTCGGGTCGCGGCCGTTCTCGCGGGCGAACGACATGCTCGTCCAGCAGGGTGCCGAACCCATCGACTGGCGACTGCCGGGCTGAGCGTAGGCTGTCGGCATGCTGGAGGAGGAATACGACCGCGACCGTCGCAGGCTGCCGCGCCACCTGCGCAGGCTCCCCGCGCCGGAGCCGGAATTCTCCTTCACGATCCGGCCGGTCGAGGACCGCGACATCCCCGACATCCGGGAGATCTACAACTACTACGTGACCAACTCCGTGGTCACCTTCGACGAGAAGAAGTGGACGTTGGCCCAATGGCGGGACAAGGCCGCGTACCTGGCCAAACTCAAGCTCCCCTTCCTGGTCGCACAGTCGCCGTCCGGCCAGATCCTCGGGTACGCGCTGGTGCAGCCGATGTCGAGCAAGTCCGCGTACCGCTACTCAGTGGAGAACTCGATCTACCTCGGGCATGCGGCGGCGGGCAAAGGCCTGGGCCGCGCGCTCCTGCAGGCGCTCATCGAAGCCTGCGAGGCGGCCGGGATCCGCGAGATCGTGGCGGTGATCAGCGACAAGGGCGCTGAGGCATCCATCGCCCTGCACGAGAAACTCGGCTTCGTCGAGGTCGGACGCATGGGACGGGTGGGCTTCAAGTTCGGCCGGTGGCTGGGGACGATCTACATGCAGAAGCACCTCAAACCCCCGAAGAAGAAGAGCCTCTTCCGACGGTGACCGGCGTCCGGGACCGGCGCGGCGATGGGTCGCCGGGGCGGTCGTGGGCGCTAAGGGCGGGCGACCGCGCGGCGTCGGTCGTGGGCGCTAAGGGCGGGCGGGCGACCGCGCGGCCGACCGCACCGCGTCGATGAGGTCGCGCCACGGACCCTGCACTTCGGGATCGGCCAGCGCCGCCGCACGCTCCGCGTCGCCGCAGCGGGCGTCCACGTGCCATACGAAGCGATCCGCGCCACTCGGGGGCAGAGCGCGGCCCGGAGTCGCGGCATCCCACGGGCATTCGTCGATGAGCGCGATCCACTGCGGCGCGGCGTCGGCGTCGGGCTGCGCGCGCCACGTCCGCCGCAGTCCGGCGAATCCCCCGGTCCGCGTCACGGTGACGGAGATCGCCGTCACGCCTTGATCCCCGCTGTGGTTCGCCTCCTCGGCGCCCGCGCTCTCAGGCGATTCCGCCGCTTCGTCCATTCCGCACACCGACGCCCGTCCAGCCCGCTCGGACCGCATCGACCTCCTCCGAGTCCTCACCGTACTCCGCCTCGGCCGCGGCCAGGGTGGCGGCGGCGAAGGCCGTGAAGTCCGCCGTCGAGGACAGCGACCCTGAGGTGAGGGCGCGGTACCAGATCAGCCCAGCTCGCTCCCAGGCGCGGCCGCCGAGGGCTCGGGCGGTGAGGTAGAACGCATGGTTGGGAATGCCGGAATTGATGTGCACGCCGCCGTTGTCGTCACTGGTCTGCACGTACCCGTCCATATGCGCCGGCTGCGGGTCACGGCCGAGGACGTCATCGTCATACGCCGTTCCGGGTGCGGCCAGCGAGCGCAGCGCGACTCCCTGCACGGCCGCGGTGAAGATGCCCGCGCCGATCAGCCAGGAGCCCTGCTCGACCGTCTGCCCCAGGGAGTGCTGCTCGGCGAGCGCGCCGAAGACGTCCGAGACGGACTCGTTCAGCGCCCCGGACTGGCCCTCGTAGACGAGGCCGACCTCGTGCTCGGTCATCCCGTGCGTGAGCTCGTGCGCGATCACGGTCAGGGAGCCGGTGAATCCGACGAACACCTCGCCGTCGCCGTCGCCGAACACCATCCGCTCGCCGTTCCAGAAGGCGTTGTCGTAGTCGCGGCCGTAGTGCACGGTCGCCAGCAGCGGACTGCCGGCGCCGTCGATGCTGCTGCGGCCATAGGCATCCCAGAAGAAGTCGAACGTGGCCCCGAGCCCGTCGAAGGCCTCATCGACGGCGACGTCGCCGCTCGGCGGGTCGTCCTCGCCGCGCACGCGGACACCGGGCAGCTGCTCGCGGTTCTGCGCGTCGGAGACCGTGCGGTCGGGTGCCGGTCCGCTCTCCACGACGAGTGTTCCCGGTTCGCCGATCGATATGCGCAGACGGGAGCGGACCGGCCGGTACTCGCGCGGGGTCTCCAGCGTGCTCCGCGCGGCCTCGGCGGCGCGCGCCCACGCGGGCTCCTGCACTGCGGCGATCCTGGCAAGCAGATACGGAGGGACGATCGCGTGCGTCATGGTTCGAGGCTAACCCTCGCGCCCGACACGCAGCCCGGATGCCGCGCCCCTGTCGCGTCGCCGCGCTGCTCGCCTGTCGCGTCGCCGCCCCGCTCGCCTGTCATGACACGCCGGGCGGGCTGGCAGTTCGTGACGGCGGAAGCCGGTCGAGGGGGACTGTGGGCGGCTGCTCGCCTGTCGCGTCGCCGCTCCGCTCGCCTGTCGTGTCGCCGCGCTGCTCGCCTGTCGCGTCGCCGCGCTGCTCGCCTGTCATGACACGCCGGGCGGGCTGGCAGTTCGTGACGGGCGAGCGAACGGGCGCCGGGTCAGGACCGCTGCGTGATCGCTGCGCGCACGCGGGCGATGAACGTGCTGGGATGCGCGAACAGTTCCGCCTTCGTCACCCGGATCACCTGCCAGCCCGCCGCCGCGAGCCGCTCGTAGCGCAGGATGTCGTGTGCCCACTGTTCCGGGTCGAGGAAGTGGTGTTCGCCCTCGTACTCGATCCCGATCTTCAGGTCGGGGTAGGCCAGATCCACGCATGCCAGCCGCACACCAGCCTCGAGAACGTCGACGTTCAGCTCAGGCTCGGGCAGGAGCGCGCTCACGAGTGTCAGTCGAGCCACGGTCTCCGGCCGCGAAGCGGAGCGCGTGCGCAGCTGCGGCAGGGCAGCGCGGAGCGCGGGGATGCCCACCCGGCGTCCGGATCGAACGGCTGCCTCGAGTTCGGCGAGCGTGGCCAGTGGTGAGGGCACCCGCCAGTCCCGGATGGCAGCGTCGCCGGCCGCAACGAGGTCGTAGGGATCGCGAAACGTCGCACCGAGCATCGCCCACGTCGAGGCCGGAGATGCGACGAGCAGCCCGGTTCGTGCATCACGACGGATCGTGGTCAACCGCGGCGTGGTCTCGTGACCACGAACGCCCCGGCTCCGCGGAAGGCGCAGCGGCGGGAACACGCTGACATCGACCTCCGGACGCTCCACCAGCGACCGCGGAACGGGGAGTCCCCAGATGACCGCGGCGGTGAGGTGGCTGAAGAAGTGTCCGTCGGCCATCCACTCGGCGTACTCGCGGGCAAGGCGCAGGTGATCGCGTTCGGCCGGACCGAGGGGCCGGCCGAATCGGTCGAACTCATCGTCGCCCGGGTCGGGGCGGGCGCGGACACCGTGGAAGGGTCTGTGCAGATCCGTTCTTCTGAGGCGCGAGGCAGGCACGCCGGCGCGGATCGCGGCAGCGACGCTGAAATGAGCGCCGAGGCTGGCCGGCAACGATTGTTCACGCATCCGCCCAGGGTGTCCGCCTCCGGACCGCGCGCTGTCCAGTCCGCGCGGTTTCGTGGATCGCGGGTGCGGCGGGGCCCCTGTGCAGGAAGCGGCGCGAAGCCGCCGACTCCTGCACGCCTGTCACGACGCGCCGGTGGGGTCGGTAGGTCGTGACGGGGGAGCTGACTGACAGGTGCCGACTCCCGCTCGCCTGTCACGACGCGCGGGGCGGGCCTGCGGTTCGTGACGGGGGAGCTGACTGACGGCCGCCGACTCCTGCTCGCCTGTCACGACGCGCCGCGCGGGCCCGCGGTTCGTGACGGGGGAGCTGACTGACGGCCGCCGACTCCTGCTCGCCTGTCACGACCCGCCGCGCGGGCCTGCGTTTCGTGACAGGGGAGCCGAGTGGCGGGAGGAGCGCCGAGTGGGGCGGGCCTTACCCGCGGCGGTCAGGACGAGCCCGGCTCGATGACCGGGATCGACGCGAGCAGGCGCCGGGTATAGGCGACCTGCGGCTGCATCAGGACCTTTTCGGTCGGGCCCTCCTCCACGATGCGGCCGTCCTTCATCACGATCACTTCGTCGCAGAGGTTCTGCACCACGCCGATATCGTGCGAGACCAGCACGAGGGTCAGCCGGTCGCGCACACGCAGCTCGCGCAGCAGCTCGAGGATCTGGGCGCGGACGGTCACATCCAGGGCCGAGAGCGGCTCGTCGCCGACCAGGAGCTTGGGCCGGTGCACGACCGCCCGCGCGATCGCGATCCGCTGACGCTGGCCACCGGAGAACTCGTGCGGGAACCGCTCGGCCATCTCCGGCTCCAGCCCGACCTCTTCGAGCACCTCCCGCACGCGTGCGCGGCGGTCACCCTCGATGCCCAGCGCCCAGAGCGGTTCGCCGATGATGCGTCCGACGCTCATCCGCGGGTCCAGCGACGCATACGGATCCTGGAACACGATGCCGGTCTCGCGGCGCAGCCAGTGCAGCGAATGGGCGCTGGCTGCGGCATCCACCGGTCTGCCGTCGAACTCGACGGTGCCCGCGGTCGGGACATCCAGCGCCAGCAGCAGCCGCACCAGGGTGGACTTGCCCGACCCGGACTCGCCGATGATGCCGAGAGCCGATCCGGCGCGCACGTCCAGATCCGCATCCGCCAGCGCGGTCGTGTACGTCGTGCGCTCGAACATGCTCTGCCGCGGGACCGGATAGCGGCGCGTCAGCCCGCGGGCGCGCACCAGGAACTGCGTCATCGCACACCCCCGGGGCGCCAGAGCGTGGCGGTCGCATCCCGCAGCAGCCCCTGCGTGACGGGGGAGGAGGGCGCGCTCAGCAGCGTCGAGATGGGCGCGGTCTCCACGACGCGGCCGTGCTCGAGCACGACCCCGTGCGTCGCGATCTGGGACAGTACCGCGAGGTCGTGCGTGATGAAGACCAGCGACATGCCGTCGTCCTGCACGAGGGAGAGCATCAGCTCGAGGATCTCGGACTGGATGGTCACATCCAGCGCCGTGGTCGGCTCATCCGCGATCAGCAGGCGCGGCCGGCAGGCGAGCGCCATCGCGATCGCGGCACGCTGACGCTGACCGCCGGAGAGCTGGTGCGGGTAGCGGGCGACGATGCGCTCCGGATCAGGCAGGGCGACGCGGGATGCTTCGGCGACCGCCCTCGCGCGGGCCTGCGTACGCGACAGGCCCTCGTGGATGCGGACCGACTCGGCGATCTGACGACCGATCGTGCGGATCGGGTTCAGCGCGGTGCGCGGTTCCTGGAACACGATGCCGATCTCATCGCCGCGCAGCGTCGCGAGCTCGCGGTCGGTCATGCCGATCAGTTCCCGCCCGTTCCAGCGGACGCTGCCACCGGCCTCCGCGCCGTCGGGCAACAGGCCGAGGATCGCGAGGGCGGTCAGGGACTTGCCTGATCCGGACTCGCCGATCAAACCCACCCGCGCGCCGTCGGGCACCGCGAAGGACACGCCGTCGACGACCCGGCGGCCGTCGATGTTGACGCTCAGATCCGTCACTTCGAGGCTCACGCGACCACCTCCGGGACGTGCCGGATCGCCCCGCGTGGCGGGTGCAGCGGGTCCCGGCCGCGCGAGAGCGTCGGGTCGGTGGCCTCCCGCAGCGCATCACCGAGCAGATTCAACCCGAGGACCGTGAAGGTGATCGCCAACCCCGGCCACAGCACCGACAGCGGATAGACCGTGATGTACTGCTGCAGCTCGGCCAGCAGCAGACCCCAGGACGGCTCTGTGACCGGGGCGCCGAAACCGAGGTAGGACAGACCCGCCTCGGCGAGCACCGCGACCGCCATGCCCCAGGACAGCTGGACGATGAAGACCGGGGCGACGTTGGGCAGCAGATGACGCCACAGATTCTGTAGGGGGGACAGCCCGGAGGCCCGCCCGGCCAGCACGAAGTCGCTGTGCAGCACGCGGCGCAACTCGGGTCGGGTCACGCGCGCGATGTTGACGCCGAAGCCGATTCCGACCGACCAGATCACCACGGCCAGCGATCCGCCCCACACCGCGCTGATCATCATGGCGATGATCAGCACCGGGAATGCGATGAGGATGTCCACCAGCACCGCGACCGACTCGCGGATCCACCGCGCGGTCAGGGCACCGAGCCCGGCCAGAGCGATGCCGATGAGGGTCGCGATCACGCCGGCTCCCACTGCGACGACCACGGTCGTGCGCGAACCCGCCATGAGCAGGCTCAGGATGTCGCGGCCGGACCCGTCGGTTCCCATCAGGTGCGGCCAGCCCGGCAGCGCCCACCGGTTCGCGATCTCCACCTGGCGCGGGTCGAAGGGCGTCCAGAACAGCGCCACGAGCGCCGTCAGGGCAACCACCGCGACCACGACCAGACCGAACCGGCCGGTGGACAGTGCCCACAATCGACGTAGCCACCTCCAGCGTCCGGCGTGCGCGCCTGGGCTGACCGCGGTCATGTCGCCTCCCGTTGCCGCGGGTCAAGGACGCGGTGCACCAGGTCGACGAGGAATCCGACGACCAGGACGAACCCGGTCAGCACGAGCAGCTCGCCCTGGACCTTCGGCAGGTCGCGTCTGCTCACGTCGTCCACCAGCATCCTGCCCACTCCGGGCAGCGTGAACAGCTGCTCGATGACGACCGCGCCGACGATGATCCCGGCCACCTGCAGGCCCAGCACGGTGACGACGGACAGCCCGACGTTGGGCAGGCCGTGCCGGATGAGGGCGGCGTTGCGCGTCAGCCCTTTCGCGGCCGCGGTGCGGACATAGTCCTGACCGATCGCCTGCATCGTCGCGCTGCGCACGAAGCGCATCAGCATTGCTCCCTCCACGATGCCGATCGTCAGCGCAGGCAGCAGGAGCGAGCGCAGCGCGGCAGCGGGATCCTGCCACCCGGCGCGCGGAAAGCCCTGCGCGGGCAGCCAGCCCAGCCACACCGCGAAGACGACCACGAGCATCATGCCGGCCCACACCACCGGGACTGCGGCCATCGCCTGCGCGCCGACGCTCAGCGCGGTGCCGGCCGCGCGGCCGCGGCGCATCGCGGAGAGGACACCGAGCGGCAGGCTGAACAGCAGCGCGATCGTCATGGAGAGGATGCCGAGCGGGACCGTCACCTGCGCCTTCTCGGCCAGCTCCGCCGTCACGCTGGAGCCGGTCAGCAGCGAGGAGCCGAGATCCCCGCGGAACACTCCGCCGATCCAGTCCAGGTACTGAACGGGCAGCGCCTGGTTCAGCCCGAGGCGTTCCCGGATCCCTTCGATCTGCTCCGGCGTGCTGTTGGTGCCGGCGATGAGCTGCGCGATGTCACCGGGAAGCACTCGCAGGGTCAGGAAGATCAGCACGCTGGCGACGAGAAGACCGAGCAGGAGCAGGGCCAGCCGCGTCAGCGTGTAGCGGATCACCCGTTGCTCTTGGCGAGCTCTGCGAGGTTGAGGCGCTCGTTGACGTTGACCGACGGCATACCCGCGATGTTAGTGCCCACCGCGACGACCGAGGCGCCGTTGTAGAGCCAGTCGGCGGCGGCGTCCTCGGAGACGATGCGCGCGGCATCCGCGAGCAGTTCTGCGGCCTCGCCTTCGTCGGTGGCGGCCAGGGACTGCGTGAACAGGGCCTGCACCTCCGGGTTGTCGTAGGTGAAGTAGTAGTCCGGATCGGCCCAGTTCTCGAAGTCGCGTGCTTCGGTGTGCAGCACGAAGCTCAGGTCGTAGTCCTGGTTGATGTAGACGTCGTTGAGCCAGGTGGGGAAGTCGACCGAATTGACCTCGAGCGTGATGCCCACCTCGTTCAGGTCCGACACCAGGATCTGCGGGATGGTGGTGGAGTAGAAGCTGGGGATGGTCAGCTCCAGCGTGATGTCCTCGGCGCCGGCCTCGGCCAGCAGGTCCCGCGCGGCGTCCGGGTCGTACGGGGCGACGTCGGCGAGGTCCTCGAAGCCCGGATCGAGGGAAGGGATGGGACCGTACATCGTCTCGCCGGAGGCGAGCGCCTCGACGAACGCGTCGTGGTCGATGGCCTGGCGGATCGCCTGACGCACCCGCTTGTCGGCGAGCGGCCCCGAGGTCTGATTGAACGCCAGCGTGCCCTTGTCGGTGGACGGGCCGGTGACCAGGGCGAACGCGCCGGTGGCCTCGACCTGCTCCTGCAGATTCGCGTCGAACCCGGTCACCGCGTCGACCTCACCGGCCAGGGCGGCGTTCAGCGCGGCCTGGTTGTCGGGGATGTAGTCGAAGACGACCTCGGCGACCTGCGCTTTGTCGCCCCAGTAGGCCTCGTTGCGGGCGAACGTGATGCTGTCGCCCTGGCGCCAGCCGGCCAGCGTGAACGGGCCGGTGCCGTTGGCCTTTGTCTGGTAGTCGACGGTGTCACCCTCCTTGAGGATGAGACCGGCCCGACCGGTGAGGTTCCACAGCAGGCTGGAATCCGGCGCGCTCAGCGTCAGCACGACGTTCTGGCCGTCCGCGGCGATGGTGGCCACGTTCGCCAGCCGCCGCGAGTCGCTCCACTCCGGGGTGTTCTTGCGGGTCGTCAGCGTCCACACCACATCCTGCGGGGTCAGCGCCTGGCCGTCGTGGAAGGTGACCCCCTCGCGCAGCGTGAACGTGTAGGTCAGACCGTCCGGCGACACATCCCATTCCTCCGCCAGCGCCGGGACGATGTCCTGCTCGGCGGTGCGGGAGATCAGCCCCTGATAGATGTTGTCCACCAGGATCTGATCCAGCGCGGCGCCCGCCGTCTCACGGATGTCCAGGTTGCCCGGCTCGAGCACCAGCCGGATCACCGCGGACGCATCCGGGTCGGGTGCGCTCGAGGTGGTCGGCTCGGGCGTCGCACTGCCACTGGTGCACGCCGAGAGCAGCAGCGCTCCTGCGGCGAGGAGGGCGGTGGCGGCAAGGGTGGTGCGGCGGAGCATGGGGGTCCTTTCGGAGGAGCATCCGATTGGTGCTCGGATGCCGGGAGCGGGCGACTCTGCGGGAATCAGGTCGGTCCGGTAGTCCAGCCTAGAGAACCGGCGAACCAGGGGGCGTGCCCGTTACGCGGAACGCAATACAAGTGTTAACCCTTCCCCGCGATGGTCCGCAGGTGCTCGGCCAGCCCAACCGGGACCTCTTCCTGCAGATTGTGGCCCGAAGGCAGGACAGTCAGGGATGCCGCGGGAACGCGCTCCGCGAATTCCGCGGCGTCCTGGTCGGTGACGTAGCCGTGGTCGCCGCGCAGCAGGGCGATCGGCGCGCGAACCTCGGCCAGGTCGTCCCAGCCGGTCGCGGACAGCACCGCCGAGACGGCATCCGACGTGGCCGGCTGAGCAGACGCGGCCGCGCCGGATGCGGCATCCGGGGATGCCGGCCGGTCCGCCGGCGCCGCTGCGAGGTGGGCGAAATGGTGCTTCCATTCCACCCGTCCGTCCGCCCGGACGCGCGAATTGAAGTAGACCCCGCGCTCGGCCGCGCGGCGGGTGCCGCCGAGGCCGAACGCCATCGCGCGGTCCACGAGCTCATCGCGCGATGACCAGTCGACGGGTCCGGCGAAGAAGTCCCGGATCTGGGCGGGCCCGGCGTTCGGGTTCACGCCCGGGGTGATGTCGAGGATCACCAGCTGTCTGACCAGATCGGGGCGGGATGCCGCGACGGCCGCTGCGGTGAGCCCGCCGAGCGAGTGGCCGACCAGGATCTGCGGGGCATCGGTCCACGCCTCGAGGGCGGCGACGACATCGGGGGCCAGGACGCGACCCGTGTAGGCGAAGTCGGCGCGCCATGAGGAGTCGCCGTGGCCGGGCAGGTCGATCGCGAGAGCGGGCATGCCGAGCGCGAGGATCGTCGTGTCCCAGGTGTGCGCGTTCAGACCGGCGCCGTGCAGGAAGGTCAGGACCGGAGGCGCCTGGCCGTAGCGCACCGCGCTCAGCGTGCGGCCGTCTGCGAGGGCCAGCTCCAGCCGCTCGGCGGGGGGGATCTGCGCCGCGATCCCGGCGTCGGCGGCCTGCTCGGGCAGGAAGGAGAACTCGTCGATGGGTTCGCTCACCATGTCATTGTGCCCTTCCCGTGTGCTCGGTGCCGCTGAGTAGGCTGAACGCATGAGCGAACTGGCGCGGGTACACCTCTCCAAGTCGGCACCGGAGGCGTACAAGACCCTGTCCGCGTTCTCCAAGACCGTCGGCGGGATCGCCGATGATGCGGGGATCGATGCGCGCCTCCGGGAGCTCGTGCAGATCCACGTGTCGCAGCTGAACGGTTGCGCGTACTGCGTCCGGGTGCATCTGGAACGGGCCGAGAAGGCCGGGGTCACCGCCGACACCATCGCGCAGCTGCCGGTGTGGCGTGAGTCCGGCGTGTTCACCGAACGCGAGCGGGCCGGACTCGAGCTGGCGGAGTCGTTCACGTTCGTTTCGGACGAGGGCATCCCGGACGAGGTCTACAACCGCGTCGGTGGCATCCTCACCGAGAGCGAGTACGTCGCCTTGAGCTGGATCCTGGTCGCGATCAACGCCTTCAACCGCGTCGCCATCGCCGGCCGGTACAGTGTTCCGTCCCGCGAGGACATGGCGGGGGAGGACCGCGACGCCGCGTCCGGCGCGGTGTGGTGAGCGCACCCGCCGATCCGGTCGTCCGTGGCGCCGTCAACTTCCGCGACGTCGGAGGTCTTCCGGCGGGCGCTGCGCGCACCCGCTCCGGAGTCCTCTACCGCTCGGGGAACCTGGCCGGTCTCGAGGACGACGGCGTGATCGCGCTGGGCGGACTCGGCATACGTCGCATCATCGACCTGCGTGCGGATGACGAGGTCGTGCACGCGCCCAGCCGGCTCGGGGGCCTGACTCTGCGCACCCAGCGGGTGCCGCTGTTCCTCGGCTCGGTGGCATCGATGTTCGAGGAGGACATCTCGCTGGATGAGATGTACCGGCGACTGGTCGAGGACTCCTCGACCCGTGTGGTCGATGTGGTGCGCGGCATCGTCGCCGATCAGCCGGTGCTGGTGCACTGCACCGTCGGGAAGGACCGCACCGGCGTCACGGTGGCGCTCGCCCTGGCCGCGGCCGGCGTGGATGAGGACGCGATCGTCGCGGACTACGCCCGCACCGAGGCTCTTCTGCCGCAATGGCGCAACCGGCACGTCGTCCAGCTCCTGCGGCGCCTGCACCCCGAGGCGATCCACCTCGAAGATCTCGCGACGCGGTCACCGGCGCCGGTCATGCGGACGCTGCTGTCCCGCGTCATGGCCGGGTACGGGTCGGCAGCCGACTACCTCTTGGCGCACGGGCTGAGCGAAGGGGAGCTGACCGAGCTGCGCCGGGTGCTCCTGCGCGCGGACTGACCGTCCCGGCGCCGGCAGATTCGCCGCAACCAAGGTTAGGCAACCCTTGCCCAGGGGTATAGTGAAGGTGCCATGATCACCAGCACCGAGCACAACGCCGCCGCCTGCCGCGCCTCGCGGCACACGCGCGTCCAGCATTTGATCACGGCGGACGAGTCCTCGCTCGCCGAGCTGGAGGCTCTGCTTGCCACGCTGCCGATCTGCTCGACCGGCCGCGTGTTCATCGAGGTTCCGGACGCGTCCTGGTTCGGTGGCGACGGACAGGACGACCTGCACGTGCCCAGCCGAATGGTGGTGACCTGGCTCGATCGCGCCGCGCGCACCGGGTCGCCGGGGTCGGGTCGGGCCTGCACGCCGGGACAGGCGCTGGCGCGTGCGGTGACGGCATGGGCCGACGAGATGCTCTGCACGGACGATGACCACACGCGGATCTTCCTGCTGGGCGGCTACCTCGGAACGGCCGACATCGTGGACCACCTGACCGACCGCAACGGCGTCGCAGCGGACAGCATCCACACGCCGGAGCGCTTCGGGCTGGCCACCGCGCGCTGAGCCCCGGAGCTTCGCCGCGCGGCGCCGCTCCCACTGGCGCCCCGTCGCTACACTCGCGGCATGACGGCAGTTCCGCCCATCCCCGCTCCCGTCCGCGTCGATCCGCGCGACCTGCGCCTCCCCAGGTGGGTGATCGTCTGGCTCACGGTCTCAGCGATCATCCAGACCTACGACGCGTGCTACGTCCTGCTCGGCCCGCTGTCGCACGAGGGCGGCCCGCTGGCGGCGATGTGGCCGGGCCATGTGTTCTACGGATCATTCGACCACCGCTATGCGCAGTTCGACGCGTTCGGCAGTGCGCAGAGCTGGGCGAACCTGCTCGAGGTCATCGTCATCGTGTGGGCTCTGGCGCACGCGAGGCGCTGGTCGGGCGTCGTGGTCGCTCTGGTCGTGACGGTCGCGACCTTCTGGAAGACCGTGATCTATTTCCTGGTGGAGATCTCCAGCGGTCTGGAGATGACGCGGCAGTCGCTCGAGCGCGGCGACCTCGTCGGCTTCCTCATGGTCGCGGTGCTTCCTAACGCGTTCTGGATCGCATTCCCGCTGGCGGTCGTGATCGTCCTCGGCCGTCAGGTGCTGCGCGTGGGTCGGGCCGCCGTCGCGTGAATCGGCCGGCTCAGGCGGGGGATGACCGGCCGGGCCGGGAACGGGGCACGTAGTTGCCGTCCTCCAGCCCTGCTTCGATCTCGAACCGGTTGCGCAGCGGGTCGCGCCCGGCCAGCAGGTACAGCAGGGGCATCAGGAACCCGTAGGTGCGCCACTGGCGCGCGTGGACCGCCTCGTGGGCGAGCACCCGCTCGGTGACCGGCGCATCCCCGGTCAGGTAGCACCCGCCCACGCACACCCCGCCTCGGCGGTAGGCCCAGCGCGGCAGCCCGCGGAACACCCACAGTCCTGCGCGTCGTTCGATGCGCCCGGTGCTCCACATCGCCCCCCAGATCCAGCCCACCACAGTGCCGTAGAGGTAGCCGGCGTGGCTGACGGGCGAGTCGAGGAACGGCAGGAACCGATCCAGGCGCCTGCCTCGCGCGACGGCGCGATCGGCCTCCGCGCGCCATCCGGCCGGAGGGCTCGGGATCGGGCTCACGCCAGGGCCCCGACGATTCTCAGGATCGTGCCGAGGTCCTCGACCGCCGCCGTCGGCGAGGGCGGGGCGAAGCCGGTGATGCTCGATCCGGCGAGCGGCAGTGCGGCGCGCACCTCCGCGATCGACCCGAGCAGGTCCGCGAGCGGGACGCCGAACGGTACCGACGCCGTCACGCCGGCCATCGCCGCCGGGTCCAGGACGTCCAGGTCGACGTGGATGTAGACGGCCGTCGCTCCGGTCGCCGTGACCGCCTCCGCGAGGGCACCGTGCCGGCTGAGGGTCGCAGCATCCAGCGTGCGCAGTCCGAGATCCGCGACGGCGACCTCCTCGGCGGGCTCGTACTGCCGCGCGCCCGCGATCACGACGCGAGCGGCCGGTACGTCACCGGATGCCAGGCCGAGGCCGTCCGCGCCCTCGCCCAAGATCGCGCGCAAGGTCATGCCGCTGAACGCCCCGGACGGTGAGGAGTCCGGAGCATGCAGATCCGGGTGCGCGTCCAGCCACACCACGGCCAGCTCGGGATGCCGCCGCACGGCGTGCCCGACACCGCCGACCGCGATCCCGCAGTCGCCGCCGATGAGCATGACCGGCTCGGAATGGGGCGCGAGTTCGAGGTCGACCTGATCCCGGGTGCGGCGCAGCGTGCTGTAGCGCTGCACCCCGGTTCCGATGGTCTCGCCCGCCTCGAGTGGCACCTCGATGGTGGTGGAGGAGGCGCGGGGCAGATCCCCGGCGATCGCCTGCGCGCCGTCGATGAGCTGCATCGCGCGGGAAGAAGGCGATCCCTGCCACTGCGGGACGATCACGAATCGGGCCATGTCCTCATCCTCCCGCAGGTCCGCCGTGCTCGCGTACGCGCCGCACGCTCTGCTTCCGCTGACGGAGAACGGGCGGAGCCCCGGAAGGGATCCGCCCGTTCGCTCCTGCTGCTTACGGCGTCTACGGCGCCGTCGGCGCGTCGATCGCCTGCTGTCCGGGAGCACCGGACTTCAACTCGGCCAGACGCGTTTCCACCTCGCTGAGCTCGCCCAGGTCCTCGAGGCTGTTGAACTGCGCATCCAGACTGGAAGCAGCCAGCTCCTCCTTGCCCTGAGCGAGTGCCTCCTGCCGACGGATCTTGTCCTCGAACCGGCCCAGCTCGCTGGTCGGATCGAGCACGTCGATGGATTTGACGGCGTCGTGGACCTTGTTCTGCGCCTCGGCGGTCTTCGCACGCGCGAGCAGCTCGCTCCGCTTGCTGCGCAGCTGCTCGAGCTTCTGCTTCATGCCGTTGAGGCCGTCCTTGAGCTTGGCGACCACCTCGCTCTGCGACGCGATCGTCGGCTCGACCGCCCGCGCCTCGCGCTCCGAGCCGATCTGGCGCTGGAGGGCGATCTTGGCCAGGTTGTCGAACTTGTCCGCGTCGGCCGTGGAACCCGCGGCGCGCAGCTGATCGGCCTTCCGGCTGGCAGCGAGTGCCTTGTTGCCCCACTCGGTGGCTTCCTGGATGTCTTCCTCGTGGTCGCGCTCGAGAAGACGGAGGTTGCCGATCGTCTCTGCGATCGCCGCCTCGGCATCGGCGATGCTGTTCGAGTAGTCGCGGACGAGCTGGTCGAGCATCTTCTGAGGGTCCTCGGCGGAGTCGAGCATCGAGTTGATGTTCGCCCTCAGGAGGGTCGAGATGCGACCGAAGATGGACTGCTTTGCCATCCGTGTTTCCTTCCTATCGATGATTCGGGAACGTACGTGTGTGACGAGTCTGCGGGAATCCGTGGCGCGGGGCGTGCTCAGAAGCGACCACCCCCTCGGCGACCGCGGGTGCCGCCGCCGCCGAAGCTGCCCGGACTGATCCGGCTGCGCCCGCCCCCGCCGCGCATGCCGCCCATGCCCCCGGAGGACCCGCGGCCGGAGCCGCCACCGAGCATCGAGTTGATCACGATGCCGCCCAGGATCGCGCCGAGCATGCCGCCGCTGTCTCCGCCGCGACTGCCGCCGCCGAGTCCGCCGAGCATGCCGCCCATCCCGCCGCCCTGAAATGCGCCGACGTCGGTCTGAGCGTGTTGGATCGCCTGGCCGGCGAGCTGATTGGCGCGCTGCGCGTACTGCAGCGCCTGCTCCGGATCGGCCGCCTGCAGCTGCTGCGCCTGGGCCAGCGCCGCGCCCGCTTCGGCCAGTCGCGTGCGCGCCGCCGCCCCGATCGCGCCGCGTCGCGCGGTGATGTAATCCTCGGCCGCAGAGACCTGCGCCTGGGCCTGCATGATCTGCTGGCCCACCATCTGCCGGGCACGCTGCGCCTTGGCCGCCGCGTCCCGCACGCCCGCCACGACGCCGTCGATCTGGGCGTTGGCGGCCTCCAGGCTCTGCAGGGTCTGCAGTGGCCGGCGCGCGGAGGAGGCGAGGTTCGCCTTGGCCGCGTCCACCTGCTGCCGCGTCGCCGCGATCGCCGCCGCGACGCGGCCGTCGGTGTCGGGAAGGGCGGATGCCGTGGCGATGTCGCCTTCGAGTTCGATGATCAGCTCCGCGGCGCTGCGGTCGCCCTCGGCGAGATCCCGGCCGAGCTTGTCGATCGCCTCCTCGAGAAGGACGGCCTGGCCGACCGATTCCTCTGCGGCACGGATGCTCACGGCGGCCTCACCGGATCTGCCCGCCCCGATCGCGGCATCCGCAGCGGCCAGCTGCTCGTCGGCGAATACGATGCGCTGGCTTGCCTGCTGGGCGTTGTCGGCAACGGTCGCCAGCGCTTCGGGCGCGTAGGCGGCGGACAGCGTACGCAGGTGCGCCGCCGCCTCTTCGATGGATGCCGCGGCCCGATCGCGCTGGGTCTTCACGCGCGCGAGGGCCTCCGGGGCGTTCTGCTCGAGCCGGCGCAGTTCGTCGAACGCGGCGGCCTTGTCGTCCAGGCCCGCGTTGGCCTCTTCGCACAGCCGGATGATCTCGGTGTTCCACGCGCGGGTCTGCTCGTCGGTGTCCTCGGTCGTGTCATCCAGCTGCTGCTTGAGAGTGAACGCCGTGTTGAGGTTCTCGTGCGCCTTCTGCAGCGCCTGCTGGAATTCGACGGTGGCCGCGTCGCCGAACTGAGCCCTGGCGAAACCGAGCTCCTGCTCACTCGTCTTGACGGCGTCGTCGGTGTGGACCAGGGCCGATGACGCACGGCGGGCGAGCTCCTTGACGTCGATCCGTTCGATCGCGGGTTCCGCCCCACCGGCGACCTGTCCCCTTCTGCGCCGGTTGCGCAGCACCAGGACGATCGCCACGACCGCGATCGCGGCGATCACCAGGAAGATGATCAGACCCGTGGGAAAGCCTCCTCCGACGGCGCCGGATCCGGACCCACCGTCGGCAGCGTCGGAGAAGCCCGCCGCAGCGGTGTCGACGGCGCCCACCCAGTCCTCGTCGGCCAGGCGGGGCTGCACGGCCTGCTCGATCGTTCCGAGCTGCTCGAAGGTCACCGGGCCTTCGGAGTCGCCCGAGATGTAGAACTGACGGGTTTCGGTCGCGACCGCCAGCAGATACTGCGTGGGGCCGAGCCCGTTGATCTCGGCGGTCGTGTTCGCCCAATCCTCTGAACTGGTGGGATCGGTGAACTCGTCGACGAACACGACCCACAGGTCGACCCCGGTGTCGGCTTTGAGCTGCTCGAGGCGGGTTTGAGCCTGGTTCGCCTGGGCGCTGGAGAGTGCGCCGACGTCATCGAGCACGTACCCCGCGCCGAGTGTGACCGGGTCCGTCGCCGACGCGGTGCCGGACGCGCCCGCGAACAGCAGGGTGAGAGCCGTCGTGAGCGCCACTGCCCATCGCGCACGCATCGTTCCCTCCTCGGGGACGCGCGGCGCATGCCCCGGGCATCGAGTCTATGCAACCCGTGGGCGGGAGGCGAGCGCGGGGACCGGTGCTCGGACCGCGAACGCTCCCTCGGCTGCGGCCGCACCGGAACGCCATCCGGCGCCGCTGGGAACGGCCGAATATCAGCAATACTGAGAATTCGACAGAGGGGGACCATGTCCGTACTTTCCATCGTCGCATCGTCGGGATCGGTGCTCACTGCGGCGCTGCTGGTGCTGACCGGTTCACCCGCCGCCGCCGCAGAGACCGCGCCCGCGCTTCCCATCGACCTGGTCCTGCACCTTCCGGCCGGCCTGAGCGTCGAGGACCTTCGGGCGCCGGGCGACCATGGCTCCCTCACGGTGGCGGGGTGTCCGGCCGACGGAGCACTCCTGCTCGCCTCCACGTTGCAGAGTCCGACCGGGGACGGCGGCGTCGTGGAGGTGCCGATGAGGCTGGAGACCATGCCGGGGTCCGACGACGGGCCGGTCGCGTGGCAGCTGCGGGGGATCAGCGCATGGCTGGCCGCGAACGATCCCGGACCGCTCTCGAGCGTGCTGCTGGAGGCGTCCTGCATGCGGCCCGGGAACGAGACCGCACGGGTCACCGCCGTGCTGCCTCCGGTCGGCGCCCCGCTTCAGTCCCTCCCGCCGGCGACGCCGGCGACCCCGGTGCCCGAGGGCGGCGTGGACCCCGTGACCGTGCCCGCGGCATCCGAGCCCAGCGCCGCTCCGCGGATGCTGGCGGAATCCGGAGCCCCGACCCTCGCGGCGTGGCCGATCGTCGTCGGCGTCCTGCTCATCCTGGCCGGCAGCGCAGCGGTCGCCGTCCGCGGCCGCAGAGTCCACTGAGGGAACGGGTTTCGGCGACCTCGTCGTGTGAGCGGCCGCCCGGAGCGCGGCGCAGGTAGCGTGTCGTCCTCGGAGGACTGATGGACGATCGATACGCGGCAGACGTGCTCGCAGCCGGATGGCGCGACACCCATCGGCGACCGGTTCCGGTGCTCGCCGCCGCCCGGGATGTCGTGGTCGAGGTCGCCGCGGACGGGTTCTGCGGAGCGGTCGTCGGAGTCGCCTCCGGCCTGGTCGAGCTCGAAGACCGGCACGGGCGCCGCCGGCTGTTCCCGCTCGGCCCCGGATTCCTCGTCGACGGTGCCGATGTGGTGCTGACCGCACCGGCGGTCGCGGCGGCACCGCGCACGGCGAAGCGGACCGCGTCCGGATCGTTCGCTGCGCCCGAGGCCCGCGCGCGGGTGGCGCGGGCCAGCCGAATCCTCGTCGAAGGCCGCCACGATGCCGAGTTGGTGGAGAAGGTGTGGGGTGCCGACCTGCGCGCCGAGGGCGTCGTCGTGGAGTACCTGCAGGGCGTCGACCTGCTCGCCGAGACGCTCCAGAACGAGCCCCCGACCGCGGAGCGCCGCTACGGGGTCCTGGTCGATCACCTCGTGCCGGGTTCGAAGGAATCGCGGATCGCCGATTCGGTGGCCCGCGGACCGCACGGGCGTTTCGTCCGCATCGTCGGGCACCCGTACGTGGACGTCTGGCAGTGCGTCACCCCCAAGGCGATGGGCATTGCGCGCTGGCCGGACGTTCCGCGGGGAACCGATATCAAGGTCGGGACCTGCCGCGCGCTGGGCTGGCCGTCCGACACGCCCGCCGATCTGGGCATGGCCTGGCAGCGCATCCTGGCGCGCGTGCACAGCTACCGGGACCTGGACCCGGCCCTGCTCGGCCGCGTCGAGGAGCTGATCGACTTCGTCACCGACTGAGCGACCCGGCGATACCGGAGTCGGCGCGCGTGGTTAGCCTGGAGGGGTGTCCGACCCCTCCACGTTCCGCGATCGCCCCGTGTCCTTCGTCCGCCGCAACGGCCGGATGACCGATGGGCAGGAGCGCGCCTGGACGGACCTCGCCCCGCGGTACGTGCTGGAGGCACCGCGCGACGACGCGGCCACCAGCGTGCGCCCCGGCGCGGCGATCGATCCGCGCGAGGTGTGGGGGCGGGATGCGCCGCTCATCGTCGAGATCGGGTCAGGACAGGGCCATGCCATCATCCACGCGGCCGCCTCCCGCCCGGAGGCGGACTTCCTCGCGATCGAGGTGTTCACCGCCGGGCTGGCGCGGACCATGCTGGGTGCCGAGCGCGCGGCCGTCGAGAACCTGCGCCTGGTCGAGGCGAACGCGCCCGAGGTCCTGGAGCATCTGCTGCCGCCGGCATCCGTCGACGAGCTCTGGGTGTTCTTCCCGGACCCGTGGCACAAGAACAAGCACACCAAGCGACGGCTGGTCACCCCCGAGTTCGCCACCACCGCCACCGGCGCCCTCCGCGACGGCGGCACGCTGCGCCTGGCCACGGACTGGGAGCAGTACGCCCGGCAGATGCGAGAGGTGCTGGATGCCGCACCCGAGTTCGAGCGCGCATTCCAGGGCGACTGGGCGGAGCGGTTCGACGGGCGGGTCCTGACGGCCTTCGAACGCAAGGGTGCTCGCGCCGGTCGCGCGATCCGCGATCTCAGCTACGTCCGCCAGCACCGGTAATGAGCGAGGCGGAGGAGGCGGCATCCGCTCCGGTGGCCGGGTCCGCCGCCGATCGGAGGCCGGACCGCGATCGCTGGCGGGTGCTCCGCCCCCTCGCGCACCGCGATTTCCGCGCCCTGTTCGCGGCCGTGGTGCTGTCGATCTTCGCCGCCGGAATGTGGGCGGTCGTCATGGTCTACGCGGTCATCGCCGTCGGCGGGGGACCGCTGGACCTGTCGCTGGTGGCGGCGGCCAACGCGACCGGACTGCTGGTGTGCGCGATTCCGGGCGGGATCGTGGCGGACCGGGTGTCCCGCCGGCTGATCGTGCGCACCGTCTCGCTCGCGGACTTCCTCGCCATCACCTCCGTGGTCGTCGTCGGAGCGTACGGCCCGGTCGGCATCGTGCAGCTGGTCGGGGTGGCCTTCGTCCTCGGCGCGGGCGCCGGGTTCTTCTTCCCCGCGTACAGCGCCATCCTTCCGCGCATCCTGCCGCCCGGCCAGCTTCTGGCGGCGAACGGGCTGGAAGGCGCCATCCGCCCCGCCTTGCAGCAGGCGGCCGGGCCGGCCGCGGCCGGGATGCTCCTGGCCGCGTTGATCCCCGCCCAGGCCGCGGTGGTGATCGCCGTCGCCCACGGCGCCGCGTTCGTGATCCTGCTCTTCCTCGGACCGGAACCGGTCCCCCCGGGCGAGGACAGCGGTGCCGGCGGAGCGGCTCCGGTGCACACGAGCGTGTTCGCCGACCTCCGCGAGGCGGTCGTGTTCACCGTGCGTACCCCGTGGCTGCTGTGGACCCTGCTGTACGCCACCATGTGGGTGCTCGTGGCGGTGGGCCCCGAGGAGGTGCTGCTGCCGTTCCTGACCCGCGAGCGGGTCGGCGAGGATCCGCGCCTGTTCGGGTTCCTGCTCGCCGTCTACGGAGCCGGCGGGGTACTCGGGTCCATCGTCGTCTCCTCGAGGAAGCTCCCGCGGCGGTACCTGACCACGATGAACCTGGTCTGGGGCGTCAGCACCCTGCCCTTCGTGGTGGTCGGACTCACCGACCAGTACTGGCTGCTCCTGCTCTCGCTCTTCATCATCGGCTTCGGCTTCAGCTACGGCAACGTGATCTGGGGAACCCTGCTGCAGCGCAGGGTCCCGCGACACATGCTCGGGCGGGTGTCCAGCCTGGACTTCTTCGTCTCGCTGGCGCTCATGCCTCTGTCCATGGCGATCGCCGGGCCGCTCGCGGAGGTGCTCTCCCTGCAGACGATCTTCATCGGCGCCGGCATCCTTCCGCTCCTGTTCGGCATCGTCGCGATCCTCGCCGCGCGCATGCCGCACGACGAGCTGGCGCATCCGCTGACAGACTGAACAGATGCCCGCTCACCCCGCCGCCGTGCTCGGTATCCGCCCCAAGGTCTCCGTCGGACTGATCCCCGCCCTGCTGGTGTGCCTGGCCGCGCCCGCGTTCTTCGTACTGCAGATCGCCTGGCTGGGCTGGGCACTTCTGGCCGCCGGGATGCTGAGCGCCTGGCTGCTGCGCTCGCGCACGGATTCGGAGGCCGCCGCGGCCCACGCGAACGTCGGCGCACCGGAGACGCGGACTCCGAGCCTGGTGCGGGACCTCTCCCTGATCACCCTCGGAATGCTCATCGTCAGCGCGATCCCGCTGGCCGCGGAGCTGGACAACCTCGCCTTCCTGCGGTTCGGCCTCGCGCTGGGCGGTGCGGTGGTCGTGCCGTATGCGGTGTCGCGGTTCGTCTTCCGCGATCACGCGATCCGCTTCCCGTGGCGCGGCGGCGGCCGCTGGACGGCATTCCAGTGGACCTGGCTGGTCGCCGTCCTGGCCCTCGGCTGGCTGATCCTGCCGTTCTACTTCATCACCTCCGGTGTCTACACGAACTGGCCGGTGGTGGACTCACCGGAAATGATCGCGCGCCTGTTCGTCGGTGTGGGCGCCGTCGGCATCTGGGACGAGCTGTTCTTCATCTGCACCGTCTTCGCCCTGCTGCGACGGCACTTCCCGGACTGGCAGGCCAACCTGCTCCAGGCGATCGTGTTCGTCTCGTTCCTCTGGGAACTCGGGTACCAAGCGTGGGGACCGCTGCTGACAATTCCGTTCGCGCTTCTGCAGGCCTACATCTTCAAGCGCACCCGGTCGCTGACATACGTGGTCACCGTGCACCTCCTCTTCGATGCGGTGGTGTTCCTCGTGCTGGTGCACGCACACAACCCCGGCCTGCTGGACGGCCTGTTCCTCATCTGACACACGCGTGCCGCGGTGCACAGCGGGTGCGCAGCGCGACGCGGTAGCCTGGAATGCGGATCCTCTCCCGGATCCCCGGACGACGGATCAGTACCCGGTGAGCGACAAGACTGGCCATGGAGGCGAGTCCCGTGTCGTGGGTCATCCTTGTCGTATCCGGCGTCCTCGAAGCCGTCTGGGCCACCGCGCTCGGCAAGTCCGAGGGGTTCACGAAACTCTGGCCGAGCGTGATCTTCGCCGTCACGCTGACCGCGAGCATGGCCGGTCTGGCATGGGCGATGCGCGACATCTCGACGGGTACCGCCTACGCCGTGTGGGTCGGGATCGGCGCCGCGCTGACTGTCGGCTACGCGATGATCACCGGTGCGGAGCCGTTCTCGATCGTGCGTCTGCTGCTGATCCTGGGACTGGTCGGCTGCATCGTGGGCCTGAAGCTCGTGAGCGCGGAATAGGACGCGCGGATGCCGCGGCGGGAGCACACCGGATGCCCGTTCATCCTTCACCTTCAGCTTCATGTCGAAGTGAGTTGACGCCGAACTCTTGACGCGCATGCCGGGCTGAGTATCTTTACTCCTGCGGAGAGAAAACGGAAACGAAAGGAACCCGCAAGGGAACTCGATACGGAAACCGAACATCGCAGACGATCGGCCCGGGGCCTCGGCTCCGGGCCGATCTTCGTTGCCGTCGGCGCATGGGTCCACGGCGCCTGGAGATGTGAAAAGCCGCCCCGAAGGACGGCCTTTCACGTCTGTGCCCCCGACTGGAATCGAACCAGCGACCTTTGGTACCGGAAACCTCATTCGGGTCGGCTAATGGGGGCGATGACCTGCGAAAACCGTGTGATTCCGCGGGAGTACAGACGAGTTGCATCATCAAGATTCGAATGGATTCTCAAAGAGTGTTGTCATTTTGTTGTCACGCGAGGCAGGTGGAGAGGGTTGTCGGCGGACGCTGAAACCCCCGGCTCACGGACCCTTGGCCTCCTGACCCACCACGGTCTTGCTCGCGCTCCGGCAATCAGCGAACAAGCGATCGGCGCAGCGCAGTGTCCGACGTGAGCGATTGCTGATGGGTCATGGGTGGGGCGTCGGCTCGATAGGCGGCTAGCCACGGCCGGAGCCGGGGATGTCCATGTGGAGCACGCGCAGCGAAGCGAGCATGAACGACATTGACATTCCCAAGCGCAGGCTGAGGCTGGGCCGTCGAGGCGATGGCCTGTCGCGATCACTGGCAAGTGTCGCTGTGACACGAGTTATCGCCGTTTCGGCGGTGAGTCGAGAGGTCGACGTCGGTCCAGTCCGTCGGCGTGAGAACTCAAGAGGGGACGGCGGGCGGTCAAGGATGCGACTTCGCGGTTGTGACGGAGATCGGGACCGCGTATTGATGGGGCGAGGAGTTTGTAGCCGCGGATAGACGTCTGATGCGATTTACTCATCGGAAATCTACGCTGGGCGTATACTTTCGATGACTAGAGGAGGCATCATGACCGCGGACGTCGACATCGTGCGCGCTGTCGCGCGGGCGCCACTTCGCACACTGCGCCTTAAAGATATGCCCGAGCTGGCCCGGAATACATGGCGGGCGACGGACCGCTTGGTCGAGCAGGGCGCGCTGGTGCGATTGACTCACGGTGTCTACACGGCGCCTCCCGATGGCCGCGATGGTCGGAAGTGGAAGCCACCGTTGGAGGCGGCCGCCCTCGCGCTTGCGACTGCCCGCTTTGGCGCTCGAGAAGCCGCGCTCATGGGTATCAGCGCCGCACGCCATTGGGCTGCCATCCCCCGGGCGATCGGGGTCGCCACGGTTGCGGTGCCCCGGCGCGGATACGCACCTCTCAATATCGAGGGAGGTGGTCTCGTCAAGTTCGTCCCACGAAGGATGGAGGCCCTCGAGCTCGTTCTGGAGCGCACAGGACTCGGGGACGGGCTCGTCACGACACCCGAGCAAACCCTTTTCGACCTGCTGGGCCGCACGGATCGCGAAGGGCTCGGCCGCGAAGTCGCTGGCGCCATTGAGAACCTCACGGCGCAGGTCCAGCCGGACGAGTTCGCCGAGATCATCGCGCGCGCGCGCATCGTGCCCTCCGGCGCACGGGACATGCTGAATCGACTGGAGAAGTCGAATGGCTGAGTGGAGAGCCGAAGACCACCCTCGGGATGTCGACGGACGATTCGACGACCCTGAACGCAGCTCTCCCAAAGTCGTCCTCCCCACGCCTGTCCCAGGGGTCCTCGAAGACGACGAACGGGAAAAGATCGAGGACACATTCGGTGTTGACTCGGAGCAGGTCACCCGGGACCATGTCATCTCACACGCACTCGCCGCCATCAGTAGCGTGGGCACCGACGACATCGTCTTCTTCGGAGGCACTGCCCTGTCCCGCACGCACCTCACAGACGTGCGCCTGTCGGAGGATATTGACCTCATGGCGTTCGGCGACAGATCAGCCATCGCCGACAAGATCGAGAGCGCCCTCACCCGTCAGCTGCGCCGTAGCTTCGGCACAGTGACGTTTACCCCGCGGTTGAAGAACACGAGGCACCCGGATCCCTCCGTGATGCAGGTGGGCGATGTGCGCGTGCAGATCCAGTTGCTATCGTCCGAGGGCTATCCGCCGTGGCCGACCGAGGTCGTGGATATCGAGCAGCGCTACAGCGACGCTCCGCCCGCGCGCTTAAGGGTGCTCCACCCCTGCAGCGTTCGTCGCATCGAAGCTGTCGTCGTGGAGCGACCGGGAAGCCCCGCGAGACCTCTATGACCTATGGGCCCTCGCCGAGGCGGGGTACATCGACGCGACCGCGTCCGAGGTATTCCGGCGATGGGGTCCGTACACGAGCGCGTCCAAGGTCTCCTTCACGCGCCTTCCATCCGCTGCCGAGTGGAGTGCATCGTTGGAACATCAATGCCTTCCGGTCGTCACGCCCCAGGAGGCAGCCGACCGGGTGCGCGATGCACTCCAGGATCTCTGACCGACCACGCTCGACAAGGGCAGAACCCGGCCTGAGTCGGCATTAGACCTGTGCGGACTCAATCGCGGTGGACGCTCCTCAGGTGGACAACGTTCGGCTCGATTTCGGTCGCTTGCTGAGCGCTTGGCGGCTTAGTCCGGACCACGTCGAGAGCATCGCCCACGACACGTCGACTCGTCGCAGCGTGTGGACCAGTTCATCCCGCTCTTGGAGCAGGGCGCGTTCCGCTCGATGTGGCTTCTCGAGCTGGCGTGAGATGTCGCGAAGACGCGTGAGTCCGTCTTCACGGCCGCCCCAAACGAGTTGGAGATCTCGGTGTGCTGCGGCTGAGCGTTCCGCTTCAGCCAGCTCCCTTGCTCGCTCACGTGCCACTGCGGCGGCGGCGTCGTTGGCTTCCCGCTGCCGGCGGTACGCTTCTTCGCGGCGAACTTTTGGCTTCGTATACCTGCTTCGTGCCATGCAACCTGGTTTACACGGCATCCCAGACATTGCAAGGGATCGGAAGCCACCCACTTATAGTGCCTGCGTGCATTGCTGTTCTCGAGTTTCCGGGCTCGGCGCGCTGCTGGATCGCTCGGGGGGTCTGCCCGAGGTGAGGGTCTGCGCCTGAGCGCGCGCGAGGGCCATTCAGCTGCGGGTGGGACCGCTATCGGGCTTCAGCGAGACCCGGTCTACCGCAACGCGCCGTCGCTGCGTGAACGCTCCAGAGGCTTGCCTTCACTCGGCGTGCGCGCGATGAACGTGAAGGGACCGGGGTTGCGCACATCCCGCGGAGCGCGTCCGCGGTACCTTCGATCGGTGCGCTCGGTTCCCTTATCGCTTGATCCGTTCGTGATCGCTGAGATCGACCGACGCCTCTCGAGTGTGTCCACCGAGGAAGATGTTCGGATTCCCTGGGCGATCGAAAGCGGAAGCCGCGCGTGGGGTTTCCCCTCCCCCGACAGCGACTACGACTGCCGGTTCCTGTTCTTGCGGACTCGAGACGACTACCTGTCACTCTGGCCAGCCCGCGATGTGATCGAGACACCGCTCGACAAGATCTATGACGTCAATGGGTGGGACGTCGCGAAGGCGGTCAAGCTGATCGCCAAGGGCAACGCGACAGCCGTCGAGTGGCTTCGTTCGCCGATCGTCTACGCCGGGGACACGTCGTTCCGCGATGAATTGCTGACCCTCGCCGATGAAATTGTCGAGCGCGGCGCGATCGGCCGCCATTACCTGCATGTCGCAAAAAAGCAGCGTGCCGGCACGCCCACGCTGAAGCGCTTCTTCTACGGACTGCGACCGGCTGCCGCGCTGCGATGGCTTGAGACGCACCCGACAGCAGTGGTGCCACCGATGGATCTGCCGACGCTGCTGGCGGAGAGTGATGTCAGCGACGAGGTGCATCGCGCTGCGCTCGAGCTGATCGCTCTGAAGGCGGAGACCCGGGAACTGGGCGCGGCCCCGGCGCCAGCCGTACTGGAACGCTTTGTCGTTGTACAGCTTGAGCACGCCGAACACTTCGAATCAGAGCCAGTCACTAACGACATGGACCGGACGCGCGCCCTCGCGGATGCCTTCATGCGAACGCAACTCGATTGACCGACGATCGGGGCGTTACCGATGTCGTTCACGTCCCGCAACCGGGCATTTATGGCACCCATCGGTGAATAGCCGACCGGCGAGGACCAGCTTTCGGGTCGGCGCTTCCCAGCACCAACGATCAGTTGTCACCGATTCGTTCCTCACGCCCGCCAGTTACTTGGTGGAGTAACAGGTCGGCGCGGGCAACGGTTCCGGACGGCTCGAAGCCGGCTGAGACGACAGCGCTCTCGACATCTCCGCGGAGACAGAGCACAATGTCGCCCAGGAGGCCGGCTGTGAGTAGCGCTGATGGGTAGCGCTGATGGGTAGCGTCTACCCCTACACAACGGCCGGCGGCGCGAAGCGGTACCGGATCAGCTACCGGCGCCCCGACCATTCGCAGACCACCGAGCGCGGGTTCGCGACGAAGCGCGATGCGGAAGCGCGTCTCGCTGAGCTCGAAGTGTCGAAGAATCGCGGCGAGTACGTCGACCCGGCCAGCGCGGAGGTCACGATCACCACGCTTGGCAAGGAGTGGCTGCAGCAGCGTGAGGGCGTGTTGAAGCCGTCGTCGATGCGGCCGCTGCAGTCGGCTTGGTCGAAGCACGTGGAGCCGAAGTGGGGTGCCCGGAAGATCGGGAGCATCCGTCATTCGGAGGTGCAGACGTGGGTGTCGACGATCGCGGGCGGATCCACGACCATCCGACGCGCGCACGGAGTACTCGCCGGCATCCTCGACACTGCCGTCCAGGATCACCGCTTGACGCGCAACGTCGCCCGCGACATCTCATTCCCACCGAAGACTCGCAATGCGCGCAGGCACTATCTCGCTCACGCGCAAGTGCAGGGCCTCGCCGACAACACCAGACACCCCACCCTCGTCCTGTTCCTGGCGTATACAGGCCTCAGATGGGGCGAGGCGACCGCACTACGCATCAGACACGTTGACACGCTCAGACGGCGCGTGAGGGTCGAAGAAAACGCCGTCCTGGTATCGGCGGAGGTGCACGTCGGGTCACCGAAGACGCACCGCTCGAGGTCAGTCCCCTACCCCGAGTTCCTCGCCCTCCCCCTCGCACAGCTCGCCGAAGGCAAGACGCGTGACCAGCTGCTGTTCGGAGACGGCACAAATCACGTGAAGATCCCCGCGTCACGCAACGGATGGTTCACCGCGGCCGTACGCGCCTCACAGGCTGCCGATCCCGACTTCCCGAGAGTCACGCCCCACGATCTGCGCCATACGGCCGCGTCGCTCGCTGTACAGGCCGGCGCACACGTGAAGTCCGTGCAGCGGATGCTCGGCCACGCGTCAGCCGCGATGACTCTCGATGTCTACGCAGACCTGTTCGACGACGATCTCGACACCGTCGCGGCCGCTCTCGATCAGGCGAAGCGCGACTCGATTGTTGTCACGGTGTTGTCACGAGAAAGGGATCGCAAGGTCTGAATGACCCGCGATCCCTTGTCCCGTATGGTGCCCCCGACTGGAATCGAACCAGCGACCTTTGGTACCGGAAACCAACGCTCTATCCCCTGAGCTACGGAGGCGTACCGATCGAGGTTATCACCGGGCGCGGCGCTTCGTTCGCGTCAGGGGCCGATCGGGTCCGGCCGACGCGGACCGTCCGCCGCGGCATCCGTCCCCTCGCCGAGTCCCGCGAGCGCTTCGGCGAGGCGCGTCGCGAGGTACGCGTGACCGTCCGTCGAGGGGTGGTCGCGGCCGATCGCCGTGTCGATGACCTCGGCGTAGTTCTCGGTCGTGATCCAGCCGTCGGCAATCGGGGAGATGTACCACCAGCTGCGGGCCGCCGCCAGGTCGGCCAGGTCCGCGTCGATGCGCGCGGTCGCTGTCTCCACGGGCAGCACCTGCGGGGCCGGACCGAGGATGACGACGGATGCTTCGGGGTAGAGCGCCGCCAGCGCATCCCACGCCGCGGTCACCGCCTCCCGGTAGCCGCTCTCCGGCAGGCGCCGGTCGTTGATGGAGCCCTCCATCAGAACCAGGTCCGGATCCAGAGCCGGGTCGAGGGCGGCGATGCGCTGGCCGTAGGAGCCTCCGTCCAGGCCGGGTTTGAGATAGCCGCTGCCACGGACGCCGTCCACGGTGGTGTCCCAGCCGAGTCGCTGGCCGATCACGTACGCGTACCCGAGCGAGGGGAGGGATGCCGCCGACCCGTACGTCCAGGAGTCCCCGAAGATGAGCACGCGCGGCTGCTCGGGCAGCGCCAGCGGAAGCGGCCCGGCCACGGCGGCGACGGCATCCCGGCCGGTCGCGACCACCGCACCGGGGTCCGCGGTCCACGGCCGGACAGCGGCGACCGCGCACACCGCGGCGACCGCGAGCGCCGCGATGGCCAGCGGCCAGAACCGACGTGCGCGTCGGGCGGTGGCGGGCGGGTTCACGTCAGAACAGTAAGCGATGATGCGCGCTGCGCAGAACACGCGTCTGCGTACGTTCGGGCGGGGCGACCTCCTGCCCGTAAACGGGTGCGATTCCGGGGCGGTGGGGCTCGCCGCCGCGGCGCCGGAGGAGCCTGATTCGCGGTGCGCGCGAAGCAGTCGATCCGGCGTGCGAGGATACTCCGGTGCAACGCTTCGTGACCGCTGAACTGGACCTTGAACTGGGGTCCTCCGTCGACCTCATCTTCCAAGTCGCGGCGGCCCAGCACGTGCCGCTGGTGAGCGAGGAGCTGACCTTCACCCAGGGCGAGCGGGTCTACACGCCCACCGAGATCGTCGACCAGTCCGGAAGCCGTCTGCACCGGCTCACCGGCGAGGCCGGCCGACTGGAAGTGCGCTACCACGCCACCGTCGAGGGGCAGATCACCAGCGGCCGCACCAGCGATCTCGAAGCGATCACCTACCTGCGGCCGAGCCGGTACTGCCAGTCGGACGAGGTCTTCAGCCAGGCGCGCCGCCAGTTCCGCGGGCTGCAGGGCCACGAACTGATCGCGGCCGTGTCGGAGTTCGTCGCGACGAGCACGACGTACACGCCCGGACTCAGTCAGGGCACCGACAGCGCGGTGACCACCCTGATGACCGGCCAGGGAGTCTGCCGCGACTACGCGCACGTCGTGATCTCGCTGCTGCGGGCGATGGACATGCCTGCCCGCTACACCGCGTGCTACGCGCCGGGTCTGCAGCCGATGGACTTCCACGCCGTCGCCGAGGCCTTCCACGACGGGGCCTGGTACGTCATCGACGCCACCCGGCTGGCGGACCGGCGCTCGCTGGTGCGCATAGCCACCGGGCGCGATGCCGCCGACTGCGCGTTCCTCAGCTATCACGGCGGACACGTCGCACTGGCGCACATGCGCGTGGACGCGTGGGTCATGCCCGACGCGGCCTCCGCCGAGGGCCTGGAGGGCGGGGGCGGGCCGGACGTGCCCGGAGCGGCAGAGGCGGCATCCGATCCCCGGCTGGACGATTTCACCACGCCGGTGCAGCTTGCCTGACTGTCAGCGCCACCTTTCCCCCGGGTTCCAGGCGCTTCGCCTGTCACGACACGCCGACGGGGCCGGCGCTCGGTGACAGGGGAACCGGTGCGGGGGACAGCGGGGCTCACAGCTCGGAAACGTAGACTGGTGCGGCCATGAACCCTGCCGAACTCTCCGCCGCCCTGCTCGCCATCGTCAGCCCGCTCGCCGAGGCGCGCCGAGAGGGTTCCTCGGCAGGGCTGACCGCCGCCGACCTCCCGCTGGATCGCCCGAAGAACCGCGACCACGGTGACTGGTCCTCCAACGCGGCGTTGAAGCTCGCGAAGGCCGTCGGAGCGAACCCGCGCGAACTGGCGACCGAGATCGCGGCCGGACTCGCACGGACGGCGGGGGTCGCGAGCGTCGAGGTCGCCGGTCCGGGCTTCATCAACATCCGCCTGGATGCCGCCGCCGCCGGCGCGCTCGCCAAGACGATCGTGGACGCCGGTGCCGCCTTCGGTACCAACGATTCGCAGCACGGCAACGCGATCAACGTCGAATTCGTCAGTGCCAACCCCACCGGCCCGCTGCACATCGGGCACACGCGGTGGGCCGCGCTGGGCGACTCCATCGCCCGGCTGCTGCTCGCCAGCGGCGCGACAGTGGCCCGCGAGTTCTACATCAACGACGCGGGCGTGCAGATGGACCGGTTCGGGCAGTCGGTGCTCGCCTCGGTCAAGGGCGAGCCCGGTCCGGAGGGCGGCTACGCCGGTGCGTACATCGACGACCTGGCCCGTCGCGTCCTGGAGGCTCGTCCGGACCTGCTGGACCTGGATGCCGCCGAGCAGGTGCTCGTCGCCCGCGACCTGGCCTACGGGTTCCAACTCGGTGAGCTGCAGGCATCCCTGGCGAAATTCCACGTCAACTTCGATGTCTGGTTCTCCGAGCGCACGCTGCACGCGGTGGGCAGCGATGGCGAGCCCAGCCTGATCGACGAGGCGGTGGAGCGGCTCCGCGCGCAGGGCCACGTGTTCGACAACGACGGCGCGGTCTGGGTGCGCACCACCGACTTCGGTGACGACAAGGACCGCGTCATCCGCCGCTCCAACGGCGAGTACACCTACTTCGCCGCGGATGCCGCGTACTACCTGAACAAGGGCGATCGCGGGTTCGCGCACAAGATCTACCTGCTCGGCGCCGACCACCACGGCTACGTGCACCGGTTGAAAGCCCTCGCGGGCGCCGCCGGTGACGACCCCGAGAAGGACATCGAGGTGCTGATCGGCCAGCTGGTGTCGATCAACGGCGCACGGCTGTCCAAGCGCGCCGGCAACATCATCGAGATGGACGACCTGCGCGAGTGGCTCGGCACCGATGCGCTGCGGTACTCGCTGGCGCGCTACCCGGCCGACTCGCCGCTCACCCTGGACCCCGAGCTGCTGCGCAAGCGGACCAACGACAACCCGGTGTTCTACGTGCAGTACGCGCACGCCAGGACGCACAACGTCGCACGCAACGCCGTCGGCGCCGGCGTCGACCGCAGCGAATTCGCGCCCGAGCTGCTGGACCAAGAGACCGAGTCCGCGCTGCTGGGCGCGCTGCAGGAGTTCCCCCGCATCGTGGCGTTCGCGGCCGAGGTGCGCGAACCGCACCGTGTGGCCCGCTACCTCGAGGAGCTCGCCGGGCTGTACCACCGCTGGTACGACAACTGCCGGGTGATCCCGCTCGGCGACGAGCCCGTCGGCAGCGTGCACCGCACCCGACTCTGGTTGAACGATGCGACCGGACAGGTGCTGCGCAACGGGCTCGACCTGCTGGGCGTGGACGCGCCGGAGCGGATGTAGGCGCAGCCATGACGGCCGCCCAGACCCAGCCCACCGAGCCCCTTCCGGAGTGGGCCTACACCGAGCAGGCGCCTCGGAAACGCCGCCGGGCGTGGCCGTGGATCGTCGCCGTCCTGGTCGTGGCAGGTCTGGCCGTGGCGGCGTGGTTCGCGGGGGAGTGGATCGCCCGCGACATCGTGACCTCCGCGATCCGGCAGCAGGTCATCACTCAGCTCGCGCTGCCGGCCGACCAGGAGGTGGACGTCGCGGTCGAGGGGATGGTCCTTCCGCAGCTGATCGCGGGCAGCCTGGACGATGTCACCATCGCATCCGATGACGTCGCACTCGGTGCGTTGGTCGGCGATGTGACCGTCCGGGCGCAGGACATCGCCATCCGGGGGGATGCCGCGGCCGGAGCGGCGTCGGCGACCGTCGTGCTCGACACCGAACAGCTCCGTAGTCTGCTGTCCACGGTCGAGGGTTTCCCCGCCGAGTCCGTCGGCCTGGCAGAACCGAACGTCACCATGACCACCGAGCTGCGCCTGTTCGGTCTCGCCCTGCCGATCGGGGTGGCGCTCACCCCCGGCGCGGTGGACGGGGACATCGTGCTCACGCCGGCATCCCTGCAGCTGGCCGGCAACGACGTGTCGGCCGAAGCGCTCCGAGCGCAGTTCGGCGCCGTGGCGGACACGGTGCTGCGGGACTGGACGATCTGCATCGCGTCGTACCTGCCGGCCGGGGTGCGGCTTGCGGGGATCTCGGTGACCGGTGAGCAGGTGGTCGCCGATCTGGACATCGACGGCGCCATCGTCCGCGACCCCGCGCTCCAGCAGCCCGGTGCCTGTGCGTGAGGATTGTCACCGAAGCGTGCTGTGCAGATGCCGTGCCATAGACTTCTGGGGACCGCCCGGCGCGTGAGTCCGCCGCTGCCGCGGCACACCCGCTGAGCCCGGGCTCACCCCCGCAGCAGTCGCGCCGAAGCACCCTTTCCACGATTGGTTCGAGTTGTCCGTCTCTCCTTCGCTCGCCCCGGACTGGCTCCTGCCCCCGGACGATGCGAACGCGCTCGCCGCCGGCGTCTGGCCGGCAGCCGCGAAGCGGGACGACGAGGGTGTGCTGCGGTTCGCGGGAGTGCCGGCCACCGACCTGCGCGACCGATTCGGCACCCCGCTGTATGTGGTCGACGAGGACGAGGTCCGCGCACACGCACGGCGAACCCTCGCCGCCTTCCGGTCCGCGACCGAGCCGTACGGCGTGCAGGCCCGCGTCTACTACGCCGGCAAGGCCTTCCTGTGCGCCGAGGTGGTGCGCTGGGTGACCGGCGAGGGCCTTGCCGTGGACGTGTGCACCGGAGGCGAACTCGCCGTCGCGCTCGCGGCAGGGGCCGACCCCGCCCGCCTCGGATTCCACGGCAACAACAAGAGCGTCGCAGAGCTGCAGAACGCGGTCGACGTCGGCATCGGCTCGATCGTGCTGGACAGCTGGATCGAACTCGAGCGGCTGGCCGCGATCCTGGAGCGCCGCACCGCGGACGATGCCCCCGCGCAGGCCGTCCTCGTGCGCGTCAACAGCGGCGTGCACGCCGAGACGCACGAGTTCCTGGCGACGGCGCACGAGGATCAGAAGTTCGGCTTCACACTCGAGGAGGCCCCGGCTGTGGTCGCTCGCATCCGCGAGCTGCCTGCGCTGGTGTTCGCGGGTCTGCACTGCCACATCGGATCCCAGATCTTCGGCACGGCGGGCTTCGAGGAGTCCGCGGCGCGGATCGTCGAACTGCACGCGACCCTGCTGGTCGGCGGCGAGATCCCGGTGCTCAATCTCGGCGGCGGGTTCGGAATCGCCTACACCTCCGCCGATGACCCCACGCCGATCGAGGCGCTCGCCTCCGGCATCGTCGACGCCGTGGCCCGCGAGTGCGAGGTGCGCGGCATCCCCATGCCCGACCTCGCCTTCGAACCGGGACGGGCCATCGTGGGGCAGGCCGGGGTGACCCTGTACGAGGTCGGCACGACCAAGCCGGTCGAGATCGGCGCCGGGGCGCAGCGACTGTACGTGAGCGTGGACGGCGGAATGAGCGACAACGCGCGTCCGGCGCTGTACGGCGCGCAGTTCAGCGCGCGGATCGCGTCCCGCGTGAGCGAGGCGGCGCCCGCACTGGTGCGGGTGGTCGGCAAGCACTGCGAGTCCGGTGACATCGTGGTGGATGCCGAGTACCTTCCGGCGGACATCGTCCCGGGCGACGTGCTGGCAGTGCCGGCGACCGGCGCGTACTGCTTCTCGCTCGCGAGCAACTACAACTACGTGGCGCGTCCGCCGGTCGTCGCGGTGCGCGACGGCTCCGCACGGATCATCGTGCGCGGCGTGAGCGTGGACGACCTGCTGGCCCACGACGCCGGCCTGGACGAGACACCCGCCTTCGGCGGGGACGACGACGCAACAGAGGGAGCCGGATGATCGACCACCGCCGACTGAGAGTGGCGCTGCTGGGGGCCGGGGCCGTGGGTTCGCAGGTCGCCGCGCTGCTGCTCAAGCACGCGGACGAACTCGCCGACCGCGCCGGGGCGGCGCTGGAGCTGGTGGGCATCGCCGTGCGCGACCTGGACGCGCCGCGTGAGACCGATCTGCCGCGAGAGCTGTTCACCACGGACGCGGAGTCCCTGATCGTCGGCGCGGACATCGTGATCGAGCTGATCGGCGGGATCGAGCCGGCCAAGACGTACCTCCTGCAGGCGATCAACTCCGGCGCCGACGTCGTCACCGCCAACAAGGCGCTGCTGGCCACCCACGGACCGGAGATCTTCGACGCCGCCGACCAGGTCGGCGCGCAGGTCTACTACGAGGCGGCGGCCGCCGGCGCCATCCCGATCATCCGTCCGCTTCGCGATTCGCTCGCCGGCGACCGCGTCCAGCGCATCATGGGCATCGTGAACGGGACGACCAACTACATCCTCGATCGCATGGACACCGAGGGCGCCGACTTCGCGGACGTGCTCGCACAGGCGCAGGCCCTCGGGTACGCCGAATCGGACCCCACCGCCGACGTCGAAGGCTACGACGCCGCGCAGAAGGCGGCGATCCTGGCCAGCCTCGCCTTCCACACGACGGTGCCTCTGGATGCCGTGCACCGCGAGGGGATCACCTCGATCGACACGTCGACCATCGACTCGGCGCGCCACGCGGGCTACGTCATCAAGCTGCTCGCGGTCTGCGAGCGAATCGCCTCAGAACCGGGTGCGGACGCACCGGAGTCGATCTCGGTGCGCGTGTATCCGGCGCTGATCCACCGGCATCACCCGCTGGCCAGCGTCCACGGCGCCAACAACGCCGTCTTCGTCGAAGCCGAGGCCGCCGGCAACCTGATGTTCTACGGCGCCGGTGCCGGCGGCGTGCAGACGGCGTCGGCGGTGCTGGGCGATGTCGTCTCCGCGGCCCGACGCCACATCGCCGGCGGCGTCGGCGTGGCCGAGTCCACCCGCGCGAACCTGCCGATCGTCCCGATCGGCCACGTCACCACCCGCTACCAGATCACGCTCGAAGTCGACGATCGGCCCGGCGTGCTCGCCACGATCGCCGGCATCCTCAGCGATGGCCGAGTGTCGATCGCCACGGTGGAGCAGACCGTGATCGATGACGCCGCCCTCGGCGTCCCCGCTGCGCGGCTGGTCATCGGAACCCACAAAGCACGAGAGCAGGACCTCAGCGACACCGTCGATCGACTCGCCGCCAGCGGCGTGGTCGAACGGGTCGTGTCGGTGCTGCGCGTAGAAGGAGATTGACATGGCACACGTCTGGCGCGGAGTCCTCCGCGAATACGCCGATCGGCTGGGAGTCACGGATGCGTCGACCGTCGTCACGCTCGGCGAGGGCGGTACCCCGCTGCTGCCCGCGCCCGCGCTGTCGCGTCGCACCGGGGCGGACGTCTGGGTGAAGTTCGAGGGGATGAACCCCACCGGCTCGTTCAAGGACCGCGGCATGACCGTTGCCGTCTCGCGGGCGATCGAGCACGGCGCGAAGGCGATCATCTGCGCCTCCACGGGCAACACCTCGGCATCGGCCGCGGCGTACGCCGCCCACGCCGGGATCACCGCCGCAGTGCTGGTCCCCGAGGGCAAGATCGCCATGGGCAAGCTGAGCCAGGCGGTCGCCCACAACGGCCAGCTGATCCAGATCCGCGGCAACTTCGACGACTGCCTCGAGATCGCCCGGGAGCTGGCCGATCATTACCCGGTGCACCTGGTGAACTCGGTCAACCCGGACCGGATCGAAGGCCAGAAGACGGCGGCCTACGAGGTCGTCGAGACGCTCGGCGACGCTCCGGACTTCCACTTCATCCCGGTGGGCAACGCGGGCAACTACACCGCCTACTCACGCGGATACCGCGAGGAGGCCGACCGCGGGATCTCCACGCGCGTGCCGCGCATGTTCGGCTTCCAGGCCGAGGGCAGCGCACCGCTGGTGCGCGGCGAGATCGTCAAGAACCCCGAGACCATCGCCAGCGCGATCCGCATCGGCAATCCGGCATCGTGGGAGCTCGCCCTGGAAGCACGCGACGCGACCGACGGGTATTTCGGCGCGATCGACGACGACCGCATCCTGGCGGCCCAGAAGCTCCTCGCCGGCGAAGTGGGCATCTTCGTGGAGCCGGCTTCCGCGATCAGCGTCGCGGGTCTGCTCGAGCGCGCCGAGGCCGGGGTCATCCCGCAGGGATCGCGGGTCGTGCTGACCGTCACCGGCCACGGGCTGAAGGACCCCCAGTGGGCGCTGCGCAATGCGGACGGCACCCAGGTGGAGCCCACGATCGTGGAGGCGACCACGTCGGACGTGGCATCCGTGCTCGGCCTGACACCTGCCCCGGCGGGTATCGCGTGAGCGCACGCTCCGCGCGCGTCCGGAATCCGGCGGACCGGCTGCCGCACCCGGCCACCGGGCGAGGCGGCGCGGAACGCGGCGGGTGCGGGGGATGACCACGCGGTCGGTTGCGGTACGTGTGCCGGCGACCAGTGCCAACCTCGGACCCGGGTTCGACACGCTGGGTCTGGCGCTGAGCGTCTACGACGAACTCGTGGTCAGCCGGATTCCCGGCGACGGCGTCGAGGTGACCGTCGAAGGAGAGGGCGCCCAGGACGTTCCCCGCGACGCGTCGAACCTGGTCGTCCGCTCGATGGCGTACGCGTTCGAGTCGGTCGGCCGGCGGATGCCCGGCGTGCGGCTGGAAGCGCGCAATGTCATCCCGCACGGACGTGGCCTGGGTTCATCCGGTGCTGCGGTCGTCTCCGGTCTGCTCGCGGCCAAGGGCCTGCTGGCCGGAGACGTCGAGTTCGGCGCCGACACGTTGCTGCGCCTGGCCACCGAGCTGGAAGGCCATCCCGACAACGTCGCCCCGGCCCTGTTCGGCGGTCTCACCATCGCATGGGTGGACGAGTCCGGCCCCCAGCACAAGAAGCTCCTCGTCCACCGGGGCGTCTCGCCGTTGATCTTCGTCCCGGAGTCCACGATGTCCACGAGCGTCGCGCGCAGTCTGCAGCCGCTGCAGGTGCCGCGCGAGGATGCCGTCTTCAACGTCTCGCGGTCCGCACTGCTGATCGCCGCGCTCATGCAGAGCCCCGAGCTGCTGCTGGCCGCGACCGAGGACAAGCTGCATCAGAGCTACCGCGCACAGGCCATGCCGGACACGGACCGCCTCGTGCAGAGCCTCCGCCACGCCGGTTTCGCAGCCGTCGTCTCCGGCGCCGGACCGAGCGTCCTGGTGCTCGCCGACGGCCCCGGACGGCGGCTCGCGGCGGCCGATCTGGCGGCCCGTTCCACGGACACTCCGTGGGAGGCGCTCATGCTCGCCGTCGACTTCAAGGGTGGTACAGTGAGGGACATAACGGAGGGTTCCACGTAGCTACGTGAATCTGGCCTCCGCTCGCAATCTGCGAAACTCTGCGCGACCCCCGCCTTCCCAAGTTCGAAGCCTGTGAAGCGGCGCGGGCTGACGTCCGTTGTGGCGTGCGTCTCGTGCAGACATGATCATCCACACGTTTCATGTAGGGAGAACTCGTGGAGTCCATCTCCGAGATCCAGACCGCCGACGCCAATGGGGAAGAGCGCACCGAAGCGCCCGAATCCATCGAGAACGTCGACGCCACCGCGACCGAGAACGTCGCCGAGACCACCGCGGACCGCGTCCAGGCGCCCGCCGAGCCCGAGAGCCCAGCCGAGGAGGGCGCGGCGCAGGGCGATGCCGCACCGGCCGATGAGCCGGCCGCAGCCGAGACCCAGGCCGCTGCGACCGAGGTCGCCGCCGACGCCCCCGCCGACTCGCCGGTGGATGCCGCACCGGCCGCGACCGAAGCACCCGTCGAGCCCGCGCCCGTCAAGGCGCCGCGCAAGCGCGCACCCCGCCGTGCGAAGAGCACAGACGTCGCGCCCGCCGCAGCAGAGCCCGCCACCGAGGCGCCCGCCGCAGCAGCGCCTGCCGCAGCTGAGCCCGCCACCGAGGCGCCCGCCGCAGCAGAACCCGCCGCTGCCCCCGCGACGGACGCCCCCGCCGCAGAGGCCCCGGCAGTCGCCGAGGCCCCCGAGGCTGGCGATGCATCCGCCGCCGACGCCCCCGCTGCCGAGGCCCCGGCTGCCGAGGCACCCGCGTCAGCGGCTCCCGCCGTCGAGGCTCCGGCTGTCGAGGCTCCCGCTGTCGAGGCTCCGGCCGAGGCTCCGGCCGAGGCGCAGACCGCCGACACGGCCCCCGAGACCACTGGTTCAGCACGGCGCCAGTCCGCACCGCGCTCGAAGGCTGCCGAGAAGCCGTCGAACGGCGAGAACGGCGAGTCCGCGGACGCTGCTGACGGAGGCGACTCCGGCGAGGGCCACGGCGACGGTCAGGGCGAGGAGACCCCCAGCCGCAGCCGCAGCCGCAGCCGGAACCGCAACCGCAATCGCAACGCTCAGGGCGGCCAGTCCGCCCCGGCGGCCCCGGCAAAGGGCGACGCCGACGCGCAGAGCGCCCCGAGCGCCAAGCCGCAGAGCCAGGCACCGGCATCCGACGCCGACGACGAGGGCGGGCAGGCGGGCAACCGCAACCGCCAGCGCAACAAGCGTCGCGGCCAGGGCGTCGCCGACGAGTTCGACACCGAGATCGGCGAAGACGACGTCCTCGTGCCGATCGCCGGCATCCTCGACGTGCTCGACAACTACGCGTTCGTCCGCACCACCGGCTACCTGCCCGGCACCAGCGACGTCTACGTCTCGCTCGGCCAGGTCAAGAAGTACAACCTGCGGAAGGGCGATGCGGTCGTCGGTGCCATCAAGCAGCCGCGCGAGGGCGAACAGCCCGGGCGCCAGAAGTACAACGCGCTGGTCAAGGTCGACGCCGTCAACGGCCTGTCCGTCGAGGACGCCGCGGAGCGCGTCGAGTTCGGCAAGCTGACCCCGCTGTACCCGCAGGATCGCCTGCGCCTGGAGACCGCGCCGGAGAAGCTCACCCAGCGGATCATCGACCTGGTCGCGCCCATCGGCAAGGGCCAGCGCGGCCTCATCGTCGCGCCGCCCAAGGCCGGCAAGACGATCGTGCTGCAGCAGATCGCGAACGCGATCGCGACGAACAACCCCGAGGTCCACCTCATGGTCGTGCTCGTCGACGAGCGCCCCGAAGAGGTCACCGACATGCAGCGCACGGTCAAGGGCGAGGTCATCGCCTCGACCTTCGATCGTCCCGCGGAGGATCACACCACCGTCGCCGAGCTGGCCATCGAGCGCGCCAAGCGCCTCGTCGAGCTGGGTCGCGACGTCGTTGTGCTCCTGGACTCGATCACCCGTCTGAGCCGCGCCTACAACATCTCGGCCCCGGCATCCGGTCGTGTGCTCACCGGCGGTGTCGACGCTTCGGCGCTGTACCCGCCCAAGCGCTTCTTCGGCGCGGCACGCAACATCGAGAACGGCGGATCGCTCACGATCATCGCGACCGCTCTCGTGGAGACCGGCTCGAAGATGGACGAAGTCATCTTCGAGGAGTTCAAGGGCACCGGCAACAGCGAGCTGCGCCTGTCGCGTCAGCTCGCCGACAAGCGGATCTTCCCCGCGGTGGACGTGAACGCGTCCAGCACGCGTCGCGAAGAGATGCTGCTCTCGCCCGACGAGGTCAAGATCACCTGGAAGCTGCGTCGCGCCCTCGCCGGCCTGGACACCCAGCAGGCTCTGGAAGTCGTGCTGGGCAAGCTCAAGGAGACGCAGTCCAACGTCGAATTCCTGGTCCAGATGCAGAAGTCGATCCCCGCGCCGACCGGCGGTGGCAGCAGCCACGGGCACGAGAACAGCATTCGCTGACGCACGTCGTTCGGAGCATTCATGTTCGAATCGGTGAAGACCCTCATCGAGGAGCACAAAGCCGTCCAGGAGGAACTCTCCGACCCGGCTGTGCACGCCGATGCGGCGCGCGCCAAGCGCGTCAATCGGCGCTACGCCGAGCTGTCGCGGATCGTCGCGGCGTACGACGCGTGGACAGCGGCCACCGGCGACCTTGAGGCCGCTCAGGAGTTCGCCAAGGAGGACGAGGCGTTCGCCGCCGAGGTGCCCGCGCTCGAGGAGCGCGTCGAGGAGACGCAGGAGAAGCTGCGGCGCCTCCTCATCCCGCGCGACCCCGACGACGGCCGTGACGTGATCATGGAGATCAAGGGTGGCGAAGGCGGCGCCGAGAGCGCCCTGTTCGCGGCCGACCTGCTGCGCATGTACCTCCAGTACGCAGCATCCCGCGGGTGGAAGACCGAGCTGCTGGAACGCACCGAATCGGACCTGGGCGGCTACAAGGACGTCCAGGTCGCGATCAAGGGCTCCTCCAGCGACCCCGCGCAGGGCGTCTGGGCGTCGCTGAAGTACGAGGGCGGCGTGCACCGCGTGCAGCGGGTGCCCGCCACCGAGTCGCAGGGTCGCATCCACACCTCCACGACCGGCGTGCTGGTCTTCCCCGAGGTCGACGAGCCCGACGAGGTGCAGATCAGCCCGAACGACCTCAAGATCGACGTCTTCCGCTCGTCCGGACCGGGTGGTCAGTCCGTCAACACGACCGACTCCGCGGTGCGCATCACCCACCTGCCCACGGGCATCGTCGTGTCGATGCAGAACGAGAAGTCCCAGCTGCAGAACCGCGAGGCCGGCATGCGCGTACTGCGCGCCCGCATCCTCGCGAAACAGCAGGAAGAGCTGGATGCCGCGTCCTCGGCCGCCCGCAAGTCGCAGATCCGCGGCATGGATCGCTCCGAGCGCATTCGCACGTACAATTTCCCGGAGAACCGCATCGCGGACCACCGCACCGGCTACAAGGCGTACAACCTCGACCAGGTGATGGACGGCGCGCTGGACCCGATCATCCAGTCGTGCATCGCCGCCGACGAGGAAGAGCGCCTGGCCGCCCTCGGCTCCGAGGACTGACCCCCGCGGCGGCCGTCCGCGCCGCCCCCGTTGCGCCCGCCGCGCCCCCGCGCCCCGCTGCGCCGCGGCCGCGCGCCCGCTGTTCACTTGCCCTGTTTGTCCGCTCGTGAGGCCTCTGCGCGTACATCCAGGGCAAGTGAACCGGTGTGGCGCGCGCCGTGCGCGCCGCGAGCGTCGCGCCCCCGCGCGGCTGCGCGCCGTGCGCGTCCCGTGCGCCGTGCGCCGTGCGCCCCGCGTGTGGCCCCGACGGTGTCCGGGTGCGCCGTCCCCCTCGATTCACTTGCCCTGTTTGTACGCTCGGGCGGCGGTTGCGCGTACATGCAGGGCAAGTGAACGGGTGGGGCGCACCGGCCTGTGGACAGCGCGGACGATGGCGACGTCGACTGTGCAAGGGTGCCGAGATGACCACCGAACCACCCGCGGCGTTCCGGGTGGCCGACGCACGCCGTGATGGGATGACCCGGCGCCAGGTCGACCGCGCCGAGCTCGAGAGGCCCTTCACCGGCCTGCGCGCTGCTCGGGCCGACACCGGCCCCGCCGATCCGGATGCGCACCCGGCCGACGTGCGGCGGGAAGCGCTGATTCGCGCCGCGCGCCAGTTCGCGGCGCACATGCACGAGGGGGAGTTCTTCTCGCACGCCACCGCGGCCGCGCTGTGGGGGCTGCCCCTGCCGGCACTGGATCTCACGGAGCTGGACGTCGCCGTCTGCGCGCCGAGCCGCGCACCCCGTGGGCGCGGGGTCCGCGGACACCAGCTCGCCGGCGCTCAGGTCACCGCGGGGTCCGGTGCGCATGGACTCCGCATGACCAGCCCCGCCTCGACCTGGGCTCAGCTGGGTCGAGTGGTGCGGCATCCGTATGACCTCACGGCGGTAGCGGATGCCGTCATCCTGGTGCCGCGCATCGCCGGACCCTTCGGCCGGGTGCTGCGACCGCCGCTCGCCGACGTGGCCGACCTGGAGAGGGAGCTGCGCCGCGGCCGGCGGATCGGGATCGCCGCGCTCGAAGAGGCGCTGCTGCGCACCCGGCACGGCAGCGTCTCGCGACCCGAGACCTGGTGCCGGCTCACGATCGTGGATGCCGGCCTGCCCGAGCCGGTCCTGGACCACGACGTCTACGACGACGCGGGCCAGTTCGTCGGGTGCGTCGACCTGGCCTACCCCGGGCTGCGGATCGCCATCGAGTACGAGGGCGACCACCACCGGGTCGACCTGCGCCAGTGGAATCGGGACATCGCGAAGCACGATCGTCTCGCGGAGCTGGGGTGGCGCGTGATCCGGGTGACCAGGTCCATGGTCTTCGACGAGCCGGGTGTGCTCATCGGCCGGGTGCGCTCCGCGCTCCGCGCTCGCGCATAGCCGCGCCCGGGCAGGCACGCCCCGGGCAGGCAGGCCCCGGGTACCCGCGCCCGGGCCCCCACGTGGCCGCTGACCCGGCATCCACCGTTGTTCACTTGCCCTGTATGTACGGAGACCAGGCCCCTCCCCGTGCAATCAGGGCAAGTGAACCAGGGGAGCGAGCGTTCCCCGTGCACACAGGGCAAGTGAACCGGGGGGAGCGAGCGTTCCGGTGCACACACGGCGAGTGAACGGGGGCGGAGGCGCCTCGCAGGAACGGGGCGGGCGAAGGGGGAGCAGCAGGAGCAGGCGACGGGGCGCGATACGCTCGGGCCATGATCACGTTCCTCATCCGCGCCGCCATCTTCGTGTTCTCCGCGGCGCTCGGCCTGATCGTCGCCGACGTGATCCTGCCCGGCTTCGTCATCCACTGGAGCGACTGGTGGGGCTTCGTGCTGGCCGTCGTGATCTTCGCCGTGATCCAGAGCGTGCTGGCACCGCTGATCTTCAAGATCACCCGCCGCCACGCGGAACCGCTGCTCGGCGGCATCGGAATCATCTCGACGTTCATCGCGATCGTCATCGTGGTGATCATCCCGGGCGCGGGCATCGGCATCTCGGAGCCGGTCGCGTGGGTGCTCGCCCCGGTGATCGTCTGGATCATCACCGCGCTGGCCACCTGGCTGCTGCCGATGGTGTTCCTCAAGCGCCGCGTGGCCGAGCGCCGCGCGGACTGACCCCGCTTCAGATGCTGTACTCGGGCGCCGTGAGCAGCGCCCGGGTGTCCTCCCCGACCACGCGTGCCCGCGGCTTCGCCGGCACACCGACCAGGATGCTGTCGGGGGGAGCGTCCTTGGTCACCACCGCGTTCGCTCCGATGACCGAGCCGGCCCCGATCGTGATGGGCCCGAGGACTTTCGCTCCGGCGCCGACCGCGACGCCGTCGCCGAGAGTGGGATGCCGCTTGCCGCCCTCGCGCTGACGTCCGCCGAGGGTGACACCGTGGTAGAGCATCACATCGTCACCGAGCTCGGCGGTCTCGCCGATGACGACGCCCATCCCGTGGTCGATGAAGAATCGGCGGCCGATCGTGGCGCCCGGGTGGATCTCGACCCCGGTGAGCCAGCGGGTGAGCTGCGAGCCCATCCGTGCCAGGAAGCGCGCCCGTCGGATCCACAGCGCGTGCCACACCCGGTACCCCCACACCGCGTGCAGCCCCGGGTACAGCAGGACGAGCTCCACGCCGTTGCGCGCGGCGGGGTCGCGCAGCTTGGCGGCGGAGACGTCTTCGCGCAGGCGGGCGAACAGACCGATGCGATCGCTCACTTCGCGGGCTCCGGATCGCGCAGGTGCTCGTAGAGCGCGGTGGAGAGGTATCGCTCACCGGCGTCCGGGACGATCACGACGATGCGCTTCCCGTCCGCCTCCGGACGTGCTGCGATCTGCAGAGCCGCCCACACCGCGGCACCCGCCGACATGCCGGCCAGGATCCCCTCGCGGGTGGCCAGTTCCCGGGCGACCCGGATGGCGTCGTCGAACTCGACGTCGACGATCTCGTCGATGACCGAGCGGTCCAGCACGTCCGGGACGAAGTTCGGGCCGATGCCCTGGATGCGGTGCCCGCCCGCGCGACCCTCGCTCAGCACAGGCGAGTCCTTCGGCTCGACGACGACGATCTTGACGTCGGGATTGCGCTGCTTGAGCACCTGGCCGACACCGGTGACGGTGCCGCCGGTCCCGGAGCCGGCGGCGAAGTAGTCCACATTCCCGTCGGTGTCCCGCCAGATCTCCTCCGCCGTCGTGCGGCGGTGGATCTCGGCGTTCGCAGCGCTGTCGAACTGGCGGGCCAGGACCGCGCCGGCCGTCTCGGCAGCGATCCGCTCGGCGGTCGCGACGGCCTCGGTCATGCCCTTGTGCGGATCCGTCAGCACCAGCTGCGCACCGTACGCCTTCAGCAGGGTGCGGCGCTCCTTGGACATCGACGCCGGCATCGTGAGGATCACCTTGTACCCCCGGGCGGCGCCGATCAGGGCCAGCGAGATCCCGGTGTTGCCGCTGGTGGATTCGACGATGGTGCCGCCGGGCTGCAGTTCGCCCGAGGCCTCGAGGGCTTCGACGAGAGCGAAACCCAGGCGATCCTTGACGCTCGAGCCCGGGTTGTAGAACTCCAGCTTGGCCAGCACCTCGCCGCCCAGATCCTTCGTGAGCGCGTTCAGCCGCACCAACGGAGTATCGCCGAACGCGGAGGTGATGTCGGGGTGGATGCCGGGCACGGAACGCCCTTTCTGGAGGTGAGGGCTCAGTCTTCGCGAAGGTCTTCGTACAGCGCGGTCGAGAGGTAGCGCTCCCCGTAGGACGGGACGATCACGACGATGTTCTTTCCGGCGGCCTCGGGACGGGCGGCGACCTGCAGGGCGGCCCAGATCGCGGCGCCGGAGGAGATGCCCACCAGGATGCCGTCCTGGACGCCGACGGCACGCGCCGTCGCGATGGCGTCGGGGAATTCGACGTCGATGACCTCGTCGATGACGCTGCGGTCGAGGATCGGCGGGATGAAGTTCGCTCCGATGCCCTGGATCTTGTGCGGTCCGGCCGTGCCTTTGGTCAGAAGCGGGGAGTCCGCCGGCTCGACGGCGATCACCTTCGCATCCGGCACGCGCTCCTTGAGCACCTGGCCCACCCCGGTGATCGTGCCGCCGGTGCCGATGCCGGCGACGAAATAGTCGACCTTGCCGTCGGTGTCGCGGATGATCTCCTCGGCGGTGGTGCGGCGGTGGATGGCGACGTTCGCCTCGTTCTCGAACTGCCGCGCCAGGAACGCGCCGGGGGTCTCCGCGACGATCTCCTCGGCCTTGGCCAGCGCACCTTTCATGCCGCCCGCAGGGTCGGTCAGGACAAGCTGCGCGCCGTACGCCTTCAGCAGCAGTCGGCGCTCCATCGACATCGACGAGGGCATGGCCAGGATGACCCGGTAGCCCCGGGCGGCGCCGACCATCGCCAGCGCGATGCCCGTGTTGCCGCTGGTCGCCTCGACGATGGTGCCGCCCGGGGGCAGCGCGCCGGACGCTTCGGCGGCGTCCACGATCGCGATGCCGATGCGGTCCTTGACGCTGGCCGCCGGGCTGTAGAACTCGAGCTTCGCGAGGACGACACCGTCGACGCCCTCGGCCACGCGGTTGAGGCGGACGAGCGGGGTGTCGCCGAACGCGGAGGTGATATCGGAGTGGATGCCGGACATGTCGGGCCTTTCACAGTGCCATCGTGTGCGCACCAGCCTACGGGGAGCAGGTGCGTCCGGGGCGATCCATGACGCCGGCGCCGGCCGGGACGCGACCTGGACCGGCATAGGCTGTATGCCGCTCATGTCCTCGCCCTCCGCTTCCGCCGCATCGCTCGCGGCTGCCCTCCGCAGCGCGACCGAGCGGCTCACGCGCGCCGGCATCGCGGACGCGTCGGTGGATGCCGAGCTGCTGGCGGCGCACATCCTGGGCACCGGCCGCGGAGCGGTCCAAGCGGCCGCGATCCGCGGCGACGCCATCGACGCGCAGGACGCCCGGCGTCTGGACGAGCTGGTCGCGCGACGGGAGACCCGGGAACCGCTCCAGCATCTGACCGGCGCCGCACCGTTCCGCCACCTCGAGCTGCGCGTCGGGCCCGGCGTCTTCGTCCCCCGGCCGGAGACGGAGATCGTGGCGCAGCTGGCGATCGACGCACTGTCGGCCGCGGCATCCCCGGCGCCCATCGCCGTGGACCTGGGGACCGGCAGCGGTGCACTCGCCCTCGCGATGGCGACCGAGGTGCCGCACTCCCGTGTCTTCGCCGCCGAGAACTCCGTCGAGGCGTTCGTGTGGGCGAGGCAGAACTTCGCGCTGGTCGGCGCGGACAACGCGCGCGTCGCGTTCGTCGACATCGAGCGGGCCTTCCCGGAGCTGAACGGTCAGGTCTCCGTCGTTGCGTCCAACCCTCCCTACGTTCCGGATGCCGCGATCCCGCGCGACCCCGAGGTGCGACTGTTCGATCCCCCCGCCGCCCTGTACGGCGGAGCGGACGGACTGGACGTGGTCCGCGTGGTCAGTCGCGTCGGTCTGCGTCTGGCGCATCCGGGCGGCAGCCTCGTGATCGAGCACGGCGAGTGGCAGGGCGCGGCTATCCGGGAGCTGCTCACCGCCGACGGCTGGCGAGCGGCCTCGACCCACCCCGACCTCACCTCGCGCGACCGCGCGACCACCGCGATCGCGCCCTGAGTCGGAGAGGGCCGCGACACCGGCCCGGCTAGACTGGCCCGGACATGTCCCCTGTATTCGACTGCCGTGACGAGGCGCAGCTGCTGGCCGGGATGCGCCAAGCGCGCCAGGCCATCGGCAGGGGCGAACTGGTCGTGCTCCCGACCGACACGGTCTACGGCGTCGCGGCGGACGCCTTCAGCGCCCGCGCGGTCCAGCGCCTGCTGGAAGCCAAGGGCCGCGGGCGTTCCTCGCCTCCGCCGGTGCTCGTGGCAGGCCTCGCCACGCTGCGCGCCCTGGTGGCCGAGGTCCCGGCGCCGGTCGAACGGCTCGTGGAGGCGTTCTGGCCGGGCGGGCTGACGATCGTGCTGCCTGCGCAGCCGTCGCTGTCCTGGGACCTGGGCGACACGCAGGGCACCGTCGCGGTCCGGATGCCCGCCAACAATCTGGCCCTCGAGCTGCTGGAGGAGACCGGGCCGCTCGCGGTCTCCAGCGCCAACCTGACCGGAAAGCCCGCCGCGATCCTGGCCTGGGACGCGCAGAACATGCTCGGCGACAGCGTTGCGGTGTACCTCGACGGCGGGCCCTCCGCCACCGGCATCGCCTCGACCATCATCGATGCGACCAGCCTCGTCAGCGGCAGCGCCGACGTGGAACCCGTGATCCGCGTCCTGCGCGAGGGGGCGATCGACCGGGCGGCCCTGCGCGAGATCGTCGGCGACCTGCTCGAGCCCGACCCCGTCCGCGAGCCGGACGACACGTTCATCCCGTCGCTGCCGGACGCCCCTGAGACCGTCGGCCCGGACGGCGGCCGGGGGGCAGGGGGTTCCGGGCTGAGCCCCGAACAGGGCAGCGCGTGAAGCAGTACATCTTCACCATCCTGTTCACGGCGGCCGTGACCCTGTCGCTGTCCTGGGCGGTGTGGCGACTGAGCCTGAAATACAAGCTGTATCCCGGCATCCGCGAGCGCGACGTCCACAAGACCCCGACGCCGCGCCTGGGCGGGGTGGCGATGTTCCTCGGCGTGGTGGCCGCGTTCGCCGTGTCCTCGCAGCATCCGTATTTCGCGATCTTCTGGGTGGACCCGGCTCCCGTCTACGCGATCCTCGGCGCTGCGCTTCTCATCGTCGTCGTCGGAGTGGCCGACGATCTGTGGGATCTGGACTGGATGATCAAGCTGGGTGCCCAGTTCCTCGCCGCCGGCATCATCGCGTGGTTCGGGCAGCTGCAGATCTTCTCACTGCCGATCGGCGGGCTGATCATCGGCTCCAGCTGGGTGAGCTTCACGCTCACCGTCTTCTCGATCGTCGTCGTCATGAACGCGGTCAACTTCATCGACGGGCTGGACGGCCTGGTAGCGGGCGTCTGCCTGATCGCGAACGTGGTGTTCTTCGCGTACTCCTACATCCTGGTCCGCGACACCGGGTCCAGCACCTACTTCAACCTCGCATCCTTCATCGCAGCCGTGCTGATCGGCGCGTGCATCGGGTTCCTGCCGCTGAACTGGAGCCCGGCGAAGCTGTTCATGGGCGACTCCGGTGCGCTTCTGCTCGGTCTGCTGATGGCCTGCTCGGCCATCGCGATCACCGGCCAGCTCGAACCGGCCGTGCTGGACCCCGAAGGGTTCGGCCGCTCACAGCTGCTCGGTGCCTTCATCCCGATCCTGCTGCCCGTGGTGGTGGTGCTGCTGCCACTGCTGGATTTCGGTCTGGCGGTGGTGCGCCGCATGGCCGCTGGCAAGTCCCCGTTCTCGCCCGACCGCAAGCACCTGCATCACCGGATGCTGGACATGGGCCACACCGACCGCGACGCGGTCCTGATCTTCTACGCGTGGACGGCGGTGTTCAGCCTCGCCGTGCTCCTGATGTACATCGGCACGCGGGAGAACTGGATCGGCCAGTACTGGATCGGCGTGGCCTTCGCCCTCGTCGGCGCCGCCGCCTGTCTCGTCGTCACCCTGCTGCCCACGTGGCGGCGCAAGCCCGCCGTCCTCGCCCCGAGCGATGACACCCCGACCCTGGAGGCCGCTCGATGAGTGCCCACACCGTCTCAAGCACACCGATCCTGCGTGCCACGCTGCTCTGGTCCGGGGTGGTCGCCGCGGTCCTCGCGGTCATCGGCGCGGTTGCCGGCTATCTCGCCGACGGGGTGACCGGCATGTGGAGCGCATTGATCGGCGTCCTGATCGCCGCAGTCTTCCTCGCGATCACCGGCGCCAGCATCCTGATCGCGAACCGCTGGTACGGCGATCCGCTCTATGTGCCGGTGTTCTTCGGGATCGTGCTGGGCGGCTGGATCCTCAAGCTGATCGTGTTCATCGTGGCACTCCTGGTCCTGCGCGGACAGCCGTGGATCAGCCCGGTGATCTTCTTCATCGCGGTCGTCGTCAGCGTGCTCGCCTCGCTCGTGGTCGATGTCATCGTGCTCACCAGAATGCGCGTCCCCACGGTCAGCGATGCGTCGCTGCCCACCGAGGTGGTCGACGAAACGGCGCCCCCGACGAAGTCGGCGACGCCGCGCACCCCGCCTGCGGATTCTTGAGCCCCGTTCGTTTGCTAGGGTAATAATGCGCCCGCCCACTCACCCGTGAGTGCTTGCGGAGTGACTCTCACCGACCATCGTCACAACGATTAATCTCGTTGCCCCGAAGCTGGAGCCAGCGCTGTTACTTCAAGCCGCGACCATGATCGCCACTGCAGTCGAATCGGACGATAGCGGTTTCCACGCGCCGTCGATCTGGGAATTCTTCCCCAACGCCATCCTCTTCGAGGGCACATGGTTCGAGCTGACCAGGATCAACCTGATCCAGATCCTCGCCACCGTCGCCATCGTCGTGATCTTCTGGCTCGGCACCCGCCGGATGAAGGTCGTGCCTGGGCGGTTCCAGAGCCTCGTCGAGATGGGGCTGGACTTCGTCCGCGTCAACATCGCGCACGACCTCCTCGGCAAGAAGGACGGGGATCGCTTCCTCCCCATCCTGACCACCATCTTCTTCATGATCCTGTTCATGAACCTGACCGGGATCATCCCGTTCCTGAACATCGCCGGAACGAGCATCATCGCGGTGCCGCTGCTGCTGGCGATCATCTCGTACGTCACGTTCATCTACGCCGGCGTCAAGAAGAGCCCCAAGAACTTCTTCAAGAACTCGCTGTTCCCCGCGGGTGTGCCGTGGCCGATCTACATCATCGTCACGCCGATCGAGTTCATCTCGACCTTCATCGTCCGGCCCGTCACGCTGACGCTCCGACTGCTGATGAACATGATGGTCGGCCACCTGCTGCTGGTGCTGTTCTTCGCAGCGACCCAGTTCTTCTTCTTCACGGCCGGAGGCTGGTGGTCGCTCCTCGGAGTCGGATCGCTCGCATTCGGATTCGTGTTCACCCTGTTCGAACTCCTGGTGGCAGTCCTCCAGGCGTACGTCTTCGCCCTCCTCACCGCGGTGTACATCCAGCTCGCGGTGGCGGAAGAGCACTGATCCCGGGTCGGCCCAGCCACCCGACAACCGAAAGGAAAACCAACTCGTGGACTCAACTACGGTTCTGGCCGAGGTCTCCGGCAGCATCGCGACCGTCGGATACGGCCTCGCCGCCATCGGGCCCGCCATCGGCGTCGGCATCGTCGTCGGCAAGACGATCGAGGGTGTCGCCCGTCAGCCTGAGCTCGCAGGTCGCCTGCAGGTGCTCATGTGGATCGGTATCGCCTTCACCGAGGCGCTCGCCTTCATCGGCATCGCCACAGCCTTCATCTTCGGCTACTGAACCTCGACGACGACTTAAGGAGACAGGATGCTGAACGCTCTTGTCACATTCGCCGCAGAGGGAGGCGAGGCTGAGCCGAGCCCTCTGCTGCCGGCGATCTATGACATCGTCTGGTCGGCGGTGTGCTTCATCGTCATCCTCTTCATCTTCTGGAAGGTCGCCCTTCCCCGGATGAAGAAGCTGCTCGACGAACGCGCAGCCGCGATCGAAGGCAACATCGAGATGGCAGCCGAGGCGCAGAGCAAGGCTGAGGCCGCGCTCGAGGCCTACACTGCCCAGCTCGCCGGTGCCCGCACCGAGGCCGGGGAGATCCGCGAAGCCGCCCGCGAGGACGGCAGGAAGATCCTCACCGAGGCGAAGGAAGCAGCATCCTCTGAGGCGGCCCGCATCGCTGCGAGTGCGCGTGCGCAGATCGAGGCGGAGCGCCAGTCGGCGTTCGTGTCGCTGCGTTCCGAGGTCGGAACGCTCGCCCTCGACCTCGCCGGCGGTGTCATCGGGGAGACCCTCTCCGACGACGCCAAGGCACAGTCCGTCGTGGACCGCTTCCTCGCCGAGCTCGAGGCGTCCGAGACCGCTCAGAAGGCGTCGAGCTAATGGGCAGCGCGACCACTCAGGCCACTGCGGCAGCGACGGCGGCGCTGGCCGTCGTACCCGCCGTCGACATCGACACCGCCCGCGAGCTGTTCGCGGCGGCGCATGCCGTCGGGGACTCGCCGCAGCTGAGCGGCGCGCTGGCCGATTCGTCCGCGGCCGACTCGGCGCGCTCGAACGTCGTGGCGGCCGTGTTCGGCCCGATCTTCCAGCCGGCCACGGTGACCCTGCTGCAGACGATCGTCGCTTCGCGCTGGTCCTCGGCATCCGATCTGGTGGACGGAATCGAAGAGCTCGCCATCCGCGCCGCCTCGCTCGCCGAGCCCGACGCTGACGTCGAGGGCGATCTGTTCCGGCTGTCCCGCCTGGTGGCGGAGAACCCCGAGCTCGAGCTCGCACTGGGCAGTCGCCTGGGTGACGAGTCGGCCAAGGGCGCCTTGATCGAGTCGCTGCTCGCGGGTCGCGCGAGTACGGCGGCGACGCTGATCGCGGCCTCCCTCGTCCAGCAGCAGCGCGAGCGCCGGGTCCGGCAGCTGCTGAACAGCGCGATGGATCTGGTTGCAGACCAGCGGGGGCGCACGGTGGCAACCGTCGTCGCGGCGCGGCCGCTCAGCCAGGCGCAGTCCGAGCGCCTGATCGCATTGCTGTCCCAGCGTTACGGCACCACCGTCTCGCTGAACACGGTGATCGACCCCACGGTCGTCGGCGGCCTGCGCGTGCAGATCGCGGACGACGTGATCGATGCGAGCGTCGCGGCACGACTCGCCGACCTGCGCCAGCGACTGGCTGGCTAGATAAGACTTCCCGCGCTGCTTCGAACCCGAAGCCGCACGGAGATTTGAGGCTCCGGCCTCACCGAACGAAGGAACACCATGGCAGATATCTCAATCAGCCCCGACGCCATTCGCGACGCGCTGAAGGACTTCGTCGCCGCGTATGAGCCCACGGGCGCGGCGGCGACCGAGGTCGGCACCGTCGTGGACGCAGCGGACGGCATCGCGCACCTCGAAGGCCTTCCGGGCGTCATGGCGAACGAGCTCGTCCGGTTCGCCGACGGCACCTCCGGTCTCGCACTGAACCTGGACGAGCACGAGGTCGGCGTCGTCGTCCTCGGCGAGTTCTCGGGCATCGAGGCCGGTCAGGAAGTCACCCGCACCGGCGAGGTCCTCTCCGTCGCGGTGGGCGACGGGTACCTCGGTCGCGTCGTCGACCCGCTCGGAAACCCCATCGACGGCCTCGGCGCCGTCGCGACGGAAGGTCGCCGGGCGCTCGAGCTGCAGGCCCCGGGCGTCATGCAGCGCAAGAGCGTGCACGAGCCCATGCAGACGGGCATCAAGGCGATCGACGCCATGATCCCGGTCGGCCGCGGTCAGCGTCAGCTGATCATCGGCGACCGCCAGACCGGCAAGACGGCCATCGCGATCGACACGATCATCAACCAGAAGGCCAACTGGGAATCCGGCGACGTCCAGAAGCAGGTCCGCTGCATCTACGTCGCAATCGGCCAGAAGGGCTCGACCATCGCGGCCGTCAAGGGCGCCCTGGAAGATGCCGGTGCGATGGAGTACACGACCATCGTCGCGGCTCCGGCATCCGACCCGGCCGGCTTCAAGTACCTGGCGCCGTACACCGGCTCGGCCATCGGCCAGCACTGGATGTACGACGGCAAGCACGTGCTGATCATCTTCGACGACCTCACCAAGCAGGCCGAGGCGTACCGTGCCGTGTCGCTGCTGCTGCGCCGCCCGCCGGGCCGCGAAGCGTACCCCGGTGACGTGTTCTACCTGCACTCCCGTCTGCTGGAGCGCTGTGCGAAGCTCTCCGACGAGCTGGGCGCCGGATCGATGACCGGTCTGCCGATCATCGAGACGAAGGCCAACGACGTGTCGGCCTACATCCCGACCAACGTCATCTCGATCACCGACGGTCAGATCTTCCTCCAGTCCGACCTGTTCAACGCCAACCAGCGTCCCGCGGTCGACGTGGGCATCTCGGTCTCCCGCGTGGGCGGTGACGCTCAGGTCAAGTCCATCAAGAAGGTCTCCGGCACGCTCAAGCTCGAGCTGGCCCAGTACCGCTCGCTCGAGGCGTTCGCGATGTTCGCCAGCGACCTGGACGCCGCATCGCGTCGTCAGCTGGCCCGCGGGGCCCGCCTGACCGAGCTGCTCAAGCAGCCGCAGTACTCGCCGTACCCCGTGGAGGAGCAGGTCGTCTCGATCTGGACCGGCACGAACGGCAAGCTGGACACCATCGAGGTCGAGGACGTCCTGCGGTTCGAGCGCGACCTGCTGGACCACGTCCGCCGCAACACGACGATCCTCGATCGCCTGCGCGAGACGAACGTGCTCGACGACGACACCGCGAGCGAGCTCGGCCGCGTTGTGGACGAGTTCACGCTGCAGTTCCAGGGCGGCAGCGGTCAGCACATCGACAACCCCGGCCACGAGGAATTCAAGGCCGCCGAGGTTGAGGACGTCAACCAGGAGCAGATCGTCAAGGGCCGCCGCAAGTAGCGGCGGCAGACACGGACTATGGGCGCACAACTGAGGGTCTACAAGCAGAAGATCAGCACTGCTCAGACGACCAAGAAGATCACCAAGGCGATGGAGCTCATCGCTGCATCGCGGATCCAGAAGGCGATGGCGCGCGTGCGCGCCTCGGCGCCGTTCGCGCGCGCTGTGACGCGGGCGGTTTCGGCCGTGGCCACGCACTCCAACATCGATCACCCGCTGACGACCGCGCGGGACGTGAAGTCCTCCGCGGTCGTGATCTTCGCGTCGGACCGCGGCCTGGCCGGCGCGTTCAACTCGCAGATCATGCGCGAGGGCCTGGAGCTGGCGACGCTGCTGCAGTCGCAGGGCAAGGAAGTGACCTACTACCTCGTCGGTCGCAAGGCGGTCGCCTTCTTCCAGTTCCGCCGCATCAAGAGCGAGGCCGAGTGGACCGGCGACACCGACACCCCTGAGTTCCGCTTCGCGGAGCAGATCTCCGGCACGCTGCTGGAGGCCTTCGAGCGGGGTTCGGAGCAGGGCGGCGTCGACGAGATCCATCTGGTCTACAACCGCTTCGTCAGCATGATGACGCAGACGCCCGAAACCGTGCGTCTGCTGCCCCTCGAGGTCGTCGAGGCCAGCGAGTCGCAGGCGGACGTGCAGGCATTCCCGCTCTACGAGTTCGAGCCGGATGCCGCGACCGTCCTGGACGCGCTCCTGCCGGTGTACATCCAGAGCCGCATCTTCAACGCCCTCCTGCAGTCCTCGGCTGCCAAGCACGCCGCTACGCAGAAGGCGATGAAGTCGGCCAGCGACAACGCCGACAAGCTCATCACCGACTACACCCGCCTGCGCAACAACGCGCGTCAGGCGGAGATCACCCAGCAGATCGCCGAGATCGTCGGCGGGGCCGACGCCCTGTCGTCGGCGAAGTAGAAACCACTCCGAAAGAGAAGAAGACAATGACCCCCACCGCTACCGCCGAACAGACCTTGGTCATCGGGCGCGTTGCGCGCGTCACCGGTCCGGTCGTCGACATCGAGTTCCCGCACGACTCGCTTCCCGACATCTACAACGCGCTCAAGACGACGATCACCATCGGCGACGAGTCGAACGAGATCACGCTCGAGGTCGCGCAGCACCTCGGCGACGACCTCGTTCGCGCGATCGCCCTGAAGCCCACCGACGGCGTCGTCCGCGGCCAGGAAGTGCGCGACACCGGCGGCCCGATCACCGTGCCCGTCGGCGACGTCACCAAGGGCAAGGTGTTCAACGTCATCGGCGAGGTCCTCAACGCCAAGCCGGGCGAGCAGATCGAGATCACCGAGCGCTGGGGCATCCACCGCAAGGCGCCCAGCTTCGACCTCCTCGAGTCCAAGACGCAGATGTTCGAGACCGGCATCAAGGTCATCGACCTGCTCACGCCGTACGTGCTGGGTGGGAAGATCGGCCTGTTCGGAGGCGCCGGTGTCGGCAAGACCGTCCTCATCCAGGAGATGATCCAGCGCGTCGCGCAGGACCACGGTGGCGTGTCCGTGTTCGCCGGTGTCGGTGAGCGCACGCGTGAGGGCAACGACCTGATCCACGAGATGGAGGAGGCCGGCGTCTTCGACAAGACCGCGCTGGTCTTCGGCCAGATGGACGAGCCGCCGGGGACGCGCCTGCGCGTGGCCCTGTCCGCCCTGACGATGGCGGAGTACTTCCGCGACGTCCAGGGCCAGGACGTGCTGCTGTTCATCGACAACATCTTCCGCTTCACTCAGGCCGGTTCCGAGGTCTCGACCCTGCTGGGCCGCATGCCGTCTGCGGTGGGCTACCAGCCGAACCTCGCCGACGAGATGGGCGTGCTCCAGGAGCGCATCACCTCCACGCGCGGTCACTCGATCACGTCGCTGCAGGCCATCTACGTCCCCGCGGACGACTACACCGACCCGGCGCCGGCGACCACCTTCGCCCACCTCGACGCGACCACCGAGCTGTCGCGTGAGATCGCGTCCAAGGGCCTGTACCCGGCCGTGGACCCGCTGACCTCGACGAGCCGCATCCTGGATCCGCGCTACATCGGCGCCGACCACTACCGGGTGGCGACCGCCGTCAAGCAGATCCTCCAGAAGAACAAGGAGCTGCAGGAGATCATCGCGATCCTCGGTGTGGACGAGCTGTCCGAAGAGGACAAGGTCGTCGTCTCGCGTGCGCGTCGCATCCAGCAGTTCCTCTCGCAGAACACCTACATGGCGAAGAAGTTCACGGGCGTCGAGGGTTCGACCGTTCCGATCGCCGAGACGATCGAGTCGTTCGACGCGATCGTGAAGGGTGATTTCGACCACGTGGCCGAGCAGGCGTTCTTCAACGTCGGCGGCATCTCGGACGTCGAGGAGAACTGGGCTCGTATCCAGAAGGAGAACGGCTGATCATGGCGCTCACCGTCAACCTCGTCGCGGCCGACCACGAGGTCTGGTCCGGCGAGGCGAGCCTCGTCGTGGCCAGGACCGTCCTCGGCGAGATCGGCATCATGACCGGTCACGAGCCCATCCTGGGTGTGCTCGCGGCCGGCGAGGTGCGCATCACGCTCGAAGACGGCAACAAGATCGTGGCCAACGCACAGGACGGCTTCCTCTCCGTCGAGAACGACGTCGTCACCATCGTCGCGGGCAACGCGGCGATCATGCGGTAGCTTGCTCGTTCTGCTGCCCCCCTCCGAGACCAAACGGTCCGGAGGGGGTTCGGCGTCTCTGGACCTGGAGGCCCTCGCCCTGCCCGGACTGCATCCGCAGCGCGAACTGGTCCTCGACGCTCTCATTTCGCTGTCGGCCGATGCCGCGGCGGCGGCGCGCGCGCTCGGCCTCGGAGCCACGCAGCACCACGAGGTCGCACGCAACGCCGTCTTGCGCTCCGCACCGACGATGCCGGCCATCGACCGCTACACCGGGGTGCTCTACGACGCGCTGGACGCGGCATCCCTGGACGCCCCGGCCCGGCGCTGGCTCGGAGCGAACACGCTCATCCATACCGCGCCGCTCGGACCGGTCGGCGCGCTGGATCGCATTCCGGCGTACCGGCTCGGCGCCGGCGTCTCGCTGCCGGGCGCGCCGCCGCTCCGACGTGTGTGGGCGGATGCGGTGACTGCGGCGCTGAGCGCATCACCCTCGCGCTTCGTGCTCGACCTGCGCTCGGAGGCCTACGTCGCGCTGGGACCCGTGCCGACATCGCTCCCGTCGGTGTACGTGCGCGTCGTCAGCGAAGGGCCCGAGGGCACCGTGCGCGCACTGAACCACTTCAACAAGCACGCGAAGGGTGCACTGGTGCGCGCGCTGGCGGACAGCCGCCCGCGGATCGGCTCGGTGCGCGCGTTCAGCCGCTGGGCGGATGCCGCCGGCCTGAGGACCCGCTCAGGCAGAACGGGCGAACTCCAGCTGTTCGCCTGAGGGGTCAGCGCCGCAGGGTGTCCCGGGTGTTCTCCGCCGTGCGCTCGGTGTTCTCGGCGATCGCGATCAGCGCGACGACCGCCTCGATCACGAAGCGGAGCACGACGACCGCCAGGAACGTCACGATCGGGACGATGATGAGCGTCGCCACGATCAGTGAGATCCCGGCACCGACGTTGAAGAACAGCGCGGAGATGCCGTTGACCAGCCCGGTGACGAAGTAGACGATGAAGCCGATGGCGATCGCGACGAGCCCGACGAGATAGAACACGCTCGCCAGGCGGCGTGTGATGAACGTCCGGAACGACAGGTCGAAGAGGGCTCGGAAGAACCCCCGGCTCACGTCGTCGAACTCTCCGCCGAGTGAGCTCGGCACGCCGGTGTCGTCAGGGTCTGCCCCTGGATCGTAGGTCGGCGAGGCGGTCGTGACCGGTTCCGCCGCGCGTGCGGCCTGGGCGGCGGGCTGGCTGGGAAGTGGTGGGGGCGTGGGGGTCGTCGAGTCGGTCATGTGGGTCCTTCCACGTCGTCTGGGGGTCCCCGCAAGGCTAGCGACCGGCGACACGTGTGGCGAGTATCGACCAATGCCTGCGCGGTCACCCCCGCCGTCGCTAGCATGTGACCAGCAGGGCGGATGCCTCGCCGACGTGGTGCACGTCGTCGTTCGTCTCTGGGAAGGACGCTCATGTACGACTATCCCGACGGGTCCCTGATCGCGATCTGGGCCGCTTTCGCATTCTTCTGGGTGATTTTCGCGCTCGGCTTCTACATTCTCAGTTCCATCTTCCTGATGAAGATCTTCGATAAAGCGGGCGTGCAGGGCAGGTGGCGGGCGTGGGTGCCCGTCTACAACACGATGGTCTTCAGCAAGCTCGGAGACCTGAGTCCCTGGTTGATCCTGATCGCGATCGGCGCATCGATCCTGCTCGGCTGGATTCCGGTGCTCGGCTGGCTGGTCGGCCTGGCGACCCTCGCGGTGACTCTGCTGGCCGCGTGGCGGGTGGGACTGAAGCTGCAGAAGGAGCCGGTCTGGCTGATCCTCTACTTCTTCCTGAGCATCGTGTGGCTGGGTATCCTCGCCTTCGACAGGTCGCGCTGGAACCCGGCCGTGCCCCCCGCGCCGTGGGCGAACAACTCGTTCCTCGCCGACCGTACGGTCTGGGCCGGAGTCCCGAACCAGACACCGGTGGGCGGTTACCAGTCCGAAGGCATGCAGTATCCCGCCCCCGGGGCCTACCCGCCGCCGCCGGCAGGCTACGCGCCGCCGCCGCCGGCAGGGTACGCGCCCCCGCCGCCGCCCGCCGGGTACGCGCCGCCTCCGGCCCCTCCCGGCTACACGCCGCCCCCGGCGCCCCCGGCCGCGGGGCCGTCCGCCCCGGAACCGCCCGCTGCTCCGCCTGCGGCGCCCGAGCCGCCGGCCGCGCCCGAGCCGCCCACGACGCCCCCCGCGCCGGAACGCCCGCAGGGCTAGCTGTATCCGGCTGAGACGTTGGTGACGGTTCGGGTCTTGCGGTGAGGAGAACCTCCGGGGCTTAGTGGAAGTGCTTACGTTCCCTAATCTCCCCGGAGGTTCCCATGGCTCACGGTAGTGCTCGGTTGACTGTGCACGGACGGACCTTGTTGATAACTCGGGTTGTGTACGACGGACGTCCGGTTGCGCATGTCGCGAGAGAGCTCGGTATCTCGCGTCAGTGCGCTCATCGATGGGTGGACAGGTTCCGACGTGAGGGTGCAGCCGGGCTGCGGGATCGGTCATCCCGACCGCGGTCGATGCCGCGGCGCACGCCGGTGGAGGTGGAGCAGCGGGTGCTCGCGTTACGTGTCCAGCTGCGGCAGGGGCAGGACCGTATCGGTCCGGTCGCCGGGGTGCCGGCCCGGACCGTGGGGGCAATCCTGCGTCGGTACGGTGTTCCGCGATTGTCGGAGTGCGACCCGTTGACGGGACAGGTGATCCGCGCGTCGAAGCAGACCGCTGTCAGGTACGAACGCGCCCGACCCGGCGAGTTGGTGCATATGGATGTGAAGAAACTTGGCCGCATCCCCGACGGCGGCGGATGGCGAGCCCATGGCAGGGCAGCGGGAGATACCGCCGCGCATAAGAAGGCTCGGATCGGGTTCGACTATGTCCACTCGATGATCGATGATCACTCCCGGTTGGCCTATTCCGAGATCCATCCGGATGAGAAGGGACCCACCTGCGCCGGGTTTCTGACACGCGCTGCCGCATACTTCGCCGCGCACGGCATCACCCGCATCGAACGCGTGATGACCGACAACCACTTCAGCTACCGGAACTCCCACGCCGTCCGACACGTCCTGGCGGCTCTGGGCGCGAAACACGTCCTGATCCGACCGCACTGCCCCTGGCAGAACGGCAAGGTCGAGCGGCTGAACCAGACTCTGCAAACCGAATGGGCTTACCGGCAAATCTTCACCTCGAACGCTGCCCGCGCCGACGCTCTCGCTCCGTGGATCGAGTACTACAACACCCAACGCCACCACACCGCCATCAACGGCACACCCCTCAACCGAGTGTCACCAACGTGACTGCTGAGTACAGCTAGCGCCCGCGCGTCTGGCGGAAGCCCCCACCGTCGGTGGGGGCTTCCGCTGCCGCCGGCGGTGACGCCGACCGCTGTGCAGCGGCGTTAGCGTGGAGGGATGAGTTCGCCAGACAGCACCCTGCCCCACCGCCGCGTCGGCGCATCCGGCCTCCTCGTCTCCGCGGTCGGTCTCGGCTGCAACAACTTCGGCAGACCCGGTACGAACACACAGACCCTGGAAGGCACCGCGGAGGTGCTGGAGGCCGCTCTCGATGCGGGGATCACCTTCCTGGACACCGCCGACATGTATGGCGCCGAGCCGGGTCTGAGTGAAACGCTGATGGGTCGCGCGCTCGAAGGACGCCGCGACCGCGTGGTGCTGGCCACCAAGTTCGGTCATCCCGGGCGTGACATGGGCTACGCGACCACGGCGGCCAAGGGCTCCCGGTCCTACGTGCGCACGGCCGTCGAAGCATCGCTGACCCGGCTGCGCACGGACTGGATCGACCTGTACCAGCTGCATGTGCCGGACGCCGGCACGCCGATCGCCGAGACCATCTCCGTCCTGGATGACCTCGTCCGGGAGGGGAAGATCCGCTACTACGGCCACTCGAATCTGGCCGGCTGGCAGATCGCGGAGGCGGATTTCACCGCGCCCGATCGCGGCACCGGCTTCATCTCCGCGCAGAACCATTACAGCCTGCTCGCGCGTGCCGCCGAGCGAGAGGTGCTCCCGGCTGTGGAGCGGTTCGGCGTGGGGTTCTTCCCGTTCTTCCCGCTGCACAACGGGCTGCTGACCGGGAAGTTCACGCGCGAGGGCGGCCCCGCCGGCAGTCGCATCATGATGCAGCGCAGGCACGTCTGGGAGGAGGCCCCGTGGGACGCGCTGGAGCAGTACCAGGGCTTCTGCGACCAGCGCGGCATCTCGATGCTGGAGGCGACCTTCGGCTGGATGCTGTCACGCCCGGCGCTCAGCAGCGTCATCGCCGGCGCGACCAGCGCCGAGCAGGTCCGCGCCAATGCGGCCGCCGCAGCCGCGTGGTCGCCGTCGGCCGAGGATCTCGAGACGATCGACGCGCTGTTCCCGCTTCCAGAAGACCCGGCAGCCCGCGTCTAGCCGGGCATGTTCGCTATCAGCGAACACACTGCCGAGGATGCGGCCGCCGACGTGTGGAGCGACCAGCGCAACCGGGCAGCGTGGGGGAGTCCAGTAGGATGTGAGCACGTCGATGAGACCAAGACCGGTCATGTCGCCGCCGATGTCGGCTAACGGGAGGACAGGGCGTGCCCGAAGTATCCACCCACTTCCAATCGGTGTCGGTGGCGAGCGGGACGATCGAATTGACCTGGGCGGGCGCGACCCACACCGGCCGCAGACGTGAGGTCAACCAGGACGCCCTGCTGACCAGCTACCCGCTCTTCATCGTGGCCGACGGCATGGGCGGGCACATCGGCGGTGAGATCGCCAGTGCCAGCACGGTGGATCGCCTGGGCGGTGTCGTCACAGCGGGGGCGGTCACCCCGAAGACGATCGAGAAGGCGCTGTCGCGCGCGGTCAAGGACATCGCCTCGCACCCGGAGACCACCGACGACGGCACCGGCACGACGCTGACCGGCGTGTACCTCGACGTCAACGAAGATCCGCCGCACTGGGTCACTCTGAACATCGGCGATTCCCGCGTGTATCTGTTCCGTGACGGCGTGATCGAGCAGATCACGACCGACCACTCCGTCGTTCAAGAGCTCATCGCCGCCGGGCGGCTCAGTCCCGAAGAGGCCGAGAACCATCCGTACGGCAACGTCATCACTCGCGCCGTCGGCCCGAGCGAGAGCGTCTCTCCTGACTATGTCCGACTGGACGTACTGGATGGCGACCGGTTCGTGATCTGCTCGGACGGTCTGACGAAGGAACTGACGGACTACGGCATCCAGCATTTCCTGACGGAGAACGCCGACCCCGCCGATGCCGTGAACGCGATGCTCGATGCCGCACTCGAGAACGGCGGTCGCGACAACATCACCGTCATCGTCCTGGACGTCGCATGGGGCAGCCAGGATACGCCCGGCTCCGCGACCGACACGGCCTCCTCCCCAGCCTGAGCCGGGCTGGACTCATCCACACGGACCACCCGATCCCTCGCGGACCGGCGCACGGGCGGGTTGACTGCAGGCGTGCTCCGGTCCGCCGCCCCCGCCCCGCTCCCGCCGTCCTCCTCGCCGGACGGCGCCGCCACTTCGGCTGAACCGCTCGAGCTGCCGGCGCCCTGGCACCCGCCTGCGCGGCCGGGCGTGCCGATCCTGGCCTCGGTGATCCCCGTGCTGGGTGCGGTGGGGCTGTGGGCGGTCACGGGGTCCGTGCTCACGCTCTGGTTCGCGGCGCTCGGACCGCTGATCGCCGGAGCGACCATGCTCGACGGCATCCGCGGCGCGCGCCGGGAGCGCAGACGTGCCGAGTCCCGCGCACGGAGCGCCCGCGCTCGGGTTGCGAGCCAGATCGGCCAGCGGCACGCCGACGAACGCGCACGCCGGTGGGCGCGGCACCCGGATGTGGCGGCCTTCCTCGCCCGCGACGGCGAGATCTGGCGCCCCGTCCCGGGGCGGGGGCACGCGCTGGTCGTCGGCGCGGGCACCGATCGCAGCGAGGTGCGGGTGACCGGCGGCGGCGACGACCCCGAATCGGTTCAGCTCCGCGCCCGGGCGGCACGCCTCGAGCACGCGCCCGTGGTGGTCGCGGCGGCCTCCGGCATCGCCATCGTCGGGCGGCCGGTGCTGGCCGGCGCGGTCGCCCGTGCCCTGGCGATCCAGCTGTGCATGGCGCTTCCACCCGGCGAGCTTCGGATCATCGGTCCGCTCCGGGGCGAGGACGCATGGGCGGAGCGTCTCCCGCACCGCCAGGCCGGCACCGGCACGGCCCTGTGCCTGGTCGGCGCGGGCCAGGCGATTCCCCCGGGAGCCGAGATCGCGATCGTGCGCGCGGAGGTCGCGCCGCCGCCGGCGTGCGGATCGGTGCTGACCGTCATCTCACCGGGCCGCGCGCACATCGACGCCGAGGGCGATGTGCGTGAGATCGCCGTGGAAGCGCTCAGCCTGTGCCAGGCGGCGACGCTGGCGGACGAACTCGCGGCGCGCGCCGCCCGACTCCTCGGGACAGCCCGCACGCCCGAGACCGTCGCCTTGGCCCCGCTGCTGGCGGACGCGCCGACCGCGGCCCGCGGGCGATTGCCCGCCGTGATCGGGCACGAGGCGGGCGAGACCTTCGTGATCGACCTCGTCGCGGACGGCCCGCATGCCGTGGTGGCCGGAGTCACCGGGGCCGGCAAGTCCGAGCTTCTGGTCACGTGGGTCGTAGCGCTGTGCGCGACGCACTCGACCAGCGAGGTCAGCTTCCTCCTGGCCGACTTCAAGGGGGGCACCGCGTTCGACGCGCTCGCGGGCATTCCGCACGTCACCGGCGTGCTCACCGATCTGGACGGCGCCGGCGCGCGGCGAGCGATCGAGAGCCTCCGTGCCGAAGTGCGGTGGCGCGAGACGGAGCTGTCCCGCGCGGGCGCCCGCGACGTCCTGGATCCGCGGGTGGTGCTGCCGCGGCTGGTGATCGTCGTCGACGAGTTCGCCGCACTCCTGGGCGAGCATCCCGAGCTGCACGCCGTGTTCACCGATGTGGCAGCGCGCGGACGCGCGCTCGGAATGCACCTGGTCCTGGGCACACAGCGGCCCTCCGGCGTCGTCCGTGAGAGCCTCCTCGCCAACTGTCCGCTGCGGATCAGCCTGCGTGTCACCGACGCGCAGGACAGCCGCGTGATCCTCGGCAGCGAGGAGGCCGCCTCGCTCCCGGGCGGAGCGGCCGGCCGCGGTCTGGCGCTGGTGCGTGCGGCGGCAGATCCGGCGCTGCGCCGCGTGCGCATCGCGCTGTCCAGCGCTGCGGATGTCGAAGCGGTGGTGCGTTCCACCGACGGACCGGTTCCGCGCAGGCCGTGGCTGCCCGAACTGCCCGACCGGGTCGAGGTCGAGGATCTGGTCGCCGCGGTCGCACACCCGCGCGAAACGCTGCTGATCGGGCTCGCCGACGAACCCGATCAGCAGCGACAGCGCCCGGTCGGGGTGGGCCTGCGCGAACGCGGGTTGCTCATCGTCGGTGCGGGAGGCAGCGGCAAGACGACGGCGCTGCGCACCCTCGCCGGGCAGGCGCCGGGTGAGGTGCATTGGGTGCCGTCCAGGGGGGAGGAGGGATGGGATGCCGTCTGCGCACTCGCCCGGCACACACCCGCGCCGGCCAGCCTGGTCGTGCTCGACGATCTGGACGCGCTCGCCTCCGCGCTTCCTCTGGAGTACTCCCGCGAGCTGGTCGAGCGACTGGAGAGGCTGGTCCGCGGCGCGGGTTCGGCGGGCATCTTCGTGGCCGCATCCGCGCAGCGGCTGGTGGGCGCAGTCGCGCGGCTCGCGGACCTGCTGCCACATCGGCTGATGCTCGCCGCGGCCTCGCGCGCCGAGTACGTCACCGCGGGCGGTGACCCGGCCCACTACGCGCCGGGCAGCCCTCCGGGTCGCGGTCGCCTGGACGGGCGTGCCGTCCAGGTCGCGACCGGCCCCGCGCAGGCGACCGTGCGGTCCAGGACGACCCAACCGTGGCATCCGGACCGACCGCTGACCGGTGTCGTGCTGCGGCGGTCGCCGGCTGCGCGCGGCGTGCTCTCGGAGTGGGCGCGGCAGGGCGCGTCGGTGCTCTCGCTGGACGAATACTCCGGTGAGACGGAGTGGGCGGCCGGGCCGCCCATCGTGGTGGCGGGGGATGCCGAGGAATGGCAGCGCCACTGGCGGGCGCTCAGCACCATCCGATCGGACCACGACTTCGTCGTCGAATCGTCGTTCGCGTCGGAATTGCGGTTGCTGACCGGCGAGCGTGCGCTGCCGCCGTACTGCGATCCGGGCGCCCCGCGCGCATGGCTGCTTCGCGCGGGAGGGGCGCCGGAGCGCATCGTCCTGCCGGCCGAGCCGGAGCAGCGCCGCTATTGACCGGGGCGGAAAGCGCCCCATACGTTCGCAGTGTGGCTACATCCCCGACAATCCTGGACCGACCCGAAGGGAAAGGACTCGCGGCCGGAACGCTCGGCCTGTGGGGCTCGACCGTCATCGGCTTGGCCTCCACCGCGCCGGTCTACTCCCTCGTGGCGACACTCGGCTTCGTCGTGCTCGCGGTCGGAGCACAGGCGCCTATCGCGTTCGTCATCGCGTTCGTGCCCATGCTGTTCATCGCCTTCGCGTACCGCGAACTGAACAACGCCGTCCCCGACTGCGGGACCACCTTCACGTGGGCCTCGAAGGCGTTCGGGCCCTGGGTCGGATGGCTCGGCGGGTGGGGCGTCGCCGTGGCCGGAATGGTCGTCCTCGCGAACCTGGCGCAGATCGCCGGCATCTACTTCTGGGCGCTCGTGGACGGCATCGTGGGCAACCCCGACGGCAGCCTGCTCTCCGACGACGTCGCGCTCGTGACGGCCACCGGCGTGGTCTTCATCGCGCTGATGACCTGGGTCAGCTGGCGCGGTGTCGAGATCGGCGAGCGGATCCAGAACATCCTGCTCGGCATCCAATATCTGGCCCTTGTGGTCTTCGTCGTCGCGGCGCTGTGGCAGTTCTTCGCCGGCACCGCACCGAATCCGACGCCCTTCGACTGGGCGTGGTTCAACCCCTTCGCCTTCACGGAATGGAGCGGTTTCGTCGAGGCGATCCTGCTCGCCCTGTTCATCTACTGGGGCTGGGACACGTGCCTGGCTCTGAACGAGGAGACGAAGGACCCCAAGCGCATCCCCGGTCGGGCCGCGCTGCTGACCACCGTCATCCTCCTGGTCACCTACGTCGGGGTGACCGTTGCCGCGATGATGTACGCGGGTCTGGGCGATACCGGAACCGGGCTGGGCAACGAAGCGAATGCCGACGACTTCTTCCTCGCGATCAAGGACGGCCTGCTCGGACCGGTCGGCTGGGTCCTGGTGGTCGCGGTGATGATCTCGGCGATCTCATCGACGCAGACGACGATTCTTCCCACCGCACGCGGCACGCTGTCCATGGCCGCCTACCGGGCGCTTCCGAAGCGGTTCGCCACCGTCCACCCCAGATACAAGACACCGTCCTTCTCGACGCTCGTGATGGGCGTCGTGGCGTCCGTCTACTACGTCGGCATGACGCTGATCAGCGACAACATCCTGCAGGACTCGATCCTCTCGCTGGGACTCGCGATCGCGTTCTACTACGCGATCACCGGCTACGCGTGCGTCTGGTACTTCCGTCGCGAACTGTTCATGTCCGCCCGGGACTTCATCTACAAGGGACTGCTCCCGCTCCTGGGCGCGCTGATGCTCACCTACGCGTTCATCCAGTCCGCCATCGACATGTACGACGTCGACTACGGCTACACGGTGCTGTTCGGGATCGGCGGCACATTCGTCCTCGGTATCGGGGCACTGGCGTTCGGGGTGGTGCTGATGCTGCTGTGGTTCGCGTTCCCGCGGTCCAAACCGTTCTTCCGCGGCGAGAGCCTCAATCGGGAAACGCCCGTCCTGGTCCCTGAGGACCCCGCCGAGTACGGCCGTTCGATCGACGGCGGGCTGGTCTAGCGCGGCCCCGCACCCGCCGTCAGGCCACCGCGTCTGCGAGGGGGACCAGTTCCAGGGCGTGTGCGGTGGCCACCCCGGGGTTCACGACGGCGCCGGCGACCGTGTTCAGCCCTCCGGTCAGCGCCGCGTCGGCGCGCAGCGCGTCCTTCCAGCCGTGCCGGGCGATCTGCCGGATGTACGGAAGCGTCGCATTGGTCAGGGCGGAGGTGGACGTGTTCGGCACTGCGCCGGGCATGTTGGCGACACAGTAGAAGATGCTGCCGTGCACCGGGAACGTCGGATCGGCGTGTGTGGTCGGCCGGGTGTCCTCGAAGCAGCCGCCCTGGTCGACGGCGATGTCCACCAGCACGCTGCCCGGCCGCATCCGGGCCACCATGTCGTTCGTGACCAGCTTGGGCGCCTTGGCTCCCGGGATCAGGACCGATCCGATGACCAGGTCCGACTCCACGACGGCGCGGTCCAGATCCAGCGGGTTGGACGCCGCGGTCTTGACCCGCCCCTGGAAGTGGTCGTCCAGAAAGCGCAGACGCTGGATGTTGGTGTCGAAGATCGTCACATCGGCGCCGAGCCCCGCCGCGATCACCGCCGAGTTGGCCCCGGCGACTCCACCGCCGATGATCGTGACGCGGGCCGGCCGCGTGCCGGGCACGCCCGACATCAGCAGCCCCAGCCCTCCCGCCGAGCGCATCAGCGTCGCCGCCCCCACCGTCGGTGCCAGTCGCCCGGCGACCTCGCTCATCGGGGCCAGCAAGGGCAGCCCGCCGCCGGGCAGCTGGACGGTCTCGTACGCGATCGCGGTGACCCGATCGGCGATCAGCCGCTCGGTCAGCGGCCGGTCGGCGGCCAGGTGCAGGTAGGTGAAGATCACCAGATCGCCGCGGAAGTAGCCGTACTCCTCGGCGATCGGCTCTTTCACCTTCAGCAGCAGCTCGGCTCGCGCCCAGACATCCGCTGCCTCGTCGAGCAGCTCTGCTCCCGCGGCCTCGTACTCGGCATCGGGCATGGACGAGCCCAGGCCCGCGCCGCGCTGCACGAACACCTCGTGGCCCGCCTGGACGAGGTCGTGGACGCCGGAGGGCGTCAGCGCCACCCGGTACTCGTTGTTCTTCACTTCGGTGGGGACGCTGATCCTCATCTGGAATCCTTTCCGCTCCGCCGTTGGAGCGCTCACGCCCCTTGTGGGGGCGCCTCTACAACGCGGGGCGGATCGCCCCGACAACCTGCCCTCCGCCGTTGACCGACAGAGGAAGCTTCGCCACCGCATCCGCGACATCGGACGCGGCGAGCGCACCCTCGCGCTCGAGCAGCCGGAGAGCGACGATGGTGCCCGCCCGGCCGCTTCCGTCGAGCATCTTCAGGGCCACCGTCGTGCCGTTGGGCGCGACCATGACCATGACGCCCTCGGCGCCGCCCTTCGCGAACACCCCGAGTCGCTCGATGACCACCGTGTCGGCACGCCCGGGACCGTCGATCGTCCACGGGTGCTCGCGCACGGCGCGCACGAGGGCGCCGGCGCTGCGGTGCAGCGCGAAGGGCGAGCGCTCAGCGGCGGTTCCGATCCGGTGGATGGCCTTGGCCAGGCCGGCCAGGCTCATCGAGAACACCGGGGCGCCGCAGCCGTCGATCGCCGTGGTGGCCGCCCGTTCGCCGACCAGTCGCTCCGCCACGTCGCGGATGTGCGCCTGCAGCGGATGCTGCGGCTGGAGGTAGCTGTCGGTGGGCCAGCCGTTGGACACGCACGTCAGCAGCATCGCGGCGTGCTTGCCGGAGCAGTTCATCCGGATCGCCGCGGGGCCGCTGCCATCGCGGACCATCTCGTCGCGGGTCGACTGATCGCCCGGCCAGGCGGCCGGGCAGCCCAACGCGTCCTCGCCGAGCGCGGCCGCGTCGAGGATGTCCCGCACCACGGACACGTGCCGGTCCGTTCCGGCATGGCTCGCGGTGGACAGGGCGAGTCGCTCGCCCTCGAGCGGCGCGCCGGCGGTCAGGCACGCCAGCGCCTGGATCGGCTTCAGGCTGGAGCGGGGCAGGATCGGCGCCACAGTGTCACCCAGCGCGGCGACGACCGTCCCGTCGGGGCCGAGGACGATGGCGGAGCCGGTGTGACGGGACTCGATGAAGCCGCTGCGCTCCACGACGGCCAGTTCGACGGCGTCGGCTGCGGCGAAGGTCTGCGGCACCCCGCCAGCCTACCGTCGGACGAGCGTGCACCCGGGGTGTCAGACTGGGGGAATGTTGGGCGAACACCGCTACGAGCTGCGCACGACGTGGACCGGCGATCGGGGCAGCGGGACCAGTGGCTACCGTGACTACGATCGGTCCTGCACCATCCAGATCGACGGCAAGCCGGATCTTCCGGCGTCCGCCGACAAGCCGTTCCGTGGCGATCCGACGCGGTGGAACCCGGAGGATCTGCTGCTCGCCGCGCTCAGCGAGTGCCATCTGCTGTCGTACCTGCATGCCTGCGTGAAGGCCGGCGTGGTTGTCGTCGGCTACCGGGATGCGGCATCCGGTGTGATGGTGGAGGACGGGCGCGGAGGCGGCGCGTTCCGTGAGGTCCTGCTGCGGCCGCACGTCATCGTCGCCGAGGATTCCATGGTGGATGCCGCCACCTCCGCGCACGCGCAGGCACACGAGTGGTGCTTCATCGCCAACTCGGTCAACTTCCCGGTGCGGCACGAGCCGACCGTCGTCGCGCTCCCCGCAGTCCCGTCCGCGAGCGGCCAGGGCGCCGATCACGCCTCGGGGATGCCGCGGCCCTAGCGACGCTCGTGCGGGAGGACCTGCTTGATCCGTTCGATCGGGCTGTGCGCGGGCGCCTCGTTGTAGGCGTTGGCCAGCTCCTGGCCGGAGAGCGCATGGATGGCCGCCATGATGTCATCCGTCGCCAGGCGCCGCGCCTTGCCGGAATCGGCGGGGCCGTGGTGGGACAGATCCAGCGGCTCACCGAAGCGGACCGTCACCCGCGGTGTCAGCGACGGGAACCGGGCACCGACCGGCATCACCCGGTCGGTGCCGATCAGGCCCACCGGAACGACCGGGGCCCCGGTCTGCAGGGCGAGGAAGGCCACACCGGTGCGGCCCTTGTACAGCCGGCCGTCGAGCGAACGCGTGCCCTCCGGGTACAGCGCGACGGCGCTGCCGGTCTCCAGCAGCTGGCGCTGCTGATCCAGCGCATCCAGCGCGGCCTGCCCCGCTCCGCGTTTGACCGGCACCGCACCGATCGCCGTGAAGAACTCGCGCGAGAACCACCCGGCGATGCCGGGACCGTCGAAGTAGCTCGATTTGGCGAGGAAATGAACGGGTCGGGGCGCGGCGATCGGAATGGCGATCGAGTCGATGAACGACAGGTGGTTGCTCGCGAAGATGACCGGCCCGGTCTTGGGGACGTTCGCCTTGCCCTCGACGCGGGGACGATAGATCAGCCGCGCGAGGGGTGCCACCACGTAGCGCCCGAAACCGTACGTCGCACCCATCTGCCGGACGGCTGGCTGATCGGGGGAGTCGGCTTCTCGGGGGTCGGGGATCTCCGCGGAAGTCACCCGTTGAGGGTACTCCCGTATTCATTCCAGCGTTGGCATAGTCACCTCTCAGCGGAGACAGAGGAAACATGCGAGAAGATGGGGATTCCCCCTTTCCCCTTCTCAGAGGTTCATTTTGCGCATTCGCCCGCTCGCAGCCCTGTCCGTCGCCGCGCTTTCGGCCCTTCTCCTGGCCGGCTGCGCGTCGGGCACGCCGGATGACTCCGCGAGTCCATCCGCCTCGGTCGTCGATCTGTGCGAGGCCAAAGCACCCTCGGGTGCCGCCGCCGAGGCGGTCACGGTCGAGGGCGCGGCGGGCGAGGAAGCCGCCGCCACGTTCGATTTCCCCCTGGAGATCCCCGAGCTTCAGTCCACCGTGATCGAGGAGGGCTCGGGCGACCCGGTCGAGGCGGGGCAGCTGGTGCGGTTCGCGCTGACCGGCTTCAGCGCTGAAACCGGCGAGAACATCGGCGCGATCGGCTACGGCGAGACCCCGCTGCTGCCGGCCCAGATCTCGCCCGACAACCCGATCGGTCAGATCCTGGGCTGCGCGACGCCGGGCACCCGGGTGGTCGCGACGTTCCCGCCCAGCGACCCGAACGCCGGTGAGGTGTATGTGTTCGACTTCCTCGATGTCGTCCCGACCGCGGCCTGGGGCGAGCCGCAGGAGCCCGTCGAGGGGATGCCCGTGGTCACGCTCGATGACGACGGCGCCCCGACGGTCGAACTGCCGGACGGCGACGCGCCGACCGAGGTGGAGCTGGAAACCCTGAAGAAGGGCGATGGGCCCACCGTTCTCAGCGGCGACACCGTGCTCGTGCAGTACTCCGGCGTGAAGTGGTCGGACGGCACCGTGTTCGACTCCAGCTGGGAGGCCGGTGCGCCCACGTCGTTCCAGACCACCGGTGTGGTCGACGGTTTCCGTCAGGCGCTCGAGGGGCAGACCGTCGGCTCCCAGGTCGTCGCGGTGATCCCGCCGGCCTTCGGCTACGGCGAGGGCGAGATCAACGACGCCGACCTCAAGGGCGAGACGCTCGTCTTCGTGGTCGACATCCTCGGCCTCGAGCACGCCCCGGTCGCAGCCCAGTAGGAGACCCGGCACCGAGGTGCGGCAGACCAGCGCCTGGCCGCACCCTCCGTGCCCGCCCCGTCACCGAGGGCGGCCGCCGCGCGCGAGTAACTAGCATGACTTCATGCGTCGCGTCATCATCCTCGGGTCCACGGGCTCGATCGGCACCCAGGCCCTCGAGGTCATCCGCTCTCACCCGCGGCGCTTCGAGGTGGTGGGGCTGTCCGCCGGCTCCAACCGCGCGGCGATGCAGGCGCAGGCCGAGCAGTTCCAGGTGGAGTACACGGCCCTCGGGGCGGACGAGGCCGAGCAGCTGGTGCGCGATGTCGAGGCCGACGTCGTGCTCAACGGCATCACCGGCTCGGTCGGACTGGGACCGACCCTCGCCGCGCTGGAGACGGGCCGGACCCTGGCGCTGGCCAACAAGGAGTCGCTGATCGTGGGAGGCGAGCTGGTCACCGCGATCGCCCGGCCGGGCCAGATCGTCCCGGTCGACTCCGAGCACTCCGCCATCGCGCAGGCACTCCTGGCCGGAGACCGCTCCGAGGTGCGCCGACTGGTGCTGACAGCATCCGGCGGTCCTTTCCGTGGTCGCTCGCGCGCGGCCCTGGCCGATGTCACACCGGCCGAGGCCCTGGCTCACCCCACCTGGGACATGGGCCGGATGGTGACGACCAACTCGGCGACCCTGGTCAACAAGGGGCTCGAGGTGATCGAAGCGCACCTCCTGTTCGGCGTGCCGTACCACCAGATCGACGTCGTCGTTCATCCTCAGTCGATGGTGCACTCGATGGTGGAGTTCATCGACGGGTCCACGCTCGCCCAGGCCTCGCCGCCGGACATGCGGCTGCCCATCTCGCTGGGTCTGGACTGGCCGCACCGCATCGGGGGTGTAGGCCGGCCGATCGACTGGACGGTCGCGGCATCCTGGACCTTCGAACCGCTCGACGAGGAGGCCTTCCCCGCCGTGAGCCTGGCCAAGAAGGTCGGCAGCGCCGGCAGCACCTACCCCGCGGTGTTCAACGCGGCCAACGAGCAGGCCGTCGACGCGTTCCACGAGGGTCGCCTGTCGTTCCCCGGCATCGTCGAGCTGATCGAGCGGGTCGTGGAGGCGCACGAACCGGGCTCGGGTCCGGTCACGCGCGCGTCGCTCGCCGAGGCGGAGCGGTGGGCCAGGGATGCCGCGGACCGCGCGATCGCGGTACGCGCCTGACGGGGCCGTCCGCGCGGCATCCCCTCGGCTCGCCTGTCACGACACGCCGAGCGGCCCGGCACTTCGCGCCAGGGGAGCGGACAGCGGACAGCGGGGAGCGGACAGCGGCGCCGCAGCGGGGGCTCAGTCGGGGTAGGGCACCGGCCAGCGCGGCTCGGGAACCGGCCAGCCCGCGTCCCGCAGCGCCCGGCGGGCCAGTTCGCGGGCGGAGTACGGGGTGCGGACGCCGCGGATGTCCCGGTAGTCCTGGTGTCCGGGTCCTGCCCACAGGATCGCGTCGCCCTCGCCGACCAGCTTGACCGCCTCGACGATCGCCAGCTCCGGCGGTGAGTATTCGTGGATCTCGGCATCCGGCCGCGCCCGACGCGCCCCCTCGATCAGGGTCGCACGGATCGTGTCGATGTCCTCGAAGCGCGGGTGATGGTCGGTGACGACGAGGATGTCGCTGCCTTCGACGCCGGTGCGGCCCATGTCGTGGCGCTTGGACGCGTCCCGGTCCCCGTCGGCGCCGAACAGCATGAGCACCCTGCCCGGGGTCACCCGTCGGACGGCGGCCAGCGTCTTCTCGAACGCGTCGGGCGAGTGGCCGAAGTCGACATAGACCGCCGGCCCCCGCTCGCCGGACACCCGCTCGGTGCGGCCGGGCAGATACGCCTGGATGCCGCCATCGCGGGCCAGCGCAGCAGCCAGCCGGTCCCATTCGTAGCCGGCCTCGAGCATCATGACGATGGCCAGGCCGGCATTGGCGGCCATGTGACGGCCGATGACCGGGACGATCGTCGTGAGGGAACGCCCGTCCGCGGAGGAGAGGCGGAACTCGGTGCCGGTCTGCCGCTCGTCGAGGATCTCGACCACCCAGTCCGCGGCGGCCGCAGCGTCCGCGTCTGCGGCGATCGCGGGGGTGCCCACGGTCACGAACGGAATCTCGCACCGCGCCACCACCTCTGCGGAGGGGGCGGAGTCGAGCGAGATCACCGCGCGCCGGGCGCGGTCGGGCCGGAAGAGGGGCAGCTTCGCCTCGAAGTATTCGCGCATGTCCGCGTAGTCATCGAGGTGGTCGTGGGAGAGGTTGGTGAAGGCCGCGACGTCGAACACCAGACCGTCCACCCGGCGCCGGCTCAGAGCCTGCGCGCTGACCTCGACGGCGACCGCTTCGACGCCGCGCTCGCGCATCAGCGCGAGGAGCGCGTGCATCTCATACGCCTCGGGCGTGGTCAGGCGGGAGACGATGACCTGCCCGGCGATGTGCCGTTCGGCGGTCGAGGACAGCCCCGTTCTCACCCCGAGCTGAGTGAGGATCCCCTCCAGCAGGTGCGAAACGCTGGTCTTGCCATTGGTCCCGGTCGTGCCGAACAGGAGCGGCAGCTCGTCGTCGCGCCCCGTTCCGTACACCCATGCAGAAAGCTCGCCCAGCTGGGCGCGGGGATCCTCGACGATGACGACGGGCAAGCCGGTGGCCTGGGCGGCGTCGGCGCCGGCGGCATCCGTCACGACCGCGACCGCTCCGCTCTCCGCCGCTGCGGCGGCGTACTCCGCCCCGTGGCGGTTGACGCCCTGCACCGCGACGAACACGTCGCCGGGGCGCAGGTCGGCAGTGGCCAGGGTGAGTCCGGTCAGGGTCACATCGCGCAGATCGCCGCGGGTCTCGCGGCCGAATCGCGCGGCAAGAGCCTCCAGGGTGTGCACCGGGGGGTGGTCCGGGCGCAGCACGGGAGGCAGGGAGGAGGGAGTGTCATTCGCCATGGCGGCTCCATCCTCTCATCCGTCGCTCCGGCTTTCCCCGATGCCGGTCCCGGCGCCGGAGCAGGGCGGCCGCACTGCCCCGCCCGCCGCCGGGTGCATCACCACGCCCGTCCGCTGGACGCCCCGGCCGGGAAATCCCGGCGCTCGGCGAACTCCGAGCGGCCGGCGGTAGCGTGTCGGGGTGACTGTCCTCGCGTTCGCCATCGGTATCGTCCTCCTGGTCGTGGGCCTTGCCGTGTCGATCGCCCTGCACGAGCTGGGGCACCTGGTGCCGGCGAAGAAGTTCGGCGTGCGGGTCGGTCAATACATGATCGGATTCGGGCCGACCCTGTGGTCGCGTCAGGTCGGCGAGACGCAGTACGGATTCAAGGCGATCCCGCTCGGCGGCTACATCTCGATGGCCGGCATGTACCCGCCCTCGCCCAAGGACCGGGTGCCGGCCGGATCCGGCCGACGCAACGGCCGCGCCGGCGGCGGATTCTTCGCCACGATGGTCCAGGACGCCCGCACGGCCAACGACGAGACACTGATCGGCGAGGAGGACACGCGCGTCTTCTACCGGCTCCCGGTGTGGAAGCGCGTCATCGTCATGCTCGGCGGCCCGATCATGAACCTGCTGTTCGCGATGGTCCTGTTCGCCATCCTGCTCTCCGGCATCGGCACGCAGACCGCCACCACCGTGATCGCCAGCGTCAGCGAGTGCGTCATCCCCGCCGGCGCGGAGCGCACCGAGTGCAGCCCGGCCGACGCGGTCGCCCCCGCGGCGGCCGCCGGACTGCAGCCGGGGGATGTCATGCTCCAGGTCGCCGGCCGGCCGGTGGAGACCTTCGCCGAGGCATCGGAGATCATCCGCGAGTCGGCCGGGCAGCCGCTGAGCATCCTCATCGAGCGTGACGGTGAGCGCCGGCGGACGGTGTCCCTCACCCCCACGCAGGTGACCAGGGCGGTGACGGATGCCGCGGGGCAGCCGATCCTGGACGCGAACGGCGACGCGCAGATGCAGCAGGTCGGATTCGTGGGGATCGGCCCGGAGATCGCATTCGTGCGCCAGCCGATCTGGGCAGGACCGGCCGCGGCGATCGAGAACGTCGGCGCGGTGGCCGGGATCATCTGGCAGCTGCCGGTGAAAGTGTACGAAACCGGCGTCACGCTGGTCACCGGGCAGGAGCGCGACCCGAACGGGCCCCTGAGCATCGTCGGCGCCGGCATCCTGTCGGGGGAGGTGGCCGCCGCCGACGCGCCCATCCTGAACCGCGTCTCGGGGTTCCTGGCGCTGCTGGCATCGCTGAACATCGCCCTGTTCGTGTTCAACCTCATCCCGCTGCTGCCGCTGGATGGCGGCCATGTCGTCGTGGCGCTGTGGGACGGCATCAAGCGAGCCTGGGCGAAGCTGTTCCGTCGGCCACCGCCGGCGCCGGTGGATGCGACCAAGCTCGTGCCGGTGACCTTCGCCGTCTTCATCGGGCTGATCGTGATGGGTGCGGTGCTGATCCTCGCCGACATCTTCAACCCGATGTCGATCCTCTGACCCGATCGACGGCGTCGCTCTGACCCGACCGACGGAGTCGCTCTGGCCCAACGACGGCGTCGCCCGGCGCAGACGGTCGGGTCAGGCGTCGACCGGGGAGAGCGCCGCCGAGACGAGGCGCTCGAGCGTCGTCATCCCGTCGCGGGAGAGGATCGATTCCAGGTGCCCCTGCACCGATGCGAACCCCGGGCCGCGCATCGCGTACACGTCGCCGGTGATCGGGTCCGCCGCGACTTCGGCATCGCCGAGGACGGTGGCACCGGCCGGCACACGGGCCGTGAAGGTGTTGTAGAACCCGATGGATGCCGGCGTTCCGAACAGGTCGACGGTCTTCTGCAGGCCCTGGTGCGGAGCATCCAGGGGAGCCAGCTCGATGCCCAGCTCATCGGCCAGGATCTGATGGCTCAGGCACACCGCCAGCAGCGGCCGCCCGGACGCGCGCCGTCGGGCCACCACTTCGCGCATTCGTCGCATCCGTGGTGTGCCGGGGTCGCGCGGATCTCCGGGACCGGGGCCCGAGACGATCAGTTCCGCATCGTCGATCTGGGCATCGGTCACCTCGCTCCACGGGACGATCCGGACATCCAGGCCCAGGTGGCGAAGCTGATGCGAGAGCATCGTGGTGAAGCGGTCCTCGGCGTCCACGACGATCGCGCTGCGCCCTTCGAACGGACCGGCGGTGATCGAATCCTGCGGGTTCAGCCAGAACGAGGCGAGCCGGGCGTTGCGTGAGGCCAGCAGCGCGGCGATGTCGGGATCGTCGGCCAGCGTGCGCGGCTGAGCGGATGGCGCGTCGCCGTCGGCACCGGTGGGCAGCGCGAGCTCGGCCTTCCGGTCGCGGGGGATCGCGCCGATCGCGCCCAGCACGCCGGCGGCCTTGCCGTGCGTCTCGCTCACCTCGCCGAACGGGTCGGAGTGGCGCACCAGGGTGGCGCCCACCGGCACGCGCAGACGACCGTCGACGAGGTACGCCGTCCGGATCAGGATCGGCGCGTCGAGGTCGTGCGTGGACTCGCCGGCCAGGACCGCGTCGGTGCGGGGGGTGAAGAGGGCGGCGACTCCGGAGTAGTACCCGCGCGGTGTCCGTTCGTGCCGCGAGATGACCGTGCACGCGTTCTGCATCGGCGACCCCGTGACGGTGGGCGCGAACATCGTCTCGCGCAGGATGGCGCGCGGGTCGAGCCGGCTGCGGCCGCGCAGCACGTACTCGGTGTGGGTCAGCCGTGACATCTCCTTCAGATGCGGACCGGTGATCCGCCCGCCGTCCGAGCAGACGGCGCTCATCATCTTGAGCTCCTCATCCACCACCATGAACAGCTCCTCGGTCTCCTTCGTGGACTCGAGGAATTCGGTCAGCGTCTCGCTCGTCGCGCCCCCTGCGGGGTGACGGAACGTCCCCGAGATGGGATTCATCGTCACGATGCCGTCCCGCGCGCTGACGTGCGCCTCTGGGCTCGCGCCGACCGCGACGTGCCCGGGGGTGACGATCGCGAACGTCCAATACGCGCCCCGCTCATGCTCCAGCAGCGCCCGGAACCACGTCAGGGCGGCCACCGCGGAGTCCGCGGCGACGCTCGCCGTGAAGTCCCGCCGGATGACGAAGTTGGCGCCCTCACCGTGCCCGATCTCATCGGCGATGACCCGTCGGACGATGCCGGCGTAGTCGTCGTCGGCGATGTCGAAGCCGGCGTCGGCGAGGGGGATCGGCGCGGAGGGCAGCTGCGTCAGAGCCGCAGTCCGATCGAAGAGGGTGCGTTCCCGGACGACGAGGCAGCGCAACGGCGCCCCATCGTCGTGGCACTCGAATCCGCGCTCGCGCACCTGCCGGAAGGGGACGAGCGCGAGCACCTCCTGAGCGCGACCGTGTTCGTCCTGCAGCGGGATGTCGGCCAACAGGTCGACGTCGATCACATCACCGGTGAGCAGCTCGATCGTCGCCGCGTCGCGGGCGACGAGGGCGAACGGGATGCCGCGCGCGGCGATGTCGAGCAGCACGGCGAGATCGTTCGGGGGAGTCGGGGCAGACCCGGTCATGGTCGGTCTTTCGTCGTGGGGGCGGTCGCCCTACGAAGAAGACCGCCCGGAGGCGGTCTGTGGTCGCGCGAACACACCGCCTAGAAGGCGGGCCACCAGGTGCGGTTCGCAAGCATGGGCCGAACCTACCACAGGGTGCAGATTCGGATGGGCCGATACGGATGGGCAGCTGCCGATGGCGGACGCGGATGCCGGCGCGTCCGCGCTCCGGTCGGGCCGGATCTCGCGCGGATGGCGGGGGCATCCAGGCTTCGTGCGGGCGTGGCGGCGTAGGCTGGGTCACGTGCCAGCAGTGAATCTCGGGATGCCCAAGGTCCCCGAAACCCTCGCCCCCCGCCGCAAGTCCAGGCAGATCAAAGTGGGCAAGGTGCTGGTCGGAGGCAACGCGCCGGTCAGTGTGCAGTCGATGACGACGACGCCCACCACCAACATCAACGCCACCCTCCAGCAGATCGCGGAGCTGACGGCGTCCGGATGCGAGATCGTGCGGGTGGCGGTGCCGTCCCAGGACGATGCGGACGTGCTGCACATCATCGCGCAGAAGAGTCAGATCCCGGTGATCGCCGACATCCACTTCCAGCCCAAGTACGTCTACCAGGCGATCGACGCCGGGTGCGCAGCGGTGCGGGTCAACCCGGGCAACATCCGCAAGTTCGACGACCAGGTCGGTGAGATCGCGCGGCGGGCGAAGGAGGCCGGCGTCTCGCTGCGCATCGGAGTGAACGCAGGATCGCTGGACCCTCGTCTGCTGGAGAAGTACGGAAAGGCCACGCCGGAAGCGCTGATGGAGAGCGCGGTGTGGGAGGCGTCCCTCTTCGAGGAGCACGACTTCCACGACTTCAAGATCTCCGTCAAGCACAACGACCCGGTGATCATGGTCCAGGCCTACCGGCTCCTCGCCGAGCGCGGCGACTGGCCGCTGCACCTGGGCGTCACCGAGGCGGGCCCAGCCTTCCAGGGGACCATCAAGAGCGCGACCGCGTTCGGGATCCTGCTCGGTGAGGGGATCGGTGACACGATCCGAGTCTCCCTCTCCGCGCCTCCGGCCGAAGAGGTCAAGGTCGGCCACCAGATCCTGCAGTCGCTGAACCTGCGCGAGCGCAAACTGGAGATCGTCTCGTGCCCCTCGTGCGGGCGCGCCCAGGTCGATGTCTACACGCTGGCCGACAACGTCACCGAAGGCCTGAAAGACATGACGGTTCCGTTGCGCGTCGCCGTGATGGGATGCGTGGTCAACGGCCCCGGCGAGGCGCGCGAGGCCGATCTCGGGGTCGCCTCCGGTAACGGCAAGGGTCAGATCTTCGTCAAGGGCCACGTCATCAAGACGGTCCCCGAGTCCGAGATCGTGGCGACGCTCATCGAGGAGGCCAACCGGCTTGCGGCGGAGATGGGTCCGGCCGCCCCGATCGGAACGGCCCAGGTCGTCACGAGCTGACTTTCGACTCCCGCTTCACGCGTGCCGCGGCATCCGCTGATTCGGAGAACGTCGCCGGATTCGGATGCGACGACCGCAGGGAGCCGGATCCGTTCACCTCACCCGAGAAGCGGATGCCGCGAGCGGCGTCTACGGCCAGAGCGAGTGGTACGCGTTGATCGCGGGCTGCCCGCCCAGGTGGGCGTACAGGACGTGCGAGTCCTTCGGAATGTCCCGGGAGCCCACGAGTTCGATCAGGCCGGCGAGGGACTTGCCCTCGTAGACGGGGTCGGTGATCATCGCCTCCAGCTGCGCGCCCACGGCCATCGCCGCCATCGTGGAATCGACCGGGATGCCGTATCGGTCGCCCGCCCACCCCGCGAGGACCTGGATCTCGTCGTCGCGCAGCTCGCGGCTCAGCTCGATCAGCTCCGCGGTGTGGCCGGCGATGCGGGTCACCTGATCCGTCGTTGTAGCCAGAGTGGCGGAGGCGTCGATGCCCAGCACCCGCCGCCGGAGGCCGGTCAGCTCCTCCAGCGCCGCGAAGCCGGCGATCATCCCGGCGTGCGTGGAACCGGTCACGGTGCAGACGATGATCGTGTCGAATGTGATGCCCAGCGCCCGCTCCTGCTCGGCGAGCTCGAACGCCCAGTTGGCGAAACCCAGACCGCCCAGCGGGTGCTCCGAGGCGCCGGCGGGAATCGGATAGGGCGTGCCGCCGGCGGCTTCGACCTCCCGCAGCGCCTTCTTCCACGAATCGCGCACCCCGATGTCGAAGCCGGCGTCCTCCAGCCGGGAGTCGGCGCCCATCATGCGGGAGAGCAGGATGTTCCCTACCCGGTCGTTGGTGGGGTCCTCCCACGGCACCCACTTCTCCTGCACCAGGCGCGCCTTCAGGCCCAAATGCGCGGCCACCGCGGCCACCTGTCGCGTGTGGTTGGACTGGTAGCCGCCGATCGAGACGAGCGTGTCCGCTCCCGAGGCGATGACATCGGGCACGATGTACTCGAGCTTCCGAATCTTGTTACCCCCGTAGGCCAGACCGCTGGATACGTCTTCGCGCTTGGCCCAGACCTGGGCGCCGCCCAGGTGCTGCGTCAGCCGCTTCAGGTGCTGGAGCGGACTGGGTCCGAAGGTGAGCGGGTAGCGGGGGAATTCGGCGAGCTTCATGCGTGGCTCCTCGGGGGGCGGATCAACACGGGTGTGTCGGGGGGATGCCTGACCGTGCGAGTTCGCAGAGCAGCCCATTGCGGATGCAATATATTGCATCCGCAATGGCGTCCGTTGTCAAACCCGCGCCGGCGCGAAAGGAGAACGGGCCGCGACGCGACGTCCGTAGACTTGACCCTCGTGGTCACCCGTCTCTCGCACTATTTCCTCCGCACGCTCCGCGAAGACCCCTCCGATGCCGAGGTCGCCTCGCATCGGCTGCTGGTCCGCGCCGGCTACATCCGGCGCCAGGCGCCGGGGATCTTCGCGTGGCTGCCGCTGGGCCTGAAGGTCAAGGGCAAGATCGAGGCGATCATCCGCGACGAGATGGCCAACGCCGGTGCGTACGAGGTGCATTTTCCTGCGCTCGTGCCGCGCGACCCCTATGAGCAGTCCGGTCGCTGGGAGACCTACGGCAACGGCATCTTCCGCCTGAAGGACCGCAAGGACGCGGACTACCTCCTCGCACCCACGCACGAGGAGCTCTTCACGCTGCTCGTGAAGGACCTGTATTCGTCATACAAGGACCTGCCTTTGGCGATCTACCAGATCCAGGACAAGTACCGCGACGAGGCCAGGCCGCGTGCCGGCCTCCTGCGCGGTCGCGAGTTCACGATGAAAGACGCCTACTCGTTCGACTACACCGACGAGGGGCTGGATGCCTCGTATCAGCGGCAGCGCGACGCGTACGAGCGCATCTTCCAGCGGCTCGGACTCGAATACGTCATCGTCGCGGCCGACAACGGCCTCATGGGCGGTGCGCGCAGCGAGGAGTTCCTGCACCCGACCGCGATCGGCGAGGACACCTTCGTCCGGTCAGCCGGTGGCTACGCGGCGAACGTCGAAGCGTTCACGACGGTGTCGCCCGAGCCGCTGCCGCTGGACGGCCTGCCCGAGCCCGTGATCTTCGACTCGCCGAACACCCCCACGATCGCGACGCTCGTGGCGCACGCCAACGCGCACCTGGACGCGCCGGCCCCCGGCATCGCGGGTCCGGCCACGGATGCGCTGACGCAGTGGACGGCCGCGCACACGCTGAAGAACGTCGTGCTGGCGCTCACGCATCTGGACGGCACCCGCGAAGTGGTCATCGTCGGCATCCCGGGCGACCGCGACATCGACGACAAGCGCGTGGAGGTCGCCTTCGCCCCCGCCACCGTGGAGCAGGCCACTGAGGCGGACTTCGAGAGGAACCCGCTCCTGGTCAAGGGCTACATCGGCCCGTGGTCACCCACCGGCGCCGTGTTCGGCGAGGAGTCAGCCACCGGCATCCGATATCTGCTGGATCCCCGTGTCGTGGACGGCACGGCCTGGATCACCGGCGCCAACGCGGACCAGAAGCACGTGCACTCCCTGGTGGCTGGACGCGACTTCTTCGGCGACGGCTACGTGGAGGCCGCCGACGTGCGCGCCGGAGACCCCGCCCCCGACGGATCGGGACCCGTCGAGCTCGCGCGCGGCATGGAGATCGGCCATGTCTTCCAGCTCGGCCGCTTCTTCGCCGACGTGCTGGGCCTGAAGGTCCTCGATGAGAACGGCAAGCTCGTCACCGTCACGATGGGGTCGTACGGCATCGGCGTGACCCGCATCCTCGCGAACATCGCGGAGCTCAACAACGACGACAAGGGCCTCATCTGGCCGGCGTCGGTCGCGCCGTTCGACGTGCACGTGGTGGCGACCGGTCGCGATGCCGTCGTCTTCGACGTGGCCGAGAGGCTGTCCGCGGAGCTGGAGGCAGCCGGCGTGGACGTCCTCTACGACGACCGCCCCAAGGTCTCGCCGGGGGTCAAGTTCGGTGATGCGGAGCTGGTCGGCGTGCCGCAGATCGTCATCGTCGGCCGCGGTGCGGTCGAGGGCCAGGTCGAACTGTGGGATCGTCGCACAGGGGATCGCGAACTGGTCTCGGTCGCCGATGCGGTGGCCCGTCTCAGCCGGCGCTGACCGGCAGCGACGTCAGCAGCTGATCCGTTCGTGGCGCATGGTGTCGTCGGGCGTGTCCTTGGTGACCAGAGCCTTCAACATGCCCGCCGCCATCACGATCTTGCCGTGCTTGGGCTCCCAGAACTCGCATTCCACTGGGGTGACCTTCAGCAGCGCGATCCCGGGCGTGTCCAGGCCGTCTTCGAACCAGATGTCCAGCGACCCGGTGTACAGCTGCTCCATCTTGGCGCGGTCGTGCACCAGACGTGCCCGGCCGGCGACCGAGACGAACCGCATGCCCTTCGAGTCGAGATAGGACAGTCCCACGTCGTGGTCGGCCTCGACCTCGTCGACCTTCTTGGTGTCCTCCGCCGTGAAGAACCAGATGTCCCCGTTCTCATCCATCTGCCGGGTGCTCATCGGACGTGACACGAGGTTGCCCGCGGCGTCCTGCGTGGTGAGCATCGTGAAATCGATGTCCTCCACCAGTTCCTTGAGCCGCACGATCGCGTCGGTCTGTGTCATCGCTTCATCAGCCATGCCTCGAGGCTCACACGCCGCCGTGGACGTCGCCAGGGGTTGACAGTCCGGTGAACCCCTCAGAAGCGGGCGAACCGCGCACGGAAGAAGCAGAAGACCCCGTACGCGATGAACCCGACGCCCACCGCGCCGACCAGCCAGGGGCCGAAGTCCAGGGCGAGGAGCGCGGAGACCGCCCCGTCCAGGCCGCCGGCGGCATCGGGGTCGGTCGTGAACGCGGCCACCAGCAGCAGGATGCCCACGATGATCAGCGCGATGCCCTTCGCCACGAATCCGACCCCGCCCAGGCCGGCGAGCGAGCGGCCCACGCCGTGCCGTGGGATGTCGATCTTGTTGCGGAACGTGCGGCGCACGCCCATGACCACGAAGGCGATGCCGCCGATGCCGATCCCGACCCCGACGAGCCCCAGCACGATGGAGCCGCCCGGAAGCTGCAGCACACCTCGGCTGGCATTCTCCGCCGCCTCCTCGGCATCCACCCGCGCACCCAGTGCGACGGATGCGGAGATCACGCCGAGCGCGACGAAGATCACCGCCTGACCCCAGCTGCCCACGCGCCCGCCCCACTTCGCCGCCAGCTCCCGGTAGTCCTCGGAGGCCGGCCGCACGAGGATGCCTTCCAGGAAATGCCAGATGCCCAGCGCCCACAGCGTGATCGCGATCAGCCACAGCGCGACGAAACCGAGCGGTGCGCCGGCGATCAGCATGAGCGCACCGGATTGATCCGTGTCGCCATCGCCGCCGAAGGCGACGACGACCGCGATGAGTCCGATCAGGACGTGCACGACGCCGTTCGCGGCGTATCCGGCGCGTGCGGTCCAGCGAAAGGGGGTGCTCTGCTCTGCTTCTCGCGCGACGCGCCTGGGTGCCGCAGAGTCCACCGCGTCAGCCTACGCGCAGTCGCGACGTGCGCCCGGACGGACCCGACTTAGGATTGCCCGCGTGACCGAGACGCCCGCGACCACCGTGTGGAGGCCGCGACTGCGACGCGTGCTCCGGCTGATCGAGGCCGCGCCGGCACCCGCCGTACTGGGCGTCGGGGTGTTCGTGCTCTTCCTCGGCATCTTCATCGTCACGCGCCCGCTGACCTCGCTGTGGCTGCTGGCCGTCCTGGTCGGTGTCAGCGCGATCGTCGCCGGAGTGATCGACCTGGCGGATTCGGAGCGGTCCTCTCGACTGTGGTACCGGGTCGTCTGCGGAGTGTGGATCCTGGGCGGTGTCGCGGTGCTGGTGTGGCTCGGCCGTTCGATCGAGCTGCTTCCGACCGTGCTGGGCGTGCTGCTCGTGGTCGGCGGTCTGGGTGCGCTCGGCGGACTGAGCGGCGGCAGAGTCAGCGCGCGCGTGCTGACGATCGCATCCGGTGTGGGCCAGATCGTCTTCGGCATCCTGGCCCTGGTGTGGCCGGATCTGACGCTCCTGGTTGCCGCCGTGCTCTTCGGGATCCGGACCGTCGCATACGGCGTGAGGCTGATCTGGCGTGCCGGGCGGAGTCTCGCCGGCCTGCCGGCGCGACTGACCGACGGGCCCCAGACCCGCCGCAGTCTGATCCTCGGCGATGTGGCCCGGTATGCCCTGGCCGTCGGGTTCCTGGCGCTGGCAGCCTCGGCCTGGTGGGTCAACAGCTGGCTGGCGGAGGGCTCCCCGGTCGTCGACTCCTTCTACGACGCGCCGGCAGAGGCGCCCGACGAGCCCGGCGTGCTGATCCGGGCGGACCCCTACACCGGCGTGCACCCGTCGGGCGGCACGGTGCAGCGCATCCTGTACAGCACCACCGATGCGTACGGGGTGCGCGCGGTGGCCAGCGCGCTGGTGATCACTCCGCTCGAGCCGCCGCTGGGTCCGCGTCCGGTCATATCCTGGAACTGGGGGACGACAGGCGTCGCGCGCGGATGCGCGCCGAGCCTGATGGACACCACCGCGACCCGGTGGGCGATTCCGGGCGTGGAGCAGGCGCTCGCGCGCGGCTGGGTGGTGATCGGGTCCGACTACAGCGGTCGCGGAGCGGACGGCAGGTTCCCGTACCTCATCGGCGCGGGTGAAGCGCGCTCCAGCCTGGACGCCATCCGCGCGGCAGGTCAGCTGGATGACCTCCGCCTGTCTGCGGACGTGGTCGTGTGGGGACACTCCCAGGGGGGTCACGCGGCGCTGTGGACCGAGCCGGTGGCGGCCGACTACGCGCCCGAGCTTCGGATCCTCGGGACCGCGACGCTGGCGGCGGTGACTGACCCGCTGGGCATGGCGCGGGAGCTGACGAGGCGGGACGCCTCGGCCGAGCTGTCCATCCTCGTCTCCTGGGTGCTGGTGCCGTACGCGGACCTCTACCCGGACGTGGACGTCGAGGACTACGTCGCCACCTCGGGGCGGGCGATCGTGCGGGAGATGACGCAGCGATGCCTGAGCGAACCAGGATTGTTCGTCTCGGCGATCACCTCCCTCGGGGTCTCCGCGGACCGCCCCCTCTACCCGGCCAACCTGACCGGAGGCCCGCTGGGCAGACGGCTCGGGCAGAACACACCCGCTGGACCGTGGGCAGCCCCGCTGCTGCTGGCGTGGGGTGCCCGCGACGAGGTGATCCCCGCGCAGCTGCCGCACCGGTTCGTCGAGGAGCTGTGCGAGGCCGGAACAGCGGTGCGCTGGGTACCGTACGCGAATGCCGATCACCGGTCGCTGATCGGCCCATCGTCGCCGTTTCTGCCGACCCTGATGCGCTGGACACAGGCACGTTTCGACCGGGACGAGCGGCTGGTCTCCGACTGCTGGCAGCTGGTCGAGTAGCACGCGCCCCAGACGGGTGTTCTCCCAGGCCGCAGGTCCCGGCATCCGGTACCGTTGAGGATGCCGCGCGCATGACGCGACGGCGATAGCTGAATAGGGAGGTCACTTGTGGACATCGATCTGTCATTGCTGAGGACGATTGAGCGAGAGAAGGAGATTCCGTTCGATGAGCTCGTGCGCATCATCGAACAGGCCATCCTGACCGCCTACGCGAAGCACACCACCCCGACCGGTGAGCTCCCGAACGGTGCGCGCGTGCTGCTGGATCGCAAGACCGGCCACGTCGCGGTCTTCCTGCCGATGGTCGACGAGGACGGCGCCGTGATCGGCGAGGAGGAGACCACTCCCGACGACTTCGGGCGCATCGCCGCCTTCGCCGCCAAGCAGGTGATCAGTCAGCGCCTGCGTGACATCGCGGACGATGCAGTCCTGGGCGAGTTCCGCGGCAAGGAGGGCGACATCGTCGCCGGGGTCGTCCAGCAAGGCCCGAATCCGCGCATGGTGCACGTCGATCTGGGATCGATCGAGGCCATTCTCCCGCCCGAGGAGCAGGTGGCCGGTGAGCAGTACGCGCACGGCTCCCGCCTGCGGGTGTACGTCACGTCCGTGGCGAAGGGCAACAAGGGACCGCAGATCACGGTCTCGCGCACGCACCCGGGCCTGGTTCGCAAGCTGTTCGCGCTCGAGGTGCCCGAGATCCACTCGGGGCTGGTGGAGATCGTCTCGCTCGCGCGTGAGGCCGGACACCGCACGAAGATCGCGGTTCGGGCGACCGATCCGACCATCAATGCGAAGGGCGCCTGCATCGGCGAACTCGGACGCCGCGTCCGCGCCGTGACCGAGGAGCTCGGCGGGGAGAAGATCGACATCGTCGACTACGACCCCGAGCTGGCCAAGTTCGTCGCGAATGCGCTGTCGCCCGCGAAGGTGACCTCGAGCTTCATCCTGGACTCCTCCACGAAGGCCGTACGCGCGCTCGTGCCCGACTACCAGCTCTCGCTGGCCATCGGCAAGGAGGGTCAGAACGCCCGTCTGGCCGCCAAGCTGACCGGTGCCAAGATCGACATCCAACCGGACAGCGTGCTGGAGAGCTGACAGCATCCGCTCGCAGAGGACGGCATGCTGAGAGGTGTAAGATGGATTCTGTACGAACGTGCGTCGGATGCCGCGTGCGTGCCCCCCGGTCCACACTCCTTCGAGTCGTGGCCATCGATTCCACCCTCGTCCCCGACGAGCGGGCATCGCTGCCGGGACGGGGCGCGTGGGTTCACGAGACGCACGAGTGTGGGGATGCCGCGATCCGGCGCCGCGCCTTCGTGCGGGCATTGCGTGTGTCAGGTCCTCTGGATACGCAGACCTTCGAGAAACGGCTGAATGGCTATGGAAACAAAGTGAACGGCTCGAAATGAGACCCGTCCGCGACTGAGGTCTGCCCTGCCTGGGTGGACCAACCCAGACAGGAGAATTGTGGCTGCCAAACCACGCGTACACGAGATCGCTTCCGAACTCGGTGTAGATAGCAAGGTCGCTCTTGCAAAGCTCAAGGAGCTCGGCGAATTCGTCAAGAGCCCCTCATCGACGATCGAGCCCCCGGTGGCTCGCAAGCTGCGCGCCGCCCTCGAGGCGGACGGCGCAGCCAAGCCCGCCGCCGGTGCCGCGCCGGCTGCGGCCCCTGCGCCGAGCAACGGTGCGCGCCCCGGCGCTGCCCGCCCGGGTGCCGGCCGTCCCGGCGCACCGCGACCGGGGGCTGCCGCCCCTGCGCCCGCTCCGGCTCCGGCGGCTCCCGCCGCGCCGGCGCCGGCGCCCGCGCCCGCGCCTGCGCCTGCGCCTGCTGAGGTCGCCGCGCCCGCCGCGGCGGCAGCGCCCACCGAGGCGCCGTCCCCGGCCGCCCCGGCGGCCGACGCACCGGCTCAGCCGTCCGGCGATGCTGCCACCCCCGGCGCGCCGCGTCCGGGTGGAGCGCCGCGTCCCGGCAACAACCCGTTCTCGAGCGCGCAGGGCATGGGCCAGCGCCCGGCCGGCCCGCGCCCGGGCAACAACCCGTTCGCCAGCGCGCAGGGCATGGGTCAGCGACCCAGCCCCGGCAACATCCCCCGTCCTCAGGCACCCCGTCCCGGCGCTCCGCGTCCGGGAGCACCCGGCGCCCGTCCGGGCGGTCCCGGCCGTCCCGGTGGCGGCGGTCGTCCCGGTGGCGCTCCGTTCCAGCAGCGCCCCGGCGGTCCCGGTCGTCCCGGCGGTGCCGGTGGCGGCTTCCAGCGTCCCGGTGGCGCGCCCGGTGGAGCCCCTGCGGGTGGCTTTGCGGGTCGTCCCGGTGGTGGCGGCGGTCGTGGTCGTGGACCCGGCGGCGGTACGGCCGGCGCGTTCGGCAAGGGCGGCGGCAAGTCCAAGCAGCGCAAGTCGCGCAGGGCGAAGCGTCAAGAATTCGAGATGAGGGATGCACCGGTCGTCGGTGGCATCAACGTCTCCCGTGGTAACGGTGAGACCATCCGGATGCGCCGCGGCGCATCGATCTCGGACTTCGCCGACAAGATCGAGACGCTGACCGGCTACACCGTGCAGCCGGGCACGCTCGTGACGATCCTGTTCAACCTGGGTGAGATGGCGACGGCGACCGAATCGCTCGACGAAGCCACCTTCGAGGTGCTCGGCGCCGAGCTGGGCTACAAGATCCAGATGGTCTCGCCCGAGGACGAGGACAAGGAGCTCCTGGAGAGCTTCGGTCTCAACCTCGATCAGGAGCTCGAGGACGAGGATGAGGATGACCTCGAGATCCGTCCTCCGGTCGTGACCGTCATGGGTCACGTCGACCACGGTAAGACCCGACTGCTCGACGCCATCCGCCAGACGAATGTGGTCGCAGGAGAAGCGGGCGGCATCACGCAGCACATCGGCGCCTACCAGGTCTGGACCGAGCACGAGGGCATCGAGCGGGCCATCACCTTCATCGACACACCGGGTCACGAGGCGTTCACCGCCATGCGTGCTCGTGGTGCGCAGGTGACCGACCTCGCGATCCTCGTGGTCGCCGCCGACGACGGCATCATGCCGCAGACGGTCGAGGCGCTCAACCACGCCCAGGCCGCCGGCGTGCCGATCGTGGTCGCGGTGAACAAGATCGACAAGCCGGATGCCAACCCGGGCAAGGTCCGCCAGCAGCTGACCGAGTACGGGCTGGTCGCAGAGGAGTATGGCGGCGACGTCATCTTCGTGGATGTCTCGGCCCGCGACGGCCTGCACATCCAGGAGCTGCTGGATGCCGTGCTGCTGACCGCGGATGCCGGCCTGGACCTGACCGCGAACCCGAACAAGGCCGCGCGCGGTGTCGCCATCGAGGCGAAGCTCGACAAGGGCCGCGGTTCGGTCGCGACCGTGCTCATCCAGTCCGGAACGCTCCGGGTCGGCGACGCGATCGTCGCCGGCACCGCCTACGGCCGCGTGCGTGCCATGGCGGACGAGAACGGCGATCCGGTGCTCGAGGCCTACCCGTCGCGTCCGGTGCAGGTGCAGGGTCTGAACTCCGTGCCCCGCGCCGGCGACACCTTCATCGTCACCGATGAGGATCGTCTGGCCCGTCAGATCGCCGAGAAGCGTGAAGCAGCCGAGCGCAACGCCCAGCTGGCGAAGGCGCGTAAGCGCATCTCGCTCGAGGACTTCACCCGCGCCCTCCAGGAGGGCAAGGTCGAGTCGCTCAACCTCATCATCAAGGGCGACGTGTCCGGTGCGGTCGAGGCGCTCGAGGAGTCGCTGCTCAAGATCGAGGTGGACGACTCAGTCCAGCTGCGGATCATCCACCGAGGCGTCGGTGCCATCACCGAGTCGGATGTGAACCTGGCGACGATCGACAACGCGATCATCATCGGCTTCAACGTCCGGCCCGACGCGAAGGCACGCGAGCGTGCCCAACGCGAAGGCGTGGACACCCGCTTCTACTCGGTCATCTACAACGCGATCGACGACGTCGAGCAGTCCCTCAAGGGCATGCTCAAGCCGGAGTTCGAAGAGGTCCAGTCGGGCGTGGCCGAGATCCGCGAGGTGTTCCGCTCCTCCAAGTTCGGCAACATCGCCGGTGTCATCGTCCGCTCCGGGACGATCACGCGCAACGCGAAGGCGCGCGTCATCCGCGATGGCGTCGTCATCGCCGATGGCCTGGCCATCGAGTCGCTGCGTCGCTTCAAGGACGACGTGACCGAGGTGCGCACGGACTACGAGGCCGGTATCGGACTCGGCAAGTTCAACGACATCCAGGTCGGCGACGAGATCGAGACGACAGAGCTCGTCGAGAAGCCGCGAGGCTGATCACGACACGGGGGACGCCTTCGGGCGTCCCCCGTGTGCAGTACTACCAGGGAGAGAAATGGCTGGAGAACGGCAGGCGAGAGTCGCGGATCGCATCCGCGTCGTGCTCGCGGAGCGACTCGAGAAGGGGCTGCGTGACCCGCGCCTCGGATTCGTCACGATCACCGACGTGAAGGTGACCGGCGACCTGCAGCACGCGTCGGTGTTCTACACCGTCATGGGCGACGAGGCGCTGAGGGCGGACACCGCCGCCGCGCTGAAGTCGGCGACGGGGCTGCTGCGCACCGAGGTCGGCAAGAACCTCAACACGCGGCTGACTCCGACGCTGGAATTCTTCCTCGACGCGATCCCGGAGAACGCCGATCACATCGCCGCGCTCCTACGCGAAGCACGCGAGCGCGATGAGGCCGTCGCCGGACTTGCCGCGTCTGCGAAATACGCCGGTGACGCGGATCCCTACGTCAAGCCGCGCGAGTTCGACGAGTCGGACGAATCCGACGACGAGGCCGACGCCGGCGACGAGGATCTCCAGCCTGCGAAGGACTGAGCGGGGAAGGGCTCCTCTGCGCCGGCGATGATCCGATCGACCATGGCCGCGAACCCTGCCGCGCCGCTGGACGCTGCGATGTCGGCGGCGATGCGCTGGGCTGCGCGTCGATACCGTGGCTCGGTCGTCACCCGCTCGACGGCGCCCTTGATCGCCGCGGCCGTCGGGCGCTGGGTGCGCAGATTCACGCCGGTACCCGACCACGCGACACGGGCGGCGACCTCGACCTTGTCTTCCTTGCCGGGTGCCACAACCAGCGGCACGCCGTGGCTCAGCGAGTACTGAACGCCGCCGTAGCCGCCGTTGGTGATGAACAGATCGGTGTGCGCGAACAGCTCGTCGTAGGGAAGGAACTCCGCCGCCCGGACATTGACGGGCAGCGTGCCGAGGGCCTGGACGGGCAGACCGCCGGTCGCGACGACGACGAGCGCCCCGCTGTCGGCGAGGCCGTGGATCGTGGGCAGAATGAGCTCGGATGGGTCATCGTTCGCGATCGTGCCCTGCGTCACGTGCACGACGGTGCGCGCCGCTTCGACATCACGCCACCACTCGGGTCGCGCATGCGGCGCCGCCGCCGCAGAAACCGGCCCGGTGAAGACGACGGATGCCGGGGCGTCCGGTCGCCGGTACTCGAAGGCGGGCACGGTGAGCTGGCCGATGGCGTCGGCGCGGGGGAGCCAGTCCAGCACGGCTCCCGACAGGCTGCGCCCGATCGCGCGATGGGCGACCTCATCGGCCGCCGCGTTCACCGGCCGGAAGATGCGCTTGGTGGCGGCGGCGAGGATGGTGTTCCGGATGCTCCCGGCCAGCCCGCCCATCGGCGCGAGCCCCATCCCGAACGGCGCCAGTCCTGGCCCCGGATAGTTCAGAGGCACGAGACCGGCGACGACGACGGGAGCGCGGTCCGCCGGCGAATGCTCGGCGTAGATCGCAGCTCCGAAGAAGAGCGGGTCGCACACGACGACATCGACGTCGGCGCCGGTGACGAGCGCCGAAAGCGCCGCGTACTGCTGTTCCGCGGGGCGCACGAAGATGTGCTCGAAGTCGAAGGCGATCGCCTTGACCGCCGGCATGCCCTCTCGCTCCGGGTACTTCGACGACACCGTTCGGTCGTCGAAGTCCGCCGCCTCCGGCATGGCGACGTGTTCGGCCCCGGTCGCAGAGACGGCGTCGGCGAAGCGGGCGCCCGTGAGGAAGGTCACATGGTCGCCTCGGTCGACGAAGTGGCGTGCGAGCGGTAGCAAGGGTGAGACGTGTCCGTGCACGGGCACGGAGGCGAAAAGGATTCCAGACATGACTGCTCCACTGACGAATCGGATAATGTGGAAAGTATTCACTACAGGAGTACAGTAGTCAATATGCCGGACCAGAGATCTTCACGTCGCTATTCATCCGCCCTTCGCACGGAACAGGCCGCGGCCACGCGAGCTCGGATCGTCGCGGCGGCCGCCGAACTCTTCGCGGCGCGCGGTTACGCCGGCACGAGCATGCCGGAGATCGCCCGCAACGCCGGGGTGTCTCCTGAGACCGTCCAGTCGCACGGCCCGAAATCGGCGCTCCTGCGCGCGGCGATAGACGCGTTCGCGTTCGGCGCCGGACGCGACGCCGACGCGAGAGAGACCGCCCTGGGCGAGCAGATGCTCTCCGCCCGGACTGCCGCAGAGGCGGCCGCGGTCGCCGCGGAGGTCCTGACGCAGGTCAACTCCGCAACGCACGGGCTGTGGCTCGCCTTTGCCGAGGCCGCGCGCACCGACGCAGAGATCGCCGAAGCGTTCGGGCAGCTGGCAGCAGGCATCCGGGCGCAGAACGTCACACTCATGCAGGAGTGGATGGCCCGAGGCTTCGCGCGCGACGATCTCGGTCTGGACGACCTCGTCGACCGCGCGGTGCTGATCGGCTCGGTGGAGCTCTACGACCGGGCCGTGCGCGTCGGAGGCATGAGCGTCGGCCAGTACCGACGGCTGCTGGCCGCGATGCTCGGTGAGCTTCTGGTGGCGAGCTGATCAGGCGGGCAGCCGGAGCATCCCCTCGGTGGCCTCGGCCAGTCCGTCGGCCACCAGAGAATCGATCGCACGGTCCCGCTGGCGAGGGTCGTGCCAGTCCGGGAGGACCTCGCCGAGGGGGAGCGTGTGGGACGCGGCATCCCGGAGCATCTTCAGCACCGCACCGCGCGTTTGGCGGTCGCTTCCCTCGAACCGCGCCTGCCGACGGCGTAGGTCACCGGTATCGGGATAGCCCGCGAGTCTCCAGGCGCAGTGCTCGGCGAGCGGGCACAGCCAGCAGCGGGGCACCCGAGCGGTGCAGACGAGTGCGCCGAGCTCCATCGCGGCGGCATTGACGATCGCGGAGCCTTCCAGTGAGTCGGGGAGGATCTCCTCCATGTCCGCCAGGTCGCGCCGAGCAGGGGGACCGGGGTGTGCTCGACCGTGGACGGCGCGGGCGAGCACACGCCGGGTGTTCGTGTCCACGACGGGATGCCGGGCACCGTAGGCGAACACCGCGACGGCGCGTGCGGTGTAGTCGCCTATCCCGGTCAGTGCCAGCAGCGTGTCCACGTCGCTCGGGACGACGCCTCCGTGCCGGGTGACGATCTCGGTCGCCGCGCGATGCAGCCACAGTGCGCGACGCGGGTACCCCAGATTCGCCCACTGTGCCACTGCCGCCGACGGCGCGTCCGACGCGAGGGACGCCGGGTCGGGCCACCGGGCGAGCCACGCCTCGAGGTGGGGCACGACGCGGCTCACCGGGGTCTGCTGCAGCATGAACTCGCTGACCAGCACGCCCCAGGCGGGGAAACCGGGACGCCTCCAGGGCAGGTCTCGCGCGTTCTGCCGGTACCAGCCGATCAGCGGGGCGGCGATCTCGGGCATGCCGATCAGCCTAGGCTCGCCACCGCCTGCGACGCGCGTCACGTTTCGACTCCGAATGTCCTGCGGTCATCGACGGCAGCCTCGCTGACCTTTACGGTGGAGTCAGATCTCCAGAGAGGCGTTCCATGCGGCGACCGGCATGTGTTGTATCGATTCTTGCGGTGGCAATCCTGCTTTCCGGTTGCGTGACAGCGTCCGAGACGGCTGCACCTACCCCCGAACCGACCTCCACGGCGGCTCCGTCGGCGAGCGTGCCGACGCCCACGCCCACAACGGACCCCGCCGACCCCTCGACGTGGCTCATCTCCGAGGCCGGTATCGGCCCGATCACGCTGAATGCTCCGTTCTCGGACGCGGTCGCCCAACTGCCGACGGACGTCGAGCGCGACCCTGAGGTCTGCACGCACTCGGTACTGTGGCAGGACGCCGACGGCGACAACCTTTGGATCGTTCGCGACGCGTCCCGCGACGATGCTGCCCCGTTGGAACTGGTCGAATGGGGCGACTGGACCGAGCCGTACGACGTCGGCGGGCCACGGACGGCAGCCGGGATCGGTGTCGGCTCGACCGTGGACGAGGTCTGGGCGGCTTACCCCGACGCGCTCGAGACGACGCAGCGAATCTCCCCGGACATCCACTACATCAGCGTCGACGCGATCTTCTTCTCCTACCGGGAACCGTCCACGGTCATCAATGTCGTCACCGTGACCGACGCCGAACAGCCGCCGTACGAGATCTGCGGCTGAGCGGACCGACCGTAGGCTGGAGGCATGCGCCTGCCCACGACCCCGCTCACCACGCTGCTGCGTGAACTGCGCGACGAGGTCCGCCAGCACTATCGCGGCGGCCGGGTCATCATCGCGGTGGACGGCATCGACGGTGCGGGCAAGACGACCTTCGCCGACGCCTTCGCGGACGTGTTCGCCGAGGACGGCTCCTCGGTCTTCCGGGCATCCATCGACGACTTCCACCGTCCGCGGGCGGAGCGTTATCAGCGCGGTCGCCGCTCGCCGGAGGGTTATTACCGCGACTCGTACGACTACGCGACGTTCCGGCGGGTGCTGATCGACCCGTTCCGCGACGGCGCCCAGACGGCAGGCACGACCGGCTTCCAGCTGGCGGCGTTCGACGTCGCACGCGACACCCCGGTCGAAGCGACCTGGACCACAGCGCCACGGGATGCCGTGCTCATCGTCGACGGCATCTTCCTGCTCCGGCCCGAGCTGCGCGGACTCTGGGACTGGTCGGTGTGGCTGGACGCTCCGGTCGATGTCGCCTACCAGCGAATGGCGTTGCGCGACGGCTCCGATCCGAACCCGGCTGCCGCCTCGAACCTCCGATACCGCGATGGGCAGGAGCTGTACCTGAAGGACGCCCGGCCCAGGCTGGAAGCCTCTGCGATCGTGGACAACGCCGATCTGGCCCATCCCCGTCGCACGTTCGAGGACTACTGCTGATGGCCGCACCCGGTGTGCTGCTGGTGGACAAGCCCGGCGGCATGACCAGCCATGACGTCGTCGCCCGCGCCCGCAAGGCGCTGGGGACCCGCAAGATCGGCCACGCCGGCACGCTGGATCCGATGGCCACCGGCCTGCTGATCCTCGGCGTGGAGGCTGCCACCCGGCTGCTGACCTACATCGTCGGGCTGGACAAGACCTACCAGGCCACGATCCGTCTCGGCGCGACGACAGACACCGATGATGCGGACGGCACGATCCTGACGGTGACGGATGCCGCCGCCCTCGATCCCGCGGCGATCACCGCCGCGATCGCTCCGCTCACGGGCGAGATCTCCCAGGTGCCCAGCCGCGTGTCGGCGATCAAGGTCGCCGGCCGCCGGGCCTACGACCTGGCGCGCGCGGGCGAGGAGGTCACGCTCGCCGCCCGCACCGTGACGGTGTCCCGGTTCGAGGTGCTCGACCAGCGCAGCGAGGACGGCTTCGTCGATCTGGACGTCGTCGTGGACTGCTCGAGCGGCACCTACATCCGTGCCCTCGCCCGTGACCTCGGCGACGCTCTCGGCGTGGGCGGTCACCTCACGGCGCTGCGGCGCACCCGCATCGGCCCGTTCGGACTCGACGGTGCGGCAGCCATCGATGCACTCGGCGCCGCGCGGCTGCTCACACCGGCCGATGTAGCCACCACCGTCCTCGGCGCATTCCCGGTGTCCGCGGACGAGGCGCGCGACCTCCGCCACGGCAAACGGCTGGTCGGCGCGGCCGCACGGATCACGCAGGTCCCTGCGGCCGCCATCGACCCCGCCGGAGTTCTGGTCGGGATCGTGGAGCGCCGCGGCGACGACGTCAAAAGCGTCATGAACCTTCCCCCCGGAGAGGCATCCGCATGATCCTGTGGTTCACCATCGCCCAGATCGCCGTGGCCGTCCTGGCCGGGCTGCTCGGCATCATCCTCGGCCTGGCCGGCCGACGGCCGAGCGATCTCAGCGTCGGGGGACTCGCGCTCCTGGAGCTGCTGCTCATCGCGCAGATCGTCATCGCGATCGTCGCCCCGTTCGCCGGTAACCCGCCCTCCGGCAGCCTGCTGGAGTTCTGGGTGTACCTGGTCTCGGCGGCGCTGATCCCGCCCGCGGCCGTCGTCTGGGCGCTGCTGGAGCGCAGCCGGTGGAGCACCGTCATCATGGGCGTCGCGGCACTCGCGGTGGCGGTGATGCTCTGGCGCATGCAAGCGATCTGGACGATCCAGGTGGCATGAGCCAGCCCGTATGATCAGACAGTCATGTCGTCGTCTTCCCGCCCCCGCATGACCGGTATCGGACGCCTGCTCGTGATCGTCTACGCGATCATGGCGCTGGCAGCCACCGGCCGGTCCTTCGTTCAGATCGTGCAGCGCTTCGATGAGGCGCCGCTGGCCTACACGCTGTCCGCGGCATCCGCGGTGGTCTACAGCCTCGCCACCCTCGCGCTGGTCTTCGCCGGGACGAGAGGGTGGTACCTGATCGCCTGGGTGGCGATCTGCTTCGAACTGGCGGGCGTGCTGGTGATCGGCGCCCTGAGCCTGCTGCTGCCGGACCTGTTCGCGCATCCCACGGTGTGGTCCTGGTTCGGGATGGGCTACCTGTTCGTGCCCCTCGTGCTGCCGTTCTTCGGAATCTGGTGGCTGGCCTCGCATCGCCCGGTCGCAGCGACCGCGACAGCGGATGCCGCGCCCACCGCGGTGACGCCGTGATCGTCTTCCACGATCCCGCCGAGGTCCCCGCGGACTTCGGTCCGTCCATCGTCGCGATCGGCAAATTCGACGGAGTGCACTCCGGGCACCGGGCCGTGCTGGACCGAGCCAGGGTCGATGCCGCAACCGGAGACGCGCAGGTCGTCGCGGTCACCTTCGATCGAAACCCGCTCGCGCTGCTTCGCCCAGAGGTGTGCCCGCCCGACCTGATCGGCGTGCACCAGAAGGTGCACCTGCTGGCCGAGACGGGCATCGATGCGGCGCTGGTGCTGCGCTTCGATCGGGAACTGGCCGACCTCACCGCCGAGCAGTTCGTCCAGCGCGTGCTGGTGGACGCGCTCAAGGTCCGCACCGTGCTGGTCGGCCGCGACTTCCGGTTCGGCCGAGGCGGTGCGGGCAACCCCGAGGTCCTGCGGGAGCTGGGCGCCAGGTTCGGGTTCGACGTTGACGTCGTCGACGATGTGCGCGCGATCGACGCGGGCCGCCGGGTCTCCTCGACGTGGATCCGGGAGCTGCTGGCGGCGGGCGACGTCGAGACGGCGGCGAAGCTTCTCGGTCGCCCCGCGTCGGTGTGGGGCGAAGTCGTGCACGGTCTGAAGCGCGGCCGCGAACTGGGCTTTCCGACCGCGAACCTGTCGCCTGACCTGGAGGGGTTCGTGCCCGCCGACGGCGTGTACGCCGGCTGGCTCGTGGACCAGGGCTCGGCCGACGGGCTGCGCCGCGGTGCGCGGTATCCGGCCGCCATCTCCGTCGGCGTGAACCCGACCTTCGACGATGTCGCCGTCCGTCAGGTCGAGGCGTACGTGCTCGACGAGACCGATTTGGACCTGTACGGCCGGGACGTCGAGATCCAGTTCGTCGCCCGCATCCGCGGAATGACGACATTCTCAGGGATCGACACGCTCATCGCGCAGATCACCGACGACGTCGGGCGGGTTCGCGCGGTGCTGGCCTGACCTCGTCCGCGGCCGTGGGTCGGTCATCGCCTGCACCCCGGCGATCCCGCGACGGCCGGCGATGCGGCGCTGCTCGGCCCACTCCTGCCGCGCGGGCGAGGCAGGTGGCTCACGGCCGCGGGACGAAGCGCAGGGGTAGGCTTGAGACTCGGATCGAAGCTCGCCGCCGACGCGATCGCGGCAGCGCGGCGGGGACCCGGACGGGGTCGCCGGCCCGCACGGCAGCGGATGAGTGCCCGTGCGTCGCGGACTGCACACGGCACCACCCTCGCGGCGTGCTGAAGAAGGAGACAGAGCGATGAGCCGGACCGACCTGCAGACCTTGCCCGAACGCGCCGTGGAGCTGCTCGGCGGAGAACCGGACGACACCACCCTGAGCCGCTACCTGCACGGTCTTCCCGGCGTGGATGCGGTCGGGCTCGAGCAGCGCGCGGCCGGGCTCGGGACCCGTTCGATCAAGACGACCTCGAAGGCGTGGGCGCTGGACAAGATCATCCAGCTGATCGACCTGACCACGCTGGAGGGCGCCGACACCCCCGGAAAGGTGCGATCACTGGTCGCGAAGGCACTGTCGCCGGACGCCGCGGACCCCACCTGCCCGCGGGTCGCGGCCGTCTGCGTCTACGGCGACATGGTGCCGCATGCCGTCGCGGCGCTCGGCGGCGCGCACGGCGACCCGGACGACGGACTCGTGTCGATCGCGGCGGTGGCCACCGCCTTCCCGAGCGGTCGCGCGTCGCTGGAGGTCAAGCTCGCCGACACCGCGGATGCCGTCGCGGGCGGTGCGGACGAGATCGACATGGTGATCGACCGCGGCGCTTTCCTGGCCGGCCGGTACGGCGTGGTCTTCGACCAGATCGCCCGCGTGAAGCAGGCCTGCCGCCGGGCCGACGGCTCGTACGCGTCGTTGAAGGTGATCCTGGAGACCGGCGAGCTGAACACCTACGACAACATCAAACGTGCGTCGTGGCTGGCGATCCTCGCCGGCGGCGACTTCATCAAGACCTCCACCGGCAAGGTGCAGCCGGCTGCGACGCTGCCCACGACGCTGCTCATGCTCGAAGTCGTCCGCGACTGGCACCGCGCCACCGGCGAGAAGATCGGGGTCAAACCGGCCGGCGGCATCCGCACCTCCAAGGACGCGATCAAATACCTGGTGACGGTCGCCGAGACGGTCGGTGAGGAGTGGCTGCAGCCGCACCTGTTCCGCTACGGCGCGTCCAGCCTGCTCAACGACGTTCTGCTGCAGCGGCAGAAGATCCGCACCGGCGCGTACTCCGGCGCCGATTACGTGACCATCGACTGATCGGCGACCGCCGGACTCCGCCGCACGTCCGATTTCGCATCGCCGCCGTCGGCGGCTCCTCGAAAGGGATTCCATGACATTCCTCGAATACGCCCCCGCGCCCGAGTCGCGCAGCATCCTGAATCTGCGGGACGAGTACGGGCTGTTCATCGACGGCAGGTTCGTCGAGGGCACCGGCGCGAGCTTCGCGACCATCTCGCCCGCCGACGAGTCGCACATCGCGATGATCTCCTCCGCGAGCGAGGCCGACGTCGACACTGCCGTCGCCGCCGCACGCCGCGCCTACGACAAGACCTGGTCGAAGATGAGCGGCCGCGATCGCGGAAAGTACCTCTACCGGATCGCGCGCCTCATCCAGGAGCGGGCGCGGGAGCTCGCGGTGGCCGAGAGCCTGGACAACGGCAAGCCGATCAAGGAGAGCCGCGACGTCGACGTCCCTCTGGTCGCGGCCTGGTTCTTCTACTACGCGGGGTGGGCCGACAAGCTGGACTACGCCGGGCTCGGCGCCGATCCGCGGGCGCTCGGCGTGGCCGGACAGGTCATCCCCTGGAACTTCCCGCTGCTGATGCTGGCGTGGAAGATCGCCCCCGCACTGGCCGCCGGCAACACGGTCGTGCTCAAGCCGGCCGAGACGACCCCGCTGTCGGCGCTCGTCTTCGCCGAGATCCTGCAGCAGGCCGACCTCCCCCCTGGCGTGGTCAACATCATCACCGGCGCGGGTGAGACCGGCGCGGCCCTGGTCGCGCATCCCGATGTCGACAAGGTCGCCTTCACCGGCTCCACCGGCGTCGGCCGGGCGATCGCGAAGCAGGTCGCCGGCTCGGGCAAGAAGCTCACCCTGGAGCTCGGGGGCAAGGCCGCCAACATCGTCTTCGACGACGCGCCGATCGATCAGGCGATCGAGGGCATCGTGAACGGCATCTTCTTCAACCAGGGCCATGTGTGCTGCGCGGGAAGCCGGCTGCTGGTGCAGGAGAGCGTGCATGACGAGGTCATCGACCGGCTCAAGCAGCGGCTGTCCACCCTGCGCCTCGGCGATCCGCTGGACAAGAACACCGACATCGGCGCGATCAACTCGCGCGCGCAGCTGGATCGCATCCGCGCGCTGACGAAGGTCGGCGAAGACGAGGGCGCGGAGCGGTGGAGCGCCGACTGCGTGATCCCGGACAGCGGATTCTGGTTCGCGCCGACGATCTTCACCAACGTCCAGGCCAGTCACCGCATCGCACGCGAGGAGATCTTCGGGCCGGTGCTGTCGGTGTTGACCTTCCGCACCCCCGCCGAGGCGATCGCCAAGGCCAACAACACTCCGTACGGGCTGTCCGCCGGCATCTGGAGCGACAAGGGCTCCCGCATCCTCGCCGTCGCCGACCGTCTGCGCGCCGGTGTGGTCTGGGCGAACACATTCAACCGGTTCGACCCCGCGTCGCCGTTCGGCGGCTACAAGGAGTCCGGGTACGGCCGCGAGGGCGGCCGACACGGGCTGGCCGCCTACCTGGCCCCGGGCTCATCAGCTCCACGTGCCGGCCGCGCGGCGATCGCCGCCGCCCCGGCGCCGTCGCTTGCCGCCCGAACCCCGCGCGCCGCGAAGAAGGGAGCGAAGCGATGACCCGCCTCGCCGTACCCAAGACCTACAAGCTGTACATCGGGGGCGCCTTCCCGCGCAGCGAATCCGGACGGACCTACGCGATCGAAACGACCAAGGGCGAATTCCTCGCGAACGTCGCGAAGGCATCGCGCAAGGACGCCCGCGACGCGATCGTGGCCGCGCGCGGCGCGCTGAAGGCCTGGTCGGGCGCGACCGCGTACAACCGCGGTCAGGTGCTGTATCGGATCGCCGAACTGCTCGAGGGCCGACGCGCGCAGTTCATCGACGAGATCGTGCGCCTCGAGGGCGCCGGCGTCGCCGCGGCATCGGCACAGGTGGACGAGGCCATCGATCGATGGGTCTGGTATGCCGGGTGGACCGACAAGCACGCGCAGGTCACCGGCAATGCGAACCCCGTCGCAGGACCGTACTTCAACATCTCGGTGCCCGAGCCGACCGGGGTGGTCGCCGTCATCGCGCCGCAGGACTCCTCCCTGCTCGGGCTCGTGTCCGCCGTCGCCCCTCCGCTCGTGACCGGCAACACGGTCGTCGTGGTCGCCAGTGAGCGGCTGCCGCTGTCGGCCATCACCCTGGCCGAGGTGCTGGCCACCTCGGACGTGCCCGGGGGAGTGGTCAACGTCCTCACCGGCTCACCGGCCGAGATCGCACCCTGGCTCGCCTCCCACGCGGACGTGAACGCCCTGGACCTGGTCGGAGCGGGAAGCCTGGACTGGGTGGACCTGCAGATCGCGGCGGCGGACACGTTGAAGCGTGTCCTCACTCCCGAAGAGGGCCCCGATGCCGCGGCCCCGAGTCTGGACCGGATCAGCGCCTTCACCGAGACCAAGACGGTCTGGCATACCAAGAGCATGCTCTGACGGACCCCGCACGGGCTCGATAACGGAAAGGTAACGACGCATGTAGGGTGGTCGAACACGTCGACGCGGACGTGGGAACCGCCGGAGGACATGCCCGATGCCCGACGACCCCGTCGCCGATCCGCTCCGGAGCCGGCTGCACGCGCTGCTGATCGTCGGCGTGCTCGCCGTCGCGAGCCTGATCATCGCTTTCCTGGGGGCGACGCCGGCGCGCGTGAGTGCGACGGAGCTGCTCGGTTCGACCCGAACAGCAGGTGAGGCGGCTTTCATCGCCAGCCACCGCGGCGGCGGTGCGGCAGCCCCGGAGAACACCCTCCCGGCCATCTCGGCTGCGCTGGCGGGCGGCTTCGACTACGTCGAGGTGGATGTCGCCCTCACCGCCGACCGGCATCCCGTGCTCATGCACGATGTCACCGTGGACCGCACCACGGACGGTTCCGGCGCCCTGTCCACACTCACCCTCGCCCAGGTGCAGGCACTGGATGCCGGGTCCTGGTTCTCCGACGAGTACGCCGGCACGCCGGTGCCGACGTTCCACGAGTTCCTCGACGTTCTGGCGGACTCCAGCCACCGCGCCATCGTCGAGCTGAAGGGACAGTGGGATGCCGCGGCCGTGGCGGCGCTGATGGCCGAGGTGACGGTGCGCCGGCTCGAGCGGCGCATCGCGGTCTCCAGCTTCGACGCGCGGACCCTCGCCGCCGTCGGCACGGCTTCGCCGGTGGTCCCGCGGCTTTTCATCCTGCGTCACCTTCCGCGCGACCTCGTCCGTGCGGCGCGGGAGGCCGGGGTGCGCGGGATCGTGGTGAGCCGCCGCGCGCTCCTGGATCGTTCCGAGATCGTCGACGAGCTGCACGCGGCCGGGATCCGGGTCGTCGTGTACACCCTCAACAGCAACACGCAGTGGGATGAGGTCACCGCCCTCGGTGTGGACGGTATCGTGACCGACGATCCCGCAACACTGTCAACGTGGCAGCAGAGTGTCGCCGTCCAGCAGTAGCCATCGACCGGGATCCCGATACCGGAGGTTCCATGTCCCCCGCGTCCTCGCGTCGCTCGGCGCCCGCGCGCGCCGCCGCCGGCGTCGCAGCGGCGATCGCGCTGTGCCTCGGCCTGGCCGGCTGTCAGCCCGAGCCGTCGCCGACCGCGAGTCGGTCACCCTCGACGACCCCGTCCGCGACCGCCGCCCCGACTCCGACCCCGACCGAGACAGCCGCCGCCGGTGACTCCATCGAGCTGCCGACGGCGTGCGAACAGCTCTACTCCCCGGGGATGCTCGCCGCTCTGCAGGAGCAGGCGCCACTGAACGACCCCGGCGTCACGATGACCTCCACCCAGGTGGTCGGAGCGCTCGAGATCCTCAGCTCCGGCATCCCGACCATCCGCTGCTCGTGGGGCCTGCCCAGCGAGACGGGCCTGGCCACGAACGTCTCCCTCGTCGACGCCGCACAGTCCACAGCGCTCCTGGACGCGTTCGCGAACTCCGGGTTCGCCTGCGAGCCCAGCGGCGAGGGCACCATCTGCCGATACACGCAGACCGTCATCGACCTCGACGACAATCAGGTGGAGCTGACCGAGACGCACGTCCTGCGCGGCAACGGCTGGGTCTCGACTGCGACGATCAACTTCGCGCCCGAGGGATACACCGAAGACATCGTCGCCACCCTCTGGGGCTGAAACCCGCGCGATTCCGCTAGACTGGTCCGCGAGGATCTCGTCCCGACACGGCCGCAGCTCGCAGAAGCGAGTGCCCGCGGCCCGGAGGCGGCGACATCCCGTCCCGCGTTCGTGACGGCGTATGCCGCCCGCGGGAGCACGCCGACATCTCCGGTCCCGACCGGTCATCCGCCGGAGTATCCGGTACACACGCTCAGGAGGAGCATGCCGACCACGGCAACTGCCGCCCACGGCTCTGCGGCACAGCGCCGCAGGAAGCCCTCGTCTTCGCGCCGCGACGACGAGGCGCCGATCATCCCCATCCTCGCCCGCAAGGTGCGTGAGGTGGAGGCGAAGGCCCAGCGCGGCAAGCTCGGGCCCACCAACCGGGTCAAGTTCCAGGTGATCGCCTTCCTGGTGCGTGAAGAGCGTGCGCGGGTCAAGGCGGACACCGAGCTGGCCGACGCGGCCCGTGCCGAGCTGCTCAAGCGGCTGGACGGGGTCGCGACGATCCTGGCCAAGACCGCCGCACGCGACACGTCGCTGATCCAGCTGCTGGAGGTCGACCAGGCGGCGTCGCCGGTCGCACGACGGATGCGCCGCGACTGGCTGCTGGAATCCGGTGCCGAACTGGCGCCGGACGAACTGATCATCACCGACGTCGCCCCGCAGACGGCGACCGTGGTGCCGGCCGCCCTGGCCGAGCGCCAGGTCATCCCTCCGAGCATCGAGTCCCGGCAGATGGCCAATCCGTTCCTCGCCCCGGATCTGACCTCCCACGCGCCGAAGGAGACGCCGCGTCGTCGCCTGGACGGCTGGGAGCTGATGGGGCCGCTGTACAAGGCGTTCGAAACCGGCGCCGGCGGCGGGCAGGCCTCGATGGAGCTTCCCCCGGTTCCCGAGTTCGACCGGCTCTCGCCCAAGGGCTCCGAGATCATGGTGCACCAGTCGCGCTTCCTCGAATCGGTCCGGGCCGGGCACCGCACGTTCCTGCTCGCTGACGAGCCGGGACTGGGCAAGACCGCGGAATCCGTACTCGCGGCATCCGTCGCGGGCGCCTACCCGCTGCTGGCCGTGGTGCCGAACGTGGTCAAGATGAACTGGGCCCGCGAGGTCGAGCGCTGGACGCCGCAGCGTCGCGCCACCGTGATCTCCGGCGACGGCGAGGACGTCGACGCTTTCGCGGACGTCTTCATCGTCAACTACGAGATCCTGGACCGTCACCTGGCCTGGCTCAGCTCGATCGGGCTGAAGGGCATGGTCGTCGACGAGGCGCACTTCATCAAGAACCTCAGCTCGCAGCGCTCGCAGAACGTGCTCGCCCTGGCCGCCCGCATCCGCGAGCAGGTGCGCGACCCGCTCCTGCTGGCGCTGACCGGTACACCGCTGATCAACGACGTCGAGGACTTCGACGCGATCTGGCGCTTCCTCGGCTGGACCACGGGTGAGAAGCCCGGTCCGCTCCTGATGGAGCGCCTGGACGAGACGGGTCTGACTCCGGCCGACAAGGCGTTCTATCCCGAAGCCCGCAAGGCGGTCATCTCGATGGGGATCGTCCGGCGCAAGAAGAAGGACGTCGCCGCCGACCTGCCCGACAAGCTCGTGGCCGATCTTCCGGTCGAGCTGGACGACGAGTTCGGGCGCAGCATCCGCCAGGCCGAGCGTGAGCTCGGCGCACGTCTGGCCGACCGGTACCGCCGGATCATCGACGCCCGTGGAGCCCGCGGGCTGGCACCCGGCGAGATCGATCCGGACATCGTGCGACTCGTGGCCCAGAACGAACTGGACGAGTCCAAGGCTGCCGGCACCGGCTCGGAGAACGTCTTCACCATGGTCCGCAAGATCGGACAGGCCAAGGCGCTGCTGGCGGCGGACTACACCGTGCAGCTGCAGCGATCCGTCGGCAAGGTCGTCTTCTTCGCCAAGCACATCGACGTGATGGATGCCGCGGAGGCGCACTTCGCCGCCGCGGGTCTGCGCACGATCTCGGTGCGCGGCGACCAGACCACTCCGGCCCGCCAGCAGGCGATCGACGCGTTCAACAACGACCCGGACATCGGCGTCGCGGTCTGCTCGCTGACCGCGGCAGGCGTCGGGGTGAACATGCAGGCGGCATCCAACGTGGTCCTGGCGGAGCTGTCCTGGACCGCCGCCGAGCAGACGCAGGCGATCGACCGGGTGCACCGCATCGGGCAGGACGAGCCGGTCACCGCGTGGCGGATCATCGCGGCGCACACGATCGACACGAAGATCGCCGAACTCATCGACTCCAAGCAGGGGCTGGCGCAGCGTGCGCTGGACGGCGAAGCTGTCGACCCGCAGTCGAGCGATTCCGTGCAGCTCTCGGCGCTGATGCACCTGGTGCGTCAGGCGCTCGGGGCGGACTAGCGTCACCGGCCGACGCATGCGGCGGCCGCACCCCCGGCGGTAGGGTCGGGGGTGGCAGCGCCGCCCGATCGAAATCCGACAGCGAGGACCACACCCATGAAGATCGGCATCCTGACCAGCGGCGGCGACTGCCCCGGACTCAATGCGGTCATCCGGGGCATCGTGCTGAAGGGAACGACCAACTACGACGTCGAGTTCGTCGGCATCCGCGACGGGTGGCGCGGCGTCGTGGATGCCGACTTCTTCCCCCTCACCCGGCACGAGGTGAAGGGTCTGTCCAAGGTGGGCGGCACCATCCTCGGCACCAGCCGCACCAACCCGTACGACGGGCCCCGCGGCGGGGCGGAGAACATCTCCAAGACGCTGTACGGGCACCGTATCGACGGCATCGTCGCGATCGGCGGCGAGGGCACCCTCGCAGCGGCTGACCGGCTCGCCAGGGATGGCATCAACGTGCTGGGCGTTCCCAAGACGATCGACAACGACCTGCGCGGGACCGACTACTCGTTCGGCTTCGACACCGCGGTGAACATCGCCACGGAGGCGATGGACCGGCTGCGCACCACCGGCGACTCGCACCAGCGATGCATGGTCGCCGAGGTCATGGGCCGGCACGTGGGGTGGATCGCGTTGCATGCGGGGATCGCGGCGGGCGCGCACGCCATCTGCATCCCCGAGGTGCCGATGTCGATCGAGGACATCTGCGACCTGGTGTCCAAGGCGCACGACCGCGGCCGGGCGCCCCTCGTGGTCGTCTCGGAGGGCTTCACGCTCACCGGCATGGAGGGGGCCTACAGCGACAAGGGCCTGGACGCGTTCAACCGTCCCCGGCTCGGAGGCATCAGCGAGGTCCTCGCACCCGAGATCGAGCGGATCACCGGCATCGAGACGCGCTCGACCGTCCTCGGGCACATCCAGCGCGGCGGATCGCCCTCCGCGTTCGATCGCGTGCTGGCCACCCGTCTGGGTCTGCACACCGCGGATGCGATCGTGGAGGGCTCATGGGGGCAGATGGTCGCGATGCGCGGCACCGACATCGTCCGCGTCCCGTTCGCAGACGCGCTCGGGGAGCTCAACACTGTCCCGCTGTACCGCTACGAAGAAGCCGCAGCTCTCTTCGGCTGAGCCTCCCGCTCGCGCGTCCCACTTGTTGCTGCTCGGAGGCCCCGCAGGCAACGACAAGTGGGACACGGCCGGGGCGGTGCGGGGCTGCGGCGGCTGTGAGGCGGACGCTGCGGCATCCGCTGACCCTGGGTGTCCCACTTGTTGTTGCTCGGAGGCTCCGCAGGCAACGACAACTGGGACACGGGTGGCCGCGGCGGCCGGGGCGGTGCGGGGCTGCGGCGGCTGTGAGGCGGACGCTCCGGCATCCGCTGACCCTGGGTGTCCCACTTGTTGTTGCTCGGAGGCTCCGCAGGCAACGACAACTGGGACACGGGTGGCTGCGCCGGTGCGGGGACGCCCGCAGGCAACGACGACTGGGACATCGCCGGTCGCGGGACGCGGCCAGCGCGGCCCTCCCGCCGGGGCCGTGCCGCCGCGGCCGTGCCGCCGGGGTGGGAGCGGGGGCTATCACCCACCTCGTGGGCGCGCCCAGCCCGCTGCATACAGGGCGTCGCGGACCATGTCGACCGCGCGGGGAGGACGCCCGCGCATGTGATGACGCAGGATCCGCACGTGGGTCCACCCCGCGCGCGCGATCGCACTCCATCGATCGGCGTCGGCCTCGAACTGGCGCGGGTCATCCGCGTGCACGCGACCGTCATACTCCACGCCGACGCGAAGAGCCGGATACGCCAGGTCCAGCCGGGCGATGAGCCGTCCGCGGTCATCCCGCAGCTCCCAATTCAGCTCCGGTTCCGGAAGGCCGTTGCGAGTGAGGACGAGTCGAAGCCGGGTCTCCTCCGGCGACTCCGCCCCTGCGCGCACCTCACGGAGCGCCCGCGCGAGCATGCGTCCGGAGACGTCTCCCATCGTCCGCACTTCCTCGCGCAGCTCGTCGATCGTCGCCAGCGGGCGGCGGCGGGCGATCAGGAAATCGGCGGCGGCGATCAGATCATCGATCGCCCAGGCGATCCCGGCCTGGCGCCAGGCGCGCACGGGGTGCTCGACGGGAAGCCCGTCCACGAGCGTCACGGCGGATTCACGGGTCTGCAGCCGGTGCCCGACGACACCCCGCGTGCGTGGTTCGCGGGCTGGACGGTGGGCGGACACGTGGATGCCGGGACGGTGCGGCCACCGCGGCAGCGGTGCTCCGACGAGGGCGAGCGCGGTCTCGTGACTGAAGAACTGGAAGTCCCTGAGCCGCGGGGCGATCACCTCGCACTGGTGGCGCAGCGACGGCGGAGCGTCCTGGTCCGCAGTCACGGCGATTCGGATGCCGTGGAACGGCGCGGACAGGTCGGCGGCGCGCAGCCGCTGCGGCGTGACGCCGGCGGCAATCGCCTCGGCGAAGCTGAACCCGCGATCGCGGAGGTCGTCGGGTAGTTCTGAGGGACGCGGCATCCTGAATCATGATCCGGTGCCGCGGCTCCTCATGCCCACGCCGCCGGGTCGGTGCGTATGTCCGGCGCGGAGCTGCCCTGGGGAGGAGCGGTCGCCCGATTGCTGTGTCCCGGTTGTTGTTGCCCCAGCGCCCCGGTGGCAACAACAACCGGGACACGCGCAGAGGGGACGGATGCCGCGGCGCGGGCACCGGGCCGCGGCCCCAGACCCAGACCCAGACCCAGACCCAGACCCAGACCCAGACCCAGACCCAGACCCAGCCCCAGCCCCAGCCCCAGACCCCGGCCCGCACCCGGGCACGGGTCAGGCGTCAGCGACGCCCAAGACATCCAGCAGCCAGGCGAGCTCGAACGCGCGCTCCCGCCACGCGTTGTACCGGCCGCTGACCCCGCCGTGGCCGGCCACCATCTCGCACTTCAGCAGCGCATCGGCGCCGACCTCCCGCAGCCGCGCCACCCACTTGGCAGGCTCGACGTACATCACCCGGGTGTCGTTGAGTGAGGTCACCGCGAGGATCTTCGGGTACGCGGCATCCGATCGCACGTTCTCGTACGGCGAGTAAGACTTCATGTACGCGTACACGTCCGCGTTGTGCAGCGGATCGCCCCACTCGTCCCACTCGATGACCGTGAGCGGCAGGGACGGGTCCAGGATCGTGGTCAGCGCGTCCACGAACGGCACATCCGCCAGGATGCCGGCGAACAGCTCGGGCGCGAGGTTGGCGATCGCGCCCATCAGCAGCCCGCCCGCGCTGCCGCCCTCGGCGACCAGGCGGTCCGGGCTGGTGTACCCGTGGTCGATCAGATGCCGCGCGCTGTCGACGAAGTCGGTGAACGTGTTGCGCTTGTTCAGCAGCTTGCCGTCCTCGTACCACTGGCGCCCCATCTCCCCGCCACCGCGCACGTGCGCGACGGCGAAGATCACGCCGCGATCCAGCTCCGACAGGCGGGGGATCGAGAAGCCCGGCTCGATCGAGTGCTCGTAGGAGCCGTACCCGTACAGGTGAACCGGACGGGACGTCTGGCCGGGCTCGCCGAACGAGCGCTTCCAGACCAGTGAGAGCGGGATCTGCGTGCCGTCCTGCGCCGTCGCCCACACGCGCGCCTGCCCATAGTCCTCGGGTTCGTATCCGCCCAGCACGGGCTGCCGCTTGCGCAGCAGCAGCTCGCCGGTGGCGACCTCGTAGTCGAACACGGTGCCGGGGGTGACGAAGGAGCCGTAGCCGAGGCGGATGAGCGGCGGAGCCCACTCCGGGTTGCCGCCGCTGCCGACGGAGTACAGCGGCTCGTCGAACTCGAGTTCCGCGACGGACCCGTCCGAGTAGTCCAGCATCCCGAGCCGGGCGAGCCCGGCGCGGCGATAGGCGATGACCCCCCAGTCCCGGAACGTCGAAACTCCCAGCAGGCGCTGCCCGGGACGGTGCGGCACGACGATCTCGCGTGCTCCGGTGGGATCGGATGCCGTCACCCGGACCAGCTCGAAATCCAGAGCGCCGTCGTTGTGCAGGATGAACAGCACGTCCTCGCCGTCGATGACGGCATGCGAGGAGTCGTATTCGACGCCCTCCCTGCGCGGCCAGATCACACGGGGCGCGGAACGCAGGTCGCCGGCATCCACCAGCCATTCCTCGGAGGTGATGGACGAGCCCATCCCGATCACGAGGAAGCGGTCGCTGCGGGTGAAGCCCGCGCCGACCCAGAACCGCTCGTCCGGCTCGTGGAAGAGCTTCTCGTCGCTCTGGACGGGCGTGCCCAGCTCGTGCAGCCACACGGTGTCCGGACGCCACGCGTCATCGACGGTCGTGTAGACGATGAACCGGCCGTCGGGCGAGAACGTCGCGCCCGCGAAGGTGTCGGGGATCTCGTCGGGCAGCTGCGCGCCGGAGACCAGGTCGCGCACCCGGACGGTGTAGCGCTCATCGCCGGCGACGTCCACTCCGTAGAGCATGAGGTCACCGGCGGTGGTCACCTCGAAGCTGCCGAGCGAGAAGAACTCGTGGCCGTCCGCTTCGACGTTCCCGTCGAGCAGGACCTGCTCGCCGGCGACCGGCGCGTCGCCGGCCAAGTCCGGCGGTGTCCAGTCGTCCGGGGCGGCCAGTGGCGCGCGGCACTGGATGCCGTACTGCTTGCCCTCGACGGTGCGGCCGTAGTACCACCAGTCGCCGCGGCGCGTCGGCACGGACAGATCGGTCTCGAGCGTGCGTCCCTTGATCTCGGTGAAGATCTCCTCCCGCAGTCCGGCCAGGTGCGCGGTGCGCGCGCGGGTGTAGGCGTTCTCGGCCTCCAGGTGCGCCAGGACCGCGGCGTCCTCTTTGCCGCGGAACCACTCGTATGCGTCCTGCACGTCGTCGCCGTGATGGCTGCGGATGACGGGATTGCGCGCGGCGACGGGCGGGCTGGGGGGAACGGCGTCGGTGGTCACCGTCCCACGGTATCCGACGAATTCCGGCGCACGGTCGCCGCTAGCCCGGGGGAGCCGGCTGAGCCGCCGCGCGCGGGAGCGGCACCTGGTTCGGGATGCCACGCGAGACCAGCAGCGAGAGGACGGCCAGCACGATCAGACCGAACAGAGCAATCCGCAGCGATGTGAGCTGCGAATCCACGTAGATCTGCTCGAGCGTGGTGGCGTCGTCGCTGTCCAGCCCCGCCTCGCCGGCGATCGTGTCGACGCTCGAGGCAGGCACGATCGCGACGCCACCCTCGGTGCGCTCGTCGACGATCGACTTCGTCTGCTCGGACAGGTCGCTGGCGCCCACCCCGCCGGCGAAAGAGGTGGCCAGGGCGCCGATCAGGATCGAGCCGATCAGCGCGGTGCCCAGAGAGGAGCCGAGGTTCTGGAACACGCCTTGCAGACCGCCGACCTCGCTGGTGTCCTTCTCGGTCACGGCCGACATGTTGACGTTGCCCAGCTGAGAGGCCAGCAGTCCCAGCGCCGTCCCCGCGAAGAACATGCCGGCACCGAAGGCGAGGCCGGCCAGCTGTGGCTCCACGGCGGTCAGCAGCAGGATCGAGCTGGCGACCAGGATCCACTGGCCGATTCGCACGATCCGGCGCGGGGACCATCGCGACGACAACCGGGTTCCCACGAATGAGAAGACGATCAGCGAGACCGAGAGCGGGAAGATCCGCACGCCGGTCTCCAGCGCATCCAGTCCCAGGGTCATCTGCAGGTACACCGGCACCATGAAGAACAGGCCGGCGGTGATCGCGTACTGCGCGCCCAGAACGCTCAGCCCGCTGCGCAGCTGCCGGATGGAGAGCAGGTCCACGTGCAGGAGCGGCTCGCGGCCGGCCGCGACCAGGTGACGCTGTCGGGAGAAGAACAGGACGAGCAGCACGATGCCGGCGAGGATGAGCCACGCGCTCAACGAGATGCCGAGCGGAGCGATCTCGACGCCGTCGACCTCGGGGGAGTGCAGCGGCACGATCCATCCCCAGGTCTTGGTCTGCAGCATCCCGTACACGACCGCCACCAGGCCGGCCGCGGACATCAGCACACTCAGCAGATCGATCCGGATGCTGCGGCGCGAGGACGTTTCGCCGATGCGCCCGGCGAAGAGCACCACGATGATCATGATGACGACCTCGCCGGCGAACACCCACCGCCAGTTGAGGTACGTCGTGATGAAGCCCCCGATCAGCGGTCCCGCAGCCACCGCGCCACCGGAGACCGCCCCGATCACCGCGAATGCGGTGATCCGATCCCGGCCGTCGTAGTTGTCGGCGATCAGTGCGGCCACCGCGGGGATCACCAGGACGGCGCCGAGCCCCTCGAAGATCGACCAGCCCAGGAACAGCACCGCCATGTTCGGGCTCAGCGCCGTGGTCAGTGAGCCGGCGGAATAGATCAGGGAGCCGATCACGAGCGCGCGGCGGCGACCCCAGACGTCGCCGAGCTTGGCGCCCAGCAGCATCACCGATGCCATGGTCAGGGTGTAGAACGTGATCGCCGACTGCATAGCGGTGACCGTGCTGTGCAGATCGGCCACCACCGTCGAGATCGACACGTTCATCACCGTGCCGTCCAGGACCATCACGAACTGGGCCGCGCTGAGGATCAGGACGACGGACCACTTCTTCATCTGCCCCCGAATCCGCCCCGGCGCGGGCGATCGACCACCACTGAACACCATGGGGGATGCCGCGCCCGGGCGCAACGGGAGGCCTGCGCGGGCCGAGCCTGGCAACTGGCTGAGTTGACCGCAGAGTTGGCCGGTGTAAGGATTCTTCTGGCCGGTTGCCGGTTCCTGAATTCCCCGTGAACTCTTCGTTCGCAGACGCCGATCACGTCGGCACCCCTTACTTTCACTCTCTCGGAAAGCAAACGGTGGAAACCGCAACCCTGATCGTCGTGCTGGTCATCGGACTGGCACTGTTCTTCGACTTCACGAACGGCTTCCACGACACCGCGAATGCGATGGCGACGCCCATCGCCACCGGTGCACTCAAGCCCAAGGTCGCGGTGCTGCTTGCCGCGGTCCTGAATCTGGTCGGCGCCTTCCTGTCCACCGAGGTGTCCAAGACCATCTCGCACGGCATCATCCGCGAGGACGAGATCAATTCCGCGGCGTTCCTGCCGCTGATCTTCGCGGGCCTGATCGGCGCGGTCACCTGGAACATGCTCACGTGGCTGCTCGGCCTGCCGTCCAGCTCCTCGCACGCGCTGTTCGGCGGCCTGATCGGGGCGACGCTGGTCGGGGCCGGCTGGATGGCCATCGACTACGGCGTGGTGCTCGGGAAGGTGATCCTGCCCGCGGTGCTCGCGCCGCTCACCGCCGGGCTGATCGCCTTCGCCGCCACCCGGATCGCGTACGCCATCACCCGGCGCTACGACTCCAAACCCGACGGACGCGACGGCTTCCGCTGGGGTCAGATCTTCACCTCATCGCTGGTGGCACTCGCGCACGGCACGAACGACGCGCAGAAGACGATGGGCGTGATCACCCTGACCTTGATCATCGCGGGCTGGCAGAGCACCACGCAGGACGACCCGCAGCTGTGGGTCATCCTCGCCTGCGGCATCACCATCGCGCTCGGAACGTACATGGGCGGCTGGCGGATCATCCGCACGCTGGGCAAGGGCCTGACGGACGTCAAACCAGCACAGGGCTTCTCGGCCGAATCCTCCACGGCAGCGACGATCCTCGCCTCCAGCGCGCTCGGCTTCGCCCTCTCCACGACACAGGTCGCCTCCGGATCGGTCATCGGGTCGGGACTGGGACGGCGCGGCTCGAAGGTCCGCTGGCGGACCGTGGGCCGGATCATGATCGGATGGCTCCTGACCCTGCCCGCAGCGGGTGCGGTCGGTGGACTGGCCGCGCTGGTCGTCGCCTGGCTGGGCGGGTGGGGCATTCTGATCGACGCGGTCGCCGCCGTCGCGATCATCTTGACGATCTTCCTGCTGTCCCGGCGCAACGCCGTCACGGCATCCAACGCGATGAGCGAGGTGGCGGAGTCCGGAACGGCCGTGAAGGTCAAGCGCAACCCGCCGCCCACCCGTCGGCAGCGGGCGTCCATGCGCTCCGCGCCGCGGAGAGCCGAGCCTCCGCTGAGGACCGACGCCCCGACGAAGACCGAGGTGCTCCTGACCCCCGAGGCTCCCCGCAAGGAGGAGTCGAAATGACCCTGACCATCGACTGGCTGGCGTTCATCGAGGTCTTCGTCGCCGCACTGCTGGCCGCTGTCGTCGTGGTGGGCTCCTACTCGCTGGGGCTGCGTCTTCTCGTGCGCGCCGGCCGCGTGCCGGTCGTCGCGCCGGCGGAATTCACCGATGCGATCGCGGTCATCACCGAGAAGGAGTCCAAGCGCGCAGCCAAGGCCGCAGCCAAATCGGCCCGGAAAAGCCCTCTGACGGCGCAGCAGCGCCAGGTCGCGGCGGTCGGCGCCTACGCCTGCTTCGTGCTGTGCGGGCTCGCCGTGCTCGGCGGCCTGATGCTGATCATCCTCACCCGCTGAGCAGGCGCGTCGGCGTCCGCGCTTAGGCTGACTGCATGGACGAGGCATCCGTGCAGTTCGGGCAGTACGCCCCCGCCCTGCGTACGATCGTGCACCTGAGCGACACGCACCTGCTGGCCGGGAACGTACCCCTGGGCGGGCACTACGACGCCGGCGCGAACCTGCACCGCACCCTCACGGCCGTCGAGCGTCTCGGGATCCGCCCCGATGCCATCGTCTTCACCGGCGACCTGACCGACCTCGGCGAGCCGGAGGCGTACGCGGCTCTGCGCGGCGCCGTGGAACCGCTCGCCGAGCGGCTCGGGGCGCCGGTGGTATGGGTGGCCGGCAATCACGACGAGCGTCCCGCCCTGCGCCGTGGCCTGCTCGACCTGGAGCCCACCGAGCAGCCCGTGACCGGCGTCCGGGACCTGGGCGGGCTGCGCCTGGTCGTGCTGGACACCACGGTGCCCGGCTGGCACCACGGGGAGCTGGACGAGTCCCAGCTGCAGTGGCTGCGGGCCGTGCTGTCCGAGCCGGCCCCCCTCGGCACACTCGTCGCGATGCACCACCCTCCGCTGCCCTCGCACCTGCCGCTGTTCGACATCCTCGAGCTGCGGGAGCAGCCGCGGTTGGCCGAGGTGCTTGCCGGCACCGACGTGCGCGGCATCCTGGCCGGTCATCTGCATCATTCGACGAACGGCACCTTCGCCGGAATCCCGGTCAGCGTCGCCGCGGCCACCTGTTACACGATGAACCTCGCGCGCCCGGCGGTGGATGTCAACGGGATGGATGCCGGACAGTCGTTCCACCTCGTCCATGTCTACGAGGACACCATCACGCACGCCGTCGTCCCGGTGGTGGACGCTCCGACCGGCGATTACTTCTCCGCGGAGTGGGTGCAGCGGATGGCCGCGCTGACCCCCGCCGAGAGGCTCGAGGCGTTCTCACGCAAACGCCGGGCGTGAGCCGGCGGCACGCCGCGGTCGAACTGGACCACAGCCCGCCGCGCTCTCCCTCGCGTACACCGGGAGCGCCCGCACTGTCCGGCCGGTACGGGTTGCGGCGCGGCCGGCGCGGGTAGGGTCGAAGCAACTTCACACCGCCGTGATCGACCCACAAGGACATGCACATGGCTCTGGACGCACTGACGCGCACTCGCACCGAAACCGATTCGCTGGGCTCACTCGAGATCCCTGCCGATGCCTATTGGGGCATCCACACCGCACGGGCACTGGAGAACTTCCCGATCTCCAAACGCCCCATCTCCGTGTACAAGGACCTCGTCCGCGGCCTGGCGATGGTCAAGCAGGCCTCCGCCCGGGCGAACCGGGAGATCGGGGCGCTGGATCCGGCCAAGGCCGATCTCATCGACCGAGCGTCGCAGCTGGTCATCGACGGACAGTTCCACGACCAGTTCGTCGTGGGCGTCATCCAGGGCGGCGCGGGCACATCGACCAACATGAACGCGAACGAGGTGATCACCAACATCGCGCTCGAGCTGGCCGGCCGGGACAAGGGCGACTACGCGTTCCTGTCGCCGATCGATCACACCAACCGCAGCCAGTCCACCAACGACGTGTATCCCACTGCCATCAAGGTCGGTCTCGGACTGGATCTGCTCACGCTGCTGGAGGAGCTGGATCTGCTGCGCCGGGCGTTTCTGACCAAGGCGGTCGAGTTCCACGACCTGCTCAAGGTGGGTCGCACGCAGCTGCAGGACGCCGTGCCGATGACGCTCGGGCAGGAGTTCCATGGGTTCGCGACGACCCTCGGTGAGGACTACAGCCGCCTCAAGGAGAACGCGTACCTGCTGTGCGAGATCAACATGGGGGCCACCGCGATCGGCACCGGCATCACCACGCACCCGGACTACGGAACGGCGGTCCTGCGCCATCTGCGTGAGATCAGCGGGCTGGACCTGGACACTGCCACCGATCTTGTCGAATCGACCAGTGACACCGGCGCGTTCATGTCCTTCTCGTCCTCGCTCAAACGCAACGCCGTCAAGCTGTCCAAGATCTGCAATGATCTGCGGCTGCTCTCCAGCGGTCCGCAGGCCGGGTTCGGGGAGATAAACCTGCCGGCCCGCCAGGCCGGCTCGAGCATCATGCCCGGCAAGGTCAACCCGGTGATCCCCGAGGTCGTCAACCAGGTGGCCTTCGCCGTGGTCGGCGCCGACATGACCGTCACCATGGCAGTGGAGGCGGGTCAGCTGCAGCTGAATGCGTTCGAACCGGTGATCGCCCACTCGCTCTTCCAGTCCATCACCTGGATGCGGCGGGCCATGCACACGCTGCGCGTCAACTGCGTGGTGGGCATCACCGCCAACCACGAGCGTCTGGGTGCGATGGTCGGTGCCTCCGTCGGCGTCATCACTGCGCTCACGCCGTTCATCGGCTATGCGGCGGCGGCTGCTCTGGCCAAGACGGCGCTGCTGACCGGACGCAATGTCGCCGATCTGGTCGTCGAGGCCGGGCTGATGGATCGCCATGACGTGATCAAGCAGCTCTCTCCGGCACGCCTGTCGGGTCTGGAGATCATCACCGCCGCGATCCCCGTCATACCGCGGTCGACCCCGGATCCCGACCCGGGCGTGTGGGCGCCGGACATCTGAGGATTGCCGCGCCGAGCCGCTGACCGCTAGCGTCGAAGTCCAAGCATCCTTGAGAGGCGCTCCCATGACCGATCCACAGCCCCCGGACGTCCCGGCCCCCAACGACTACAACCGGCCCCCCGCGCCCCCCGCCTACAACGCGCCGCCGCCGGCCAATCAACCCGCCTACGGGCAGCAGTCCTACTCGGCAGCGCCTCCGGCACCGTACGGCGACCCGGCGAACCCGACCATTCCCGGCAAGACCATGGGCATCGTCGCGTTCATCCTGTCGTTCTTCGTCCAGCTCGTCGCGCTGATCCTCGGCATCGTCGCTCTCGTGCAGAGCCGCAAGGCCGGATACCCGAACGGCTGGGCGCTGGCCGCGATCATCATCAGCTCGGTGCTGATCGTGATCGGCATCATCGTCGCGATCTTCCTGTTCATCGCTTTCGGAGCGGCTGCCGCGGAGTACGCGCGTCTGTGCGCGGAGTACGGCAGCGGTGTCCACGAGATCAACGGCGTCACCGTGACGCTGACCTGTTCGTAACGCCGATCTGATCGGGAGAGCCGCCGGTGCCGCGAGGGCACCGGCGGCTCTCGCGTTGCGGGGTGCCGTCAGTCCAGGATGCGGCAATGCGTCGTCAGGGCGCCGATGCCGTCGATGCCCACGGTCACCGTGGAACGGTCCCGCAGGAACACCTGCGGGTCGCGGGAGTACCCGGCACCCCCGGGGCTCCCGGTCGAGATCAGCGTGCCGGGCAGCAGCGTGGCCGACGTGGACAGGTGCGAGACCAGCGTGGCCACCGGGCGCACCATCTGGCTGGTCGAGGCGTCCTGAAGCGTGTGTCCATCCACGACCGTCCAGATGTGCAGGTCCTGCGGATCGGGGACCTCGTCGGCCGTCACCACGAACGGTCCGGTGGGGGTGAACCCGTCGAAGGACTTGCAGCGCGACCACTGCGCCTCGGAGTACTGGATGTCGCGCGCGGTGATGTCGTTGACCACGGTGTAGCCCCACACGTGGGACAGGGCGTCCTCCGGTGAGACGTCCTTCGCCGGGGTGCCGATGATCACGCCCAGCTCCGCCTCGTAGTCGATGGACTCGCTGAGGGACCGCGGCCAGGTCGTGGTCTTGTCGTGTCCGCTGAGCGAGTTGGGCCAGAGCACGAACACGGTGGGCGTGGAATCCGTCTGCAGCCCCAGCTCGCTGGAGTGCGCCGAGTAGTTCAGCCCGATCGCCAGCACCACCGGGGGAGTGAGCACCGCGGAGGCGAATCCGACATCGGCGAGCGGATGCCGAGGGCCGTCGTGGGACGAGGCATCCCGCACTCGATCGAGCAGTTCGTCGCCGCCGGCGATGAGCTCCTCCAGATAGCGGGGGGCGCCGGCGAAGAGATCCTCGACGAGGATCGCCGTCTCTCCCTGCACCACCGCAAGCCTCGGCTCTTCGCACGCAGGCAGGGTCACATGGGCGAAACGCATTGTTCTACGTTACCCGCCGGTTCGGGCGCCCGGTGCGGCCGGTCCGCAGCCCTAGGCTGTGCGCATGACGAATCCACCGGGCCCGTTCGACGCCCGGACGCCCTCCGCCCGACCGTCCCTCACCCCGCCGGCGTTCGCCTCCCCGCTCGCGCAGCCCCGCGTGGCCCCCGGCGCGTCGATCCCGGTCGCCACGGCCTCGCCGGCGGTCGTGCCGGTACCCCCGCGGAAGGGACGCACGGCGCCGGTGTGGATCAGCGGCATCCTCGTACTGATCCTGGTCGGGCTGGTCGGCTACTTCCTCAACGCCATCGGTCCCGGCGCGTCGATCATCGGCATGATCCTCGCGTTCGTCCCCCTCGTCGCGGTGCTGCTGGCGGTGCGCATCATCGACCGATGGGAGCCGGAGCCCAAGGGGCTGCTGCTGTTCGCGGTGGCCTGGGGCGCGATCGCCGCAGTCGGCATCACCCTGGGTGTCGACATCCTGATCACGATGATCCTGGGCGCGGACGACTCGCAGATCCGGGACGCGTTCGCCGCCGTCGTGCAGGCACCCCTCGTCGAGGAGTTCGCGAAGGGCCTCGGGGTCTACCTGATCTTCCTGACCGCGCGTCGCGCCTTCGACGGTCCCATCGACGGCGTCGTCTACGGCGCCCTGGTGGGGGCCGGCTTCGCCTTCACCGAGAACATCCAGTACTTCGCCATCAGCCTCATCGAGGGCGGCGTGGGCGATGTCTCGGTGACCTTCTTCGTGCGCGGCATCCTGTCCCCGTTCGCGCACGTGATGTTCACCAGCGTCACCGGCTTCGCCCTCGGACTCGCGGCCCGGCGCGGCGCACGCGGCGGCCGGGCGGCGGGGCCATGGGTGCTGGGCGTGCTCGGCGCGACGGCGCTGCATGCGCTGTGGAACGGCTCCGCCGTGTTCGGCGACTTCTTCGCCCTCTATCTGACGCTGCAGGTTCCGCTGTTCGTCGGATTCATCCTCGGCATCATCGCGCTGCGACGTGAGGAAGCACGGCTGACCCGGGCGCGGCTGGGCGACTACGCCACGGCGGGATGGTTCACCCCGCAGGAGGTGGACATGCTCGCGACCGCGCCCGGCCGGCGCGCGGCGCTGGCGTGGGCGCGCACTCTGCGCGGAGACCGCACCGCGATCATGAAGGAGTTCATCTCCGACGCCACGGCGCTCGCGGCAGCACGCCAGCGCGCGATCAGCGGCCGCGATGCCGACGCGCGCGAAGACGAGCACGTCCTGCTGGCGCGGACCCGGGCGGCCCGCGCGGCGATGTTCGCGCCCTGATCCGCAAGGGCACGCGGCACGCGCGATCTCATCCCCGGGCGGGCCGTACAGAACCCAGCGCCCGGTGCCGCGGCAAAGCCTGCGTGACGTCCGGGCGCTGAGTCGGCCTGTCATCAGGGTGCCCCGGTCGGGCGCGTCGTGTCAAGGGCGCCGTCTCCAGCGCTCTCGCTTTGACCAGCGCGGGTGTGGGCGGTTGGATGGACTCATGACAGATGACCGCACCAAGCCCGAGATCGACGCGCCCCAGGGTCCGGCCCCCGAAGAACTGGTCATCCGTGACCTGATCGTCGGAGACGGCGCCGAGGCCAAGCCCGGCGACACCGTGACCGTCCACTACGCGGGTGTCGAGTACGAGACCGGCGAGGAATTCGACTCCTCGTGGAATCGCGGCGAGAGCATCCAGTTCCCCCTGCGCGGCCTCATCCAGGGGTGGCAGGACGGCATCCCCGGCATGAAGGTGGGCGGACGCCGCGAACTGGTGATCCCCCCGGAGCTGGCATACGGCCCGGCCGGGGGACACTTCCTCGGTGGCAAGACGCTGATCTTCGTGATCGATCTGATCGCCGTCGGCTGACGATCGCACCGACACGAGGGGGACGGATGCTTCGGCATCCGTCCCCCTCGGCTTTCCTCGGCAGCGGCCGGATGATCACACTCCAAAGATTTTTCCATTCACGGGAATAGATCCGTTCGCGGCCGCGGTTGTCCTGTGGGAACTCGTCGCTGACTGCGGCGACCACGGACACGAAGGAAGACAATGACCGACGCCACCACGCTCGACGTTCCCGGCTACCGCCCCGGCACCTGGGAGCTGGACCCCAGCCACAGCGAGGTCGGTTTCACCGTCCGCCACATGATGATCTCCAAGGTGCGCGGCGCCTTCGGCATCAAGCGCGCGACGCTGATCGCGCCGGAGAACCCGCTCGAGGCCAAGGTGGAGGCCCACGTCGACGCCACTTCGCTGGACACGAAGGACGAGGGTCGCGACGCTCACCTGCGTTCGGCGGACTTTTTCGACGTGGAGACCTACCCCTCCATCGACTTCGTATCCACCGGCGTGCGCGTCGAAAAGGGCGAGATGCTCGTCGACGGCGACCTCACCATCCGCGACGTCACCAAGCCGGTCACCTTCGAGTTCGACTTCGGCGGTTTCGGAGCAGACCCGTGGGGCAACTACAAGGCGGGGGCGACGGCCACGACGGTCATCAACCGTGAGGACTTCGGCCTGACCTGGAACGCCGCGCTGGAGACCGGCGGAGTCCTCGTCGGCAAGGACGTCACCATCACGCTCGACCTGCAGGGTGCCATCCAGGCGTGACCTGACGCTGGAGCAAGGGGGGATGCCGCGGCATCCCCCCTTTCGTCTCACCGCGCGGCATCGGGTCTGTGCCATCCTCGCCCCGAATCCTTGAGAACGCTCGTGGCCGCGGATACCGTGAGCGTGCCGTGCGGGTACGTGAGGGCGCGGCGGTGAGGGGGGGCGTCCGATGAATTACGGAATCAGCATCCTGTTCCGCGCCATCCCCCTCCTGATGGGGGCGGTCTGCCTGGGATTCGGGCTCTACGTCCTGAGCGGCGGTGACGACGCCGGCCATTTCGTGGCCGGGCACGTCCTGATCGCGCTGACGGCGATCTGCATCGCGCTGTTCACCACGGCGGCGATCATCATCCGTCAGATCACGGACACCTTCGCCGGCGCCTGGAAGATCATCCTTCCCATCGTGGGATACAGCGTCGCGACCGCAACCGTGGCGTGGGGCCTGTGGCTGCGCTCAGACACATCGTCCGCGTCCTTCGTCGCCGGGCACGTCGTCTTCGGCGTCGGGCTGGTCGCCGCGTGCGTGTCCACCGTGGGCGCAGCATCCAGCGCATTCACGCTGATCCCGCGAAACGCCGCGGGCAGTCACGGCGATGGCGTGCCCGCAGAAGCATACGGCCGCCCGATGGCATGGGCACTGCTCGGCGTCCCCGTGGCGGCGACACTCATCGCCGGAGTCTGGGCGGTGGTACTGCTGGTGGGCGGCGCCCGCGCCGATCACTTCGTCGCAGGCCACGTGCTTCTTGGGCTCACTGCGATCTGCTCGAGCCTGATCGCGCTCGTGGGCACGGTCGTGCGCCAGGTGCGCAACCAGTTCGATGAACCCGAGCGCTGGTCGTGGTCGGTGTGGGTCCTGATCATGGGAGCGGCCACTGCGGCGTGGGGGCTGTTTGTGCTGTTCAGCTCCGATCGCCCTGAGCGAGTGGCTCCCGGCTGCATCCTCCTGGGACTGGGGATGATCTGCTTCAGCATCATCTCGAAGGTCTGGTTGCTGGCCTCTGTGTGGCGTCGAGAGTTCCCCCTGGCTGACAGGGTCCCCATCATTCCGGTCATGACGTGTTTGGCATGCCTGTTCTTTGCCGCTTTTCTGGCCGAGGCCGCGACGACCGACCCGAACTTCTTCGTCCCCGCACGCGTCCTCACCGGGCTCGGCGCGGTGTGCTTCACGTTGTTCTCGATCGTGTCGATTCTGGAGGCGGGCACGTCCAAGAAGAAGTGACCGCTGTCATCCCGTCAGCGAGGAATGACGCGGGCGCAACCGGTTCTGTGCCAGCAGGATGCCGAGGAAGACCACGACCGCGCCGACCGGCTCGTTCCACGAGACCTGCTCCCCGAGGATCGCGATGCCGAGTGCGACGCCGACGATGGGCGTCAGGTAGGTGACGGTGGAGGCCCGGGTCGGGCCCCACGCGCGCAACGTGTTCTGGTTCCAGATGTAGGCGATGCCGGTGCCGAGGCAGCCGAGCAGGATGACGCTGCCGATGATCCAGGGATCCAGCGCGACGGGGGTGAGGGCGATGAACGGGGTCAGCGCGAGCATGATCACCGCAGCGATGCCGATGTTCAGGAATGAGAACACCAGGGCGCTCATCCCGGTGTGCGAGACGAACCTGCGCATGTACGCGAGGCTGAAGCCGTAGCAGGCGGTGGCCCCCAGGATCGCGAACTGCGCGACCAGACTCTGGTTGAGATCCAGGCCCCGCCACGGCGCGATGATGACCATCACGCCGAGGATTCCCACCAGGATGCCGGCAATCTGCACCGGCTTGAGCCGCTCGACGCGGAACAGCAGCCCGGCCATCACGGCCGTCATGATCGGCGTGGTGGCGTTGTAGATGCTGGCAAGGCCGGAGGTCACGTGCTGCTGCGCCCAGGAGAACAGCAGGAACGGCACGACGCAGAACGAGACCGCCAGCACCGTCATGTGCGCCCACACCGTGAGGCTACGCGGCAGCGTGTCGCGGCGGAGTGCCACGAAGACGCCGAGGGTCAGTCCTCCCAGGATCAGCCGGGACCAGGCGACCTGCGCGGGGGAGATCCCCTCGAGGGCGACCTTCATGAACAGGAAGCTGGATCCCCAGATGACCCCGGTCAGCACGAACTGCACCCCGATCCACCCCTGCGACAGCGGACGACCGCTCGCGGCACGGGCCAAGTCGCCGGTGGCCGGGACGGCGGCGCGGGATTCGGTGGGCACGCGGCGACTCTAGCTCCGCGGCACGGCGCTCAGGCGCCGTGCCGGATGCGACGTCCGAAATCCGCCGATGGACGGCCGTCCGGCTACGCCGCACAGCCGATCGCGCCTCCTACGGCTCCGGGTGGGCGGCGTCGTATGCGCGGAAGCGGGGGCTCAGCCGCACCAGGAGGGACACCAACCCGATGATGATCAGCCCGCCCAGCAGCGGCGGGAACCACAGTGCGGCGATCGTGGCGAGCGTCCCGGCGTACAGGGCGCCCAGCCGGGGACCACCCGCCACGACGACGATGAACACGCCCTGCAGTCGCCCGCGGATCGCGTCGGGGACCGCCGCCTGCAGCATGGTGCTGCGGAAGATCGAGCTGACGTTGTCCGCGGCGCCGGAAACGGCCAGGGTGAGAGCGGCCAGGACGATGAGGGTCACGTTCGGGACCGTCTCACCGACCCCGGAAGGGGCGAACCAGCCGAGCGCGGCGGCGCCCAGCACGAGGCCGAACGCCGCGATGGATCCGCCGTAGACGATGATGGCGCGCTCGATGCCCAGGCCCTGTCGCCGCACCCGGCCGACCGGGCCGGAGAACAGGCTGCACAGAAATGCGCCGGCCGCGACAGAGGCCGTGAGGATGCCCGTCGTGATGGGCCCACCGCCGAGCAGCACCGCGCCCACGGCGGGCAGAAGCGCGAGCGGCTGGCCGAACGTCATGGCGATGATGTCCAGGACGAACTGCATCCGGATGTTGGAAGCACGTTTCAGGAACCGCCACCCGTCTCGGAGCGATTCCAGGCCCGGGCGGACGATCACACCTTCGGGCCGGATGCTCGGCAGGGTCCACAGTCCGAGGAACAGCGAGCTCATGAGCAGGACATCCAGCGAGTACGTCCATGCGTAGCCGGCGAAGGCCACCATGACGCCGGCCAGAGCGGGTCCGGCCATCACCATGATGCCGAAGGTGATGCCGTTGAGTGCGGATGCCGCGGGCAGCAGTTCGCGCGGGATCAGGCGGGGCACGATCGCCTGCCGGGCCGCCATCACGACGGTGTTGGCGGCGGAGTTGGCGATGCTCAGCGCATACAGCCACCACACTGTCTCCATCTGCGCCCACGCGATGCCGGCGAGCAGGACGGTGGAGGCGAGGGTGATGGTCGCGGCGACCAGGGCGACGCGGCGCCGGTCGAACGCATCCGCCAGCATTCCGCCGTAGAGCCCGGCGATGATCATCGGAGCCAGGCCGGCGACCGCGATCATCGCGACGGCGAACGTGGACCCGGTCAGTTCGTACATGTGCAGCATGATCGCGACGATGGTCAGCTGGCCGCCGAGGCCTGCCAGCGTCGATCCGATCCACATCCGGGTGAAGGCGGGACTGGCCCGGAACGGGCTGAGGTCGATGAAGTGATCGCGACGCAGTCCCGGCATCCTTCGAGGCTATCCCGTGGCGAAGTCCGGATTAACCGCCGCGCCTCCCGGCTGGTAGACTCTTCAGGTTGCCGTTCGATCGGCCGCGGATAAACAGAGCTCACGCATCAGGCGTCGGGCGCCGCGCAATGAGCAGGAAGGGGATCCCATCTATGCCACTCGAATCTGACGCTAAGAAGGCGATCATCGAAGAGTACGCGACGCACCCCGGTGACACCGGATCCCCCGAGGTGCAGGTCGCGATGCTGACGCAGCGCATCAAGGACCTCACAGAGCACCTGAAGGAGCACAAGCACGACCACCACTCGCGTCGTGGTCTGTTCCTGATGGTCGGTCAGCGCCGTCGTCTGCTCGGCTATCTCCAGGACATCGACATCGCGCGTTACCGCTCGCTGATCGAACGTCTGGGGCTGCGCCGCTAATCGCGCCAGCGCACAATCGCTTTCCGAAGGGCCGTCCCAGGTGTGGGGCGGCCCTTCGCTTTGCGTGCGCCAGACGCCGAGACTGCAACCGCACCTCGAGACTGTGGGTTTTACCCGCAGTCTGGAGGCTCCGTTGCGGTCTCGCGTTTCCGGGGGACCGTGTCAGGACGAGGCGGATGCCGCGGCGCGGGCCGCGACCAGATCGGCGTGGTGGATCGCCGCGACGTCCGGGTGCGCCCTGAGCCGGGACTTGAGGGCGTTTTCGCCGTAGAGGGCGTGGATCGGGTTGGCCGGATCCTGGGTGACGCCGCGCGCCGCGGCGGCGAGGTCCGCCGGAAGCTCGATCACCGGCAGCCGGGCGTCCAGGGCCGGGTTGAAGAAGAACGGCACCGAGATCCGGTCATCCGGGTAACGCGGCGACACGACCCGGTGGTTCGTGGCAATCAAGTAGCCTCCGGTGGCGTACTCGAGGAGCTCGCCGATGTTGACGACGAACGCGCCGGGCACGGCGGGCGCGTCCACCCATTCGCCGTCACGCTGTACCTGGAGGCCACCCTTGCCAGGTTCCACCCAGAGGAGGGTCAGCACGCCGGAGTCCTTGTGCGCTCCGACGCCTTGTTGGGGTGTCGGGTCGTCCTTGCCCGGATAGCGGACGATCTTGATCAGGGTCGACGGCTCGCCGAAGTGCTGGTCGAAGTAGTTCTCCGGGGCGCCCAGGGTCACCGCCCACGCGCGCAGGAGCTTGCGGGCCACGCCGGAGAGGTGGTCGTGCCACTGCGAGACGACCTCGCGCAGCTCGGGCTGCGCCTGCGGCCACAGGTTCGGGCCGATCAGCCGGGCGTACGCCGGAGCATCCGGATCCGTCACCGCGGTGCGCTCCGGGCCGATGTCGATCTGCTCGCGCCAGTCCACGCGCCCCTGCGTGCGCTCCCCGCCGACGCGGGTGTAGCCGCGGAAATGCGGGCTGCGGACGTTCTCGATGGCGAGCTTGTCGGCCTCGGGCAGCGCGAAGAACTCCCGCGCGACCCGGTGCAGGTCCGCTTCGAGCTCGGGGGAGATCCCCGTGCCGGTGAGGTAGAAGAAGCCGACGTCGTGCGTGGCGGCGCGAAGGTCGTCGCGGAACGCCGCGGCGGCGTCCGGTCCGGCATCCAGCCGGGACAGATCCAGGATCGGCAGGGTGAGATCGCTCATGGACCCGAGGGTAGGCGGATGCCGCGGCATCCGCGTCTTTGTTGCGCAGCGTTAAGCCGGGGCGCAGGCGCGGCCGGGTCTCAGCCGTTCTGGCGTGGATCGGCGCGTCGGTGTGCCGGACGGGGCTGCTCCGGCGGTCGCCGTGAACCGGTGGGATCGGACCGGTGCCCCTCGCGGTCGAGCATCGCCGGGTCGGCGAACAGCCAGCGAGGTCGCGGCTCGACGAGAGGACGGAAGACCGTGCGCACCGGTCTGGTCGCCAGACCGAGAGCGATCAGCACGGAGGCGACGATGACCACCGGAAGCCAGATCCACGTCGGATCCAGGTCGCGCAGCACTCCGGACTCGCGGAACGGGTACAGCACGAAGGAGTGCAGCAGGTAGACGTACATCGTGTACTGGCCGAAGTGCGTCCACCAGTGCGTCTCGAGCGGCAGCACCGCGAAGAACGCCGTGGACAGCACGATCGCGACGCCGACCAGCGCCAGGCGGACGCCTCCCGCCCACCATTCCGTGCCGCCGATGGACGAGTAGTTCTCGTCGTAGAAGAGCCACTCCCGCAGGTTCATCGCCCGCCATACGTCGACGAAGAACCAGGCCAGCCAGCCGGCCGCCGCCAGGACAGCGGCCGAGGCGGCGAACACCCACCAGGGGCGGGAGCGGAGGAGGCCGAGACGGTCGATCACATCGCGCTCGCGCAGCCACCACCCGAGCGTGAAGAAGAACAGCAGGCCGAGGGTCCGCGACAGCGACAGGGTGGAGTCGATGTTCGGCAGGTAACCGGCGCCGATGGAGATCACGATCGTCCACAGCAGCGGCCAGCGCAGCAGCGCGAGGTACGGCAGGACCACGCGGAAGATGCCGAGCGCGAGAAGGAACCACAGCGTCCACGACGGCTGCGTGGGGTTCGGGTTCGCCTGCCCCTCGACGAGCCACTTGGTGACCGTCCAGAGGGACTCGAAGATCACATACGGCAGGAGGATGTCGGTCAGCACGCGCGCCATCTGACGACGGCCCGGGGCATCAGATTTCGAGAAGTACCCGGAGATGATCGCGAACGCCGGCATGTGGAACGCGTAGACCAGGAGGTAGAGGGCGAGCGCGACCTCGGAGTCGTACGTCAGCCGCTGCACGGCGTGTCCCAGGACGACCAGGGCGATGCACGCGAAGCGCGCGTTGTCCCAGAACGGGACCCGCCGGCGGACCCGGGGCGCGGCTCCGCTGCCCGCCGGCGGACCGCGCACGGCGGATGCCGCGGCCGCAGCGGGCGTCGGATTCGTTGATTCGGTCATCACTGCGATCGCCACCCTATCCTGGGTGAACGTGCCGCTGCGGGGACGAGCGGCCAGGTCGACCCGAGGAGAACCGCATGCCCGATGCCCCTCTGTCCGGCGAGGTGCCCGCGTCAGCGCGGCCCGCGCGCGCGTCCGCCCCGGCGGCTGCCGGACGCGATAGTCTCGGCGACGCGATGACCACGATCGACGAGGCACGTGCGAAGGACCGGGTGATCCCCGATCTGGACTGGCGGGTGTTTCCGGAAGGAACGGTGCGCGACATGCTCGCGGCCCCGAGCGGACCGATCGCGCGCGTCCGCCTGGGCGACCCGGATGCGCCGCGCGTCGTCCTGGTCTCCGGCGTCGCAGGATCGAAGGAGGACTTCGTCCTGCTCTTCCCGCTGTTCGCCGCCGCGGGGTACCGCGTCGAGTCCTACGATCTGGCCGGTCACTATGGATCCGTCGGTGCGGGGCCGGAGAACCTCGATCCGCCCCGCGAGCACTACGACTACCGGCTGTTCCTGGACGACCTGATCGCGGTCCTCGAGGACGGAGCGACCCCCGCGCACGTCCTCGGATACAGCTTCGCCGGCCTGGTCGCCGAGCTGGCGCTGGTCGAGCGGCCGGACCTGTTCGCGAGCCTGACCCTGATGTCCGCACCGCCGGCGACCGGGCAGGTCTTCCGCGGGGTCAAGCACATCGGTCCGATCTCGGACATGCCGCCGCACCGCGCAGCCGGGCTGATCCTGTGGGGCATCCGCTACAACCTGAACCGCACCCCGCCGCAGCGGATCGCGTTCGTCAGGGAGCGGATGGTCGCCATCCGCCGCCCGGCCATCGACGACATCGTGGGGCTCATGATGGCGATGCCCGACGTGGCCGATGCCGTGGCCGCGATCGACATCCCCAAGTTCATCGCGGTCGGCGAGCAGGACCTGTGGCCGACCGCGCAGCACGCGGCGTACGCGGCCCGGATCGGAGCCGGCATGACCGTCTATCCCACCGGCCACGCACCCTGCGAGACGGCACCTCACCAGCTGGTGCGCGACATGCTGGAGCTTTTCGGCGCCGCCTGAGTGCTCCGCCGGTCGCCTCGCGCCGCACCGGGAATAGATTTCTTCCAGCGCTGTTCTATCAATTACATTCAACTGAATAGAACAGGATGCCGCGGCATCCCGAATCGGAGAGAGATCGTGAACGACACCAGCACCGCGTCCTCCGGGGCGCAGGCCATGCAGTTCGGCATTTTCACGGTGAGCGACATCACCCAGGACCCGACCACCGGACGCACACCCAGCGAGGGTGAGAAGATCCGCAACACGATCGCCGTCGCCAAGCACGCGGAGGAAGTCGGGCTGGACGTGTTCGCATTGGGCGAGCACCACAATCCGCCGTTCTGGTCCTCGTCGCCCACGACGACGCTGGCCTACATCGCCGCGCAGACCGAGCGGATCATCCTGTCGACGGCCACGACGCTGATCACCACGAACGACCCGGTGAAGATCGCCGAAGACTTCGCGATGCTCCAGCACGTCTCGGAGGGCCGCACCGACCTCATGCTCGGCCGCGGCAACACCGGCCCCGTGTACCCCTGGTTCGGACAGGACATCCGCCAGGGCCTGCCCCTGGCCATCGAGAACTACGCCCTGCTGCACAAGCTGTGGCGCGAGGACGTCGTCGATTGGGAGGGAAAGTTCCGCACCCCGCTGCAGGGATTCACCTCCACCCCGCGACCGCTGGATGATGTGCCGCCGTTCGTCTGGCACGGTTCCATCCGCACCCCCGAGATCGCCGAGCAGGCGGCCTACTACGGCGACGGGTTCTTCGCGAACAACATCTTCTGGCCCTCCGAGCACTACCAGCGCCTGATCACGCTGTACCGGCAGAGGTTCGCCCACTACGGCCACGGCACTGCCGAGCAGGCGATCGTGGGCCTGGGCGGTCAGGCGTTCATGCGCGCGAACTCGCAGGATGCCGTGCGGGAGTTCCGCCCGTACTTCGACAACGCCCCGGTCTATGGCCACGGTCCGTCGATGGAGGACTTCACGCAGATGACTCCGCTGACGGTGGGTTCGCCCCAGCAGGTCATCGACCGCTACGCGGGCATGCGCGATCTGTTCGGCGACTACCAGCGCCAGCTGTTCCTGATGGATCACGCCGGGCTGCCGCTGAAGACCGTCCTGGAGCAGCTGGACATCCTGGGTGGGGAGGTCGTGCCGGTGCTGCGCAAGGAACTCGCCGCCCACCGCCCCGCGGATGTCCCGGACGGCCCCACGCACGCGGCACTCGTGGCCGCGAAGTACGGCGATCAGGCTCCGCGGGCGGCGCGTCCCAACCCCAACCGGGGCGACAACCTGACCGGCGGCTCACCGTACCAGGACGCCTCGCCGGTACCCGCCGGCTCGTCCTTCGGCGCCGCGGCGACCCAGAGCGGAGCCTGAGATGACCCAGCGCCGCATCGCCGTGGTCTCGGCGGGCTTGTCCAACCCCTCCTCCACGAGGCTGCTTGCCGACCGTCTGGCCGCAGCAACCGTCGCCCAACTCGGCGGGCGGGAGATCGATGCGCAGGTGGACGTGTTCGAGCTGCGCGACTACGCGCACGACATCACGAACAACCTGCTCACCGGGTTCGCTCCGCCCGCGCTGGAGACCATGGTGAACACGGTCGTCTCGGCCGACGCGGTCATCGCCGTCACCCCGATCTTCTCGACCAGCTATTCCGGTCTGTTCAAGTCGTTCATCGACATCCTCGACCCGGACGCGCTGACCGGCAAGCCGGTGCTGATCGGTGCGAACGCGGGCACCCCACGGCATTCGCTCGCGATCGACTATGCGATCCGGCCGCTGTTCACATACCTGCACGCCGAACCGGTCTCCACCGGAGTGTTCGCCGCCTCCAGCGACTGGGGCGCCTCCGGCGACCAGGTCGCGCCGCTCGGCGAGCGGATCGACCGGGGCGCCGCCGAGCTGGCCGAGGCGATCGCCCGGCGCAGCCCCGCGGGCCAGGCCGATCCGTTCGACCCGGCCAACTACCTCGGCGAGGGCCGATCGTTCGGACACCTGCTGGGCGGCCTCGCCGGCGAATGACCCGCGGCATCCGGCGGGGGAGTGACCGCTTCCCCGCCGGATGCGCGCCGGTGCCCTGGTAGCGTCGGTGCCACGGAGTCGGTTCGGCCCCCGGCGCGGGAAGAAGAGCATGAGCACTCCACAGAACCTGCTGACTCTCGGGGTCATCGGCGTATCCGGCAAGCCGGACGAGCGGCGCGTGCCGCTGCATCCCGGCCACTTCGACAAGGTCCCGGAGGAGCTGCGCCCGCACCTGCTGCTGGAGTCCGGCTACGGTCGGCGCTTCGGCGTCGAGGACGACGAACTGCGACCGCTGGTGGGCGGCATCCTGGAACGCGACGCGCTGATCGCCGCATCCGACGTGGTCCTCCTCCCCAAGCCCCAGCACGGGGATCTGCGCGAGATGCGCGACGGACAGGTGCTGTGGGGCTGGCCGCACCTTGTGCAGGACCGGGAGATGACCCAGATCTCGCTGGACAAGCGACTGACCGTCATCGCGTTCGAAGCGATGAACCACTGGGGTGCCGACGGAAGCTTCGGCTTGCACGTCTTCCACAAGAACAACGAGATCGCGGGCTACTGCTCCGTGCTGCACGCGCTGCAGCTGTGCGGCTCGACCGGGGACTACGGGCGCCGCCTGACCGCCGTGGTGATCGGCTTCGGAGCCACCGCGCGCGGCGCGGTCACCGCCCTGCGCGCCCACGGCGTGCACGACATCCGTGTGCTGACAAACCGGCAGGCCGCCTCCGTAGCCGCGCCGATCCACGCTGCGCAGATCATCCAGTTCGACCACGACGGTCCCTACCTCAGCGAGGTCATCACCGACGAGGGGCGGGTGCCGCTGGCGCCGTTCCTGGCCGAGAGCGACATCGTGGTCAACTGCACGCTGCAGGACCCGAACCGGCCGCTGCTGTATCTGAAGACGGACGACCTGGCGGCGTTCCGTCCGGGCAGTCTCATCGTGGACGTCTCGTGCGACGAGGGGATGGGGTTCGAGTGGGCTCGCACCACGAGCTTCGCCGACCCGATGTTCACCGTCGGGCGCAACGTCAATTACTACGCCGTCGATCACAGCCCGTCGTATCTGTGGAACTCCGCGAGCTGGGAGATCAGCGAGGCGCTGCTCGGCTTCCTGCCGATCGTCATGGCCGGTCCCGAGGCGTGGGCGGCGAACGACACGGTGTCGCGGGCGATCGAGGTCAGCGACGGCGAGGTGCGCAACGCCGCGATTCTGGAGTTCCAGCACCGCAGCCCCGACCGACCGTACGCGGTCGCCGCGGACTAGCGCCGCCGCCCCGCGCCGACCCGTCGCCGCCCGCCGTCGCGACCGAGATCCGCCGTGCGGGGTCGCCCGAACCTCTCCCGTTCACTTGCCCTGTGTGTACGAGAGACAGGCGTCCCCGCGTACACACAGGGCAAGTGAACACCGAAGGGGCGCGCGGTGGGGACAACCGGGTCCGTCCCGCCTCGCGCGGGGGACCCGGTGCGGCGGCGCCTCAGTCGCGCGGGTCGAGCTGACCCGCCTCGATCGCGGCCTCGCGCTTCTCGGCGTCGGCGTCGTCGACGTCATCCTCGACGGTCTCGAGAGGATCGATCGTCGGCGGCGGTGTGTCGAAGTCCGCGGCGTCATCGAGGGGGACCTCGCGCTCATCGTCCGGGTTGCGCTCCTGGAATCCGCTCATCTGAATTCTCCGATCACTCCTGGCCGTAGGGGGGCAGGTCGTCCGCCGGGACGTCGGACAAGACGATGTCCGCCTCCGCGCTTCCCTCGGCGGCGGCCTCCTGCTCCTCTTCGACGGAACCGGCGTCGGCGGCATCGACCCCGTGATCCAGGTCGGCGGGATCGATGTCCACGTCCGCGCCGGCCAGATCCGGCAGGTTCGCCGCCTCACGGTCGATCTCGTGGAAAGTGGGGTCGAACACCATCGCCTGCTCCTCTCAGCCGCTCTTGCGGCGGAACTCGCGTTTGGTCTGGGCGGCGCCATGCGTACCGTGCACGGGGGACTCGCCGTCCAGGTGGGCCTCGCCGCCACGGTGCTTGGCGTTCTTCTTCTCGAGCGCCTCCTTGAACTTGCGCTTCATCTCTGCGGATGCGTCATCGGCAGGTTTGTCTTCGGTGCTCATGCCCACAGCCTAGGCACCGGTTCGGCGCCCCCGCCACCCTTCGCCGCCCGGCGCGGTGCGCTGTCCGCTCGGCGTCCGGCCGCACTGGTAGTCTGGGTGGGGTTGCCTACGGGCATCCGCTCAATTCAATACGAGCTACACGGAGCAGGCCGGCAGCAAGCTGGTCCCCTGTGGTGGGTTCCCGATTCCGATGCGCGCTCCGCCGCGCTCCATCACCCCAGGGTGAGACTCGGTGGTCTTCTACTGGTGACCAGCGCAGGTACAGCGCGACGGACTGTCGCGCGCCGATAATCTGCCTGTTCCTGCTCCTTCGACATGCTCGCGCGCCATACGGGCGAGCGAGCTTAAACAAAGAAGGAGAGACCTCTTGGAAGGTCCTGAAATCACTGCCGCAGAAGCCGTTCTCGATAACGGCCGTTTCGGCACCCGCACCATCCGTTTCGAAACCGGCCGCCTCGCCCAGCAGGCGCAGGGTGCCGTCGCCGCCTACCTCGATGAGGAGACGATGCTCCTGTCGGCCACCAGCGCCGGCAAGCATCCTCGTGAAGGCTTCGACTTCTTCCCGCTGACCGTCGACGTCGAAGAGCGCTCGTACGCCGCGGGCAAGATCCCCGGTTCGTTCTTCCGCCGCGAAGGCCGCCCCTCCACTGAGGCGATCCTGGTCTGCCGCCTCATCGACCGCCCGCTGCGCCCCTCGTTCGTCGAGGGTCTGCGCAACGAGGTGCAGATCGTCGTGACCGTCCTGTCGATCGCCCCCGGCGAGTTCTACGACGCGCTCGCGATCAACGCTGCGTCGCTCTCGACTCAGATCTCCGGTCTTCCGTTCTCCGGTCCGATCGCCGGCGTGCGCCTGGCGCTGATCCCGGGCCACGGCGAGCACGCCGACCAGTGGATCGCGTTCCCCACCGTGACTCAGCTGGAGGAGGCCGTCTTCGACCTGATCGTCGCCGGTCGCGTCATCACCGACGCCGACGGCAACGACGATGTCGCGATCATGATGGTCGAAGCCGAAGCGACCGAAGGCAGCTGGAACCTGATCAAGGCCGGCGCCGTCAAGCCGAACGAGCAGGTCGTGGCCGAAGGCCTCGAAGCCTCGAAGCCCTTCATCAAGCAGCTCGTGGCCGCGCAGAACGTCGTGGCCAACACCGCGGCGAAGCCGATCAAGCAGTTCCCGGTCTTCCTGCCGTACAGCCAGGAGACGTACGACTTCGTGGCCGGCCGCGCCTACGACAAGCTCGTGCCGATCTACCAGATCGCCGACAAGATCGAGCGCCAGAACGCCGACGATGCGCTGAAGGATGCCGTGAAGGCGGAGCTGCTGGCAGCCGTGGAGTCGGGCCAACTGCCTCCCGTCGCCACGCTGGAGTTCTCGGCGGCGTACAAGTCGGTCACCAAGGTGATCGTGCGCGGACGCATCCTCGCCGAGGGCGTCCGCATGGACGGCCGCGGGCTGGCGGACATCCGTCCGCTCGACGCCGAAGTGCAGGTCATCCCGCGCGTTCACGGCTCGGCCATCTTCCAGCGCGGTGAGACCCAGATCCTGGGTGTCACGACGCTGAACATGCTGAAGATGGAGCAGCAGATCGACTCGCTGTCCCCGGTGACGCACAAGCGGTACATGCACCACTACAACTTCCCGCCGTACTCGACCGGTGAGACCGGTCGAGTGGGCAGTCCCAAGCGTCGCGAGATCGGGCACGGCTTCCTTGCCGAGCGCGCACTCGTGCCGGTGCTGCCCAGCCGCGAGGAGTTCCCCTACGCGATCCGTCAGGTGTCCGAGGCTCTCGGCTCCAACGGCTCGACGTCGATGGGCTCGGTCTGCGCCTCCACCCTGTCGCTGCTGAACGCCGGCGTGCCCCTCCGGGCCGCGGTCGCGGGCATCGCGATGGGACTGGTCACCGACCAGCACGAGGGCCAGACGCGCTACGCGGCGCTGACCGACATCCTGGGAGCCGAGGACGCCCTCGGTGACATGGACTTCAAGGTCGCCGGCACGTCCGAGTTCGTCACCGCGATCCAGCTGGACACGAAGCTCGACGGCATCCCGTCGTCGGTGCTGACCGCCGCGCTGCAGCAGGCCCACGAGGCTCGGCTGACGATCCTCGGCGTTCTGAACGCCGCGATCGACGGTCCGGACGAGATGGCACCGACCGCGCCCCGCGTGATCAGCGTCCAGATTCCGGTCGACAAGATCGGCGAGCTCATCGGCCCCAAGGGCAAGACGATCAACGCGATCCAGGACGAGACGGGAGCCCAGATCTCGATCGAGGAGGACGGCACCGTCTACATCGGCGCCACCGACGGCCCTGCCGCCGAAGCAGCCCGCGCCCAGGTCAACGCGATCGCGAACCCCACCAACCCGGAGATCGGCGAGCAGTTCCTCGGCACCGTCGTGAAGCTCGCGACCTTCGGTGCGTTCATCTCGCTGCTGCCCGGCAAGGACGGACTGCTGCACGTCAGCGAGGTCCGCAAGCTCGCCGGTGGCAAGCGCGTGGAGAACGTCGAGGACGTCCTGAGCGTCGGCCAGAAGCTGCTGGTCAAGATCACCAAGATCGACGACCGCGGCAAGCTGTCGCTGGAGCCGGTCGTCGAAGAGTCCGCCGGCCAGGAGGGTCGCCCCGCGGCCACCCCCGGTGCGGAGGTCCCGGCGGAGGCCTGAGCCCGAGCCGCACCACACTCGAGCGGCCGCTGATCGCGGCTCTTCGGTCACGGATGCCCGTTCCCCCCAAATCGGGGGAGCGGGCATCCGCTTTAGACCATCTGTCCCCCGAACGGCGGACAGGACGCGGATCATACCCGCTTCGTGACCCAAGTGTTATCGAATGTTTATCGACAGGCCACCGGAATGAGCGGCTCGCGTTCCTGGGCGGCCTAACCTCGAAGAAAGCGCCGGGGGGCGCGGACTTCGAAGACACAGAGGCTCGGCCGGAGCCGACGTGAGGGGGTGGGAGATGGCTCGATCAGATGTCGGCTCTGCCATCTCGTCCACGAGACGCGGTGCGCCGACCGCGCTCGCTGACGTGCACCCCTCGTCACCGATCCCGGTACAGGGTCCGGCCGTGGGCGAGAGCGTCCGGGTGCCCCTCGGAGAGACCGGGTTCGCGATCTTTCCGCTGATCCTCGGTGGTGCCGAGTTCGGCTGGAACGTCGACCTGGAATCCAGCCACGAGATCATGGACGCGTACGTGGAGCGCGGCGGCAACGCGCTGCACACGGCCGACAGCTTCGCCGGCGGCCGCAGTGAGCACATCATCGGCCAGTGGCTGCACTCCCGCGGACTGCGCGATGAGATCACCCTCGCCGTCCGCGTCGGCGGGCACCCCGACAACCCGGGCCTGGGCCCGGTCAACCTGGTCCGCGCGGTCGAGGCCTCGCTCACTCGCCTCCGCACCGACCGTGTGGACGTGCTCTACCTGGATGCCACCGATGGTCACGCGGACCTCGAAGACGCCCTGGCCACCGCGGAGTGGCTGGTGGAGTCCGGCAAGGCGCGAGCGATCGGCGCCGTCGGCCTGACCGCCACCCAACTCGTCGAGGCGCGCATCTTCGCCTCTGCCGGCTATCCGCGCATCACCGTGCTCGACGTGCCGTTCAACGTGCTGCGCCGGCACGAGTTCGATGCCGATCTGCGCCTGGTCGCAGGAGCTCAGGGGATGGCCGTCACGCCGTCGCACCCGCTCGAGCACGGGTTCCTCGCCGGCCGGCACCGCACGAAGCTCCGCGGCGGACTGTCCGTCCGTGGCGCTCAGATCGCCGCCAGCATGAATCGGCGCGGAAGCCGCACGCTGCGCGCCCTGGATGCGGTCGGAACGGAGCTGGGCGTGCCCGATGCCGCCGTGGCGGTCGCGTGGCTGCTCGCGCAGAAGCTGATCGCCGCGCCCATCGTCAACGCGTACGCCGCACACCACGTCGAAGAGCTGGTGCAGGGCGTCGGCGTCCAGCTCAGCCGCGTCCAGCTCGCCGATATCGCACGCGCGTCCGAATAGCGCCGATAGGTTCGATCGCGGGCTGCCGCTACAGCCCGTGACATAGGCTGGGAGGGTACGCGTAAAGCACCCCGACCCCCGACGAAGCGAGCTGGCGTGACGCACTACATCTACCTCGTGCGGCACGGCGAGCATCAGGATGCCGAGCACGGACTCGTCGATGGGCCGCTCTCACCGCGTGGTCGGCGGCAGGCTTCGCTGCTGGCCGATCGCCTGTCGGGCATCCCCTTCGACGCGGTGTGGCACTCGCCCCTGGAGCGGGCGAGCCAGACCGCTCGCGCCGTCGCCGAGCGGATGCCTTCTCTCTCGCCCGAGCCGTCGTCTCTGCTGTTCGACTGCGTCCCGACCGGCATGACCGATCAGACCCCGGCCGTGTTCGAGCCGTTCTTCGGCAGCGTGACCGAGGCCGAGGTCGACGCCGGCCGGGCGCAGATGGCGGACGCCGCCAGCGAGTACCTCGTCCGCAAGAGCGGCGAGGTGCACGAACTGCTCATCACGCACAACTTCGTCATCGGGTGGTTCGTGCGCGAAGTGCTGGGGGCCCCGGACTGGCGCTGGATGACGCTGAACCAAGCGCACTGCGGGCTCACCGTGATCTCGCAGAAGCAGGGCCGCCCCTGGACGCTGGTCTCCCACAACGACCTGGGGCATCTCCCGATGGAGCTGCGCACCGGCCTGCCCGAGGATCCCCTGGTCTAGCTCGGGGCGTCGATCACCGCGGCGCTGCCGCCGTCAGTTCCGGACTGCAGCGCCTTGCCGTACCAGCGCGTCGCATTCGGGTTGTCGTTGTACGGGTCGATCGGGACGAAGCCGGTGGCCTCGTACAAGCGGCCGGCGGCCTCCAGCGTGTGGTGGGTGTCCAGGACGAGCTCGGCGGCGCCGAACTCCGCAGCCCGCCGCCGGAGGTCCTCCATCAGCAGACGGCCCCACCCGCGACCCCGGGTCTCGGGTCGCAGGTAGAGATGCTTCACCTCGTACCGCGGCCCGTGCGGGCCGTCCTCGATGCGGCGGATGCCGCCGCATCCGACCCCGTCCTCGCCGTCCGTCACGACGAGGAACACGCCCTGGGGCGGCTCGAAGGCCGCCGGATCCGGGAAGACCGTCGCGTAGGTGTGCCCCGGAAACGTGGCGGTGCGCATGCGGAAGTAGTCGGCGAGAAGCTCGTGCGCAGCAGGGTCGTCGACCGGAAGCGGAGTGATCGTCGGCATGGTCTCGAGCGTACCGGCGGCGCCCGGCGAGGCCGCACGGCACGACCGGCACGACGTGCCGCCGATACGATGGGATCCATGACGACACGCGTGGCCCTGGTCGGCGGCACCGGCAAGCTGGGCGGGATCATCCGGGGTGTCATCGACACGGAGCATGACTTCGAGGTCATCGCCACGCTCACCTCGAAGTCGCAGCTGTCCGAGCTCGACGGCGCCGATCTGGTCGTTGACGCCTCGAGCCCGGCCGTGTCCATCGACGTCGTCCGCGCCTCGATCGAGCGAGGCATGAACGTGCTGGTGGGCACATCGGGATGGTCCGCGGAACGCATCGCACTGATCCGCCCGATCGTGGCCGCCGCCGGCACCGGCGCCGTCTTCATCCCGAACTTCTCGCTCGGCTCAGTCCTCGGTACGGCTCTGGCCGCGGCGGCGGCGCCCTTCTTCCCGTCCGTCGAAATCGTCGAGGCGCACCGCGAGACCAAGATCGACTCACCCAGCGGGACGGCGGTGCGCACGGCGGAGCTCATCGGCGCAGCGCGGGCAGAGGTGGGTCCGGTCGAATCGCCGCACGTCGACCAGCGCGCCCGAGGGCAGCAGGTCGCCAGCATTCCGATCCACTCCCTGCGCCGCCCCGGGGTCGTGGCGCGGCAGGACGTGATCCTGTCGGGTCCGGGGGAGTCGCTCACGCTCACCCACGACACCGTCGAGCCCGCTCTGGCCTACGCCCCCGGGATCCGGCTGGCGCTGGGAGCGGCTCGCGACGCCCGAGGCGTCTTCATCGGACTGGACAGCTTCCTGGACATCGGCATCCGCATGCCCCAACCGGCGCCGGAGCGACCCGTCGCCGAGACCGACGTACCGGGCCAGGTCGCCCGCGTCACCGGAGCATGAGCGCCCGCATCGGTGTCGCGGTGATGGCGGCGCTCCTCGTGCTGTACATCGTCCTGGTCGCGCAGCGGGCGTGGCTGCTTCTGATCAGCGGAGAGCCGATCGGCATCGCGATGGGCGCGGCGCTGGTCGTGCTGCCCGTCATCGCGGCCTGGGCCCTGGGACGCGAGCTGTGGTTCGGCATCCGCGCCGAGCAGCTCGCGCGCCGGCTCGAGACCGAGGGCGGCTTGCCCGATGACGAGGTGTCGGTACGGCCGAGCGGCAGAGTCATGCGCGAAGACGGGGATCTCGTCTTTCCCGCCTATCGGGCCCAGGTCGAGGCGGATCCGGACGACTGGCGCGCCTGGTACCGGCTCGGTCTGGCGTACGACGCCGCCGGCGACCGCAGACGAGCCCGTGCCGCGGTGCGGCGGGCGATCCAGCTGGAGACGGGGTCGCGTCGTCGCTAGTCCGGCGGTGCGGGCACCGCGGCATCCACAGCCTCTTCGACCGTCTCGGAGGTGAAGCGGAATCCGGATTCGCCCAACACGACCGGGAGCACGGCGGCATCGCCGGTCAGCAGCCCCTCGGTCGCGTCGGCGCCGAGCACGAGCCTGAGCGCCCAGGCCGGTGCGGGCACGACGAACGGCCGGTTCATCCGCATCGCCAGCGCGAAGCCGAGGTCGTTCGCGTTCGCGGGGTTCGGACCGACGAGATTCACCGGACCCTCGATGTCGGCGTCCAGGAGATGACGGATGCCGCGCACCTCGTCCGCGAGCGAGATCCAGGGCCATTTCTGCTGTCCGCCGGCGATCGGGCCGGCCACACCCAGACGGGTGAGCAGCACGAGCGGTTTCAGTACGCCCTCCGGATGCACCACGGGCGCCGTGCGCATCAGCGCCACGCGCGCACGCGACCCGGCACCCAGCGCCGCTGCCTCCCACTCCCCGCACAGGTCGGCGAGGAACGTCTCCCCGCGCGGGGATCTCTCGGTCAGCACCCGGCCGGGTGCTGACCCGTAGTAGCCCACGGCGGAGGCCGACAGGAACGCGGGGGCGTCGGTGCCCAGTTCACGCACAGCGCGTGCGAGGGCGCGCGCCGGCGTGATCCGCGACCACAGCAGCGTGTTCTTGTAGCCGGAGGTCCACGGGAATCGGCCGATCGATGCCCCGTTCAGCCCGACCACCGCGTCTGCGCCATCCAGGACAGCCGGATCGAGCGGCGACGCGTCGGTCAGCCATTCGATCTCGTCGGCCATCTCCGCGGGACGGCGCACGAGGGTGGTGACCCGGATCCCGTCCGCGCGGAGGCTGGCGACCAGGGCGGACCCGATCAGTCCGGATGCGCCGGCCACGACGATCCGGCGCGTCCGGGCAGCCGGTTCAGGCAAGCGTCGCCTCGAGAGTGATCTCGATGCCCGCGAGGGCCTGCGAGACGGGGCAGTTGACCTTGGCATCGGCCGCGATGCGGTCGAAATCCTCCTGGCCCAGTCCGGGCACGACGGCGTTGACGTTCAGGTGGCTTCCGGTGATCCCGGTGCCGGGCTTGAAGGTCACGGACGCCGTCGTCTCGATCGACTCCGGCGGGGTGCCGTTCTGCGCCAGCCCGTTCGAGAACGCCATGCTGAAGCACGAGGCGTGGGCGGCGGCGATCAGCTCTTCGGGCGTGGTGAACGATGTGGAGCCTTCGCTGCGCGCCTTCCAGTTGATATCGAACGTGCCGATGCCGGAGGACTGGAACGCGACCGTGCCGGATCCATCGGTCAAACCGCCCTTCCAGACGGTTTTGGCTTCGCTCGTGACGGTCATCGGAACCTCCTGATCGGGATGCGCCCGCGCGCCGGACGCTTTGCCGTCAGCCTAACGGCGCGGTCCGCACAGCGCGACCGATCGAACCCGCCGGTCCGGATCAGGCCGCGGAGGGACGCGCACGCCCCACGATGCCCGCACGCTGGAGCAGCAGGTACAGCCGGCAGCCCAGGTAGAGCCCGAAGACGGCATTCAGGAAAGCCGCGACGAAGGCGGCCGCGGCCGCGATCGGCAGCGCCCACGGAACCCCGCCCAGGTGCAGCACGAGACCGATCATCACCACCACCAGGCCCACTCCCTGCGCGAATCGTGGGGGCCGGGGATCCTCCAGATCGGCGGGCGGACTCAATCGCGGCTGGACGAGTCTGCGATACACCGCGCCCCACGGTGCCGTACGCGGGGACAGCACACCCCACAGGAAGAGCAGTGCGAGCACGACCAGAAGCAGGAACGCCGGATCCAGTGCGCGCTGTGCGAGGGTGGCCGAGTGAATCGCCCAGCCCTCCGGCGTGAACGTCGTATTCGACAGTGGCGCGTAGGCGTACCAGCCGAAGCCTGCGCCGCCGCGCCGGGTGGACAGCCCGGTCAGACCCAGCAGCACGTCGACGAGCAGGAGCAGCGATGTGATGCCGGCCGCGAAGCGGGGGCCGCGGGGATCGAGGCCCCGCGGGTCCCCGGCCGTTCGGTCAGACACTCGCCGGCTGCCCGGTCAGGCGGTTGAGCTCCAGCTCCAGGACGTCACGGTTGGGGCTGCCGCCGAACCGGGTCTGCACCGCGCCGTCACCGTCCAGCACGAGGGTCGTCGGGGTCTGCAGGATGTTGAAGTGCTTCGCGATGTCCGGCCGGTGGGTCACGTCGACGTCCAGGTGCAGGACGCCGTCGTGGGCTTCGGCGACCGAGGCGAGCGTGCGGTGCACGCCCGGGCAGCGCGAGCAGAGGTCCGTGCTGAACTGCAGCAGCGTCGCCGTCCGGCCGAGCGCTTCAGCACCCAGACGCGCGGGCTGGACGATCTCGTGCGGGATATCCCGCCGGGGGCGACCCTGGCGCCATCTGACGAACACACCCAGCGCGACCGTCACGGCGAGAAGCAGCGCGAGGCCGATGAGGGCGGGAACGAGGGTCACAGCATCCCAGGCTAACTGCTTGCGGCTGAATAAGAGCCGGATGTGGGAACTCCGACGTTCTGCACGGCACGCCGTACCGCCGGGCGGGGCGACCGCGACCGGGGAGGGATACCATCGACTCGATGTCTGCGACCACCCCGAACCCCTACGAAGACCTGCTGCGCGACGTGCTCGAGCACGGTGCGATCAAGACGGATCGCACCGGCACCGGTACGCGCAGTGTGTTCGGCCGGCAGCTGAACTTCGACCTGTCCCAGGGGTTTCCGCTGGTGACGACCAAGCGCGTGCACATGAAGTCGATCGTGTACGAGCTGCTCTGGTTCCTCCGCGGCGAGTCGAACGTGTCGTGGCTGCAGGAGCACGGCGTCACGATCTGGGACGAGTGGGCCGATGCCGCAGGCGAGCTCGGCCCGGTGTACGGGGTGCAGTGGCGTTCGTGGCCGACCGCGTCCGGAGAGACGATCGATCAGATCGCGGGCGTCATCGACGAGATCCGCCGCAATCCCGACTCCCGCCGCCTGATCGTCTCCGCCTGGAACCCGGCGGACATCCCGGACATGGCACTGGCGCCCTGCCACGCGCTGTTCCAGTTCTACGTGGCCGATGGGCGACTCTCCTGTCAGCTCTACCAGCGCAGCGCCGACCTCTTCCTGGGCGTTCCGTTCAACATCGCCTCTTACGCCCTGCTGACCCACATGGTCGCGCAGCAGACCGGGCTGGCGGTCGGGGACTTCGTGTGGACCGGGGGAGACTGCCACATCTACGACAACCACATCGAGCAGGTCAGGCAGCAGCTGGAGCGCGAGCCGTTCCCGCCGCCTACGTTGCGCATCACCCGCACACCGGACTCGATCTTCGAATACGAATACGACGACTTCGTCATCGAGGACTATCAGCACCATCCCGCGATCCGCGGCGCCGTCGCGGTATGAGCGCAGCCTCGAGGCTCGGCCTGATCTGGGCCGAGGCCGCGGACGGTGTCATCGGCCGCGACGGCGGTATGCCGTGGCATGTTCCGGAGGACCTCGCGCACTTCAAGGCGGTCACCGCCGGGTCGCCGGTGGTGATGGGACGCAAGACGTGGGACTCGCTGCCCGAGCGGTTCCGCCCGCTGCCGGCGCGTCGCAACATCGTGGTCACACGCAGCGAGAGGTGGTCGGCTCCCGGCGCCGAGCGCGCGGGTTCCCTGCAGGCCGCGCTGGCCGCCGCGGCCGGCGATGGTCCCGCACGGATCTGGCTGATCGGCGGCGGCGAGCTGTTCCGGGAGGGCATCGCGCTGGCGGACCGGCTCGAGGTGACCGAACTGGACACGACCGTCGCGGGCGACACCTACGCCCCCGCACGCACCGGCTGGGATGTCGTCAGCGCGGATCCCGGTCGTGGCTGGGCGACCTCCACCAGCGGCATCCGCTACCGCTTCCTGCGGATGGAGCGCAGCGGCGGGTCCTGAGCGCTCCGAGCACCCGGGACCTTGCGGTGGCAACCGTCCCCGACCATAGTGGGGCCGACAGTGGGGACAGCGACGCACCATCGGCCCGGAGGGAGTGGACATGGACGCCCGATCCCGCCGCACTCGCCGAAGGCCGATGGTACCGAGGGCGCGGTGACGCGTGCGCGTTCAGCTGAACGCGGTGGCCAAGGCCGAGCGTGAGCATGCCCTACCGGTCACCAGCGTGCTGTTCGAGACCGGACGCAGCACATTCGGCTTCGCCGAAACGGAGCAACGGCCGACTGTGCTGGGGCTGCTCGCCTCCGGGCGCATGCACGCCGACACGGGCGAGGTGCTCATCGACGGCAGGGCGGATCCCGCGGCGCTGCGCCGCCGTGTCGCGCTCGTGGACGCGCCGGATATCTCCGCGCCGGAGCCCAACGTCGCCGTCGTGGCCGTGGTCGCCGAGGAGCTCATGTTCGCGGGGCACCGCTCCGGACCGGTGTCCGCCCGCCGCTGGCTGAAGGAGCAGTCGATGTCGGAGGTCGCCGGCCGCCCCTTCAGCAATCTCGAGCCGCCGCAGCGTCTGCGCCTGTTGTGCGAACTGGCGGCCCTGCGCAAGGGCGTGGAGGGCCTCGTGCTGGTCTCGCCCGACCGGCACGGCGGCGACCCGCGCGTGTGGTGGGGATTGGCAGACGAGTTCGCCGGCCGCGGCATGGCGGTGCTGGTCATCGCGGGGGAGGCCTCGCGGCTGGTGCTGGGCGCAGAGCTGGGCACACCGGACGAGCCCGCGGCGGACGAGGACCAGTCGCTCCCCTCCGCGAAGAGGACCACGTGAAGATCTCGCACATGGTCGCGGCCGAGCTTCGGCGCCTGGTGTCCACGCCGATGCTCGCCCTGGCGCTGTTCGCGCTGCTGTGCGTGCCCATCCTGTACGGGGGGTTCTATCTGTGGGCCAACCAGAACCCTTACGATCGGCTGGCCGAGATCCCCGCCGCGGTGATCGTGCTGGACCAGGGTGCCGAGATCGACGGCTCTCAGCGCAATCTGGGCGAGGAGATCTCGCAGGAACTGCTCAAGAGCAACACCTTCGACTGGACCGCCATCGGCGAGAAGAAGGGGGAGGCCGGTCTCATCGAGGGGCGCTTCGAGTTCGCGATCGTCATCCCGAAGGACTTCTCCGCCGACATCGCATCCATCACCGGGTCGGATCCGGAGCGTGCGCGCATCCAGCTGCGAACCAACGACGCCAACAACTACCTCGCCTCCACCATCGGCACCCAGGCGGTGCAGCGCGTGCAGACCGTCGTCGCCGAGAAGGTGGTGACCACGGCGGCGGAGGCGGTGCTGGCGGGGCTGGCGGAGATCCGCGCGAAGCTGGCGGAGGCGGCATCCGGAGCATCGCAGCTGGTCAGCGGCCTGGGCACAGCCGGTTCCGGGGTGCAACAGCTGCGTTCCGGGGCGCAGCAGCTCGCGGACGGCACCGTCCAGCTGCGCGACGGCGCGCAGGCCCTGGCCTCCGGATCCGCGCAGGTCGCGGCCGGAGTGCGCGAACTGGACGGCATCGCCGACGAGGCCGGGTCGCTGGCGTCCGCGGCGACCGCACGGCTACCGCAGCTGGAGTCCGATATCACCCAGGTGCTCACCGACGCGGGGCTCAGCCAAGCCCAGATCGATCAGGCGCTCGCGGCCCTGGCCCCGGTCGGGGACCGCATCCGCACTCTCGACGATCGGCTTCAGAACGCCGTCGGCAGGATCGACGAGCTGGCCGCCGGCGCGGACGAGGTGGCCTCCGGCTCCTCGACGCTGGCGTCCGGCCTTGACACCGCCACATCCGGAGCGGGCCAGCTGGTGGGCGGCGTGGACCAGCTCGGCAGCGGCATCGGCGAGCTGGCCACCGGGGCGGGCGAGCTGGCCACCGGCTTGCAGGACGGCGTGGCTCAGGTGCCCGATGACGATGAGGCGACCCGCCAACGGCAGAGCGCCGTGCTGGCGGATCCGGTGCGGATCGACACCAGCGCTCTGGCCCAGGCGCAGAACTACGGCGCCGGGCTGGCCCCGTTCTTCGCCGCGCTGGCGGCCTGGATCGGCATCTACGCGCTGTTCCTGATCGTCAAGCCCGTCTCGCGCCGTGCGCTGTCGGCGATGGATGCGCCGGTGCGCGTGACCATCGCGGGCTGGCTGACGCCGGCGCTGCTGGGCGCGGTCCAGATGCTCGGGCTGTTCGGGGTGCTCTCCCTCGCGCTGGGCTTCCGGTTCGCGAACCCCCTGGCGGTGTTCGGGCTGCTCGTCCTGGCCTCGGCGTCGTACACCTGGATCATCCTGGCCCTGAACGTCTGGCTGGGAGCGGTCGGCCAATTCCTCGGCCTGGTCCTGATGGTGCTGCAGCTGGTAACCGCGGGCGGCACCTTCCCCTGGCAGACGCTGCCGCCGCCGCTGGCGGCCCTTCACGAGGTGCTGCCCATGGGGTTCGTCGTCGATGCGCTGCGGCAGGTGATGTACGGCGGCGACATCTCCCGGGTCTGGACGGACATCGGCGTCGTGCTGCTGTGGGCGGCCGTCGCCGCCGTCGCGGCGCTGGCCGGCGTGGTGCGCATGACCCGCTTCTTCACCCTCCGCGACCTGCAGCCCAGCATCATCCAATGACACCAGAGACCGCGGCCCCCGCCGCGAGAAGGAAGGCAGACCGATGACCGTCGTAGAACACGGGCGCGACAGCACCCGCCAGAACCCCAAGCCGGCGTTCGCGCAGCCGCGCCTGATCCTCTACGTGCTGCTGGGCGGTGCGATCGGCACCGCGGGCAGGTAAGGGCTCTCGCTGGCCCTTCCCGCCGACGGCGGTGTGCCGTGGGCCGTGCTGATCGTCAACCTCTGCGGCGCGTTCATCCTCGGCTTCCTGCTGACCGCGCTGGCTTCGCGCACACCGGAGACACCGGGACGCGCCTAAGCCGCCGGGAGAAGCCCGAGCAGTATCCCGCACCCGGCAAGCAGTGCGTTCACGGCAAGCAACGCTATTCCGTTGAGTGCGGCCGCCCGGAGTCGACCGTCTATCAGGAGCCGGACTGTTTCGAGGCTTGCCGTACTGAACGTGGTGTATCCGCCGATCAAGCCTGTGCCGACGATCAAGCCGACTGGGCCAGGAACGGTGTGAGCTGCAACGAGGCCGGTGACGACGCCCAGTGCAAGCGATCCGGTCGCGTTGATGATGTTGGTCCCTACTGGGAACGCTATCCGCGCGCGCTGGCTCACCTGGCTGTCTAGGACGAAGCGCAGCGCCGAACCGATCCCGCCCGCTGCCGCCACAGCTAGGAGGACGAGCGGGCTCACCGTGCACCCCTTCCTAGGCGGGCACCAGCGATGATGCCGACGTACGAGGCCGCGCTCCCAACGACGAGCGTCCCCGCGAAGTACGCCGCGGCCATCATGGGGCTCGAGACGGTGAGCTGCGCGAGATCGACGGTCACGGTGCTGTAGGTCGTGAAGCCCCCGATGAGGCCGGTTCCGACCGCGAGGCGGGTGAGGCGGCGGTGCCCCTCGTCGGGTCCGCGGGATGCAAGGAACTGGACGACGAGGCCGAGCGCGAACGCCCCTGCCACGTTGATGAGGAAGATACCGAGTGGGTAGTCGGCCGGATCAGGAATAGTCGCGGCGATCAGCGCCCGCGCGGCGGTGCCGATCGTTCCGCCGGCTGCGACCAGGGCGACGTGTCTCCAGGGCAGCATCGCCGCTCCGGGGGTGGAGATGTTCTCGGTATCCGGGTCGAGGGGTCCGGTGGGCATAGGTGTCCTATCCGCTCTAGTGAACGAGATAGGGACTGTTGGCGATCATCGCGGTTGTGTCTGGCGAGCCCCACCGCCGAGTACCGAGCATGTCGGCACCTGCCTATCTTCGCACAGCGGCAGGCCGCCCGCTACACCGTCGATGGGGAGCTGTTCTTCGCATCCAGACCAAGTACGAGAACCTCCGCAAGGCCCTCGAGGGCATTAACGACGCCACCACCCAGTTCCACGGGCGCCTCAGCGGCGGACTCTGCGACGGGCGCTGAGTAGCGCTACTGCATCCACACCTGCCGTGCGGCGGCCGGGTGGTCAACTTCCTCACGAGACGCGGCGAACTGTTTCCCCCGCTGACCTGGGGTGTTTTCCGATAATGGCCGTTCTGTCAGTGAGAACGCGGCAAGCCACGTCGGGAGGCCGATCGGTCGTCTTCACCTTCGGGACAAGGGACCGATCACAGCCCACGCCTCATCCCAAATCACTCACACGACACGACTCTCCCGCGAGCCCCCGGAGCGGTTTAGCAACACGCGCTAGCTGCGGTGGCCCCAGCGGGCGACCGCGTGCGGAACGTGCCAGTGGAAACGAAGTGATGCCAACCTGAATGCGAATACGAACACACCGACAGCGAGCTGAATCAGCGGGTCGTACCAGCCCACCATCCAGGCTGCTGCGACCAGCGCGGCGCCCATCATCGCCGGGACCGCATAGATGTCGTTCGGATCGAACAGCTCGGGATCGCGGTTAGCGACGACGTCACGAAGGAGGCCGCCACCTACCCCTGTCGCTACTCCCAGAAGGGCCGCTGCGACCGGATTCATGCCCAGCTCGAGAGCTTTTGCTGCCCCAGTGGTGCAGAACAGGCCAAGCCCTGCTGCATCGAAAATGAGCAGGGTGCGCGGCAACCGTTCGACGACGGTGTAGAGGAAGAAGACGAGCGCTGCCGCGGCGAGAGGCGCGAGCAGGTATACCGGCTGTGAGAAGGCCGCGGGGGTAACTCCGAGTATGAGGTCACGGATTACTCCGCCCCCGAGTCCGGTCAGCAAACCCAGGAGAACTGACCCCACGATGTCGAATCCCCTGTGCGCGGCCAGCAGCGAACCTGATATTGCGAAGAAGAATGTGCCAAGAAAGTCGAGGACCGTGTCCATGCGGCCTCCCAAGGCATGTGGAGCGCCCGATCAGAATCGGGAAACGCATACTTCGCGGCCGCACGTCAGCGCCAACGGCGTGGAGCCCTTCGTCCGCTGCCGTGGCACCGCGGCTGCCAAGCAGCCGTCACAGCACCCGGGCAGCGATCGAGGCCGCGTGGAACTGCAAGTCGTTTAGGGCCCCTCACGCCGGCCTCTGCATTGAGGGGGCAGCGAGCACGAATCGTTCTGTGCTCAGTACAATGCGCAAGTACTGTGATGACCTGTCCGCAAGCCGGAGGATGGGGTTCCGGCCTGCGGTGAGGGTCACGCGCTGACGGCTTCGGCGATCTTCTCGTCACCCTTGTTGATGGCTTTGATGACGGCGTCGTAGTCGCCCTTTTCGATGGCCTTGTTGATTCGCTTCGTGGCGCGCTCCAGGGCCTTGTCGATTCGGTCGAGAGCCTCCTCGTCCACCACGGCGACTATCGCTGAGGAGCCGGGGACAAGCCATTCCTCGGCGTCGACGCCGATGGACTTCTCTTCGTGTCGTTTCACGATCTCGCCGATTCCGGCACCGGCGCCGAGGCCGACGACACCGGTGACGAGAAGCAGCGGCGGGGCGAAGAGTCCGATCACCAGGCCGGCAACGACGCCGATCGCTGTTCCTTTCGCAACGAACTTCCCGCCGTGCTCTTTCACGTGGACGTTGCCATCGGTGTCGCGGGACAGAACGACCGCCGCCACGAGCCTGACGTCGTCCAGCGACTTGATGGATGAGAAGTCTTCTTGCGCCGACTGCTCATCGTCGTAAGAGGCGACCAGGAGCTCGTAATTTCGATCAGTCATTCATCTGCCTTTCATGTTGGTTCGGAACCACTCTGAAGCAGGCGCCGGCCGCTTCACAGAGCCGTAGGTCCCGTCGCGGCCCGAAGGACGAAGGCCCCTAGCGGTGCCCGACCCCGTCAAGGACGGTTGCCACCCGGGGCGCGAGCCGGTGATTCAACGCCTGGCTCACCCTCGCCCTTTCGATGAAGGAGTACGAAATGACGAAATCTCATAGCGGTCCACCGTGGGCGGGCCGCCGCGAGATCGGCCCCGCCGATCTCCAACTGCCTCCCACCCAACCTTTCGATGTCACCGCGCTGATCGCCGCCGCGTTGTCGGCAGAACACACTGCCCCGGAACAGTGATCTCGCACTCCGTGCTCGTCGGAGAGGGAGTGAGCGCGGGACGTCCCCGGTGACGCGGTTGGTGATGGGTTGCGCCCGCAGACAGTACCCCGCTTGTGGTAGTCCCGCGGCAGCATGCGTCGTCGTGGGTCGAAGCTCTGGTGCGGCGGCCTCGGGGCCTGCTGATCAGCGCTAGCGATCAGGCCGCTGTTGGTCTCGACGGAGGTAGCGGTCGAGTCCACGTGCGGTTGCTGGCGCGTCGAGTGGAGTTTGGGGTGCCTCTCAATTGCGTTTGGTTGGACCTCTGCGAGCATTGGTGAGTGTCATTGGATGCGACCGCGAAACCTCGTCGAATCACGCGATGCCGGACGATGAGGGAAGGTGACCCGAAGGACGGGGTCCCCAGATTTTCGCGGGCTCACGTATCGGAGTCCGGCGGCTGTGTCGAGTTGCTCGGCTTCCGAGGAGCGGATCTGCTCGTCGGCGGGCGCGCCGTCGTGGCGGTGGGGCCTGACGGCGCGGCCTCCTGGGCCTCGTCCTCGTCGTGGGTGCCGTGCAGGGCCTTGTCTGCTTCGCTGCGCCGATCCCATCCGGGGCGGCGCAGGGCGTAGAACACGAGTGGCGGAGCGCCGAGCACCACGATAACGACCCCCACGATCCATGGATATACCGTGGGGGAGAATGCTGTGAACCCCTGGGGCGGGATGAAGGCGAGCACGAACGCCGCGAGGCAGCCGACGAAGCCGACGCCGGCCACGAGGTTCATCGCCGGCACCCGATAGGTGCGCTTCACGTTCGGCTCCTTCCGGCGCAGCGCGATGGCTGCGGCGAACATGAGCATGTACATGATCAGATAGATCGCCGCGGCCATATCGACGAGGGCGACGAACGCGGAGCTCACGTTCGGCACGACGACGAAGATCGCCGCGAGGATCGTCACGATCGTCCCCTGCAGCATCAGGATGCCGGACTGGACCCCCGCCTTGTTGCGCTTCTGCAGGGCCGGCGGCAGCAGCCCCGTCTCCGCAGCAGCCAACAGGCCCTTGGAAGGACCTGCGATCCATGTGATGACGGAAGCGAGCGCTCCTGCGGCGATCAGTGCAGAGACCACGGCGGTTCCCCACCCGAGATCCCACTTGTCGAAGTACGCCTGGAACGCGAGCATGATGCCGTTGGTGAGCCCCAGCTCCTTTTCCGGGACGGCGATCGAGATCGCGATCGTCGGCAGGATGAACACCAGCAGGATCAGGATCGAGGCCAGGAGCACGGACTTGGGATACCCCTTCCCGGGATCCTTCATCTGGTTCACGTGGACGGCGTTCACCTCCATGCCCGCGTATGCGAGCACGTTGGAGACGATCAGCACGATGGAGGCGATGCCGGTGAACGGCGGGATGACCGCCGCCGCATCCAGCGGCACTTCGCTCTTCTGCCCGGTGCCGAGCCAGATGAAGCCGAACACAATCAGCAGCACGGCGGGCAGCAGGGTGCCCAGGATGCCGCCCCAGGAGCCGAGCTTGGCGAACAGGTTGCCGCCCCGCAGCGTGACGAGCGTCGACCCCCAGTAGAGCACCAGGATCACGATCGCGGTGAACAGCCCGGAGTCCGATAGCGACGGGTCCAGGAAGACGAAGGCCAGCGCCGCGGCGATGAAGGCGATCTGCGTCGGATACCAGACGACGTTCTGGATCCATTGGAGCCAGACCGCGGTGAAACCCCAGCGGTTGCCGAATGCCTCCCGCACCCAGACATAGACGCCGCCCTTCCACCCGGTGGCCAGCTCGGCGGCCACCAGCGCCGTCGGGATGAGGAACAGGACGGCGGGGATGATGTAAAGGGTGACGCTGCCGAGTCCGTACACGGCCATTGCGGGGAGCGAGCGGAGACTCGCCACCACCACGAGCGTCAGCAGCGCCAGTTGGCCGACGCCCAGATAGTTGACGACGGCGCTGCGCGGGGCGAGGGGATGATTTGAGTCGGCCTGCGCCGCGGCATCCGATGTCTTCTTCGATGTGTTTGACATGTCGTTGCCTCAGTGGTGGAAGGCGGGGTGCTGGCCCTCGACGGGCATCGCGGATTCGAGCGCGTCGAGGTATGCGGTCTCGGTCTCGATGCTCTCGAGCAGTTCGGCTGCCAGATCCATGCTCAGCCCGTTGCGGACGACGATGCGCTGCACGGTCAGGTCACTCAGGTCATCCGGCATGGGATACGCCGGCACGAGCCAGCCCTTCATGCGCAGCCGATCCTGCAGATGATAGAGATTCCAGTTCTTTGTGTGCCCGTCTTTCAGGTACCAGGCGAACACGGGGATGTCGCTGCCGTCGTTCCACAGCTCGAAGGCACCGATCTTCGCGATGCCCTTGGCGAGATATTTCGCGACGTCCTGCGATGCCTGCTGCACCGCGCGGTACCCCTCGAAGCCGAGGCGGAGGAACATGTAGTACTGCAGGAGCACCTGTGCGCCAGGGCGGGAGAAGTTGAGTGCGAAGGTGGGCATCTCCCCGCCGAGGTAGCTGACCTGGAAGACCAGGTCCTCAGGCAGCCACTGCGTGTGACGCCACACCACCCAGCCGAGACCGGGGTAGACGAGCCCGTACTTGTGCCCGGACGTGCTGATGGAGTGCACCCGCTCCAGGCGGAAGTCCCACACGAGGTCGGGCTGCAGGAAGGGAGCGATCATCGCGCCGGAGGCCCCGTCGACGTGGATCGGGATATCGAGCCCGGTCTTCGCCTGGATCTCGTCCAGTGCTTCCGCGATCGCGGCGACCGGCTCGTACATGCCGGTGTAGGTGACCCCCAAGATCGCCACGACACCGATCGTGTTCTCATCGACGTACTTCTCCAGGTCGTAGCCGTCGAGAGTCTTGTGCTCCAGGCTGATCGGCACGAACCGCGGCTCGACGTCGAAGTAGTTGCAGAACTTCTCCCAGCACACCTGCACCGCCGAGGACATCACCAGGTTCGGCTTGGAGGTGTCCTTCCCGGCGACGCGGCGGGACTGCTGCCAGCGCCGCTTGAACGCGAGGCCGCCGAGCATGCAGGCCTCGGACGAGCCGATGGTCGAGGTGCCGATGCTCTGGGAGGCATCCGGTGCGTTCCACAGGTTCGCGATCATGCGCCAGCAGTTGTCCTCGATGGCCGCCGTCTGAGGATACTCATCCTTGTCGATCATGTTCTTGTCGAAGGCCGCCTCGTACACCTGCTTGGCGTCCTCATCCATCCAGGTCCCCACGAAGGTGGCCAGGTTCAGGCGCGAGTTGCCGTCCAGCATCGTCTCGTCGTCGACGATCTGCTTCGCGGTGTCGGGGAGTGACTCCTGCTGTGGGATGACATGGCGTGCGGCGACCGTCGACTCTCCCGGGCGGGCGAACCGCGGAGTCAACTCGTCGTTTGCCTGAGATGCGTTCATGGCCTCTCCCGTCTCGTATTCGAGCGGCCACGAGGAGGTGGTCGCCTCGGGTGCGACGGGTTGAGGATGAGTCCGCCGCCGTGCACCCGGGGCGAGCGTATGCCTCGTGCACGGCCCGTACCAGGGACGAACGTCCCCCGGTGGGGGAGCCTGCGGGAGCGGCGCCGCGGAGCGGAGCGTCCCGCGCAGACGGGCGGAACCTGGGCCGGGCCGCGCCAGGCAGCGTGGTCCATTGTGGGTCGTTTGGCCTTGGCCCCGCAGCGTTCACGGACGTACGGTGGCGCCATTGAGCGAGTCGACGCTATCGGAGGGTCACGGATGTGCACAGGAGCGAACTACACCACCCGGGATCACTATTTCGGGCGCAATCTCGATCTGGAGTTCTCCTACAACGAGACGGTGACCGTGACGCCTCGGAACTTCCCCTTCGAATTCCGCAAGGCTGCTCCGCTCCCGGCGCACCACGCGATCATCGGGATGGCGACCATCGCCGACGGGTACCCGCTGTATTACGACGCGACGAACGAGAAGGGCCTCAGCATGGCGGGGCTCAACTTCCCGGAGAACGCCGACTACAAGCCCGAGGCGGAGGGCAAGACGAACATCACTCCGTTCGAGTTCATCCCCTGGATCCTCGGCCAGTTCGAGACGGTCGATGAGGTCCGCACCGCGCTCGCTTCGCTCAACCTCGTGAAGATCGATTTCAGCGACGCCTTCCCGCTCTCGCCCTTGCACTGGATCATCTCCGACCGGACGGCATCCATCACGGTGGAGAGCGTTAAGGAGGGCCTGAAGGTGTACGACAACCCCATCGGCGTCCTCACGAACAACCCCACGTTCGATATCCAGTCCTTCAACCTGAACAACTTCATGCACCTGTCGAAGAACCCGCCGGAGAAGCACTTCTCCGATGACCTGGAGTTCGACGTGTACAGCCGCGGAATGGGCGCGATCGGCCTCCCCGGAGATCTCTCGTCCTCATCACGGTTCGTCAAGGCGGCCTTCACGAAGATGAACTCCGTGTCGGGGGACTCCGAATCCGAATCGATCAGCCAGTTCTTCCAGATCCTGGGGTCCGTCGCTCAACAGCGAGGATGCGTCGAGGTATCGCCCGGCAAGTTCGAGATCACCATCTACTCCTCGTGCTGCAACACCGACAAAGGCATCTACTACTACACGACGTACGAGAACAGCCAGCTGACGGGGATCGACATGCACAACGAAGACCTCGACGGCAGCACCCTCGCCGACTACCCCCTCATCAAGGAGCAACAGGTCCACATGCAGAACTGACCGACCGTGCCACCCGCAGCACTCGCAGGAAGGCGAGCGGGCGCATCGTCGGCTTGCGAAGTCTGCAATCGACCTTCCCCGTGCGCCGATGAGTCGGTCACCGTCCGTGTAATCGCCCATTGCGAGTACATGCGGACGGTTGGGGTGAGCGCTTCCGGTCGTTGCCGGGGCGTTGACGTCTCGGCGGATAGAGAGTGACGCCTGGTCCTCCGGCTGACGAGAGCGCTGGCCGGTCAGCGCCACAAGAGAGCTCGGCAGCGTCCTCAGCGACGAGGACGCCGCGGCGGGCCTCAACTTCCGATCGCCGAGCGGGGGGCGTCCGCGGAACCGGCCGCACCGCGATCGGAGGACGCATCCGCCACGGATACGTGCCATACCAGGCGCGGGCTCGCGACGCGGGAAATCCAGGCTCCTAAGGTATCCGGCATGGACGCGGCGTTGATCGTGCTCGGGGTGATCGTGCTGCTGCTGACGCTCCTGGACACGTTCCTCGCGGTGCTCAACTACGACGAAGGCGGTCTCTTCGTCGACAAGATCGTCCGCGGCCAATGGCTGGTCATGCGCGCGATCACGCGGCGGGTGGACCGTCGATGGCGTCCGCTGGTGCTGCGCCAGGTCACCGGGGTGCTGCTGCTGACCACGATCTTCTGGTGGCTGTTGGGGATCCTGCTCGGTTTCGCGCTGATCTACCTCGGCGCGATGGGCTTCAGCGGCGCGTTCCAGATCTCGCCCGGCGTGAAGGCCGACTTCTGGGGTGCGCTGTACCTGAGCACCGGCCAGTTCTCCACGGTCGGCGTGGACAACATCTCCCCGGGTGTCCCGGTGCTGGAGCTGCTCACGGTCATCGAGGCCATGGTCAGCATCGTGCTGCTGTCGATCATCATCACCTTCCTCGGCAGCGCCTACGGCGTCATCCAGTCTTTGCGCGCGCTCTCGGCCAACTTCTTCCGCATCGGTCGCGGCGTCGGCGATCCGATCGAGACGCTGCAGCCGTTCTTCCCGGACGGTCCGTCCCGCGGACTGGACAGCCAGCTGGGGGCCATCTCGGACGCGCTCAGCGCCTACGCGGAGGGGCTTGCCCAGAACCGCGCTGCGTACTACTTCCAAAGCGGGCGGGACCAATTCTCCCTGCCGTTCAGCCTGTACATGACGGCGGGAGTGATCGGGGCGCTGCAATGGGGGCTGCCCGCCGGCAGCGACCCGACGAAGGAGCCGAACCTCGCGCGGCTCGGCCAAACCTACGAGGACTTCCGTCTGCGCACGCAGCGGATGCTGGGCCTGCGCAGCGCGACACCGCGCCCGCCCGTCTCCGCCGCCGAGTTCTCGACCGCCATGACGACCTTCGACTCGGCCGACGCGCACACCCGCTCGGATGCGTGGGTGATGCGCTTCCTCGCGATCAACCGGCGCATGGCCGAACTTACGCAGAGCAGCGCGGTGCCCGATTCCGAGGAGATGTACCGCCGCTACACCGCCTGGCTGGCCTTCGAGGTCGAGGCGCGCGCCTTCACCACCGCCGTCGGCAGTGATCTGGACTACCAGCCGATCTATCGCGGGGTGGCCACGACCCCGGACGACATTCCGCTGTCCGCGGCGGACGCTGCCGCGATCCCGGTCATGGTCGGCCCAACGGCGTCCGCCGAGGCGCCCGCCGCGCCGACCGGAAACCCGCTGGGGCGATGGCTCCGGCGCCGCACCACGGTGAAAGACCCCGGCCTGGTCCGTCTGGCCGACGCCGTGCGGTCGCTGGTCGCCGCGATCGTCGCGGTGGGGATCGCGGTGCCCCTGGCCAGCCTGGCCGGACTGAACACCGCCTCGGCCGCCACGTTCGCCGGGCTCATCTCGCTCTTCTCCGCACCGGCCACGGCGGGCGGCAGGGCGGGCGGCAAATGGTGGGCCGGCACCGTCGCCGCGCTGCCGGCCATCGTGGGGGCCAGCTGCGGCGTCCTGATCCCGCGCACGCCGGTCTCGGCGGTCTTCGAACTGGCGCTGGTAGCGGCGCTGGCGATGTGGCTGCGCCGCTTCGGTCCCGCCGTCGGCGGACTGGGTCAGCTGGGTTTCGTCACGTACTACGTCACAGCGCTGCTGGGGATGAACGCGTCCGACCTGACCGCCGTCTTGGTCGCGGCGGGAGTCGGCGTCCTCGCGTCCTGGATCGTCGGCCTGATCCCCAGGCCCAGCGTCGTTCGCCAGATCGACGACGGGATCGACGCGCTCTACGAGCGCGTCGCGGCGCTGATCGACGGGAGCGTCGACCTGGTCGCGACGGGTCGGCTGGATGCCCGTCTGATCCGCTCGCTGCGCGCCGGGCAGTCCGCGCTGGTGCAGGCGGCCGGCTCGGTGGCCGGTCATCTGGACGCGGACACGACGCCGGGCATCCCCGCCGGCCGCGCCCGCGCCCTCCGCGTGCGGGTGTTCGATCTTCAGCTGGCGGCCCAGAGCCTGGTCACGATGCTTCCGGTCACTGCCAGTCTCGCCATCACCGTCGACGAGCGTGCGCGCCTGGCGGCGGACCTGCTCGATCTGCAGCAGCAACTCGCGGCGTACCGGCCCGGCGCCCCCGCCAAGCCGCCCGCGCCGCGGGCGACACCCAGCGACCCGCCGCCGGACTGGCCGCGGTCGGCGCGGGCCATCCTCGCGACGATCGGCGAGCTGCGCACCGCGATCGATCGCCTGCGGGCAGCGCAGAAGAGTGACGATGCGGCCGAGGACGCGCACCCGCAGAAGCAGGGGCTGACGCAGGCGAAGGAGTCCGAGCACGGGAGGACGCCTGAGCGTGAGCAGCGGTCTGCGTCGGCGGGTCGTTCCGCGGCGCACGCGTCCAGCGGGGTGCCCGAGGGCACGGCCGTCGCGCACGCGCGGCGCGCACGCGCCGGCGCGGGCACATCCGGCCGTCGGCCCGCACAGCCGCCGGGCGCCCTCAGCCCCGGGGGCAGGGAAGCGGCGCGCGCGGCCGATAAACAGGCGGTGCAGGCGGCGATCTCGACCGGGCTGGCCTTGTTCCTCGGCGGCTTCGTCTCCACCGGTCATCAGTACTGGGCGGCGATGCCGGCGTTCCAGGTGCTGAGCGGATCAGATGCCGAGACCCGTTCGAAGGGGTTCATGCGCATCGTGGCGACGATCGCCGCGTCCGGTATCGCGTTCGGCCTGGCCATCGTCGCCGATCACACCCCGGCTGTGGCGATCCCGCTGCTGCTGATCAGCGCGTTCGCCATGTCCTACATGCGCGCGGTGTCCTCCGCGTGGCTGGCGTTCTGGGCCACGCTCCTGCTGGCCACCGTCTACGACCTGCTGGGCACCCTCAGCGTCGAGACCGTCGAGGTGCGCCTCGCCGAGACGGCGATCGGGTCGCTCGTGGCGGTCGCCGTCTCGGCGGTGGTGCTGCCCACCCGCACCCGCACGCGCGTCCTGCACGGAATGGCGGGCGTGCTGGACCAGGCCTCAGCGCTCGGCCGGGCACTGTTCGGGCGGCTGCAGGGGGCGCAGGCGCCGACGGCCGCCGAACTGTCCCACATGACCCGCGCACTCGGCGCGCAGCTGGCGGACCTGGAGAAGCTCGCACACCCGATCCGACGCAACCCGGGTTCGCTGCAGCCGGCCGGCATTCAGGCCCAGCTGACTTCGCTGTGGGCGCTGCTCGACCACGAGGGCCACCTGGTCCGCCTGCTGCGCACCTACAGTCCCGACGCCGCCGCGCCTCGCTGGCGGGAGCTCGCCGCCGCCACGGGGGACAACTTCGACGCGGTGCGCCGGGTGCTGACCGGCTCCCTGCCGCACCGCGTGCACCTGCCCGCGGAGCTGGAGGATGCCGTAGGGGAGGTCGGGTCGGACGCGGAGCGGACGGTGATCCTGCAGATCCTGCGCATGAACCAGACGCTGCTGGCCCTGCTGGATGCCGTGGCACCGGGGACCGTGGAATCCATGACGAATCCGGATGCCGCCGCCGGCGATGCGCGGCAGGCCGACCGGTCCGGTGTGGCCGGCTGAGCTAGCTCGCTGCGGCCGGGGCAGGGACCCGATTCGGGCGTGCGTTCAGAATCACGATGGCCACACCCGACGCGGTCAGCAGCGCCCATACCCACCCGCGCATGTCCTGGAACTCCACCGCTTCGCTGGATCCCGCCGCGGTGGCGAGCAGAGTACCGACCCGCCCGATGCCCAGCAGCTGGCCCACTGCTTGCTGGTGGAGATGAGGCTGGAGGCGAGTCCAGCTTGGGCGGGCGGCAGTGAGCCCAGCGCGGTGACGCTGATCGGATCGGCGATCAGACCGAACCCCAGGCCGAACACCAGGTAGGGGACGATCACCGCCCACAGCGGCGCCGATTCGGTGGCCCACAGCAGCGCGGCGCCGACGGTCATCAGCAGGCCGCTGATCAGGAGCGCCAGGCGCGATCTGCCCCGGGCGACGAAGCGGGATGCCAGCAGTGCGGTGATGGTCGCGCCCGCTGGGGATCCATCGGCGCGATTCGGGGTGAGCGCGCTGCCGGATGACGCCGGCGCCTGGTTCCGGTTCGTCGGCGATGACACGGTGACCTTCGCGGCGCTGCACACGGCGGTGACGGGCGCAGTCCACGAGCTGCTCACCGGACTGCGCGCACCCGCGATCCGCAAGTGACGCGGACAGAGCCGAGGAGGACAGATGAGCACCACGACTCAGCCGACCGAAGTGCGCGCGTGGGGGTTGGGCCTGCTGCACGGCCCGTCGCAGATCTACTTCCAGCAGAACATCATCACCGGACTGCTCGTGCTGGCGGCGTTCTTCATCGCGGACTGGCGGATGGGCATCCTCGCGCTGATCGGTGCGCTCGGCGGCATGATCGGAGGTCGCGCCGTCCGCTACCCCGCCTCGAGCGTCGCGGCGGGCATGCAGTCCTTCTGCGGGACCCTCGTCGGCGCGGCGGTCTTCGCTGCGCTGGGCGGCGCGCACTGGTGGTCGTACGTGCTGGCCTTCGTGGGCGGCGTGGCCACCGGTCCGGTCACCTGGCTGGTGGATGCGCTGTTCAGCAGGACGGCGCTGAAGAAGTACCAGCTGCCGTACACGACGGCCCCGTTCGTCATCGTCGCGACGATCATCGCGCTGTCCACGCTGCGGCTCGCCGTGGACGCGGCGCCGTCGGATCTGCCGGATGACCCGGTGCCGGCCTTCTTCATCTCCCTCCTGACCAACGTCTGGCAGGTCGTGCTCGTGGACAACCCGTTCGCGGGTGCGGCCATTCTGCTGGGGCTGTTCATCGCGAGCTGGAAGGTCGGACTGGCGGCGCTGATGGGCAGTGCCGTGGGTTCGGTGACCGCGATCGCGATGGGGGAGTCCTGGAGCGAGATCGCGAACGGGCTGGCCAACTACTCGGGCGTGCTCACCGCGATAGCGCTCGCGGTGACGTTCCTCAAGAGCAGCACCGCCTCGTGGCTGTACTCGCTGCCCTGGATCGTGGTGACGGCCGTGGTCACGCTGCTGATGCACCGTCTCGGCGCGGACACCTACACGTGGCCATACATCCTCACCACGTGGGTCGCACTGATCGTGGCGTACTACGTCAGCGGGCTGAAGCGCAGCTGACCTCGCCTCGGCGGGCACAGCCAGTGCGATGCGCTTCCGTCGCCCAGGTGCCAGCATGATGCACATGCCCGCCGATCCCGGAGCGCAGGACCACCGACGGCTGCATGCCGCCGCGGAGCCGGATGCCGTCGGCGCGGCGCTCGCCGCGCTGCGTGCCCGCGGGGAGCGCGTCACCGCACCGCGCCGCGCCGTGCTGGAGGCGCTGGCCCACCACGCGGAGCACCTGACCGCCGACGAGGTCGCCGCCCTGCTGGAGGACACCGACGTCCACCGCGCGACCGTCTACCGCACGCTGGAGCTGCTGGCGGCGACCGGCGTGGTCTCGCACCGGCACGTGCCCGGAGGTGCGGCGCGCTACCACCTGGCCGCCACCGGGGCCGGCCGCGAGCATCTGCACGGACACTGCCTCCGCTGCGGCGAGGTCGTCGTCCTGCCGCCGGACCCGCTGGACGGGGTGGGTCCGCGCGTCCTGGAGGGCGCCGGATTCCGGCTGGACGCGCGGCAGAGCACGCTGGTCGGACTGTGCGCCCGATGTGCCGGGTCGAGCATCGCGCCCGCGACGGACGCCGACGCCGCCCGGCCGTGACCCCGTCGCCGCTCCCTAGCTGCGTGAGGCCAGGATGCCGCGGCGATACGTGGTGGGCGTCATCCCCAGTCGCGTGGTGAACAGCGCCCGCATGTTGGCCAGTCGGGAGAACCCCGATGAGGAGGCCACGTCCGCGAGCGGTTTGGAGGGGTCCTCGCCGATCAGCCGCATCGCCGTGGACAGCCGATGCTGTGCGATGAGGGCGGCGACCCCGGCCTCGCCCGTCACCCGCCGGTAGAGCTGACGGCGGCTGAAGGCCAGTTCCCGCGCGATCGTGCCCACGTCGAACTCCGGATCCGGATGCCGGTCGGCGATCAACGCCCACACCCGATGCTCCACCTCGTCGCCATCCCCGGCGCCGATCATCGCGGGCCGCTGCTCACGCAGGATGCCGCGGACCATCGCGACGACCACGTCTTCGGTTGCCGCCGCCGAGTCCCCGCCGGCGGAGACCGCAGCCATGGAGAAGAGGACGCCCACCACCGCACGCGAGGCGCGGACCAAGGCGGTCTCGGCGAGCGGGACAGCAGCGGGCGTGATGGAATGCGGCGGAAGCATACGATCCGGCACGGCGACCGCGCGGAGATCTCCACGCATTCCGATCAGGGCATCCAGCGCGGTGTCCGCGCACACGATACGGGAGTGCGACGTGCCGTTCTCGCCGGCGTGGATCAGCACCGTGTAGCGTCGTTCGTCCTCCGCAGTCCGGCGAAGATCCGCGGGCAGGCAGATGCCGTTGACCGTCGTGAACAGCACGACATGGCCGAGACGCAGCTGCGCCATCCCCTGCCGCGGACCCGCTGCGGACCCGTGCGAGGGCGCGTTGAGTGCCCGTCGTCCTGCAATGTCTCGCATCCTGACTCCCTTCGCCCCCCGAATGGACGATGGCCGGTCCTGCGAGGACCGCGGTTTCCCGTGCAGCGCATGCGCGCCGACGCGACCTCGGGTTGATTGTGACCCGCGCATTCCGATCCGACCAGGGACCATGGTCCGGTGAAGACGGATTCGTGCCGTCTTCGCCGGGAGCCTGGTGAGGGCACCGAGCGCGGGGCTACATCGGCGGCACTGCGACACCGTCGCATCTCGGCAGACAGAGCGGAGTGGACTCGGATGCATGTTCCCGACGGATTCCTCACGCTGCCGACCTCGATCGGGACCGGAGTGGTCGCGGCCGCCGGGATCGCCCTGGCGTTGCCCCGGGCCCGCCGCGAGGGGACGGACGACCGCAAGGCGCCGATGGTCGGCATCGTCGCGACTGTCATCTTCGCGGCGCAGATGATCAACTTCCCCGTCGGGGTGGGGACAAGCGGCCACCTGATGGGCGGAGCGCTCGCCGCCGTCCTGGTCGGCCCGGCAACAGCGGTTCTGTGCCTCAGCGTGGTGCTGATCGTCCAGGCGCTGCTCTTCGCCGACGGCGGCATCACGGCGCTGGGCACCAACATCACGCTGATGGCTCTGGTCACCGTCCTCGTCGGCTGGTGGGTGTTCCGCGGGCTCATGCTCGTCCTGCCGGGGCGGCGTGCATCGGTGGTGGCTGCGGCGGCCGTGGGCGCCCGGGCGTCGGTCCCGGCGGCCGCCGCGGTCTTCGCCGGGCTGTTCGCCGTGGGGGGGAGCGTGGCGGTCCCGCCGGCAGCGGTGTTCGCCGGGATGCTCTCCTGGCACGCCGTGATCGGCCTGGGCGAGGCGGCGATCACCGCCCTGATCGTCTCGGCGGTCGTGGCCACGCGACCGGATCTCGTGTACGGCACGCGGTATGAGCGGCGATCCCGGCGCAGTCCCGGTCGTCCCGTGCGGGAGGTGCCGGCGTGACCGGGACGCGGCCGGGGACACGCCGCATCTCCACGACAGCGTTCACGATCGCAGCCCTGAGTGTCGCCCTGCTGATCGCCTGCGGGCTCAGCGTCTGGGCGTCGACACAGCCGGACGGACTGGAATTCGTCGCCGAGACGGTGGGATTCGACGCGGCCGCGCGGGAGAGCATGCTCAGCGGCAGCCCCCTGGCGGATTACGGGGTTGCCGCGATCGACCAGCCGTGGCTGTCTGTTGCGGTGGCCGGAGCCTGCGGATGCGCGCTGACCTTCGGCCTCGCGTGGCTGCTCGGCCGGCTCGCCTCGTCGCGGCGCGACCGGCCGTGATGCGCTCGGGAGAAGGCCGGACGGGCACGCCGCGGTCCGCGTGGCTGCACCGTGTCCCGCCGCGCACGTCGCTGCTGACGCTGGTCGGGTTCGCGGTGGTGGTGGTGGCCACGCCGCGGGAATGGTTCGCGGTGTTCGCGCTGTATGCCGTCGCGGTGGCGATGCTGCTCGTGGCCGCCCGTGTGCGCCCCGCGGTCGCGCTGCGGCGGCTGAGCATCGAGATCCCGTTCGTGGTGTTCGCCCTGCTCATGCCCTTCATCGCGACCGGGCCGCGCGTGGAAGTCCTCGGTGTCCCGCTCGCCGTGGAAGGGCTGTGGGGGGCCTGGGCGCTGCTGGCCAAGGCGACCTTGACGCTGCTGGCCGCGGTCGCGTTCACCGCGGTGACCGAGCCGCGGCGGATCGTCGGCGCCTTGGCGGCGCTGCGGATGCCGGCGCAGCTGACGGCCATCATCGGCTTCATGTTGCGCTACCTCGACGTGATCGGGGAGGAGTCGGCGCGGATGCGCGTCGCCCGCCAGTCGCGGGGATTCGCCAACCGCGGTCTGCGCGACTGGCGCACGCTCGGCCGCGGTGTCGGAGCGCTGTTCGTGCGCGCCCACGCCCGCGGCGAGCGCGTGCACCTGGCCATGCTGGCCCGCGGCTACAGCGACGGCACGGGATGAGCGCGGATCCGGCCGGACTCGCCTTCGACGGCGTGCGGTTCGCCTACCCGGGTGACGCGTCCGGCCGGGAGGTCCTGGCCGGCGTCAGCTTTCGCGTGTCCCCGGCAGAACGGGTCGCCGTTCTCGGGCCGAACGGTGCCGGCAAGACCACGCTGATGCTGCACCTGAACGGCACGCTGACGCCCACCGCCGGGACGGTCTCGATCGGCGGCGCGGTGGTGTCCCGGCAGAACGCCCGCGAGATCCGGCGCCGCGTCGGACTGGTCTTCCAGGATCCGGACGATCAGCTGTTCATGCCGACTGTCGGAGAGGACGTGGCGTTCGGTCCGGCCAATTACGGCATCCGCGGCGGTGAGCTGGAGAGTCGGGTGGCGATCGCGCTGGCGCAGGTCGGGCTGCACGGTGCGGAGCACCGCTATCCGCAGCGGCTCTCGCTGGTGAACGACGGCGCGCGGCGATCGCGACGATCCTGGCCATGGACGTCGAGGTCGTCGTCCTGGACGAGCCCACCTCCAACCTGGATCCGTCGGCCCGCCGCGCGTTGTCCGCGACCCTGTCCGACCTGGATTCCACGGTGCTGGTCGTCACGCACGACCTGCCGTTCGCCCTGGAGGTGTGCCCCCGCTCGGTCGTCCTCAACGGCGGGCGGATCGTGGCGGACGGACCCACCGCGGAGCTGCTCGGGGATGCCGCGCTGATGGCCGCGCACGGACTCGAGCTGCCGTGGGGCTTCGACCCGGCGGTCGCCGTGCGCCAGCGGGCGCAGCGCTGAACCGGCCACGCCGGTCCGCCGCGGCGCAGCCAACCGGGGTCGTCGCGGCACGGCGGCGCAGCGCATAATCTCGGCTCATGACACGCACGGCGCTGATCACCGGAGCAAGCTCCGGGCTGGGGGCCGAGTTCGCGCGCCGGCTGGCCGCACGCGGAGCGGACCTGGTGCTGGTCGCCCGCGACGCCGCGGCGCTGGAGGAGCTGGCCGCCGAACTGCGCGCCGCACATCGGGTGCGCTGCGAAGTGCTCGCGGCGGATCTGCTGGACGAGCTCCAGCTGGCCCGCGTCCGCGCGCGCGTCAGCGACCCGGCGCATCCGGTCGACCTGCTGGTCAACAACGCCGGGTTCGGACTGCCGCTCGCGTTCGAAGCCAACGACATCGACGACGAGCAGCGTCACCTGGACCTGCACGTGTCCGTACCGATGCACCTCATGCACGCCGCTCTGCCGGCGATGATCGCACGCGGAGGGGGCCGCATCATCAACGTCGCATCCGTCGCCGGGTTCACGCCCCGCTCCACCTATGGTGCGGTGAAGGGCTGGCTGATCAGCTTCAGCCGCTGGGCGAACGTGACGTATGCGCCGCGCGGGGTGAGCGTCACCGCCCTGTGCCCGGGATTCACCCACACGCGCTTCCACGAGCGGATGGGGCTGGCGCCGGGGCGGGAAGGCGTCGCGGACTGGATGTGGCTGGATGCCGCGACGGTGGTGCGCGCGGGCCTGCGCGATGCGGCCCGGGGCAAAGCGGTGTCGGTGCCTTCGCTGCGGTACAAGGCCCTCGTGGCACTGGCCCGAGTCCTCCCCGACCGCGTCGTGGTGGCCACCGCCTCGCGAGGCCGCTGAGCCGGGCCGCGCACGACGCCGCCGCGTCGCCGTTCGCCGACCGGGCCGCGGCCGGCGAACCGGTAGCCTGGGAGACATGACGCACTCGGGCAATCCCTTCGGACAGGTCCTCGTCGCGCTGGTCACGCCGATGACCGCGGACGGCGAAGTGGACTGGCCCGCCGTGGAGAAGCACATCGACGACGTCATCACGGCCGGAGCCGATGGCATCGTCGTGACGGGGACCACCGGCGAGACCTCCACCCTCACCGACGCCGAGAAGATCCGGCTGGTCGAGGTCGGCAAGGACGTCTCCGCCGGCCGCGCGAAGATCATCACCGGCGGCGGCTCCAACGAGACGGCGCATGCGATCGAGCTGTACAAGGCTAGCGAGAAGGTGGGCGCGGACGGCATCATGATCGTCACGCCGTACTACAACAAGCCGACCCAGGCCGGGATCCTCACGCACTTCCGCCTGGTCGCGGACGCGACCGACCTCCCGGTCATCCTGTACGACATCCCGGGTCGCACCGGTGTGCCCATCAAGTACGAGACGATCCTGCGGATCGCCAAGCACCCCAATGTGCTGGCGGTCAAGGACGCCAAGGGCGACTTCAGCGAGGTCAGCCGCGTGCTGAATCAAACCGACCTGATGTACTTCTCCGGCGACGACGCGAACATCCTGCCGCACCTGGCCATCGGCGCGACCGGCCTGATCGGGGTCACGGCGAACATCGCCGCCCAGCCGTACCGCGCGATCGTGGATGCCGTCAACCGAGGTGACCTGGCCGCCGCGACGGCAGCCCACATGCAGCTCGAGCCGCTCGTGCGCGCCGTGATGACCCACGTCCCCGGGACGGTCTCTGCCAAGTACATCCTGCACGGGCTGGGGCGGATCGGCAGTCCCCGCGTCCGTCTTCCCCTGGTCGGGCCGGAAGAGTGGGAAGCCGCCAAGATCGAGGACGAGCTCGCGCTGGTGCGCGACGTCCCCGGCGCGGACTTTTCCAACTTCCGCCCGGACCGCAACGCCGCCGCCGGCGGAGCGCTGCCGAAGGTTTCCGGAACAACAAGATGAATGCGGCACGCTGACCGCTGAGCGGGGCGTGCACGCGAGAGCGGATGCCACGGCATCCCCAGGAAGGTGACTGATGTCCAGCACCGTGTACGAACCGCCCGCCCTCGAAGCCGGGACGCTGCGGGTGACGCCGCTCGGCGGCCTCGGCGAGATCGGCCGCAACATGACCGTCTTCGAGTACGGCGGCAAGCTGCTGATCGTCGACTGCGGCGTGCTGTTCCCCGAGGAGCACCAGCCCGGGGTCGATCTGATCCTGCCGGACTTCGAGCCGATCAAGAGCCGGCTCGACGACGTGGTCGGAGTCGTGCTCACACACGGCCACGAGGACCACATCGGGGCCGTGCCCTACCTGCTCAAGCTGAAGCCGGACATCCCCCTGATCGGTTCCGGGCTGACGCTCGCGCTGATCGAGGCGAAGCTCAAGGAACACCGCATCAAGGCGTACACCCTGACGGTGGCCGAGGGACAGCACGAGCGGATCGGTCCGTTCGATCTGGAGTTCATCGCCGTCAACCACTCCATCCCGGACGCGCTCGCCGTGGCCATCCGCACCCCCGCCGGCATGGTGCTGGCCACGGGTGACTTCAAGATGGACCAACTGCCGCTGGACGGCCGCCTCACCGACCTGCGCGCGTTCGCGCGACTGGGCGAGGAGGGCGTGGACCTGTTCCTGGTGGACTCCACCAACGCCGATGTCCCGGGCTTCACCCCGCTCGAGCGCAGCATCGGACCCGTTCTGGACCAGGTCATCGCCAAGGCGCCGCGTCGGGTGATCGTCGCGAGCTTCTCCAGCCACGTCCACCGTGTCCAGCAGGTCCTGGATGCCGCGGCCGCCAACGGGCGGCGGGTGGCGCTGCTCGGCCGCAGCATGGTGCGCAACATGGGCATCGCGGAGGACCTCGGCTACCTGCATGTGCCCCCGGGCGTGTTCATCGACTACAAGAAGGCGCGCGACCTCCCCGACGATCAGATCGTCTACATGTCGACGGGCTCGCAGGGTGAGCCGATGGCGGTGCTCAGCCGCATGGCCAACAACGACCACGAGATCGAACCCGGTCCCGGTGACACGGTCATCCTCGCTTCCAGCCTCATCCCCGGCAACGAGAACGCCGTGTACCGCGTGATCGACGGACTGACCAAGCTCGGGGCGAACGTGGTGCACAAGGGCAACGCCAAGGTGCACGTCTCCGGGCATGCCGCCGCGGGGGAGCTGCTGTACTGCTACAACATCATCAAGCCGAAGAACGTCCTGCCCGTGCACGGCGAGTACCGGCACCTCATGGCGAATGCGCGGCTCGCGCAGGACACCGGAATCCCCGCGGAGCGGACCATCCTCGGCGAGAACGGGACCGTCATCGACCTCAAGGACGGCCACGCCCGTGTCGTGGGGCAGCTCGACATCGGTTTCGTCTACGTCGACGGCTCGACCGTGGGCGAGATCACCGAGGCGGACCTGAAGGACCGCCGGATCCTGGGCGAAGAGGGCTTCATCTCGGTCATCGTCGTGGTGGATGCCGCGACCGGCCGCATCATCACGGGACCGGAGATCCACGCGCGCGGGTTCGCTGAGGACGACACCGTCTTCGACGGCGTCAAGCCCAAGATCGCCGCCGCCTTGACCGAGGCCGCGCGATCGGGCGTCCGCGACCCGCGGGCGCTCTCGCAGGTCGTGCGCCGCACGATCGGACGCTGGGTCAACCAGCAGCTGCGCCGCCGGCCGATGATCATCCCGCTGGTGATCGAGGCCTGACCGGCCCTCGGGATGCCGGTACTATCGCGCGATGGCATCCTTCAGCGTCCGCCCGGCCGTTCAAGCCGACGGCGGCTTCCTCGGCGACATGGTCGTGGAGGCCGCCAACTGGCGACCCGGTGCGGCGCTTCCGAAGCACCAGGTGATCACCGCGCCCGAGCACAGCCGCTACCTCTCCGGCTGGCAGCGTCCCACTGACGTGGGGTTCGTCGCGCTCGATGCGACCGCCGCGCCCATCGGCGCTGCCTGGTACCGGCTGCTGCCGCGCAGCGAGCCGGGCTTCGGCTACGTCGGCACGGGCGTGCCTGAGCTGATCATCGGCGTCCGGCCGATCTGGCGTGCGCACGGGGTGGGCAGGGCGCTCCTGCAGTCCCTCACCGAGCGCGCCCGGGCGGACGGGTACGCGCGTCTGAGCCTGAGCGTGGAACGAGGCAACTTCGCCGTGACGCTCTACCGCAGCGAGGGTTTCGCCGTGACGCAGAGCGGGATCGGCCGCGACACGATGGTGAAGATCCTGCGCTGACCCCCGGCCGCGGGCGCGGAGGGTCCGGCCGCGTCGTTGCGGGCCTTTTCGACTCCCGCGACGTAGCGTGGAGGTCATGGCCAGGAGCACAAGCCCGACCAATAATGGTCGTGCGCCCGCGAACGCGTCTTCGTCGCGCGCCCGCAAACCGGCGCCGGCTCCCAAGCGGTACGTCGGCGAAACCGAGAAGCAGCCTCTTCTGATGCGCGCCTGGATGGGACTGGCCCACGCCACCGGCGGTCTGTTCCGGGCGTTCGGACCCGAGACGCTGGAGAAGGATCAGCGCCGGGATGGGCTGCCGTTCCTGATCGTGCTGTTCGCGATCGCCGGAGCCGTCAACGAGTGGTTCTTCATCGGCAGCGAGATCGCGCGCAACGTCAGTGCATTCACGGCCGGCGGCCTGGTCGGTCGGGTGGCGTTCGTGCTGCCCGTGCTGCTGCTCCTGCTCGCCGGCTGGCTGTTCCGGCATCCCGCGTCCGTCCACGACAACGGCCGCATCGGCATCGGATTCGCGCTGCTGGTGGTCACGGTGGCGGGCTTCTGCCATGTGGGCGGAGGCCGCCCGCAGCCGCGGGAAGGTCTGCCCGCGTTGAGCGACGCCGGGGGCGTCTTCGGATGGATGGTCGGCGAACCGCTCGCGCTCCTGATCACCGACATCGGCGCATGCGCCGTGCTGGGCGTGCTGACCGCCCTCAGCATCCTGATTTTGACCAAGACGCCGCCGAACCGGATCGGCCGGCGCCTCGGCGACCTGTACGCCTGGATGTTCGACGCCGAACGTCCGCAGCCGGTGGTCGCGGACTCCGTCGAGGCAGCCGCCGATGAGGATCCCTCGCTGCCCTGGTGGCGCCGGAACAAGACCGGTCGGGAGAAGGACGCCGACGGTGGGATCGGCTCGCAGGATCTGACCGAGCTGCTGAGCCCCGGCGCGAGCCAGGGCGGGTTCGAGCAGGCCGCCGTGACCATCCCCCCGCCGCCCGCTCCGTCCGAAGCGCTCACCGAGGTCATCGACCCGATCGCCCTGCTCGGCGGCCCACGCGGGGCGGCCAAGGCCGACACCGGCATCCGCGACGACGAGACCGCCAGCCCGCCCGAGGACGGCGTGCTGCCGGGGCTCTCCGGACTCGGCGGCGACAGTCCCCGGCTCGCGCCCTCTGCGTCGTACCGGCTCCCCTCCGTCGACGCGCTGGCGCTCGGCACACCGCACAAGACCCGGTCGGCCGCCAATGACTCGGTGGTGGCCGCGATCACGAGCGTGCTGCAGCAGTTCCAGGTGGATGCCCGGGTGACCGGGTTCTCGCGCGGACCCACGGTGACCCAGTACGAGATCGAGGTAGGGCACGGCGTCAAGGTCGAGCGCATCACCGCGCTGACCAACAACATCGCGTACGCCGTCGCATCCAACGAGGTGCGGATCCTGGCTCCGATCCCGGGGAAGAGCGCCATCGGCGTCGAGATCCCCAACGCGGACCGCGAGATCGTGACACTCGGGGACGTGCTCCGCTCGGCCGCCGCGCAGAAGGCCACGCATCCCATGACGATCGGCGTCGGCAAGGACGTGGGCGGCGGCTACGTGGTGGCCAACCTCGCGAAGATGCCCCACCTGCTCGTGGCCGGCTCGACCGGTTCGGGCAAGTCGAGCTTCGTCAACTCGATGATCACGAGCCTGCTGATGCAGGCCAAGCCGTCCGACGTGCGAATGGTGCTGATCGACCCGAAACGTGTCGAGCTGACCTCGTACGCGGGTGTGCCCCACCTGATCACGCCCATCATCACGAACCCCAAGAAGGCGGCCGAAGCGCTGCAGTGGGTCGTGAAGGAGATGGACATGCGGTACGACGACCTCGCGTCCTTCGGCTACCGTCACATCGACGATTTCAACCGCGCGGTCGTCGCCGGCGAGGTCGTGCTGCCGCCCGGGAGCGAGCGGGTCCTCAAGCCGTATCCGTACCTCCTGGTCGTCGTGGACGAGCTCGCCGACCTGATGATGGTCGCCCCCCGGGATGTCGAGGATTCCATCGTCCGCATCACGCAGCTCGCGCGCGCGTCCGGCATCCACCTCGTGCTGGCCACCCAGCGACCGTCGGTCGATGTCGTGACCGGGCTGATCAAGGCGAACGTGCCCTCGCGCCTGGCTTTCGCGGTGACCAGCGTCACCGACTCGCGCGTCATCCTCGATCAGCCCGGGGCGGACCGGCTGATCGGCCAGGGCGATGCGCTCTTCCTGCCGATGGGAACATCCAAGGCCATCCGGGTGCAGGGTGCGTGGGTCAGCGAGGCCGAGATCGAGCGGGTCGTCAAGCACGTCACCGCCCAGGCCCGGCCGGAGTACCGCGAGGTCGCCGTGGCGACCGAGAAGAAGGAGATCGACGCCGACATCGGCGACGACCTCGAGCTGCTGCTGGCGGCGACCGAGCTCATCGTGTCGACGCAGTTCGGCTCCACCTCGATGCTGCAGCGCAAGCTCCGCGTGGGTTTCGCGAAGGCCGGCCGCCTGATGGACCTGCTCGAATCCCGCGAGATCGTCGGCCCCTCCGAGGGCTCCAAGGCACGTGACGTGCTGGTCGCTGTCGAGCAGCTCCCGGAGGTGCTCGCCCGGCTCCGCGGCGACGACACGCCGGCGCGCGCCGTGGACCCCGTCGACGCGCAGTTCGAGGGACGCCCCGTGGTGGAAGCCGAGGGCGACGAGGATGCCTGGGGCCTGACGGGACGTGACTGACATGGCGGTACCGCGACAGCTGCCCAACGCGATCACGATCGTGCGCATCCTGTGCGCGCCGGTGTTCCTCTGGCTGCTGCTGGCCGACGACGGAGCCGACGGGGCGCTGCGATGGTGGGCGGCGGCGCTGTTCATCGTCGCGATCGCCACCGACGGCATCGACGGATACATCGCCCGCCGGTATGAGATCGTCACCGACCTCGGCAAACTCCTCGATCCGATCGCCGACAAGGTGCTCACCGGGTTCGCGTTCGTCGGGCTGTCCATCCTCGGCGAGCTGCCCTGGTGGATCACCATCGTCGTGCTGGTCCGCGAGGTCGGCATCACGGTGCACCGGCTGGTCGTCGCCAGCGACCACGTCGTCGCCGCCGCGTGGATGGGCAAGCTCAAGACGGTCGCTCAGGCGGTGGCGCTGGCTCTCGCGCTCCTGCCGCTGTGGACGCTGGTCGGCGAGTGGATCTTCTGGGTCAACGGAGCCGCGATGACGATCGCCGTTGCGCTGACAGTGGCCAGCGGCATCGACTACGTCCTCACCGAGCTGCGCGCGGCGCGTCGAGGTCGGAGCGCCGCGTGACGGACGCCGCGCCCGCGGCGGAGCACCGGCTGATCCAGCGCCTCGTTGCGCGCGGATGGAGCCTCGCCGTGGCCGAGTCGCTGACCGGCGGGTGGGTGACCTCATCCCTGGTGGCCGTCCCCGGGGCGTCGGCATGCCTCCGTGGCGGACTGGTCGCCTATGCCACGGACCTCAAGCACAGTCTGCTGGGCGTCGATGCCGACCTGCTCGCGGCCGAGGGTCCGGTCCACCCGGAGGTGGCGCGTCAGATGGCCCTCGGAGTGCGCGAACTGACCCGCCACGGCGGCGTCGGTGCGGATGTCGGGCTGGCCACGACGGGCGTCGCCGGTCCGGCGACGCAGGGCGGCCGGCCGGTAGGCACGGTGTACATCGCGGTCGCGACGCCGCTCACCGTTCGGGTGGAGGCGCTCGCGCTCGACGGGACGCGGGAGCGGATCCGCTCGCAGGCCACCCGCAGGGCGCTGGAGCTGGCCTTGGACGAGGTGCGGTGAGCTCAGTCCGGCGTGCGGGAACAGATCGTGTTTCGGGTCGGTTACATTCGGCGATTCCCACCCATTCCCCAGCCCACGGGATTAGATTGGCGTCATCCGGTGTTGTACCGTTATCCACCCGGATATGGCTCGAGCAGAAGTGAGGAGGGGGGCCCAGATGATTCTTGTACGTCAGGAGATCGGCGAAGTCCTTCGTGACTTCCGACAGCAGAAAGGCCGCACCCTCCGACAGGTCGCGAGCCGCGCAAGCGTGGCTCTGGGCTATCTGAGTGAGGTCGAGCGCGGTCAGAAGGAAGCGTCCAGCGAGATCCTCGCGTCGGTCGCCGAGGCCCTCGACGTCCCGATCTCGACGATCATGCGTGAGGTCGGAGACCGCATCTCCGTCATCGAGGGGATCCATTCCTTCCCCGACGTGGTGCCCGACGATCTGGTCGCCTCGGTCGACGCCGAGCTTTCCCTGCGCTGAGCAGCCGGCCGGGTGCAGGACCGCCCCTCGGGGGTGCTCGTCGAGCGCACCGAGACGGCTGAGACGACGGGGGAACCATGCGACGCAGTGAATTCGAGCGCGCCGTCCGGGACGAGTTCGGTCCGCAGGGCAGTGCCCTGGTCGCGGACCTTGTCCTGAGCGCGCTCGGCGACCGCACGGCCGCACAGGCTCTGGATGCCGGCATCCCGGCGCGCGATGTCTGGCTTGCGCTGTGCGCCGAGACGGACGTTCCACCCGAGCGGCGCTACGGCGTCGGGCGGCTCGAGGCGAAAGGGCGCTGACGCGGCACCGCGCATCGCGCGCGGATCGTGTCTGAGTAGGTGCGCTGCGCACGCTACTCGACAACCGATCCGCGCGGCGTGTCGTCGAATATGTGTTCGATTGCGACCTAGGCTTCTGCACAGAAGGTGTCGACGGCGGGTCTGTCCACACGACCGGGCGGCGCGATGACGGATGTCGGAGCCCACCCATAGCGTGAACCACGTCAGATGACACCACATGCCTTGTCGCAGCATCCTCTCCGAGCCCCGGTGGGGAGCGCGACAGCCTACAGGCGACGGAACGCGAGCATAAGGAGCACGCCATGCCCTCACCCGAAAACCGCGAGAAGGCCCTCGAATCGGCCCTCGCCCAGATCGACCGGCAGTTCGGGAAGGGCTCGGTCATGCGACTGGGCAGCGACGACCGCGCGCCCGTCGAAGTGATTCCGACCGGATCCATCGCCCTCGATGTCGCCCTCGGGGTGGGCGGGCTTCCGCGCGGACGCATCGTCGAGATCTACGGTCCGGAGTCGTCGGGAAAGACGACACTCACGCTCCACGCGATCGCCAACGTGCAGAAGCAGGGCGGCATCGCTGCGTTCATCGACGCTGAGCACGCCCTGGATCCCGAGTACGCGCAGAAGCTCGGCGTCGACATCGACCAGCTGCTGGTCTCGCAGCCGGACACGGGGGAGCAGGCACTGGAGATCGCCGACATGCTGATCCGTTCGGGGTCGATCGACCTGATCGTCATCGACTCCGTCGCCGCGCTCGTGCCGAAGGCCGAGATCGAGGGCGAGATGGGCGATTCGCACGTCGGTCTGCAGGCGCGCCTGATGTCTCAGGCTCTCCGCAAGCTCACCGGTGGCCTCAACACGACCAACACCACCATGATCTTCATCAACCAGCTGCGCGAGAAGATCGGCGTCTTCTTCGGCAGTCCGGAGACGACCGCCGGTGGCAAGGCACTGAAGTTCTACGCGTCGGTGCGGCTCGACATCCGCAGGATCGAGACGCTCAAGGACGGCACGGACGCCGTCGGAAACCGCACCCGCGTGAAGGTGGTCAAGAACAAGATGGCCCCGCCGTTCAAGCAGGCCGAGTTCGACATCCTCTACGGCACGGGCATTTCGCGCGAAGGCAGCCTGATCGACTTCGGCGTCGAGCACGAGATCGTCAAGAAGTCCGGCTCGTGGTACACCTACGACGGCGAGCAGCTCGGTCAGGGCAAGGAGAACGCCCGTAACTTCCTGCTCAAGAACGCGGATGTGGCGAACGAGATCGAGACGAGGATCAAGGTGAAGCTGGGCATCGGTCAGCCGAAGGTCGTCGAGGCGACCAGCGATGAGCTGGCAGCACGGCGCCCGGCCTGATGGTCTCCCGCGAAGGTGACGGGGGCGAACGACTCGCCCCCGTCACCTACCTGCCAGGTGCCGCGCCGACCGAAGCAGCGCCGGTGCGCTGGACGATCCCGCTCGAACCGATCGCCGGTGAGCACGATGATGCCGCCGAGCCGTCTGTCGATGGCGGAGACGAGGAACCCTCGGCCGGGGATGCTGAATCGCTCCTGACCCGGCGACTGCGCCGCAGTGCGCTCTCCGAGCGGGAAGCGCGCAGCTTCCTCGCGCAGCGCGGAGTCGAACCGGGCATCGTGGAGGCCACGATCGAACGCTTCACCGGTCTCGGCTGGATCGACGATGCCGTCCTGGCGGAGCAGCTGCTGTACGCCGGCACGAGTCGCAAAGGACAGGGGCGCCGCGCCATCGCGCAGACGCTCAGCACGCGGGGCATCGCCAGGGACGTGGCGGACGCTGCGCTTGCCGCGCTCCCCGACGACGACGACGAGCGCGCGCTGGAGTACGCGCGGAGCAAGGCCAACGGGCTGCGCAGCTATGACATGGACACCGCGACCCGGCGCTTGATGGGTCAGCTCGCCCGACGCGGATACTCCGGCTCGGTGGCAGCCAACGCCGTGCGCACCGCCCTCACCGAGCAGCGCGGCGGAGTCCAGTTCCGCTGACGGCCCCGGCGCGGCGGGCCGCGGCTACGGTGGTCATGAGCGGGACGGGGGCTGGATGGCGATCGACGTGATCGGACTGACGAAGCGGTACCGGGACAAGGTCGCCGTTGACGACATCTCATTCTCGGTGCCGGATGGTGGGGTGTTCGCGTTCGTCGGCACGAACGGGGCCGGCAAGTCCACGACGATCGGATGCCTGACCACTGTCCTGTCCTTCGACGCGGGCGAGGTCCGAGTCCGAGGTCACGACGTCCGCCGGGAGGGCGACCGGGTCCGCGAATCCATCGGGGTGGTCTTCCAGGAGTCGCTCCTGGACCCGCTGCTGACCGTAGGGGAGAATCTTCGCCTGCGCGGCAGCCTGTCCCGCCTCGCGGCCGGACGCCTCACCACGAGGATCACGGAGGTGGCCGGTCTGATCGGTCTGGACGGGTTCCTGGACAGGCGCTACGGAAAGCTGTCCGGCGGACAGCGCCGTCGTGTCGACATCGCTCGGGCGCTGCTGCACGAGCCGGCCGTGCTCTTCTTGGACGAACCGACCGCCGGACTGGATCCCGCCAGCCGTGCCCTCGTGTGGCATACGCTTCATGAGCTCAGCGCGCGCGGCGATCTGACGGTGTTCCTCACCACGCACTATCTCGAAGAGACCGAAGAGGCCGCCCGCGTCTGTCTCATCGACGACGGGCGGATCATCGCCGACGACACGCCCGCCCGCCTCCGAGCGAAATACAGCCGCAGCGTGCTCACGGTGACCACCGACGATCCTGACGGCCTTCTCGCGCTGGCCCGCGCGGCCGGCGCGGACCCGACCCGGGACGGCGACATGGTCCTGATCGCCGTGGACGGGGCGCAGACCGCGCGGCGTCTGCTGGCCGCCCACGGGAGCGCCGTCCACGACTTCGAATTCCGGCACGGGCGGATGGATGACGTCTTCCTGGCCCTCACGGGTCGCTCGGCCGCCGAGGTGGCAGCGGCATGAGCGTCGTCTTCGCGATCGTCGGGCGCAACCTGCGCATCTTCTTCCGTGACCGGCTGAATGTCTTCTTCTCCCTGCTGGGCGCGTTGATCCTGTTCGGGCTGTACACGCTGTTCCTGGGCAACCTGCAGACCGGCGATCTCGCGGACGCGCTCCCCGGTGCCACCACGGCCGAGGTGCAGGCTTTCGTGGACAGCTGGATGTTCGCCGGCATCGTCCTGATCACGACCGTCACGACCGGACTGGGCGGACTGGCTGTGCTGGTGGACGACGACCAGACCGGTCGGTTCCGTGACTTCCTCGTCGCCCCCCTGCGCCGCGGTCAGCTGGTCCTGGGCTACCTTCTGTCTGCCGCGTCGGTCGCGGTGATCCTCTCCCTGCTCGTGCTGGCCATCAGCGTCGTGTACCTGGGTGTGGTGCGCGGAACGTGGCTGAGCCCGCCGGAGATCGGCCGCAGCGTGCTGATCGTGGTGCTCGCGAGCATCGCATTCACCTCGCTCTCCGCCCTCATCGTGTCCTTCGTCCGTACCAGTGGCGCGTTCTCGGGTCTGGCGACGATCTTCGGCACGATCCTGGGATTCATCGCGGCCGCCTACATCCCCATCGGCGCGTTTCCCGAGTCGGTCGCCACGGTGGTCGCCGCGCTGCCTTTCGCGCAAGCGGGCATGCTGCTGCGCCGCGAGTTCTCGGCCGACACGCTCGCGGTCATCACCGCGGATGCGCCCGGGGCCGCGGAGCCGTTGCGCATGTTCTACGGGCTCGATCTGACCATCGCGGACTGGGCGGTATCGGCCGGGTTCGTCGGTGCCATCCTGGTGGCCATCGCGCTGGTGTGCACCGGACTGTCCGCCGCGCGCATCCGCAGCCGAATCCGCTGAGGCGGCGCGACCGGGTGTACAGGCCCGGCTCGTAGAATGGAGCGCATCATGACTTCTCCGTCCTCAGCGCCGACGACGATCGCGCCGTCACCCGCTTCCTTCACAGCCGACGGACGCGTCCGCACCTACGAAGTGCGCACCTTCGGCTGCCAGATGAATGTGCACGACTCCGAACGTCTCTCCGGCTCCCTGGAGAGTGCCGGCTACCTCCGGGCATCGAACGGCGAAGAGGCCGATGTCGTGATCATCAACACCTGCGCCGTCCGCGACAACGCTGCGGGCAAGCTCTACGGCACGCTCGGGCACCTCGCTTCGGTCAAGCGCCGCAAGGACGGCATGCAGATCGCCGTCGGAGGATGCATGGCCCAGATGGACAAGCAGGCTGTGCTGGACAAGGCGCCATGGGTGGATGTGGTCTTCGGCACGCACAACATGGGTTCGCTGCCTCGCCTGCTGGAGCGCGCTCGGCACAACGGTGAAGCCGAGCTCGAAATCCTGGAATCGCTCGAGATCTTCCCCTCGACGCTGCCCACCAAGCGCGACAGCATCTACAGCGGATGGGTGTCGATCTCGGTCGGCTGCAACAACACGTGCACGTTCTGCATCGTGCCCAGCCTCCGTGGCAAGGAGAAGGACCGTCGCCCCGGCGACATCCTGAACGAGATCCGGATGCTCGTGGATGACGGGGCGATCGAGGTCACCCTGCTCGGTCAGAACGTCAACTCGTACGGTGTCGAGTTCGGCGACCGGCACGCATTCGGCAAGCTCCTGCGCGCGGCGGGGCAGATCGAGGGACTCGAGCGGATCCGCTTCACCAGCCCTCACCCCGCGGCGTTCACCGATGATGTCATCGACGCGATGGCGGAGACCCCTGCGGTCATGCCGCAGCTGCACATGCCGCTGCAGTCGGGCAGCGATAGCGTCCTCAGAGCGATGCGCCGCTCGTACCGCAGCGAGAAGTTCCTGGGCATCCTCGATCGTGTCCGGGAGCGCATCCCGAACGCGGCGATCACGACCGACATCATCGTCGGCTTCCCCGGCGAGACCGAGGCGGACTTCGACGAGACGATGCGTGTGGTCGAGCAGTCTCGGTTCTCGAGCGCCTTCACCTTCCAGTACTCCATCCGCGAGGGCACGCCGGCCGCGACGATGCCCGATCAGGTGCCCAAGGAAATCGTGCAGGAACGGTACAACCGGCTCCTGGCGCTGCAGGACCGCATCTGTCTCGAAGAGAACCGGGCCCAGCTCGGCCGGCAGGTGGAGGTGCTGGTCTCGATGGGCGAAGGCAAGAAGGATGCCGAGACCAACCGTCTCACCGGCCGCGCCGAAGACAATCGGCTGATCCATTTCGAAGTTCCCCCGGGCAGCGAGATCCCGCGCCCCGGAGACGTCGTCTCGGTGCGGATCTCGCACGCGGCGCCGTTTCACCTGCTCGCCGACACCGACGGCGCTCCGCTGCGAGTGCGCCGCACCCGGGCAGGCGACGCGTGGGATCGCACGCAGGCCGAGTCGTGCGCCATTCCCGTCGCCGGGACCAATGCCGCACCCACGGGTGCCCCGCGCGCCGTCTCGCTCGGGCTGCCCACGCTCCGCGTCGGAGTGTGAGCGCACCGGCCCACCCCGCACGGCTGTACGCCGTGGTCGGAGCCACGGGCACAGGCAAATCCGAACTCGCCCTGGACCTCGCCGAGGCCCTCGCCGCGCGTGACGGAGGCGCGGAGATCGTGAACGCCGACGCGATGCAGCTCTATCGCGGCATGGACATCGGCACCGCCAAGCTCGCCGCGGGCGAACGCCGCGGCATCCCTCATCACATGCTCGACGTCCTGGAGGTGACACAGGAGGCGGCCGTCGCCTGGTACCAGACCAGGGCACGTGCGGTGATCGAGGACGTGCTGGCGCGTGGCCGCTCCGCCATCCTGGTCGGCGGCTCGGGGCTGTACGTCTCCAGCGTGCTGTTCGACTTCCGCTTTCCGCCCCGCGATCACGCCCTGCGCGGGCAGCTGGAAGCAGAGCTCGAGCGCCTCGGCCCGGGCGTGCTGTACGAGCGGCTGCGCATGGCGGACCCGGACACGGCGGCCCGCGTGGACCCTCGCAACGGGCGGCGCGTGGTGCGTGCCCTCGAAGTGCTGGCACAGGGCGGCAAGACCCACGGGGCAGTGCTGCCCACCGAGCCGGTCCTGTGGCGGCCCTCGACGCTGATCGGGCTCACCGCGCCCCGGGACGAACTCGTGGTGCGCCTGGACGCTCGGGTGCAGCGCATGTGGGCGGCCGGGCTCGTCGCCGAGGTCGATGCGCTGCGCGCCGCCGGGCTCGAGGACGGGGTGACCGCGCGGCGGGCGATCGGCTATGCCCAGGCGCTCGCGCAGCTGCGCGGCGAAGCCAGCGAGTCCGAAGCGATCGCCGACACCCAGGCGCTGACCCGGCGGTACGCGCGGCGTCAGGTGTCGTGGTTCAAGCGCTATTCGAATGTGCTGTGGTCCGAGCCGGGCGCCGAGGACCTGGTTGCCCGGATACTGGAGTCATGACCAGCATCCGTGCGTTCGCGCTGAGAGACACCGAGTCGGTCATCGCCCTCTGGCAGTCCACCGGCCTGACGCGGTCATGGAACAACCCGCATCTGGACATCCAGCGGAAACTGCAGGTGCAGCCGGAGCTGTTCCTGGTCGCCGTGGACGGCGAGGACATCGTCGGCTCGGTGATGGCCGGCTACGACGGGCATCGCGGCTGGCTCTACTACCTCGCGTCCGATCCGCTGCGCCGCGGCCAGGGCATCGGACGGGCGCTGGTCGCGGCCGCAGAAGAGGCGCTCCTGGACATGGGCTGTCCGAAGGTGCAGCTGATGGTGCGTCCGGACAACAGGGACGTGCTCGGCTTCTATGACTCGCTGGGATACGACCGGTTCGACACCACGACGACCGGCAAGCGGCTGATCGCCGACTGAGCGCCGCGCACCCCCGGCGCGCTCGGGATGAGGATGCGGGGAACCGTATGCTGGACGGATGCCGCAGACCGTTCCCTTTACGAAAGGTCACGGCACCGGCAACGACTTCGTCGTGATTCCCGACCCCGACGGGGCGCTTGACCTCAGCGACGAGCAGGTGGCGGTGCTGTGCGACCGACGCTTCGGCATCGGCGCAGACGGAATCCTTCGCGTCGTGCGCTCGGCGGCGATCGACGAGGGCGCGGATGCCGCGGCGGCGGGCGCGGAATGGTTCATGGACTACCGCAACGCGGACGGCTCGAAAGCCGAGATGTGCGGCAACGGCATCCGCGTGTTCGCTCGCTATCTCGCCGACGCCGGCTGGGCCGCGCTGAATGGCACGCCGCTGCTGATCGGCACGCGCGCCGGCGTGAAGAGCGTCACGCGCAGCGAGCTCGGCTTCGAGGCAGACCTGGGTCCATGGCGAGTGGAGCCGGAGGAGGTCCTGGTCCGCGCGCGCGGACTCGGCGTGCCGCGTCCGGGTCAGGGCATCGACGTCGGCAACCCGCATGTCGTGGTCGCCCTGTCCAACACGGACGAGCTGGACGCTCTGGATCTGTCTGCCGGCCCGCAACTTCAGCCGGAGCCGCGGCACGGGGCCAACATCGAGTTCGTCGTCCCCAGCGATCCGCTGGTCAGCGAAGGGGTCGGTTCGATCCGGATGCGGGTGTTCGAACGCGGCGTCGGGGAGACCCTCAGCTGCGGTACCGGCGTGGCCGCCGCCGCGCTGGCCGTGCGGCACTGGGCCGGCGAGGCAGCGCCCGATCGCTGGAGCGTCGATGTCCCGGGGGGCACGCTGGGCGTGCGGATGGTGCGGGTCCGCGGCGACCTGCACGTCCTGCTGTCCGGACCGGCGACCCTCGTCTACTCCGGCGAGATCACACTCGCCTGAGCGGGCGACCGCTTCACGGCAGGGTGATCGCGCCGGTCTCGGGCGTTCCGTGACGGCGCACCTTCAGGACGCGGAAGCCTCGTGCCGTCGCGGCGCGGTGCACGCTGAACCCCCGGGTGAATGTCGCAGCCAGCCAGCGCTGAAGCGAATCCGAGCCGAGGTTGCGCTGTACCACCAGCCACGCGTCCGACCGCTCGTCGAGGCGTGGGATCCAACGCTCCAGGAGCCCGTGCAGCTCGTTCTTGCCGACACGGATGGGCGGGTTCGAGCGGATCGTGCGGAAGGTCACATCGTCGGGAACATCGTCGGGGTGCGCGACGTTGACATTGACAAGGCCGAGAGCATCGGCGTTGCGCTGCACGAGGTCAAGAGCACGCTCATTGACATCCACGGCCCAGATCGTGGAATGCGGGGAATCCATCGCCAGCGACAGTGCGATCGGGCCCCACCCGCATCCAAGATCCAGCAGGTGCCCGCCGCGCGGCGGGGGAGGCGTGTTGGCGAGCAGGACGGCGGTGCCGGTGTCGATGTGGTCGGGACTGAACACGCCGCCAGCGGTGATCACCTCGACCTCGGAACCGGCGAGGGTCACCCGAACGCGACGAAGTTTTTCGGCACTGGCGGGCGACGCGCTGAAATAGTGGTCCTCCCCCATCCTGAGAGCGTAGCGGAGGAGTTCCCCGGTGGGGAGCTAGAGTTTACGGCAATCCCGGAAGGAACAGATGACCGATACGACAACCCCGATGAGCACCGACGAAACGCCGGTGGACCCGGTGGCTCGCGTGCTCAAGCGCGCCGACGCGCATTCGGGTGTCCGCGTGTTCGGTGCTGCGCAGGCGCTTCAGGACGAGGCGGCTTTCTCGCGCACCGACACCGATGGCGAGCAGTGGGATCGCGAGGAGCGTGCCGCCCTGCGGCGAGTCCCCGGCCTGTCCACCGAGCTCGAAGACGTCAGCGAAGTCGAATACCGGCAGCTGCGACTGGAGAACGTCGTGATCGTCGGCGTGCACCCCCAGGGCGAGCAGGAGGATGCCGAGAATTCGCTGCGCGAGCTCGCTGCCCTTGCCGAAACCGCCGGCGCGGTCGTGCTCGACGCGGTGCTGCAGCGGCGACCGCATCCGGACCCGGCGACGTACCTCGGTAGCGGCAAGGCGCAGGAGCTGCGCGACCTGGTCGCCGCGCTCGGTGCGGACACCGTCATCGCGGACACCGAGCTCGCACCCAGCCAGCGGCGCGCGCTGGAGGATGTCGTCAAGGTGAAGGTCATCGACAGGACGACCGTCATCCTGGATATCTTCAGCCAGCACGCCAAGAGCCGCGAAGGGAAGGCGCAGGTCGAACTCGCCCAGCTCGAATACCTCCTGCCGCGCCTGCGCGGCTGGGGTGACTCCATGAGCCGCCAGGCCGGTGGCCAGGTCGGCGCCGGCGGCGCGGGGATGGGCTCGCGTGGTCCGGGTGAGACGAAGATCGAGCTCGATCGCCGCCGCATCCGCACGAAGATGGCGCTGCTGCGCCGTCAGATCCGCGATTTCGCCCCGGCACGCGATGCCAAGCGTGCCGAGCGCAGGCGGAACACGATTCCGTCGGTCGCGATCGCCGGATACACCAACGCCGGCAAGTCGAGTCTGCTGAACCGGCTGACCAGCGCGGGCGTCCTGGTGGAGAATGCGCTGTTCGCGACGCTGGATGCCACCGTCCGTCGCGCTGAGGCCTCGGACGGCCGCGTCTACACGCTGACCGACACCGTCGGGTTCGTGCGCAACCTGCCGCATCAGCTGGTCGAGGCGTTCCGATCAACGCTGGAGGAGGTCGGCGACGCCGACGTCATCGTGCACGTCGTGGATGCCGCGCACCCGGATCCGGCCGCCCAACTGCAGACCGTCCGGGATGTGATCGGCGACGTGGGTGCGCGGGAGATCACCGAGATCGTGGTCTTCAACAAGGCCGACCTCGTCGACGATGACACCCGCATGCTGCTGCGCGGGCTCGAACCCCGCGCGCTGTTCGCCTCGTCCCGCACGGGGGAGGGCATGGGCGAGCTGCGTGCGGCCATCGAGGCGGCCCTTCCGCTGCCGGCCGTCGAGGTCCGCGCGCTGGTGCCCTACGACCGCGGCGACCTCGTCTCGGCCGCGCACCAGTCCGGACACATCGTGTCGCAGACGCATGAGGCAGGCGGCACGGCATTGCACGCGCATGTCTCGGAGCGTCTGGCAGCTGAACTCGCACCGTTCGCGGTCTGAGCGGTGTCGTCGTCAATGAGCACGTCGTCACCACCGGGCAGCTCCACGCGGGTGTCGCGGAAGGTGTGAAGTGCTCCGATCTCACCGAGCACGCTGCGCCACGTATCCGCGATGGTCTTGGCGGGCAGCTCGCGCGCTGTGACCGGATGCATCGCCTCGGCCAGCCCCGCGGGATCACCCGTGGCGATGAGGGTGAACACGTGCTCGGTGAGGGTGCGCACATCGGCCACCCCGCGCCGCGCCGGGAGTTGACATGGCGGCACCCTGTCGCATCATCTGGCAGAGCGACGAGATCCGCGTGCACGGAGTGCGACCGCGCGGCTCCTTCCGTGCCGGCGAGCCGACGTGTCGACCCGCTAGGCGCCTCGGCTGAGTTCCAGCGGCGCCACCCCCGGCGTGGCGAAGCCGAACACCGCACCCAAGAAGGCCAGTTCGGTCTCCAGCGCGTTCACGACGTTCTCGGCGCGCCGGAACCCGTGGCCCTCTCCCTCGTACACGACATACGCGTGCGGGATACCGCGGGCGGCGAGTGCGTCCCGGATCGCCTCGGACTGCGCCGGCGGAACCACCGGGTCCTCGGCGCCCTGCAGCAGCAGCAGGGGCACTCGGAACCGGTCCGGATGCGACAGCGGTGACCTCTCCAGGTACACGTGCTCGGCCTCCGGGAGCGGGCCGATGAGCCCGTCCAGATAGCGCGCTTCGAAGTCGTGGGTGTCCAGCGCCAGCGCGCGGGCATCGCCGACGCCGTAGCGCGAGATGCCTGCAGCGAAGACGTCCGTCTGCACGAGCGCGGCCAGTACGGTCCATCCGCCCGCCGATCCTCCGGCGATGGTGATCCGCGCCGGGTCTGCGGCTCCGGCGGAGGCCAGTCCGGCCGCGGCCGCGGCGACGTCCTGGACATCGACCACCCCCCACTGTCCGCGCAGGCGCTCGCGGTAGGCCCGGCCGTAGCCGCTGGAGCCGCCGTAGTTCACATCCAGAACGCCGATCCCTCGGCTGGTGAAGTACGCGATCCGGCCGGACGCCGAGCCGCCGCGATGGCTGGTCGGTCCGCCGTGCACGTACAGCAGGTACGGCGGATGCTCGCCGTCCGGTCCGGTCGCGTCCGGATGTGTCGGCGGGTAGTCGAAGGCGTGCACGGCGCCCCGCGGACCCTCGAAGCTCACGGCGCGAGGCCGCGGCATCCATTCCGGCCCCCATGGCGCGCTTCCGCCGCGGATCAGGACCCCGTCCTCGAGGCGGTCCGCGTCCAGGAGCCAGAGCCCTGCGGGGGAGGTGGGTCCCGCACCCGAGACCAGCACGTGCGTGCCTCGCACGTCCTCGATCAGCACCTCGGAGCTCAGCGGCACGCCGAACGGCGCCGCGGTGCCGTCCGGGCCGATCAGCACCAGTTCGTCATCGCCGTTCGTTCGCACTGCGACCAGCCGTCCGTCCTCCAGCCGGGCGAACCACCGGCTGCCTAGAACCCAGAGCGGACCCCCGGTGTCGGCATCCGCCGGAGCGATCGACTGCGCTCCCACCGATGACGACAGGTGCCGGTGCCAGAGATTCCAGCGGCCGCTGGTGTCGTCGGCGTAGAGCAGATCGTCCTCGTCGATCCACAGCGGCTGCAGCGGCGATGAGCTGCCGCCCGCCACGGTGGTCCACTCCGAGACCACCCCGTCCGCCAGCCGCCCGACCCGCAGCTCGGCGCGATCCCACGGCATGTCGGGGTGATTCCACGCGATCCAGGCCAGGCGGAGTCCGCTCGGAGACAGGGCAGGATGCGCGACGAAGTCGCTGCCCGCGACCAGGCAGGTCACACCGGACCCGTCCAGCGCGATGCGGACGATGGATCGCTGCGGCGCCGTTTCCTCCTCGTCGACCTCGCGGATCCCGAGGAGCTGCCCCTGCTGCCAGGTGAGGCCGCCGAATCGCATGCCCGGGTCGGCGGGGGTGAGTGCACGTGGCTCCTGCCCGGGCGCGAGCGCCCACACGCGCTGATCCGACTTCTCCACGAAGAGCAGGACGCCGTCGTCGGTGGTCGTCCACGCACCGCCGCCGTACTCGTGCACACGGGAGCGCGCGCTCCACGGCAGCGGCAGCACGACGCTCACCGCGCCCTGGGCGTCACGCCGACGCACGGTGGTCCGGCCCCCTTCCTCGGGGACCCCCTCGCCCCACCAGATCTCCTCGCCCACGAACCGGGCGCCCTCGATGCGCGGGGTCGCGGCGGTCACGGCTGCGGCGGAAAGCGGTGAGTTCCACGAACCGAAGGGAAGGATTGCGCTCATGCCTCCACCGTATTGGCCGTGGCGGATGCCGCCACCCGAAGCCGCGGGACGCCGGCACGTCAGCGGATGCGAGTCCGCGTCACGGCGCCGCGTCGACGGGCGCCGCGCCGGCGGGGGTCTCCGCATCGGTCGCGACCGCATCACGCGGCTCGGCGAGGACGTCGGCGTCCGCCGCCTCGGCGACGGCATCCAGCTCGGCAGGACGCCGCTGGAGCAGCTCGAGGATCCAGGCAGCCCCGAAGGACACGACCAGCACCAGCGCGACATCGCCCGCGGAAAGCGGGCGGAGCGCGAACAGCCAGATGACCGCCAGCACGGCCACCAGCGTCCGGACCAGGATCCGCTGCCTGCCCAGCCACGTGCCGAACGCGCCCGTGTTCAGGCCCCACGCGGCCAGCTGGATCCGGGCGGAGGCGTTCAGACCCCGGACGGTGCGGCGGAGTCCGTGCGCGGGACTGGAGGAGCCCATCGCCCAGCCGAGTATCGCGACGACGACGCCCAGGAGCACCAGCACGAGCGCGGTCTGTGTCATGTCGCCGACGAGCTGGTCGTAGATGACATTCAGCGCGTCGGGGGACAGGCCGAGTGAATCGGCCGCCGGGATCATCGCGGTCGCCCCGATGGTCAGCACCGCGGCCAGCGAGCCGCCCCCGATGACGAATCCCAAACCGGTGCCGAATACGGCGGTGCTGCGCCGACGGGCGATCGCGATGCCGAGGGCGAAGAGTCCGATCGTGATGACGGGGAGCCAGTAGCCCAGACCCGTGGCCACCCCGTAGCCGGTGCGGATCATCGCGAGGTTCTCGCCGTCGCCCAGGATGATCACCCGATCTACGGTCGGGATCAGTTCCGCCGCCCCCAGGCCGCGGTCCACGAGATTCTGCTTGACGCGGTCCACGATCGCCCCGAGCTGGATGCCGACGCCCTGGTCCGTGCGGATCACGAGGCCTCCGCCGTCAGAGGTCGCCGTGCCCACCAGCGCGCGGTGGGCGGCGCGAGTCGCCGTGGCCCAGACCTCCGAGAACGCGTCCGACTCGACGACGCGCGTGACGGTCGTGGTCACCAGGCTCTCCAGGCCGTTGGCCGCGGGCGCCTCCAGCAGCTGCAGGGCGTCGGCGGCGCGCGGAGGCAGCCCGAGTGCAGCGACGCCGTCGAACACGTCCGCCGTGATCTGGCGGAAGTCGACCTGAGCGGAGATCGCCTCCATCGACTCGTCGATGATCAGGCCCTGGACGGCCGGATCGTCCACGAGCGGGGCCAGGGAGGCGACGAACGCATCCTCCTCCACGAGCTGGATCCGCGCCCATGCGCTGACGATGGAGACCGGGATCAGGATCGTGGCGACGACGATGCACGCTGCGGACAGCGCACTCCGCCACCGCGGGGCACGGCGCTGCGGGCCCGACCTTCCGTCATCGGAGAGGTCCTCCCGCCGAAGCCGTTCGTTCTCGGCGCGCAGTGCCTCGAGCTGGGCCTGCAGATCGTCGACGTCCGTTGCGGGCATGAAGCCTCCTCCGTCGGATGAGGCCATTGTGGCGCAGATGCGATCGGCGCGCCGCCCCACCGCGTGCAGGGTCGGCGGAGACTCAGACGGCGCGCAGCACCGCCACGATCTTGCCGAGCACGACGGCCTGATCGCCGAGGATCGGCTCGAATGCGGAGTTGCGCGGGAGCAGCCAGGTGTGTCCGTCCCGGCGGCGGAAGGTCTTGACGGTGGCCTCGCCGTCGAGCATGGCCGCGACGATGTCGCCGTTCTCGGCATCCGCCTGTGCCCGTACCACGACCCAGTCGCCGTCGCAGATGGCCGCGTCGATCATGGATTCGCCGGAGATCCGCAACATGAACAGATCGCCCTTGCCGACGAGCTGGCGGGGAAGGGGGAAGATCTCTTCAACCTGCTGCTCAGCGGTGATCGGAACGCCCGCCGCGATCCGGCCGACCAGCGGCACCATCGCCGCGTCGCCGACACTGGGCGCACTGTCGGCGGGGTTCTCGGTCGAGGTACCGGGCAGGTCGATCAGGACCTCCATCGCGCGGGTCTTGCCCGCATCGCGTCGCAGGTACCCGCTCAGTTCCAGCTGGTTGAGCTGGTGGGTGACGCTGGAGAGGGACTTCAGGCCCACCGCATCGCCGATCTCTCGCATGCTCGGCGGGTAGCCGTACCGGGCGATCGATCGCTGGATGACCTCGAGGATGGCGAGCTGCTTGTCGCTCAGGCTCTTGCGCCTGCGCGTCTGCGGCTTCTCGCGCCCGTTCACCTCGGTCATGATCCCAGCTCCTGTCTTGCCGTGGGGCATCGGTCTTCGAATGTCGGAGGCCCGTGGTGGGGTCTTCCTATCGAAACCGTATCCGGTATGCGCATGGCCGTACTTCAGCCGACGCGCGTGTCGCGTTCGAATATCACAGCCGTGACCGGCCATTGACATCTTAATGGTTCGAAGTTATCTTCGGAAGAGAGATTCGTATCCCCGGCTCCCGCCCGAGGCGGGGATGCGAACCTCTTCCCTTTCAGCAGGAGGACGACATGACAGCGATCAGCATCCCGGCGCATCGTGAGACGCGACTGCGGCTCACCCCGCGTGGTCGCCGCAGCCTCGCGGCGCTCGCCGCGCTCCCGGCCGTCGTGGCACTCAACCTCGCGGTCCTCAGCGGAGGCAGCGCTCTGGCCAGCCGTGACGCCGGTGCGCCGGCCGGGACGTTCACCACGCTGACGGTGGCCTCGGGCGAATCGCTCTGGTCCATCGCCGAGCAGGTCGCGCCGAGCGCCGACCCCCGCGACGTCGTGGATGCGATCGCGCGACTGAACGCCCTCGACGGGGTCACCGTCTCCGCGGGTCAGCGCCTGTCCATCCCGCTCGAGTACAGCACCGCCCCGTAGCGCGCGGGCGCGCCCGCCGGTCCCTCCGGGCGATGCGCTCCGGCGCGGCCCCTACGATGGGAGAGGTGAGCATCCGCCTCGACGATCTTCCCCTCCGCGACGACTTGCGCGGCCTGACTCCGTACGGCGCTCCGCAGGCTCCTCTGCCCGTCGCGCTGAACGTGAACGAGAACACGCATCCGGTGCCGCAGGAGGTCGCCGACGACATCCTGGATGCCGTCGCCCAAGCTCTGCGGGATGTCAACCGCTACCCGGACCGGGAGTTCACCGAGCTGCGCGAAGGCTTCGCGGACTACCTGGGCTACGGTCTGACGCGCGAACAGATCTGGGCGGCCAACGGTTCGAACGAGGTTCTTCAGCAGGTGCTGCAGGCCTTCGGGGGACCGGGACGCACCGCGTTCGGCTTCGCCCCCACCTACTCGATGTACCCCCTGCTGACCCGCGCGACCGGCGCGACCTGGGTGGCCGGCTCGCGTGCCGCCGATTTCTCCGTCGATGCGGAGAGCGCGGCGTTCCAGGTCGCTGAGGCAGCCCCGGACGTCGTCTTCCTGTGCGCGCCGAACAATCCCACCGGCACCCCGATGACCCTCGAGGTCATCGAAGCGGTGTACGACGCCGCCGACGGCATCGTCGTCGTCGACGAGGCGTATCAGGAGTTCGCTCCCCGTGACGCCGGCTCGGCGCTCTCGCTGCTGCCGGGGCGGGAACGGCTGCTCGTGTCGCGCACCATGAGCAAGGCGTTCGCGTTCGCCGGGGCGCGCGTGGGGTATATGGCCGCCGACCCGGCGCTGGTGGATGCCTTGCGCCTGGTGCGGCTGCCCTATCACCTGAGCTCGCTGACCCAGGCGGCGGCGGCCGCAGCGCTCCGGCACGCCCCGACGATGCTGCAGATGGTCGATGAGATCGTCGCCCAGCGCGACCGCATCGGAGCGACCGTCGAGGCGATCGGCTACGAACCGTACGAGTCCTGGGCGAACTTCGTCCTGTTCGGCGGAGTGGCGGACGCCTCGGCGACGTGGCGTGCGCTGTATGACCGAGGCGTCCTCGTCCGAGACATCGGGATCCCCCACCACCTGCGGGTCACCGCGGGCACGGAGCAGGAGACGACCGCGTTCCTGGACGCGCTCGCGTCGATAGACTCGGGCACATGACTCGTCCTGCCACTCCGCGCACGTCATCGCTGCGCCGGTCCACGAGCGAGTCCACCGTCGAGCTAGAGCTGGACCTCGACGGCACCGGCCGCAGTCACATCGACACCACCGTGCCGTTCTTCGATCACATGCTCACCGCGTTCGCGAAGCACTCGCTCACCGACCTCACCGTCCGTGCCTCTGGGGACACCGATATCGACGCCCACCACACCGTGGAGGACGTCTCGATCGTCCTGGGGCAGGCGATCCGCGAGGCCCTCGGGGACAAGTCCGGCATCTCGCGGTACGGGGATGCCCTCGTCCCGCTGGACGAGGCGCTCGCGCAGGCCGTGGTCGACATCAGCGGCCGGCCCTACCTCGTGCACAGCGGCGAACCGGCCGGGTTCGAGCACCACCTGATCGGCGGGCACTTCACCGGCGCCTTGGTGCGCCACACGTTCGAGGCGATCGCCTTCCACGCAGCCCTCACCGTGCACGTCACCGTGCTGGCCGGTCGCGACCCGCACCACATCGCCGAAGCCGAGTACAAGGCCTTCGCGCGCGCGTTCCGCCAGGCCAAGGCCCTGGACCCGGAGGTGCGGGGCGTTCCGAGCACGAAGGGCGCTCTGTGACCGGCAAGCCGCTGGTGGCAGTCCTGGATTACGGCTCCGGGAACGTCCACTCGGCGGTGAAGGCGCTGGCCGCGGCCGGCGCAGATGCGCGGCTCACCGCGGACCGCGGCCTGATCGATGACGCCCACGGGCTGGTCGTGCCCGGGGTGGGCGCATTCCGGGCCGTCATGGACGCGCTCCGAAACAGTCGCGGCGACGAGATCATCGACCGACGGCTGGCCGGCGGTCGTCCCGTCCTGGGAATCTGCGTGGGCATGCAGGTGCTCTTCGAGCGCGGAGTCGAGCGGGGAGTGGACACCGAAGGACTCGGTGAGTGGCCCGGAGTGATCACCGAGCTGGATGCCCCCGTGCTGCCCCACATGGGCTGGAACACCGTCCAGGCGGCGGAGGGGTCGCGGCTGTTCCGCGGGATCGAGCACGAACGGTTCTATTTCGTCCACTCCTTCGCGGCGCAGCAGTGGACGCTGGAGGTGCAGCCCCCGTTCCCGCAGCCGGCACTGACGTGGTCCACGCACGGCGGGCCCTTCCTGGCCGCCGTGGAGAACGGACCCCTGTCCGCGACGCAGTTCCATCCCGAGAAATCGGGGGAGGCCGGCATCCGTCTGCTCTCCAATTGGATCGACGGGCTCGGCCGGACTAACCTCTGAACTCGTGCCATCTGCGAAAGCGCAACGCCTTCGCGTCGTCAGGCACGAGGAGCTATGAACGATTTCGCGTCTATGCCTGAGTTGATCCTGCTGCCGGCAGTCGATGTCGCCGACGGCAAGGCCGTCCGCCTGACTCAGGGCGAGGCGGGTACCGAGACCAGCTACGGAGACCCGGTGGACGCGGCACTGGCGTGGGCGCGCCAGGGTGCCCAGTGGATCCACCTGGTCGACCTGGATGCAGCGTTCGGGCGGGGCAGCAACGCCGCCATCATGCGCAAGGTCATCAAGCAGGTCCGTGGCGTGCAGGTCGAACTGTCCGGCGGCATCCGTGACGACCGCAGTCTGGACGCGGCTCTGGAAAGCGGTGCCTCGCGGATCAATCTGGGCACCGCCGCGCTGGAGAACCCGGAGTGGGCAGCCGATGTCATCGGCCGGTACGGGGATGTGATCGCCGTGGGGCTGGACGTCCGCGGCACGACACTCGCCGCGCGCGGCTGGACGCAGGAGGGCGGAGACCTCTGGGACGTTCTGGAACGGCTCGAGGAGGCCGGGTGCAGCCGCTACGTCGTCACGGACGTCACCAAGGACGGAACCCTCAAGGGCCCCAACCTCGAGCTGCTGCAGGAGATGACGGCGCGCACGCCGAAGCCGATCGTCGCCTCCGGCGGTGTGTCCAGCCTCGATGACATCGCCGCACTTCGGGAGCTGGTGCCCCTCGGGGTCGAAGGTGCGATCGTCGGCAAGGCCCTGTACGCGGGTGCCTTCACGCTCGCCGAGGCGCTGGATGTCGCCGGACGCTGAACCGCACGGCCACCCGGCCGACTCCGCGGGCGTCCCGTGGGAGGGGCGGCGGTTCGAGCCCAACCCGCACGCGGGCGACGACGGCTCCGCCGATCAGGCGCTGCTGGCCGCACTGACGGCGTTCCGCGACGGCGCCGGCGACCAGATCGCCGTCATCGACGCGTATCGTACGGCGCGCCTGCTGATACCGCTGGTGGCCGAGCGCGGTGACGAGGGCACCGGTGCCCACGGGCTGACCGTGGACAAGACCCAGGAATTGTCGATCGTCACCGTCGCGGCCCCCGATGGCCGTCGAGTGCTGCCGGTGTTCACATCCATGGCCGCCATGGGCCGGTGGGATGCCGGCGCGCGCCCGGTCCCGGCGGACGGCGTACGTACGGCGGTGGCCGCCTCCGCCGACGACACCGATCTGATCGTCATCGATCCGGGGTCGGTCACCGAGTTCGTGCTCCGGCGGCCCGCGGTGTGGGCGATCGCCCAGGGCGTGCCGTGGGAGCCCAGTTTCACCTCGCCCGAGGTCTTCGCCGGCCTGCAGCGCAGCATCGGCGGTGAGCTCGCGGTGCTGGATCTCTCGGTCGAGCCGGGCGATCCCATGGCCCGTCTGCGCGGGCCGGAGCTGATCGTGCGCCTGGAGCTCATGCACGGACTCGATCGGGCCGAGTTGGACGCGGTTCTGGCGCGGCTGGCCACGCGATGGGCGGCCGACGACCGGATCGCAGTCCTGGTCGACTCGCTGACCGTCAAGCTCGTCCGCTCCCTCTGATCCAGACTCAGCCTCGGCCGACGGGCGCCGTCGAGCGTTTCGCCGCAGAGTGTCCGGGCGCTCAGTCGGCCCACCCGGTGGTGCGCGCGCGTGCGGCGGCGCACAATGCTGGTCATGGAACCGCACAGCTCTGCGCCCGCAAGCCCCGGTGCGCGCACCACCGCGCCCTACCCTCTGGAGACGAATGCGCCGTCCGAGTACCGCGCCGCGCTGTCCGCCGCACACCGGCACGCCCTGAGCTGGCTGGAGTCGGTGGCGGAACGCCCCATCCGTCCGGAACTGGACGCAGACGGCGTTCTCGCGGCGATGGACCGCCCGCTCGAGGAGACCGGGCTCGATGCGGCCGCCGTCATCGACGAGTTGGCGGCGGGGGCAGTCCCAGGGCTGATGGCCATGGGGTCACCGCGCTTCTACGGGTTCGTGATCGGCGGCGCGTACCCGGCCGCGCTGGCTGCGGATTGGCTCGTCTCGACGTGGGATCAGAACACCGGATCACGCCAGCCCACCCCGGGCACCGCCGGAGTCGAGGAGGTCGCGGCACGCTGGCTCCTCGAACTGCTCGGGCTCCCCGCGGCGAGTGGGGTGGGCTTTGCCACCGGAGCGACCAGTGCGAACACCTCGTGCCTGCTGGTGGCCAGAGACTCCGTCCTGCGCGCCCGCGGGCACGACGCGTCGCGGGGCATCCAGCACGCGCCGACGATCCGTTTCCTCGCCGGAGACGCCGTGCACACCTCGGTGATGCTCGCCGGACGGATCGCCGGGCTCGGGGAGCCGCGCACAGTCGGCGCCGACGCGCAAGGCCGCATCGACGTGGACGGGCTGGTGGCAGCGCTGGGCGAGTGGGAGGGGCCCACGATCGTGGCGCTCCAGGCGGGCGATGTCCACTCCGGAGCGTTCGATGACTTCGCCCGCGCCGTCGCGGCCGCCAAGTCCGCCGGAGCGTGGGTGCACATCGACGGTGCGTTCGGACTCTGGGCCGCGGCCAGTCCGCGCTTCCGACCGCTCCTGGCCGGGTTCGAGGACGCCGACTCCTGGGCCACGGACGCCCACAAGACGCTGAACGTGCCCTACGACTGCGGCGTGGCCATCGTGCGCGACGAAGCGGCGATGAGCGCGTCGCTGGGTGCGCACGCGGCTTACCTGCCCGCCGTCGCGAGCATCGCCGACCCCTACGATCACGTCCCCGAGTTGTCCCGCCGTGCGCGCGGCGTGCCGGTATGGGCTGCGTTGCGCTCGCTGGGCACTCGCGGCGTCGCGGGTCTCGTGGATGGGCTCGTCGACGCCGCTCTTGCGCTCGCCGATGGTTTCCGCGGGATCGCGGGACTCGAGGTGATCAACGACGTCGTGTTCACGCAAGTGTGCCTGGCGGCGCATGACAACGAAGACACGCTCGCCCTGGGGGAGTGGCTGCGCGCGGAAGGCACCGTATGGGCTTCGTCCTCGGTGTGGCAAGGACGAGCCGTCGTGCGGTTCGCGGTCAGCAACTGGGGCACCGATGAGGCGGCGGTCCGCCGCACCGTGGACGCCGTCGCCCGCGGGGCTGCAGCGCTGGAGATCGGTTCCTGACCCGGCTGCCGCCGTCCTCGCCCACGACGAGGCCTCAGCGCGTCGGCTCGACACGGCCGGCGCGCTCGGCCGCTCGGCGATCCCCGATCAGTTGACCGGGCCGGTCCACTTCTCGCCCGGACCCTTGCCGATGGGGTCGGGGATCGGCGAGGCCTCGCGGAACGCGAGCTGAAGCGAGCGCAGCCCATCTCGGAGGGAGCGCGCGTGCATGTCGCTGATCTCCGGCGCTCCCGCGGTGATGAGACCCGCGAGGGCGTTGATCAGCTTGCGGGCCTCATCGAGGTCGGTCTGCGTCGAGGGATCGTCGGCCAGACCCACCTTGACCGCGGCGGCGCTCATCAGGTGCACCGCGGCGGTGGTGATCACCTCTACCGCGGGGACGTCTGCGATGTCGCGCGTCGCGGCGGCAGCTGCTCGGTCTTGCGCTTCCCAGCGCGCCTGGCGCTCGGCATCCTGTGCCACCTTTCCGGCTGCAAGGTCGTCGTCGGGGGCCGGAATCGTGTTCACGTGTCACTCTCTGCTAGACTTTGGCGGGCTCCGGAGCGACATGCTTCGGACCGAAAGAGGATTCACATCCCACCCGCGCTTGCCGCTCCAGGCTACCGGGTCACGCACTCCGCTCCGTCCGCTTGCGGCCGGAGTAGCCCCCCAACACCGGAAATGAAACGCCGTGCAGGGGATACCGGGTGCAGAAGCCGGCGCTCACGCGTCGTGCGGGTGGAATCGAGTCTCTCTTCCGCCCGCGATGCATCCCGTGTCGCGGTGGCTGACATCCGCACGAAGAGGAGTTCCGCATCAGCGATCCCCGCACCAATGACCGCATCCGCGTGCCCGAGGTCCGCCTCGTGGGCCCGAACGGAGAGCAGGTCGGCGTCGTACGCATCGAGGTTGCCTTGCGTCTGGCGCAGGATGCCGATCTCGACCTGGTCGAGGTGGCTCCCAACTCGAAGCCGCCCGTCGTCAAGATCATGGACTACGGGAAGTTCAAGTACGAAGCAGCGCAGAAGGCCAAGGAGGCCCGGCGCAATCAGGCCAACACCATCCTCAAAGAGGTCCGGTTCCGTCTGAAGATCGAGGCCCACGACTACATAACCAAACTCAAGCGCGCCGAGGGCTTCCTCAAGGGCGGCGACAAGGTGAAGGCGATGATCCTGTTCCGCGGACGCGAGCAGTCTCGTCCCGAGCAGGGCGTGCGCCTGCTGCGCAAGTTCGCCGAGGACGTCGCGGAGTTCGGCACGGTCGAATCCAGCCCCACGATCGACGGACGCAACATGGTCATGGTGGTCGCGCCGCACAAGAACAAGTCCGAGTTGAAGACCGAGCAGAACGCTCAGCGGGTCGCCAACAAGGAAGCCTCACGCAACTCGGCGTCCGGTGACGAAGACGACGACACCGACAGCGACACCGACGACGAATCGGCCTCGGCGCCCGCCGAGTAGCCGCCCCAGACTCCCGCCCTGCGGGGATGCACAACGACGCCCAGCAGGGCGACATCCAACAAAAGGAACGATGAGATGCCGAAGCAGAAGACCCACTCGGGTGCCAAGAAGCGCTTCAAGATCACTGGCAGCGGCAAGCTGATGAAGCAGCAGGCCGGCATGCGCCACAACCTTGAGGGCAAGGCGAGCAAGCGCACGCGTCGGCTCAACCAGGACCAGGTCCTGTCGAAGTCGGACACCAAGATGGCCAAGAAGCTTCTCGGTCGCTGAACGCGCCGAATCACGTTAGGAACATGAGAAATGGCTAGAGTCAAGCGGGCTGTCAACGCCCACAAGAAGCGTCGCGTCATCCTCGAGCGCGCCTCCGGTTACCGGGGTCAGCGCTCGCGCCTGTACCGCAAGGCGAAGGAGCAGGTCACCCACTCGCTGGTCTACGCGTACCGTGACCGTCGCAAGCGCAAGGGCGACTTCCGCCGTCTGTGGATCCAGCGCATCAACGCCGCGTCGCGCGCGAACGGCATGACGTACAACCGCTTCATCCAGGGCCTCGGCCTCGCCGGTGTCCAGGTCGACCGTCGCATGCTGGCCGAGCTCGCCGTCCACGAGCCGGCGACTTTCGCCTCGCTCGTCGCGACCGCCAAGGCCGCGCTGCCCGGCGACGTGAACGCGCCCAAGTCGGCGTAGTCTCCGCAGTCGATGCAGGGGCGTCCTCCTTCGGGAGGGCGCCCCTTCCGCGTGTCCGGAGCGTACTGCCCGCTTCGGCATCCGCATGCCGGCGTCACGGCCGGTGGGCGCCGCGGGCGCGGCTCCGGTCGCCCTACACTGAACTAGTGCTCGAGAATCCGCGCTCGCCCCGCGTTCGCGCCGTGGCCAAGCTGACCAAGCGCAGCGCGCGACAGGAGACGGGCCTCTTTCTGCTCGAGGGTCCGCAGGCCGCCCGAGAGGCTCTCGCGTACCGCCCCGAAACCGTGCTGGAGCTGTTCGCGACGCCGTCCGCTCTGGAGCGGCACGGCGATCTGCGTGACTCCGCACGCGACTCCGGGGTCGAGGTGGTGTTCACGACCGAGGCCGTCCTGGACGCGATGGCGGACACGGTCACGCCGCAGGGCATCGTCGCGGTCGCCCGCCAGACACCGACCTCCCTGCGCGACATCTTCGCGGCCGCGCCTCGGCTCGTCGCGATCTGCGAGGAGGTGCGTGATCCCGGCAACCTGGGCACGATCATCCGGGCAGCGGATGCCGCGGGCGCAGATGCGGTGATCCTCACCGGGCGCACCGTCGACCCGTACAACCCCAAGGTGGTGCGCGCCACGACCGGGTCGCTGTTCCACCTCCCCGTCGCCGTCGGCGTCGACCTGGTGAACGCCGTCGAGCGCGCCCGCGCGGCCGGGGTGCGCGTCGTGGCCGCCGATGTCGGTGGCGGAGACTTCGTGGCCGCCCGCCCGCTGTTGGCCGAGCCGACCGCATGGCTGTTCGGCAACGAGGCACGCGGCCTGGACGAGGACGCCCTCGCGCTGGTCGATCTGTCGCTGCGCCTGCCCATCTACGGCCGCGCCGAATCGTTGAACCTGGCCACCGCGGCCAGCGTCTGCCTCTACGAAACCGCCTTCGCTCAGCGCTCCAGCGAGCCCGCGTGAGCTGGGCGCGTCCGGTTACAGTCCGGTAAAGCTCGCGCGGAGTGTCGACGTCCGGGCCCGCGCGGCCAATAGTGTGGGGATCATGGCGACACCGGAATCACCCGCAGCGGCGCCGAGGACCTCGAACATCAACGTTCGCCGTGGCGAACCGCTCGTGGTCGTCGAGCATGTCGACAAGCACTTCGGCGACCTTCACGTCCTCAAAGACATCAACACCGTCGTCAACCGGGGCCAGGTCGTCGTAGTCATCGGCCCCTCCGGGTCGGGCAAATCCACGCTGTGCCGCGCGATCAACCGACTCGAGACCATCGACTCCGGCAAGATCGCGATCGACGGCGTCCCCCTGCCCGAAGAGGGCACGGCGCTGGCGCACCTGCGAGCGGATGTCGGCATGGTCTTCCAGTCCTTCAACCTGTTCGCACACAAGAGCGTCCTCGAGAACGTCACCCTCGGCCCGATCAAGGTGCGCAAGCTCTCGCGCAAAGCGGCCGAGGAGAAGGCCATGGCGCTGCTTGAGCGGGTCGGGGTCGCGAACCAGGCGAAGAAGATGCCGGCGCAGCTGTCCGGCGGTCAGCAGCAGCGCGTGGCCATCGCCCGATCGCTCGCCATGGATCCGAAACTGATCCTGATGGACGAACCGACCAGCGCTCTGGACCCCGAGATGATCAATGAGGTCCTCGACGTCATGATCGGTCTGGCCGCGGACGGCATGACGATGATCGTCGTCACGCATGAGATGGGCTTCGCCCGCAAGGCCGCGGACCGCGTGCTGTTCATGGCCGACGGCGCCATCGTCGAAGAGGCGACGCCCGAGGTGTTCTTCACAAACCCGCAGAGCCCGAGGGCGCAGGACTTCCTGTCCAAGATCCTCGAGCACTGATGCACCTCGGCCGCTGCACCGCGGTCAGGACACACGGAACGAATGGGCCGCCACAAGCGGTCCGGACACAGCAAAGGACTGGTAGGACATGAAGAGAACACGACTCGCCCTGATCGCGCTGGCCGCAGCCGGCGCGCTCACGCTCGCCGGGTGCGCCTCTGGTGGCGGAGACGCCGGCGGTGACGCGACGGCGACCCCCGAGCCGGCTCCCACGTTCGCCGAGGGCAGCACGATGGCAGCGCTCGCCGAGGCGGGCACCATCACGATCGGAACGAAGTTCGATCAGCCGCTGTTCGGTCTCAAGGGTCCGAACGGTCCCGAGGGCTTCGACGTCGAGATCGGCAAGATCGTCGCCGCCGAGCTGGGCATCGCCCAGGATGACATCGAGTGGAAGGAAGCGGTCTCCGCCAACCGCGAGCCGTTCATCCAGAACGGTGAAGTCGACATCGTCGTGGCGACGTACACCATCAACGACAAGCGCAAGGAAGTCGTCTCGTTCGCCGGCCCGTACTATATGGCAGGCCAGTCGATCCTCGTGCTCGCGGACAACGATGACATCACCGACGAGAAGGACCTCGTCGGGGAGCCGGTGTGCTCGGTGACCGGCTCCACGCCGGCCGCGAACCTCGCGGCACTCGGTGCCGAGGTCGTCCTGACCGACACGTACTCGAACTGCCTCGAGCCGCTGCGCAACGGCACGGTCGTCGCCGTCTCCACGGACAACGTCATCCTCGCCGGCCTCGCCGCCCAGAACGAGGGCGAGTTCAAGGTCGTCGGAGAGCCGTTCACGGACGAGCCCTACGGCATCGGTCTCGCGCTGGAGGACACCGAGTTCCGCGACTGGATCAACGACGTCCTCGAGAAGGCATACGAGGACGGCCGTTACCAGGCGGCATGGGACGCCACGGCCGGCACGGTGCTGCCGTACATCGACCCGCCGGCAGTCGACCGCTACTGATCGATCGGATGCCCGGGCCGGCGGTGACGCCGGCCCGGGCATCCCCCCCCGATGGGAACCGCCCACGAGAGGAGGCCTGATGGAACAGCTGTGGTCGTTGATGCCCGAGTTCTGGGCGGGCTTCCGCGTGACCCTGCTCCTTCTGGTCGTCTCCGGCGTCGCCGCCCTCATCCTGGGCACCCTGATCGCCGCGATGCGCATCTCGCCGGTCGCCTCGCTGCGCGTGTTCGCCGCCTTCTGGGTGGAGATCGCCCGCAACACCCCGCTCACGCTCGTGTTCATCTTCACGGCATTCGTGCTTCCGATGCTGGGAGTGCGGGCCCCGTACCTGATCCTCGCGTTCGTCGCGCTGACGTATTACACGTCCCCCTTCGTCGCCGAAGCCCTGCGCTCCGGCATCAACGGCGTGCCGATCGGTCAGGCTGAGGCGGCGCGCAGCATCGGACTCGGCTTCGGGCAGACCGTCAGCCTGGTGGTCCTGCCGCAGGCGTTCCGGATGACCGTGCCCCCGCTGATCAACGTCTTCATCGCGCTGACCAAGAACACCTCGGTCGCCGGCGGCTTCTTCGTCGTCGAACTGTTCGCCACCACCCGTCAGCTCGCCAATGACAACGGCAACATCGTGCTGCAGATCCTGTTCACCGCCGCGCTGCTGTACCTCGTCATCACCGTGCCCCTGGGCTACTTCGCCGGCCAACTCGAGAAGCGATGGGTGGTGCGCCGATGAGCGGCAACAGCGTGCTGTTCGACGTGCCTGGCCCCAGGGCCCGCAGGGTCTCGCTGATCGTCTCGATCGTCGCGCTCCTGCTGATCCTCGCGGGCGGGTTCTGGGTGTACACGCTCCTGGCCGCCCCGCGTCAGTCCGGCGGCATCACGCTGCCGGGCATGTTCGACGCCACGCGGTGGAACATCTTTGCCGACCCACAGGTGTGGGTGTTCATCGCCGAAGGCGTCGTCGCGACGCTGCAGGCCGCGGCGGTGGCCGGCGTCGGCGCGATCGCGCTCGGCATCGTCCTGTCGCTGCTGCGCAGTTCGACGATCGCGTGGGTGCGCATTCCGACGGCGTGGCTGATCGAATTCCTGCGCGGCATGCCGGTGCTGCTGATGATGCTGTTCATCCTCCTCATCGCCTCGACCGGAGCCTTCTGGGCGGTCGTGATCGCGCTGATCCTGTACAACGGAACGCTGATCGGCGAGATCCTGCGCGCCGGTCTGGTCGCGCTGCCACGAGGACAGCGGGAAGCGGCGCTGAGCGTCGGCATGCGGGAGTTCCAGTCCAAGATGCTGGTCGAGTTCCCTCAGGCGTTCCGCCAGATGCTGCCGATCATCGTGGCCCAGCTGGTGGTGCTGCTGAAGGACACCTCGCTGGGCTACATCGTCGGATACAACGAGATCATCCGCAACAACATCAACAACCTCGGCAGCTTCTACGGCAACCGGTACCTGTTCTCGCTGTTCGCCGTGACCTTGGCGATCTACCTCGCCATCAACCTGACCCTGTCCTGGTTCGCGCGCTGGCTGTCCCGCCGCACCGCAAGCGGGGGAATGCGCCGGCGCAGGGCGAAGGGACCGGCTCAGCCGCTGGATCCGACGCAGGCGATCCTGGGGGCAGAGAACAGCGCGGCCGCGAAGCAGTCGGAGTCCAGAACGCAGCTCTAGTGCGACGGCGGGCTCATCCGCCCTCGGTAGACTCGCTTCTCGTGTCTGACCTTCCCGAAATCACGCCCGAGGCGGTGGACGCCGCCGCCCAGGCTGCTCTGGACGCCATCGCCGCGGCATCCGACAGCGCCGCCATCAAGGCGGTGCGCTCCGCGCACATCGCAGAGGGCTCGCCGCTGGCGAAGCTCAATTCCCGCATGCGCGAGGTCGCCCCGGAGCGCAAGTCCGAGTTCGGCAAGCTGATCGGTCAGGCGCGGGGCCGCGTGAACCAGGCGCTCGCCGCCCGCGAGGCCGCGATCGCCGAGGCCGAGACCGCTGCCCGGCTGGAGTCCGAGCGGGTGGATGTCACGGCGCTGCCCGTCCGCGCCCGCGTGGGGGCGCGGCACCCGATCTCGCTCCTGCAGGAGCAGATCGCCGACATCTTCGTGGGCATGGGCTGGGAGATCGCCGAAGGCCCCGAGCTCGAGCACGAGTGGTACAACTTCGACGCGCTGAACTTCGATGCCGATCACCCCGCGCGCCAGATGCAGGACACGTTCTTCGTCGATCCGGTGGAGCGCCACCTCGTGATGCGCACGCACACCAGCCCCGTTCAGGTGCGATCCATGCTGGAGCGGGACATCCCGATCTATGTGCTGTGCCCGGGGCGGGTCTACCGCACCGACGAGTTCGACGCCACTCACCTGCCCGTGTTCACGCAGTTCGAGGGACTCGTGGTGGACAAGAACATCACCATGGCGCATCTGAAGGGCACGCTGGACCATGCGGCCCGCGTGCTGTTCGGGCCGGAGGCCAAGACGCGCTTCCGCGCGAACTTCTTCCCCTTCACCGAGCCCTCTGCCGAGCTGGACCTGTGGCATCCGACCTTCACAGGCGGAGCCCGTTGGATCGAGTGGGGCGGCTGCGGCATGATCAACCCGAATGTGCTCCGGGCGGCCGGCATCGACCCCGAGCAGTACTCCGGATTCGCGTTCGGAATGGGCATCGAACGGACGCTGATGTTCCGCAGCGACGTCCAGGACATGCGTGACATGGCCGAAGGCGATATCCGCTTCAGCGAGCAGTTCGGGATGGTGGTCTGATGCGCGTTCCGCTCTCCTGGCTGCGGGAGTACGTCGATGTGCCGGTGGATGCCGCACCCGAGGACGTTCTGGCCGCGCTCGTGCGCGTCGGGTTCGAGGAGGAGGACATCCACCGCTTCGAGCTGTCCGGTCCGATCGTCGTGGGCGAGGTGCTCGACTTCGTCGAGGAACCGCAGTCCAACGGCAAAACCATCCGCTGGTGCCAGGTGCGCGTTGCTCCGGACGGGGAGACCGCGGCCGACGGCGGCGACGCCGTCCACGGCATCGTGTGCGGTGCCCGCAACTTCTTCGTCGGCGATAAGGTCGTGGTGACGCTCCCGGGCGCCGTGCTGCCCGGCCCGTTCCCCATCGCCGCGCGCAAGACGTACGGCCACGTGTCCGACGGCATGATCGCCTCGGCCAGGGAGCTGGGCCTCGGCGAAGAGCACGACGGCATCCTGCGTCTTGCCGCTCTGGGCATCGACGCGCCCGTGGGCACCGACGCGATCGAATTGCTGGGGCTGAACGACGTCGCGGTCGAGATCAACGTGACCCCGGACCGCGGCTACGCGCTGTCGCTGCGCGGTGTGGCGCGCGAGTACTCGCACGCGACCGGCGCGACCTTCCGCGACCCGGGGCTGCGTCCGCCGCACCAGGTCGAGCCCGGTCATGGCTTCGTCATCGCTGTCGAAGACGTCGCACCGATCCGCGGCCGCGTGGGCGCATCGGAGTTCGTGGTGCGCACCGTGCGCGGAGTCGACGCGACCGCGCCCACGCCCGCGTGGATGACCGCGCGCCTGAGCCTTGCCGGCATCCGCTCGCTGGGGGTCCTGATCGATATCACCAACTACGTCATGTTGGAGCTGGGCAACCCGATCCACGGCTATGACCTGGACAAGCTCACCGGCGGCATCACCGTTCGTCGCGCGACGCCTGGCGAGCAGCTCGAGACGCTCGACGGCAAGGTCCGTGCGCTGGATCCGGAAGACCTGCTCATCACCGACGAGTCCGGTCCGATCGGTCTGGCCGGCGTCATGGGCGGCGGAACAACCGAGATGGGGCCCGACACCAAGAACGTCCTGATCGAGGCCGCCGTCTTCGACCCGGTCTCCATCGCGCGCACCGCACGCCGGCACAAGCTGCCGTCCGAGGCCTCGCGTCGTTTCGAGCGCGGAGTCGACCCGAACATCCCGTTCGTGGCTGCCCAGCGCGTCGCGGACCTGATGGTCGAGCTGGCAGGGGGCACGATCGACGAGCTCGGCGGGGCGCTGTTCGCGCCGTGGACGCGGTCGCACATCGTGTTGCCGGTGGGCTTCGTGCAGGGCCTGATCGGCGTGAACTACCCCACTTCCGAGGTGATCGGCGCGCTGCGGCTGATCGGGTGCGAAGTGGACGACCGCGGTGACGAACTGGTGGTCTCACCCCCGTCCTGGCGCCCGGACCTGACCGACAAGTGGACCCTCGCCGAGGAGGTCGCCCGCATCGAGGGGTACGACCGGATCCCGTCCCTCCTTCCCACGCCGCCGCCCGGGCGCGGTCTGACGCCGGCCCAGCAGGGGCGACGCCGTGTGGCCAACGCCCTCGCGGCCGCCGGTTATGTCGAGACACCGTCGTTCCCCTTCACCACGCAGGATCAGAACGATCTGCACGGCTCCGCTTCCGGCGCGCACCTGCCGAGCGTCAAGCTCGCGAACCCGCTGGACGGGCAGGCGCCGTTCCTGCGCCGCAGCCTCGTGCCGGCGCTGCTGCGGGTTGCGCACCGCAACGTGGCACGCGGCTTCACCGACCTCCAGCTCTTCGAGACCGGTTCCGTGTTCCTCCCCGAAGCCGGCGTGACGTACGGCACATCGTTCGTGCCTCCGCTCGCCGTGCGCCCGGATGCCGCGACCCTGACCGCCCTGGACGCGTCCATTCCGCCGCAGCACCGGCACGTGGCGATCCTGCTGGCCGGTCTGATTTCGGCGAAGCAGCCGGGCGCCGCCGCCGAGGCGGCCGGTCTTGCCGACGCGCTCGACGCCGTGCGCACGATCGCGGCGGCTGCCGGAGTGAGTGTTGCCGTGTCCCAGGGCGAACGGGCGGCGCTGCATCCCGGGCGGACGGCGGTGCTGTCTGTCGGTGCGGTCGATGTCGGCTATGCGGGCGAGCTGCTCCCTGCCGTCGCCGAGGCGGCCGACCTGCCCGGCCGCGTCATCGTCGCGGAGCTCGATCTGGACCTCATCCTCTCGCTCGCAGGCGAGAAGGTCGTCGCCGGCTCGCTGTCGGTATATCCCGCCGCCACGCAGGACCTGTCCCTGGTGGTGGGCGCGGACGTGCCGGCGGGCGACGTGCGCGCCGCTGTGGCGGAGGGCGCCGGCGCCCTGCTGGAGTCCATGCGGCTCGTCGACGACTACCGCGGCGCGGGCGTGCCGGAGGGCGCGAAGAGCCTCACCTTCGCGCTGCGCTTCCGCGCTCAGGACCGCACGCTGACCGCTGCCGAGGCCACCGAGGCCAAGCTCGCCGGCGTCGCAGCTGCCGCGGAGCGATTCGGTGCCACGCTGCGCGAATAGCGGGTGCCTTCGGGGGCAGCGCGCGGCTCAGCGTGCTCCCCAGTGCCAGGGTGGACGATCCAGCACGCCCTGCCCGGTGATCCGGGTGCCGGACGGCGTCGCCTCGAGTCGATGGGTCACGGCACCGGCATCCTCCAGTGCGGACCCGAGCGCGCCGGCGTGGGTCACGACCAGCACCTGGGTGCGACGGGATGCCGCGGCGATCAGCTGCGCGAGCGGCCCGAGCAGGTCGGGATGCAGGCTGGACTCCGGCTCGTTGAGGACGATGAGCGGACCCGGTGCCGCCGGAAGCAGCGCGGCGCACAGCAGCAGATACCGCAGCGTCCCGTCCGAGAGCTCATCGGTCTCCAGCGGGCGCAGCAGGCCGGGCTGGTGCATGACCAGACGCAGGCGGCCGTCCGTGCCGATCACGTCCACGCGCGTGCCGGGGAAGGCCCGCTCCACTTCACGGTCCAGCTCATCGGAGTGCCCGGCATCCCTGATCGTCGCCCACACCGCCGCCACGTCGGTGCCGTCATGGCCGAGCACTGCGGTGCGCGTGCCGACCTGCGGCGATCGCACCGGCGCAGCGGTGTCCGTACGGAAGTGGTCGTAGAAGCGCCAGCCGCCCAGCGTGCGGCGCAGGCTCAGCAGCTCGGGGGCGGTGTCCCCGTCGGCGAGGTCGGTCAGGATCGTCTCGTACGGCATCAGCGGCTGCGCGAGGGGCCGCCAGTTCCGATCGCGTACCCGCGCCGCGGCGCCGTGACGGTCGATGAGCAGGGACGAGGGCTTGGCGACAGGCCCGGCGAACACCTGTTCGCGCTTGACCTCGGGGTCGCGGTCGAACAGCGAGGGCCCCACCGTCTGCGGGATGCCGAGATCGACGACGTAGCCGAGTTCGTCACCGGCGAACCCGAGCAGGAGCGCGTGCGGCCGCTTGCGCACCGTCCCCTGCACGGCCGACTGACCGGTGGGCGCCTCCGGCCCGGCCCACAGCAGCGACCGCAGTCCGCCTTCGCCGGCTACGGCTGCCACCAGCGACCCGCTCGCCGCCGAAGCGAGCAGCCGCAGCGCGCGGTAGAGGTTGGACTTTCCGGAACCGTTCGCCCCGGTCACCACGGTCAGGCCGCCCAACGGCACCACGACGTCGCGCAGCGATCGGTACCCGGCCACTGCCACAGTCGTGATCACTGCCCCATCCTGACAGGGACCTCGGACTCCGAAAGCCGATCGAGCCCGGTGGCGCGCAGCGCGCGATTTGCAGGGCTCACACCGCAGGGGCTATCGTCGCCCCATGCCTTCGGCAGCGCACCTCTCCGCCACGCTCGTATCGAGCGTCGCTCCCGCGCGCCGACGTCTGGACGGACGCCGACTCTAGGCGGCCCCGCGCACCCTGGGAAGGGGAGCCGTGGGCGTCGCCGGAGCACTGAGCCCGTCGAAGGGCCCCGACCCCAGACTCTAAGGTTGAATCCATGACATATTCGGTCGCCGTATCCGGCGCTTCGGGCTATGCGGGCGGTGAGATCCTGCGGATCCTCGCCGCTCATCCCGACGTCGAGATCCGCACTGTCACCGCGCACTCGAATGCCGGACAGGACCTCGTCCAGCAGCAGCCGCATCTGCGGTCCCTGGCGCATCTGACGCTTCAGAAGACCGCCCCGGAGGTGCTGGCCGGGCACGACATCGTCTTCCTCGCACTCCCGCACGGCGAATCCGGCCGGTTCACCGATGCGCTGTCGGACACCCCCCTGGTCATCGACGCGGGCGCCGACCACCGCCTCTCCGCGCGCAGCGACTGGGACCAGTTCTACGGCGGCGACTTCCACGAGCCGTGGGAGTACGGTGTCCCCGAGCTGCTGGTCCACGGGGTCAAGCAGCGTGAGCGACTGGTCGGCGCACGACGCATCGCCGCGCCCGGATGCAACGCGAGCACGGTGAGCCTCAGCCTCGCGCCCGGTGTCGCAGCCCGCGTGATCGACACCTCCGACATCGTCACCGTGCTCGCCGTCGGCCCGTCCGGCGCCGGCAAGAGCCTGAAGACGGATCTGCTGGCCAGCGAGATCCTCGGCAGCGCCAACCCCTACGCGGTCGGCGGCGCACACCGGCACATCCCCGAGATCCGGCAGGCGCTGGCCGCCGCAGCCCCGGAAGGCGACGTCGCGCTCGGGTCGGGTACGCCGCAGGCTGCCGGTGCGGGCATCCGGATCTCCTTCACGCCGATCATCGTGCCCATGGCTCGCGGCATCCTGGCCACCAGCACGGCTCCGATCGCGCCCGGGGCGACGGATGCCGACATCCGTGACGCCTGGGAAGCCGCGTACGGCGACGAGACCTTCGTACAACTGCTGCCCCCCGGCCGCTTCCCGCGCACCGCCGACGTCATGGGTGCCAACACGGCGCTGCTGGGGCTGGCCATCGACCGGGACGCGAACCGCGTCGTCGTGGTGGCCGCAGTGGACAATCTCGTCAAAGGCACTGCCGGCGCCGCCATCCAGTCGATGAACCTCGCGCTCGGCCTTCCCGAAGGCCGCGCACTGACAACGAACGGACTCGCACCGTGAGCGTCACCGCCGCCCGGGGCTTCGAAGCGGCCGGTGTCGCAGCGGGTCTCAAATCCAGTGGGAAGACCGACGTCGCCGTGGTCGTCAACCGCGGGCCTCTCAAGGTCGGAGCGGCGGTGTTCACCTCCAACCGCGCCAAGGCGAACCCCATTCTCTGGTCCCAGCAGGCCATCCAGGACGGGGTCGTCGAGGCGATCGTCCTGAACTCCGGCGGCGCGAACTGCTTCACAGGCACCTTCGGCTTCCAGACCACGCACCAGACCGCCGAGCGGGCGGCGGAACTGCTCGGTGTCAGCTCGGGCGACATCCTGGTCTGCTCGACGGGTCTGATCGGCACCGGCGACGAGGTCTTCCGCGCGAAGGTCCTCGACGGTACCGCGGACGGCGTCGCCGCCCTGAGCCCGGACGGCGGCGAAGCGGCATCCCTCGCCATCATGACCACCGATTCACGACCGAAGCGCTCCGTCGTCCGGCGGGGCGGATGGTCGATCGGCGGCATGGCCAAGGGCGCCGGGATGCTGGCGCCCGGCTTGGCGACGATGCTTGTCGTGATCACGACCGACGCCGTGCTCGATGCGGCCGCCGCCGACAGCGCGCTGCGCCGCGCGACGGGCGTGACCTTCGACCGGCTCGATTCGGATGGCTGCATGTCGACCAACGACCAGGTCACCCTCATGGTCAGCGGCGCCTCCGGTGTCGCGCCGGAGCCCGAGGATTTCACCTCCGCGCTGACCGAACTGTGCCTCGACCTGGCCACGCAGCTTCAGGGCGATGCCGAGGGCGCCTCGCACGATATCGCCATCCGGGTCGTGCACGCGGCAACCGAAGCCGACGCCGTGGAAGTGGGCCGTTCGGTCGCCCGCAACAACCTGTTCAAAGCCGCGATCTTCGGCAACGACCCCAACTGGGGTCGGGTGCTGGCCGCAATCGGCACCACCGAGGCGGCCTTCGATCCCTACGACGTCGATGTGTGGATGAACGGCGTCCGCGTGTGCAGCCAGGGTGGGCCGGACGCGTCCCGCGACGACGTGGACTTGACCCCGCGGGCAACGGATCTGCTCATCGACCTCAGAGTCGGCGAAGCGGCAGCGACGATCCTGACCAACGATCTGACCCACGACTACGTACACGAGAACAGCGCCTACGCCTCATGAACGAGCAGCTGACATGACCGACGTCGATCTTCAGGTCACCGACCCCGCCGAAGCGAGCGCGAAAGCAGCCACGCTGATCGAGTCGCTGCCCTGGCTGCAGCGCTTCAACGACCAGATCATCGTGATCAAGTACGGCGGCAACGCCATGGTCAGCGATGAACTGCAGGACGCGTTCGCGTCCGATATCGCCTACCTGCGTTACGTCGGCGTCAAGCCCGTCGTCGTCCACGGCGGCGGACCGCAGATCTCCTCGATGCTCGACCGCCTGTCGATCCCCAGCGAGTTCAAGGGCGGCTACCGCGTCACCAGCACGGAGGCCATCGGCGTCGTGCGGATGGTGCTGACCGGCCAGATCAACCCGCAGCTGGTGGCCAAGATCAACGCGCACGGACCCCACGCCGCGGGCCTGTCCGGCGAGGACGCCGGGCTGTTCGGCGGACGTCGCCGCGGCGTCATCCTCGACGGGGTGGAGCATGACCTGGGCAGGGTGGGCGACGTCGTCGAGGTCGACCCGCAGCCGGTGCACGACCAGCTCGCCGCGGGCCGGATTCCGGTCGTCTCGAGCATCGCCCCGGACCTGGATCGCCCCGGACATTCGCTCAACGTCAACGCGGACGCGGCAGCCGCGGCACTGGCGGTCGCGCTCGGTGCCGCCAAACTCGTCGTGCTCACCGACGTGGCCGGGCTCTACGCCGACTGGCCGAACCGGGACTCGCTCGTCTCGCACCTGAGCACGACCGAGCTGCGCACGCTGCTGCCCACGCTGGAGTCGGGCATGATCCCCAAGATGCAGGCGTGCCTGGACGCGGTCGAGGGCGGGGTGGAGACGGCGGCGATCATCGACGGACGGGTGCCGCACTCGGTGCTCGTGGAGATCTTCACAAGCAAGGGAATCGGAACAGAGGTGGTCCTCGGATGAGTTGGCAGGATGACGCAGGGCGCGACCTGGTGCGCAGCTTCGGCGACCGGATGGAGCTGTTCGTCCGTGGGGAGGGCGCCTACCTGTGGGATGCGGACGGGCGACGCTACCTGGACTTCCTCGCCGGCATCGCGGTGAACTCGCTGGGTCACGCGCACCCGGTGTTCGTCGAGGCGATCGCGGCGCAGGCGGCGACGCTGGCGCACGTGTCGAACTACTTCGCCACGCTTCCGCAGCTGGAGCTCGCCTCTCGGCTCAAGCGCCTCGCCGGTACCGGTGACCGCGGCCGCGTCTACTTCGGCAATTCCGGTGCCGAAGCCAACGAGGCCGCCTTCAAGCTCGCCCGCCTGCACGGTGCGCCGACGGAGGGCGAGGCCGCGCGTCCGCGCATCCTCGCGCTGACCGACGCGTTCCACGGCCGCACCATGGGAACGCTCGCCCTCACCGGCAAGCCCTACATGCAGGAGCCGTTCCTTCCCATGGTTCCGGGTGTGGAGTTCATCGATTCCACCATCGAGGCGCTGGAGGCAGCACTGGATGACCGCGTGGCCGCGCTCTTCGTCGAGCCGATCAAGGGTGAGGCGGGTGTGCTGGATCTTCCCGAGGGGTACCTGCGCGCGGCCCGTGAACTCACGCAGCGGCACGGAGCGCTGCTGATCGTCGACGAGATCCAGACCGGTGCCGGTCGCACGGGGGAGTGGTTCGCCTTCCAGCACGCGGGCATCCTCCCCGACGCAGTGACCGTCGCCAAGGGCATCGGCGGCGGCTTCCCGATCGGCGCGCTGATCACCTTCGGCGAGGCCAGCGAGCTGTTCTACCCGGGTACGCACGGCTCCACGTTCGGCGGAAACGCACTGGGCACCGCCGTCGCCGGCGCGGTCCTCGGCGAGATCGAGAACGAGGGTCTCGTGGCCAACTCCGCCGAGCGGGGACGCCAGCTGCGCGCCGCCATCGGCGCGATCGACACGGCGCTGGTCGACGGATGCCGCGGCCAGGGCCTCCTGATCGGCGTCGCGCTGCGGCATCCGGTGGCCAAGGCTGTCGTCGCCGCCGCGCAGGAGCACGGACTGATCATCAACGCGCCCAACGACCAGACCATCCGCCTGGTGCCCCCGCTGAACATCGGAGACGTCGAGATCGACGAGTTCGTGCGTCTGTTCACCGCCGCGCTGCGGACGGTGGAGGACGCCCTGGTGCTGGAGACGCCGGCCGCGGCCGCCGCGAACGGGGTCTCGGCATGACCCGGCACCTGCTGCGCGATGACGACCTGACTGCGGCTGAGCAGTCCGAGATCCTGGACCTCGCCGTCGCCTTGAAGAAGGACCGGTGGAAGCTGAAGCCGCTCGCCGGCCCGGAGACCGTCGCGGTGATCTTCGACAAATCGTCCACGCGCACGCGCGTGTCCTTCGCGGTCGGGATCGCCGATCTCGGGGGGACGCCGCTGATCATCTCGACCGCGAACAGTCAGCTCGGCGGCAAGGAGACGCCGTCCGACACGGCCCGCGTGCTCGAGCGGCAGGTCGCGGCCATCGTCTGGCGCACCTACGCGCAGGCCGGCCTGGAGGAGATGGCCGCCGGCACCCGCGTTCCGGTGGTCAACGCGCTGAGCGATGACTTCCACCCGTGCCAACTGCTGGCGGATCTGCTGACGATCCAGGAGCACAAGGGCGAGCTGCGCGGGCTCACGCTGGCGTTCTTCGGCGACGGCCGCTCCAACATGGCCCACTCCTACATGCTCGCCGGGGTGACCGCGGGAATGCACGTGCGCGTGGCATCACCCGAGTCCTACTCGCCGCGCGAGGACGTCGTTGCCGATGCCGACCGGCGGGCCGCCGAGACCGGCGGTTCGCTGACGCTCTATACGGATCCGGTAGAAGCCGCCGCATCCGCCGACGTGATCGTCACCGACACGTGGGTGTCCATGGGCAAGGAGGAAGAGAAGCTGGCACGCCTGCGGGACCTCGGCCAGTACAAGGTCACGCGCGAGCTGATGTCCCTGGCCCGGCCGGACGCGATCTTCATCCACTGCCTTCCCGCCGATCGTGGTTACGAAGTCGAAGCCGAGGTCATCGACGGCCCGCAGAGCGTCGTGTGGGATGAGGCCGAGAACCGACTGCACGCGCAGAAGGCCCTCCTGGTGTGGTTGCTTCGTCAGGAGTAGCCCCACCCCCGGCCACCGCGGTCGGCTGGTTCGGGTCCAGGTGGGAGCGGCTGAACGGTGCGCAGCGCATCGGCGGTATCGACCTGGCCCGCGGCCTCGCGGTGATCGGCATGATCGCCGCGCACCTGCTGTGGCTTGCGGACGTCGACTTCGAGGACGCATCCACCTGGGTGGGCGTCGTGGAGGGCCGCTCCTCGATCCTGTTCGCGACGCTCGCCGGCGTGTCGATCGGGCTCGTCACGGGCGGCCGTCACCCGCTGCCGCCTCCGCAGCTGCGCGTGGCGCGCGGGCGGCTGGTGGTGCGGGCAGCGGTGCTCTGGGTGATCGGCATCCTCCTGATCGCCACCGGGGTGCCGGTGTACGTGATCCTGCCCGCGTACGCGATCCTGTTCCTGCTCGCTCTGCCCCTGGTCTCGCTCGGTGCGCGCGCACTGTTCCTGCTGGCCGGGGCGCTCGGCGTGGTGATGCCGTTCGCGGTCGTCGCCCTGGACCGCCTGCCCTTCTGGTCCACATGGAACGGACAGCTGGTGGACCAGGCCCTCGGGTGGCACTATCCCTTCCCGGTCTGGATCGCGTTCGTGGTCGCGGGCATCGGCGCCGCACGCTCCGGCGTCCTTCGCGCTGAGGTGCAGCTGTGGCTCCTGGGCGCCGGCGCCATTCTCGCGGTGGTGGGCTACGGCCTGCACGGCGCCACCGGAGCCCGTCAGCCGACCGAACCGACGTCCTTCTGGGGGGCGGTCTGGACGGCGGATCCGCACTCCAGCGGCGTGCTCGAGGTGATCGGCTCGGGGGGTTTCGCGCTCGCCGTGATCGGGTTCTGCCTGCTGGCGTGCCGGACCGTCCTGGTGTGGGTCGTCCTGCCGCTGCGCGCCGTCGGCGCCATGCCGCTGACCGCCTACACCGCCCAGCTGGTGATCTGGGCGATCGCCGCCACGGCGATCCTGGGCAATCCCGGCGACCTCGGCGGATTCCGCGACCTGGAGCCGTTCTGGCCCCTCACGATCGGCCTGATCGTCGGCTGTACGGCATGGGCGCTGCTGGTCGGCCGCGGCCCGCTGGAGTGGGCGATGGACCGGCTCGCACGAGTGCTGGTGCGGCGCGGTTAGGCTGAGCGGATGAGCGATACGAAGCCGGAAGGCACCAACGAGGGAGCCCTGTGGGGCGCGCGATTCGCGTCGGGACCCGCACCGGAGCTGGCCGCGCTGAGCCGCTCGACCCACTTCGACTGGGATCTCGCGCTCTATGACATCGCCGGTTCGCACGCGCACGCGAAGGCGCTCGCCGCCGCGGGGTACCTGAACGCCGACGAGGAGACGGCCATGCACGCCGGCCTCGACGCGCTGGCGCAGAGGATCGTCGACGGCACCCTGCTCCCCGGCCCGAACGACGAAGACGTGCACGGCGCGCTGGAGCAGGCGCTGATCGTCGCGGTGGGTTCCGAGCTCGGCGGCAAGCTGCGCGCGGGACGGAGCCGCAACGACCAGATCGCGACCCTGATCCGCATGTACATGCTGGATCACTCGCGCACCATCGCCCGGGACATCCTCCGAGTCGTGGACGCGCTCGTGGCGCAGGCCGAGGCGCATCCCGAGGCGATTATGCCGGGTCGCACTCACCTGCAGCACGCGCAGCCGGTGCTGCTCGCTCATCACCTGCAGGCCCATGCCTGGCCGCTGGTGCGAGACCTCGAGCGCTTGCGGGACTGGTCCGCCCGAGCGTCCGTGTCACCGTACGGCGGAGGCGCCCTCGCCGGCGCCACCCTGGGGCTGGACCCTCTGCTGATCGCGCGCGAGCTGGGGATGGCCCGCCCGGCCGAGAACTCCCTGGACGGCACGTCGGCGCGGGATGTCGTGGCGGAGTTCGCGTTCATCGCCGCCATGATCGCCGTGGACATCTCGCGGTTCGCCGAGGAGATCATCATCTGGAACACCCGTGAATTCGGTTTCGTCACATTGGATGACGGCTACTCCACCGGGTCGAGCATCATGCCGCAGAAGAAGAACCCCGACATCGCCGAACTCGCGCGCGGCAAGGCCGGACGCCTGATCGGCAATCTGACCGGCCTCCTCGCGACGCTGAAGGGACTGCCGTTGGCGTACAACCGCGACCTTCAAGAGGACAAGGAGCCGGTATTCGACTCGGTCCGGACGCTCGAACTCGTGCTGCCCGCCTTCGCAGGCATGGTGGCCACCCTTCGATTCGACACCGAGCGGATGGCGCAGCTCGCGCCGCAGGGCTTCTCGCTGGCCACGGATGTCGCCGAGTGGCTGGTCAAACGCGGCATCCCCTTCCGCGATGCCCACGAGATCTCCGGGGCGCTGGTCCAGCTGTGCGAGCAGCGCGGTCTCGAACTCGACCAGGTCACCGACGAGATGCTCGCCTCGGTGTCACCGCACCTGTCGCCGGACGTCCGGCAGATCCTCACGATCTCCGGTTCGGTCTCCAGCCGCGACGGAGTCGGCGGCACCGCGCCCGTGCGCGTGACCGAACAGAGGGCGGAGCTGATCTCGCGCGTTCAGGCCGCGGCACACGCTCTCGGTCTCTGACGGCGTCCCGGCCCGCTGACCGGGTGCCTCACCAGATCGCCAGGCGCACCAGCGCGCCGACGATGCACGCCCAGAGCAGGCTGGAAAGCGTCCCGATGATGAAGCGCTCGCGCGCCTCGGCGGCGGCGAGCTCGGAGAACCGGCCGACGCCCTTGATCGCCACGACGATGGCCAGCGCCTCCGGGAAGCCGACGATGAGGGACATCACCACCGCGAGTCGCTCGAGGTAGCCGATCGTCGTGCCGCCCCGCAGCACCTCCGTCGGCGCGGTGGGTTCGGCTCCGTCCGTGACGCCCGCGGCCTGAGCGTCGAGCATGATGCCGCCGTTGGCTCCGTCCCGCACCCGGCCGTGGGTGGCGATCTCGAGGATGCGCCGCGTGACCGGGTTCCCGCCCAGAACAGCCACCGCGGTGCCCAGCAGGGCGACGATCAGGCCCATCAGAAGCGGAACGTTGACGGGGGAGACCACGACGACGATCAGTGCCAGCAGTACCAGCACGCCTGCCGCGATGAGCGGGACGGTGCTCGGGCGCCGCAGGCTGAGAATGATCAGCACCAGCGCTGCGCACATCGCAAGGAACAGGAAGATCGACAGCAGTGCGACGATGATCGCCTCGGGGAAGAGCACGGGCATGCGGTCAGTCTTGCACGGGGTCCGTGGCCGAACCGGAGTCCAGAGCCGCCAGTGTGCGCTCCAGCGCGGGAATGGCGGCTTCCTCCAGACGGAGGCCGCCGGCTTTGGCCCGCAGGCTCACCGCCGTGGGCGTGATTCGCAGCCGCGCGGCGATGTCCTTCTGCGTCAGACCTTCCTCGAGCAGATCGGCGACTTCCCATCCCTGCGCGGAACGGCGATCGCGCAGATCGACCAGCAGGCGAAGATAGGCCTCGGCATCCTGCGCCGCACGGAAATCCGCGGCGGCCACCGCCACGCGACCGGGCGCGTTCTTGGCTCGATCCACGGCGTCACGGGCGAGCACGAACGCCGGCCCACGACCGGCGCGGATGTCGTCAGGGAGCGGCGTGTCCACGCTGCCCACGCCGAGCCCCACACTCCAACCGCCGTCGCGCAGCAACGCCAGCGCGATCGCCAGCGCGCCGGCGGCGCTGCCGGTGAGGGCCTGAAGCTCGTCGCCCGCGTTGCGCTGCACCGGGATCGCGAGTCGGTCACCGGCCGCCCGCTGGACCAGGTCCACTCCGGCGGGGACCAGGTCGGCGCTGGTCCGGCTGTCGCGCTGGTCCGCGGTGAGAACGAACACGGTCCTCCCCAGTGATAAGTCAATGAACTTCATTCAGTTGGATCATGCTACAAGACTTAACGGATCTGCGCGATGTGCCGGTGAAGCTCGCGGGCATATCTGAACTCGATGAGGTCCGTCGGCTTACCGGGGTCGGGCGCATCGAGGAGGCCGGCGGCCCGCTGATAACCTGGCACGCGTGTCTTCTCCCGCCCTGACTGCGAGCGTCCCCGCCAACGATCCGACGTTCGAGAACGTCTGGGACGAACTGGTGTGGCGAGGGCTCGTCCACGTCTCCACCGATCAGGACGCCCTGCGGGCACTGCTGGCCGGACCGCCCGTCGTGTACTACTGCGGCTTCGATCCGACCGCGCCGAGCCTGCACCTGGGCAACCTCGTCCAGCTCCTGGTCATGCGCCGGCTGCAGTTGGCCGGGCATCGGCCCCTCGGGCTGGTCGGCGGGTCGACCGGACTGATCGGGGATCCCCGGCCCACGGCCGAGCGGGTGCTGAACACCAAAGAGACGGTCGCCGAGTGGGTGGGCTACCTGCAGGCGCAGGTCGAGCGGTTCCTGAGCTTCGACGGCGACAACGCCGCCCGGATGGTCAACAACCTGGACTGGACCGCGCCGCTGAGCGCCATCGACTTCCTCCGGGAGATCGGGAAGCACTACCGGGTCGGCACGATGCTCAAGAAGGATGCCGTCAGCGCACGGCTGAACTCCGACGAGGGCATCAGCTACACGGAGTTCAGCTACCAGATCCTGCAGGGGCTGGACTACCGCGAGCTGTTCCTGCAGTACGACTGCGTGCTGCAGACCGGCGGCAGCGACCAGTGGGGGAACCTCACCAGCGGCGTCGATCTGATCCATCGCGCCGAAGGCAGGAGCGTGCACGCCATCGGCACGCCGCTGATCACCAACAGCGACGGCCGCAAATTCGGCAAGAGCGAAGGCAATGCGGTCTGGCTGGACGCGAAGCTCACCAGCCCGTACGCGATGTACCAGTTCTGGCTGAACACCGATGACGCGGACGTGGCGGACCGGTTGAAGGTGTTCACCTTCCTCACCCGGGCCGAGATCGAGCAGGTCGCGGACGCGCATGCCGCGGAGCCCTTCCGCCGCATCGGCCAGAAGCGGATCGCACTCGAGGTGACCAGCCTCGTGCACGGCCCGGATGCCGCCGCCGCGGCGATCGCGGCATCCGAGGCCCTCTTCGGCCAAGGCGACCTGACCGCGCTGGATGCCGGGACGCTGCAGAGCGCCCTGCGCGAGCTGCCGCACGCCGAACTGCCGCCAGGGACGCCGGTCGTCAATGCTCTCGTGGACACCGGCCTGGTCGGCAGCCTCAGCGAGGCTCGTCGCGCCATCGCACAGGGAGGGGTCACGCTGGATGGCGTCAAGGTGCCCGACGACACGGCCGTGGTCGCCGGATCGCTGCCCGGCGGGGTGTCGGTGCTCCGCCGCGGGAAGAAGACGCTGTCCGGCGTGTTCATCGCCGGAAACTGAGTCCTGCACCACCGCGCACCCGGTCGCCGCACGCATGCCGTTCACGCCGAGCCACGCCGTCGTCGCCCTGCCGTTCGTGCGGACGCCGCTGGTGCCCGCCGCGATCGCCGTCGGCGCGATGGCACCGGACCTTCCGCTGTTCGTGCGCGGACTGCCGCTGCACTACGGGCTCACGCACGACCTGTGGTGGCTGCCGCTGACCGTGGCGCTGGCACTGGCGCTGCTGCTGGTCTGGCGCTGCCTCCTGCGACCCGCGGTGCGCGAGCTGTGTCCTGACTGGCTCGCCGCACGCCTGCCGGAGTCGTGGGACGCCCCGCCCGGGGATGCGCTCCGGGAGACCTTCACGGCCCGCGCGGACCGACGGTCCGTCGACGACCGCGGCCAGGTGCGCAGCCCGTCGATGCGCGGCGCCCTGCTGCTGATCGCGTCGCTCGTCCTGGGTGTGCTCAGCCATATCGTGTGGGACCTGTTCACGCACGAGGGCCGCTGGGGGGTGCGCGTGCTTCCGGGGCTGGACCGGCCCTGGGGTCCGCTCGCCGGTCACACCTGGCTGCAGCACGGGTCGTCCGTGGTCGGCCTCGGCATCATCGCGGCGTGGGCGCTCCTCTGGCTGCGGCGCGCGGATCGACGCGAGCCGCCCCGCCGGGTGCTGCCGGCCGCGGTGCGCTGGGGATGGTGGGCCTGCCTGCCCGTGTTCCTGGTTCTGGCGTGGGTGATCGGCCTGGCGATGTTCGGCCCGCTCACGCAGAGCTGGACGATCCCGCACCTGGCCTATCGCGTGCTCCCGCCGGCGTGTGCGCTGTGGGGAGGCCTCACGCTCGTACTGGCCGTGCTCGTCCAGGTGGTGCGCGCGCCGCGTGCGGTCCGCCCCGGCTAAGGCCGGCCGGACCACGTCGGGGTGTCGCGTCCCCACGGTCGCGGCGGTCGGTAGTCCACCGGGCCGCCGGCGTACGCGAGCGCCGGTGCAGTGGTGACCAGCGTGATGCCGTCGATGTCGAACTTCTGCAGGTGCGGGGCGGGATCGACCACCGGATCGGACGGTTCGGGGGAGGAGCTGCGCGGCATGCCGAGCAGCTCAGCGGCGACGCGGCGGAGGGAGACGTCCACGAGCCACGATCCGCCATCGGCATCCTGGTGACGGAATGCCGACATCACCCCCGCCGCCAGAAGGTAGCCCGCGCTGTGGTCGAGAGCCTGTGCCGGCAGCGCGCCGGGTCGTTCGCCGTCGGGCGACTCGATCCAGGAGATCCCACTGGCGGCCTGCACCAGGCTGTCGAAACCACGGCGGTCCGCCACCGCGGGCTCTGCGCCCCAGGCGGTCAGACGCGCGACGACAAGGCCGGGATGCCGGTCGATGAGCTGGTGCGGCCCCAGACCGAGCCGTTCCATCGCCGCGGCGCGGTAGCCGGTGACCACGACATCGGCCGACGCCAGCAGTTCATCGAAGACGGCACGAGCGTGCGGCGCGTGCAGGTCCAGCAGCGCCGACCGCTTGCCGTGGCCGCTGTCCAGGTGCTGCCACTCCGGCTCCGGAAGTCCCGGGGGATCGATCCGCAGAACCTCGGCACCGAGAAGGGCGAGCGCGCGAGTGGCCACCGGTCCGGCGATCACGCGGGTCAGATCCAGCACGCGGATGCCGCGCAGCGGCGCCTCCCCGGCCCGCCCGGCGCGGGACCGGGGGTGCGCGGCGCCGGAGTGCCGGAGATGGACGAGGGGTGCACCGCGCAGTGCCGCATCGAGCGTCGGGTTCTCACGGGACACCGCCACGCACAGACCACCCGCGGATGTGATCGCCTGCGTCGCGACAGCCGCCGGCATTCCGCGGAGTGCGGCCGCCACGGTGATCGCGTCAGCCCCCGGCGTCAGCCCCAGTCCGCGTCGCAACTCCGCCGCATGGTGCGGGTAGTTGCCGTGCGTGCGGACCCAGCTGTCCGATGACCGGAAGAAGCCGGACAGCGGCGCCCACACCGGGGGCTGCTCGTCGTCGAGCAGAAGATGCCGTTCGCTGGAGTACGACACCGCGACGCGTGCCGGATCGAGAGCAAGGGCGCGCCCACCGCTGAGCGCCCCGGCCGCCAACGCAGACGCACCCACGCTCGCCCAGGCCAGAGATGCGACGTCCGTGCGCGCCGGGAGCGGAACCGGGGGCGCCGTGTCGATGAACGCGGAGGATGAGAGTGGGCCTCCGCCGAGTGCAGCCCAGGTGCGCTCGAGCAGCAGGCGCCGGGCGGAGGGGGAGACGCTCATGCCCCTCCCTCACGGACGAACAGGTGTGGGAGGGGCGAGTGCACGCGCATGGCTGGAGGCTACCGCCGCCGCAGCTCGGCCGACCAGCCGATCGTGAGGGCGACGTGAGTCCGTCGGATCCACGGAAAGCGCCCCCGACCAGGCAGACACGCCCGGGACACGGCCCGGATTTGCCAGCCCCCCAGGCCCCACGTAATCTATTGATTGTTCGCCCCACAGGGAAGCGGAGAGGCCGGAAGGCTTCACCCCCCTCAAGTGGAGAACCACCCCCCATCCTTTCGAACTCTCATTGAGAGTTCGTGCCTCCGGGTTTAGGATGGAGGTCCTCACTCCTCGAAGCTGTCGATGAGTGCTGTTCGCTGACGTCTGAACGTCACGAACGGCCGATTTGACAGGCTGACGGAATGGGGTAAGATAGATGAGCTGCCCCGCGGACTGGCTGATACGCCGAAGCGCAGGGCACCTGATCTCTCTTCGTGAGACGCGGTCGATGATCGTGCTTCCGGCGGAAACGTTGGATTGTGCGGATTTGACAGGCGGGTCGCGGGGAATAAGATAGAGAAGTTGCCCTGATGGGGATGCCGAGAGGCTGACCTGCGGGAGCATCCGATCCTTGAGAACTCAACAGCGTGCACTTGTCAAATGCCAAAAAACCTCGCGGTCAGCTTTGCTGGCCGGTGAGATTCTTTTGAGATTAAACGGATTTGTCAGTAATGACATCCGATCGTCAGTTCAAACTCGCTCGGTCGAACCTATTCCGGTTCGTTCGCAGCAAAATTCTTTTACGGAGAGTTTGATCCTGGCTCAGGATGAACGCTGGCGGCGTGCTTAACACATGCAAGTCGAACGGTGAAGGAGAGCTTGCTCTCTGGATCAGTGGCGAACGGGTGAGTAACACGTGAGCAATCTGCCCCTGACTCTGGGATAAGCGCTGGAAACGGCGTCTAATACCGGATACGAGCTGCGAAGGCATCTTCAGCAGCTGGAAAGAACTTCGGTCAGGGATGAGCTCGCGGCCTATCAGCTAGTTGGTGAGGTAATGGCTCACCAAGGCGTCGACGGGTAGCCGGCCTGAGAGGGTGACCGGCCACACTGGGACTGAGACACGGCCCAGACTCCTACGGGAGGCAGCAGTGGGGAATATTGCACAATGGGCGCAAGCCTGATGCAGCAACGCCGCGTGAGGGACGACGGCCTTCGGGTTGTAAACCTCTTTTAGCAGGGAAGAAGCGAAAGTGACGGTACCTGCAGAAAAAGCACCGGCTAACTACGTGCCAGCAGCCGCGGTAATACGTAGGGTGCAAGCGTTATCCGGAATTATTGGGCGTAAAGAGCTCGTAGGCGGTTTGTCGCGTCTGCTGTGAAACCCCGAGGCTCAACCTCGGGCCTGCAGTGGGTACGGGCAGACTAGAGTGCGGTAGGGGAGATTGGAATTCCTGGTGTAGCGGTGGAATGCGCAGATATCAGGAGGAACACCGATGGCGAAGGCAGATCTCTGGGCCGTAACTGACGCTGAGGAGCGAAAGGGTGGGGAGCAAACAGGCTTAGATACCCTGGTAGTCCACCCCGTAAACGTTGGGAACTAGTTGTGGGGTCCATTCCACGGATTCCGTGACGCAGCTAACGCATTAAGTTCCCCGCCTGGGGAGTACGGCCGCAAGGCTAAAACTCAAAGGAATTGACGGGGACCCGCACAAGCGGCGGAGCATGCGGATTAATTCGATGCAACGCGAAGAACCTTACCAAGGCTTGACATATACGAGAACGGGCCAGAAATGGTCAACTCTTTGGACACTCGTAAACAGGTGGTGCATGGTTGTCGTCAGCTCGTGTCGTGAGATGTTGGGTTAAGTCCCGCAACGAGCGCAACCCTCGTTCTATGTTGCCAGCACGTAATGGTGGGAACTCATGGGATACTGCCGGGGTCAACTCGGAGGAAGGTGGGGATGACGTCAAATCATCATGCCCCTTATGTCTTGGGCTTCACGCATGCTACAATGGCCGGTACAAAGGGCTGCAATACCGTAAGGTGGAGCGAATCCCAAAAAGCCGGTCCCAGTTCGGATTGAGGTCTGCAACTCGACCTCATGAAGTCGGAGTCGCTAGTAATCGCAGATCAGCAACGCTGCGGTGAATACGTTCCCGGGTCTTGTACACACCGCCCGTCAAGTCATGAAAGTCGGTAACACCTGAAGCCGGTGGCCCAACCCTTGTGGAGGGAGCCGTCGAAGGTGGGATTGGTAATTAGGACTAAGTCGTAACAAGGTAGCCGTACCGGAAGGTGCGGCTGGATCACCTCCTTTCTAAGGAGCATCTGGCACTCTTCGGGGTGTCCAGGCGCCGGATTCGGGACGTATGTTCTCGACCGGTAGCTCATGGGTGGAACATTTGATGAGGTGCGAAGGAAGGTGTTTTTCACTCAGTACGCTGCTTGCAGCCGGAACGGTGGGGGATGGTGGAGATCGCACATGCACGCTGTTGGGTCCTGAGGGACCGGATGTGCTCGGATTTTTTCGGGCCAGACGATTACTCAGGACCTTTTCTGGTTTGCCGGTTTCGGTGAGCGGGGGAGGGTACCGCCCGTACTTTGAGAACTACACAGTGGACGCGAGCATCTTTGAGATGGCTTTCGTGATGGATGTGCCGGCTTGCTGGTGTGTGTGTTGCGTAGGTCGTTTCATCAAGATGATCTTTTAAAGATCATTAGTCAATTTCAAACCGGATTTAGGTCCGGGCCGAAGAGACGAACTCATGTGATTTTCAAGTCTTTAAGAGCAAACGGTGAATGCCTTGGCATCTGGAGCCGAAGAAGGACGTAGCAATCTGCGATAAGCCTCGGGGAGTGGATAAGCACACTTTGATCCGAGGATGTCCGAATGGGGAAACCCCGCTGGGCGGCGTGCCGACCTAGTGACTCCCGCCTGAATATATAGGGCGGGTAGAGGGAACGTGGGGAAGTGAAACATCTCAGTACCCACAGGAAGAGAAAGCAACCGCGATTCCGTTAGTAGTGGCGAGCGAAACCGGAACAGGCTAAACCGAGTACGCGTGATATCCGGCAGGAGTTGCGTATTCGGGGTTGTGGGACTTTTCGGGCTGCTCTGCCGAGCAGCCGGCGTTACAAGAAGGTATAGACGAACGGCATTGAAAGGCCGGTCATAGAGGGTGTGAACCCCGTAGTCGAAATGCCTCCCTTGGCGCGAAGAGTATCCCAAGTAGCACGGGGCCCGAGAAATCCCGTGTGAATCTGTCAGGACCACCTGATAAGCCTAAATACTCCCAGATGACCGATAGCGGACAAGTACCGTGAGGGAAAGGTGAAAAGTACCCCGGGAGGGGAGTGAAATAGTACCTGAAACCGTTTGCTTACAAACCGTTGGAGCCTCCTTAGTAGGGGTGACAGCGTGCCTTTTGAAGAATGAGCCTGCGAGTTAGCGATATGTGGCGAGGTTAACCCGAGTGGGGTAGCCGTAGCGAAAGCGAGTCTGAATAGGGCGATTCAGTCGCATGTCCTAGACCCGAAGCGAAGTGATCTATCCATGGCCAGGTTGAAGCGACGGTAAGACGTCGTGGAGGACCGAACCCACTTAGGTTGAAAACTGAGGGGATGAGCTGTGGATAGGGGTGAAAGGCCAATCAAACTTCGTGATAGCTGGTTCTCTCCGAAATGCATTTAGGTGCAGCGTTGCGTGTTTCTTGCCGGAGGTAGAGCTACTGGATGGCCGATGGGCCCTACAAGGTTACTGACGTCAGCCAAACTCCGAATGCCGGTAAGTGAGAGCGCAGCAGTGAGACTGTGGGGGATAAGCTTCATAGTCGAGAGGGAAACAACCCAGACCACCATCTAAGGTCCCAAAGCGCGTGCTAAGTGGGAAAGGATGTGGAGTTGCTTTGACAACCAGGAGGTTGGCTTAGAAGCAGCCACCCTTGAAAGAGTGCGTAATAGCTCACTGGTCAAGTGATTCCGCGCCGACAATGTAACGGGGCTCAAGCACGCCACCGAAGCTGTGGCATTGATATTATTGGTAGGCCTTCGTGGTCCAGCCGTATTGATGGGTAGGAGAGCGTCGTGTGGCCAGCGAAGCGGCGGTGTGAACCAGCCGTGGAGGCTACACGAGTGAGAATGCAGGCATGAGTAGCGAAAGACGTGTGAGAAACACGTCCTCCGAAAGACCAAGGGTTCCAGGGTCAAGCTAATCTTCCCTGGGTAAGTCGGGACCTAAGGCGAGGCCGACAGGCGTAGTCGATGGACAACGGGTTGATATTCCCGTACCGGCGAAGAACCGCCCAAACCAATCCAGTAATGCTAAGTGTCTGAATCCCAGTGACCGATCCCTTCGGGGTGAGGCGTTGGGCCTAGCACACGACCCTATGCTGAGGCGGTTAGCGTATTAACAGGTGTGACGCAGGAAGGTAGCCCAAGCCAGGCGATGGTAGTCCTGGTGCAAGTGCGTAGGCCGAGTGATAGGCAAATCCGTCACTCATTAAGGCTGAGACACGATGCGGATAAAAAGTGGGTGATCCTATGCTGCCAAGAAAAGCATCGACGCGAGGTTCAAGCCGCCCGTACCCCAAACCGACTCAGGTGGTCAGGTAGAGAATACCAAGGAGATCGAGAGAATCGTGGTTAAGGAACTCGGCAAAATGCCCCCGTAACTTCGGGAGAAGGGGGGCCTTCGACGTATTAGGACTTGCTCCGAAAGCGTTTGGAGGCCGCAGAGACTAGTGGGTAGCGACTGTTTACTAAAAACACAGGTCCGTGCCAAGTCGCAAGACGATGTATACGGACTGACGCCTGCCCGGTGCTGGAAGGTTAAGAGGACCGGTTAGCCGCAAGGCGAAGCTGAGAATTTAAGCCCCAGTAAACGGCGGTGGTAACTATAACCATCCTAAGGTAGCGAAATTCCTTGTCGGGTAAGTTCCGACCTGCACGAATGGCGTAACGACTTCCCAACTGTCTCAACCGCGAACTCGGCGAAATTGCATTACGAGTAAAGATGCTCGTTACGCGCAGCAGGACGGAAAGACCCCGTGACCTTTACTATAGTTTGGTATTGGTGTTCGGTGTGGCTTGTGTAGGATAGGTGGGAGACTTTGAAGCGTGGACGCTAGTTCATGTGGAGTCATTGTTGAAATACCACTCTGGTCACTCTGGATATCTAACTTAGAACCGTAATCCGGTTCAGGGACAGTGCCTGATGGGTAGTTTAACTGGGGCGGTTGCCTCCTAAAGAGTAACGGAGGCGCCCAAAGGTTCCCTCAACCTGGTTGGCAATCAGGTGGCGAGTGTAAGTGCACAAGGGAGCTTGACTGTGAGACTGACAGGTCGAGCAGGGACGAAAGTCGGGACTAGTGATCCGGCAGTGGCTTGTGGAAGCGCTGTCGCTCAACGGATAAAAGGTACCTCGGGGATAACAGGCTGATCTTGCCCAAGAGTCCATATCGACGGCATGGTTTGGCACCTCGATGTCGGCTCGTCGCATCCTGGGGCTGGAGTAGGTCCCAAGGGTTGGGCTGTTCGCCCATTAAAGCGGTACGCGAGCTGGGTTTAGAACGTCGTGAGACAGTTCGGTCCCTATCCGCTGCGCGCGCAGGAAATTTGAGAGGATCTGACCCTAGTACGAGAGGACCGGGTTGGACGAACCTCTGGTGTGTCAGTTGTTCCGCCAGGAGCACCGCTGATTAGCTACGTTCGGGATGGATAACCGCTGAAAGCATCTAAGCGGGAAGCCGGCCTCAAGATGAGATTTCCATGCCTTCGGGCGAGAGGCTCCCAGCCAGATTACTGGGTTGATAGGCCGGATGTGTAAGCGTGGCAACACGTGCAGCTGACCGGTACTAATAAGCCGATGACTTGATAATCACCGTTCCAGGTGCTTGCGTCCACTGAGTGGTTCTCGATGTACGGTCGAGAACCGCATGAGCTGCGTCCACGCAGCGACCGCTACATTCGTGTAGCAATTCATGCTTTTGAACGATTGAAACATCAATAGTGTTTCGGCGGCCATAGCGTGAGGGAAACGCCCGGTTACATTCCGAACCCGGAAGCTAAGCCTCACAGCGCCGATGGTACTGCAGGGGGGACCCTGTGGGAGAGTAGGACACCGCCGGACTTCTTTCGTGAAATGGCCACCCATCGCTGGGTGGCCATTTCTCGTTAACGCACCGACCCGGGGAGGATCAAGGACATGGCAGACGACGATCCGACCCGACGCTCACGCGAGGGCGAACCTCCGCAGCGCCGGCGCAGCACCCCCGACGGCTCGCGCCACGAATCGAGTGGCCGCGCCGAGCGCGCTCCGCGCGCCGGCGACAAGAAGCCGTACGTCAAGCGCGACGCCGATCGACCCGCGTATCCGAAGCGCGACGGCGAGAAGAAGCCTTACGCCGCCCGTGAGGGTGAGCGCAAGTCCTACCCACCGCGTGATGGTGAGCGGAAGCCGTACGTCAAGCGCGACGGCGACCGACCCGCGTATCCGAAGCGCGACGGCGAGAAGAAGCCTTACGCCGCCCGTGAGGGTGAGCGCAAGTCCTACCCGCCGCGTGAGGGTGAGCGGAAGCCGTACGTCAAGCGTGACGGCGACCGACCCGCGTATCCGAAGCGCGACGGCGAGCGGAAGCCGTACGTCAAACGCGACGGCGAGCGACCCTCGTACCCGCCGCGCGACGGCGAGCGCAAGTCCTACCCACCGCGTGATGGTGAGCGGAAGCCGTACGTCAAACGTGACGGCGAGCGACCCTCGTACCCGCCCCGCGATGGTGAGCGGAAGCCGTACGTCAAGCGCGACGGCGAGCGACCCTCGTACCCGCCGCGCGACGGCGAGCGCAAGTCCTATCCGCCCCGCGATGGTGAGCGGAAGCCGTACGTCAAACGCGACGGCGAGCGACCCTCGTACCCGCCGCGCGACAGCGAGCGCAAGTCGTACCCGCCCCGCGACGGCGAACGCAGGTCGTTCACCCCGCGCGACGGCAGTAGCCGACCGCCCCGCGCCGGCACCGGGCGCGACGAGCGACGAGACGATCGTCAGTCCCGTCCCGAAGAACTTCGTGCGGTCCGTTCCTCATTCGAGGAGCCCGTCGTTCCGGACGAGGTCGTGGCGACCGATCTGAACGCGGCGGCGCGCAACCAGCTGAAGACACTGAGCAAAGAGAATGCCGACGCCGTCGCCCGACACCTGGCGATGGCAGCCGAGGTGATCGACGCTGATCCGCAGCTGGCGCATCAGCACGCAATCGCCGCCACGCGCCGCGCGGGACGTATCGGAGTTGTCCGGGAGACGGCGGCGATCACTGCCTACGCGATCGGCGACTACGCCCTCGCGCTGCGCGAGCTGCGCACGTACCGTCGCATCTCGGGCAGTGACGATCAGATCGCGCTGATGGTCGACAGCGAGCGCGGTGTCGGGCGACCCGATCGCGCGCTCGAGGTGGGTCGCGCTGTCGACCGGGCCTCCCTCGCCCAGTCCGTCCGGGTCGAGCTCGCGATTGCGATGTCCGGCGCCCGCCTGGACCTCGGCGAGACCGAGCGCGCACTCCAGGAGCTGGACATTCCCGAGCTGGACCCGGATCGCGCGTTCGAGTGGAGCCCTGCGCTGTTCTCCGCACGCGCGACGGTTTTGGAAGAGCTCGGCCGAGACGACGAAGCGCGCGAATGGCACCGACGGGCCGACGTGGCGCAGGCGGCGCTTGACGCGGCTGACGGATCCGACGACCTCGAGGTGCTGTACGTCGAAGAGGTGCTCGAGGACCCCCGCTTCGTCGAGGATGAGGGCACCACGCAGGACGAGCTCGTCGAGGATGAGCCCGTCGAGGGGGACCTCTCGGTCGAGGATCTCGCCGAGGATGAACTCCCCGCCGAGGAACCCTCTGCTGAGGACGAGCCCGTCGACGAGGAGCTTCCCGTCCCGGACGCTCGGAATGCCGCGTCCCCGGACGAGGAGGCAGCCGACTCCGAGAGCCAGGACTGATGGCGCTGTTCGCCCGCCGGTCGCCGGAGCGCGCACCGCTTGACGGTGTCGACGTCGTCCTGGCAGATCTGGACGGCGTCGTCTATGCGGGCGATGGCGCACTGCCTCATGCGGTCGAGAGCCTGAATCTCAGTCGTCCCGGACGCCGCATCGGCTACATTACGAACAACGCGTCCCGCACCGACGTCTCCGTCGCAGCCCACCTCAGCGCCTTGGGCCTGGCCACAGCGCCCACCGACGTGGTGACCAGCCCACAGGCCGCGGTGCGGCTGCTCACCGACCGGGTGGCAGCCGGTTCCACCGTGCTCGTCGTCGGCGGCGACGGGCTGGTCGACGAGCTTCAGAAGGCCGGCTTCGTGGTCACCCGCAGCTCCGCCGACGACCCCGCCGCGGTCGTTCAGGGGTTCGCCCCCGAAGTGGGCTGGACGCAGCTCGCTGAAGCGTCCTACGCACTTGCTCTTCCTGAAGAGGAGGGCGGCATCCCCTGGATCGCGACGAACACGGACTGGACGATCCCGCAAGCACGGGGGATCGCCCCGGGAAACGGCACCCTGGTGTCGGCCGTCCACACCGCCGTCGGCCGACTGGCCACGGTCGCGGGCAAACCCGAAGTGCCGATCTTCGACGAGGCGGTGGCGCGCTTCGCCGCACAGCATCCGCTCTTCCTCGGAGACCGGCTGGACACGGACATCCTCGGAGCAAACCGTGCCGGCATCCCCTCCGCGCTCGTGCTGACCGGGATAGACCGGCCCAAGCACGTGCTGGCAGCACCGGCCGGGTCGCAGCCGACCTACATCCTCCGTGATCTGAGGGAGCTGCACGTGCCCTACCCTCACGCCGTGGTCAGCGACGGCGTCGTCACGGTCCGCGGCGCCAAGGTGCGGGTGGACGGCGCCGATGTGCGCATCCTCGCGGAGGGTGACGATCCCGTCGATCTGCTCCGCGCCGGAGCGAAGGCGATCTGGGACACCGGTCGGGCCATCTACGGGTTCCGAGTGCCGGAGCGGCTGTACGCGGATCCGTTCCGTCGTCCCTGACCTTCGCGGGATCTCCCGCTCCGGGACATATCCTGAGGGCATGGAACAGACCGCACCGCAGGACGAGGAGCAGGATGACCTGCTCTCGACGCTTGAGGTGATCGAGGCGCAACCTCTGGCGTCTCGCGCGGCCGCATACGAGGGTCTGCACGACGCGATCGCGCGCCGCCTCGAGTCCGGCCCGGCGGGCATCACCGCGCAGTCATGAGCACGCGCCTGGACGCTGCTCTGCCGGCGCGAGGTCTGGCCCGCTCGCGCACCCACGCGGCCACCCTCATCGCGGACGGACTCGTCAGCGTGGACGGACGAACGGTGGTCAAGGCGTCCACGCAGGTCGACGACGATGCGCTCATCGAAGTCGCGGCCACCGACCACTACGTCAGCCGGGCGGCGCACAAACTGATCGCGGCGCTCCACGCGTTCGCTCTGCCGGTGGCGGGGCGTCTCGCGCTGGACATGGGCGCATCGACCGGCGGGTTCACTCAGGTGCTTCGTGAACGAGGCGCCGACCCCGTGATCGCCGTCGATGTCGGTCACGGTCAGCTCGCAGCATCCGTGCGTGCCGATCCGGGCGTGATCGTGATCGAGGGATTCAACGTCCGCTACATGACTGCCGAGGACCTCGCGCGACAGAGCGGCATCCGCGAGCGCCCGCAGATCGTGACCGGTGATCTGTCCTTCATCTCCCTCACGCACGTTCTGCCTGCGGCGAAGGCCGTCGCGGCGCCGGATGCAGATCTCGTGCTGCTGATCAAGCCGCAGTTCGAGGTGGGCAGGACCGCGGTCAAGGGCGGCCTCGTGACGGATGCCGCGTCCCGAGCCGACGCGGTGGCGGGCGTGCTCTGGTCGGCGTGGGACGCGGGTCTCGGCACGTGCGGTGTGATCGCCTCGCCGATCGTCGGCACGCACGGCAACGCCGAGTACATCGCGCACTTCCGAGCAGTACCTGACGGCACGGGCCGGGGGGCGAATCCGACACAATGGTTGAGCACCGTGAACCGACTGACGGGAAGTCCATGAACGAGGCAGAACGCAGCATCCTGGTCGTGGTGCACGCGCGCCGCGACGACACGGTCGCGGCGGCCGCGCGGGTGGTCTCTGCGCTTCGCGAGGCCGGCGCCCGACCCGTCCTGTCGATCGACGACCGCGAAGAGCTGGGCGACTCCCTGGCGCTGCTCGGCGACGTGGCGACGCTGGAGGTCGATGTGCCCGTGCAGGACATCGAGCTGGCGATCGTGCTGGGCGGGGACGGGTCGATTCTGCGCGCGGCCGAACTGGTCCGCGAGGGCACCGCGCCGGTGCTCGGCATCAATATGGGGCACGTCGGCTTCCTGGCCGAGATCGAGCGTGACGACATGGACTACGCTGTGCGCCGCGCCATCGATCGCGACTACGCCGTCGAGGAGCGTCTCGCCCTGCAGGTGCGCGTGAAGGATGCTTCGGACGAAGTGATCTTCGACACATGGGCGCTGAACGAAGCCACCGTCGAGAAGGCCAGCCGGGAACGGATGCTCGAAGTCGTCATCGAGATCGACGGCAGGCCGCTGTCCTCGTTCGGATGCGACGGAGTGGTGGTGTCCACGCCGACGGGGTCCACCGCGTACAACTTCTCCGCGGGGGGACCGGTGATCTGGCCGACGGTCCAGGCCATCGCGGTCGTCCCGCTGTCCGCGCATGCGCTGTTCGCCAAACCGCTGGTCGTCGGACCCGAGCACGCCGTTGCGATCGAAGTGCTCGAGCGCACGAACGGAACGGGCGTGCTGTGGTGCGACGGTCGGCGCTCCCACGATCTGCCCCCGGGCGCGCGCGTGGTCGTGCGGCGCTCGGAGCGCCCGGTTCGCCTCGCCCGACTGCACCCGGCGGCGTTCACCGACCGGCTCGTCCGCAAGTTCCGCCTCCCCGTCGAAGGATGGCGCGGACCGGCACCCTCCCACGGCGTGAACGGCCAGGCTCCGTGATCGAGGAGATGCGCCTCCGCGATCTCGGCGTCATCGCCGAGGCCACGCTGCCCATCGGGTCAGGGTTCACGGCGATCACCGGCGAGACCGGCGCGGGCAAGACGATGGTCGTCACCGGGCTCGGCCTGCTGCTCGGTCAGCGCGCGGACTCCGGCGCGGTGCGGGCCGGCGCGCCGCAGGCGTCGGTGGACGGCACCTGGATCGTGCCGGAGCGGGGACCTGTCGTCGATCGTGTCCGTGAGGCCGGCGGCGATGTCGAATCGATCGGCAACGGCCTGGCCGAGCTCCTGGTCGGACGATCGCTCTCCAGCGAAGGCCGCAGCCGGGCGACGGTCGGCGGTCGTGCCGCTCCGGCCACGGTGCTGGCCGACCTCGCCGATCATCTCGTCGTCGTGCACGGGCAATCCGACCAGCTGCGCCTGCGCACCGCCGCAGCCCAGCGGGAGGCGCTCGACCGTTTTGGCGGCGCACCCGTGGACAGCGCGCTGCAGCAGTACCGCGTTGCGTACGAGCGTGTCCGCGAACTGGGCCGCGAGCTGACGATGCTCACCGACGACCGCGACGCCCGCATGCGCGAGGCCGAGGAACTTCGCGTCGCGCTCGCCGAGATCGAGCGGGTGGAGCCGCAGCCGGGCGAAGACGCCGAACTCTCTCTGCGCGCCGAGCGGCTCGCGAACGCCGAGGTGCTCCGTTCCGCGGCGGCCACGGCTCACGAGCTGCTGTCCGGTGAGCTGGACGCACCCGATGTCGGAATGCTGCTGGCCGAGGCGCGGCGCGCCCTCGAGCGAGGTCACGATCCCGCGCTGGACGACCTCGCCGCCCAGGTGGCCGACCTGGGCTATCGCTCCGCAGACTTGGCCCAATCCATCGCCGGCTACCTGGCCGACCTCGATGAGACCGGACCCCACGAGCTGGCCGCCGTCGAGGACCGACGAGCGGTGCTCGGAGGGCTGATCCGCGCCCACGGATCGCTGGACGCGGCGATCGAGCTGCTTCAGACCGGCTCCGCCCGCCTCGCCGAACTCGACGACGACGGCGCGCGGATCGAACGCCTGACCAGCGAACGGGATGCCGCGGCATCCGCCCTGGACGAGCGAGCCGCCGCACTCACCGCCGCCCGCAGCGAAGCCGCCGCCCGCCTCGGCGACGCGGTCACCGAGGAGCTGCACGCGCTCGCGATGCCGGATGCGCACGTCGTCGTCGCGGTCACGCCCGGCGCCGAATCGGCGACCGGTCGCGACGACGTCGCCATATTGCTCGCCCCCCACATCGGCGCCGACCCGCGTCCGGTGGCCAAGAGCGCCTCGGGTGGCGAACTCAGTCGCGTCATGCTGGCGATCGAAGTCGTGATCGCATCCGTCGATCCCGTGCCCACGTTCGTCTTCGACGAGGTGGATGCCGGGATCGGCGGCGCCGCCGCCATCGAGGTGGGCCGCCGCCTCGCACGGCTGGCCCGATCGTCGCAGGTCATCGCCGTCACACACCTCGCCCAAGTCGCCGCGTTCGCCAACAACCACCTGTCGGTCGTCAAAGCCAACGACGGGTCGGTCACCGCATCCGACGTGCGCAGGCTCGACGGGGCTGACCGCGAAGCCGAGATGGCACGGCTGCTCTCCGGTATGCCCGACTCGGCCGCCGCCCTCAGCCACGCCCGGGAGCTGCTCATGCTCGCGTCCAAGGCCGCATGATCCGGCGCCGGAAGAAGAAGCAGACCGACCCCGCCGCAGCACCCGAAGGAACACTCGAAGCGGACGAGCTGGACTCGGCCGCCATCCCGCCGCCCGAGGCGGTTCCCATCGAGAACCCTCGACCGACCCCGCTGTACGCCGCGCTGTCCGCTCTGCTGGTGCGGCTGGAGGGCTGGGTCCGCTCGCACGGATCCGTGCGCATCCGCACGGTGACCATCGCCTTCTGGGCCGTTGTCGCCGCGACCGGCGCCTTCCTGCTGCTCGGCCCTGTGCTGAACAAGCCGCTCTCCCTCGAGGACATCACCTCGTCGGCCTCCACCGCCACCGATACCTGGATCGCACGATCGTTCGCCGCCGAGTACACGCTCCTGCGCGACGACCACGGCCGGATGCGCATGGAGGTGGTCGAGCGCATCGAGGCGCACTTCCCCGACGACGTCGCAGAGTCCGGCGTGGAACGCGTGATCGCGAGCCAGTTCCAAGGTCATGACCTGGCACTGCAGATCACCGGCGCGCGGTGGGGCGGGGCCGAGATCCCCGTGACCGTCACGCGGGGCGCCACGTCCGCCACGGTCGGGATGGACACCGGCCAGACGCTCACCGGCGACCACGACGTCGAGCTGCGCTACACGCTGTTCGATGTCGCGTACCCGGCCGTGGACGATTCCACGCAGCTGCAGGAGGAGGTGCTGGACTGGAACGTGTTCGGGCCGGCGTGGCCGCACGCCGTCGGGCACAGCGCCTTGACGGTGACGCTGGCACCCGACCTGGTCGATGACTTCTCCCGGCAGCCGAGCGGGGGCATCGCGTGGTCGATTTTGAGCGACTCCGCAACCCTGACCCCGGACAGCCAGACCCCCGACGCTGTCACGTACACGCTCGAGAACGACCAGCGCATGCCGCCGCACGCCCAGTTCTGGTTCACGTTCCGCTTCGCGCCGGGCACCTTCCTGATGCCGCCGGAATCGGCGCTGTACTGGCTGCAGGTGATCGGACCGTTCGTTCCCCTGGTCATGCTCTCGGTCGCCGTCCTGTTCAGCCTCGCCGCCCGCGCCGTCGCATGGGGCGATGCCCGGGGGCGGGCATGGTTCGTCGCCCAGTACAGCCCGCAGAAGGACGTCTCCGCCGCCCTGGCGGCCCGCATCTCGCGTGCGGTCCTGGTCGCGCCGTTGGCAGCGGCGGTCGAGCGCTTCCAGGGCAACCCCGGTGATCCGGCGGCCCGCCGCGCGCTGGTACGGGAGACATCGCGTGCCGGCCGGCTGGGGAACGTGCCCTCGGCCTGGACGAAATACCTCACCGCACCCGCATGGCGGGAGCAGTTCACCCGCGGTCTGCGCCGCGTTTCCCGCGGCTTCGTCCGAGACAGCTTTCTCAGCGCCGCCGTCGCCCTCACCGTCCTGCAGTGGGGACTCGTGCGGCAGCTGTCCTACCAATTCGCGCTGAGCGTGTACTGGTGGCCGGTGGCGATCGTGTGCCTGACCACCGTTCTGGCTGCGGCCATCGCGGTGCTCGCACTGACCGCCCTGCCGTTGACACATCGGGGTGCGCTGGCCCGGGAACACCTGCTCGGTCTGGAGCTGTACCTGGACCAGACCGCGAGCGGCGAACGCACCTCGCTGCGCGACCCGCTCCTGCCGTATACGGTGCTGTTCTCACCGCCCCGCCGTGCCCGCCGGCTCCTGCACCGGCTGCTTGCCGAAGAGGGCATCGCCCGGCAGGTCCGCGATGACCCGGAGTTCATCACCGGGCCGCGACTGGTGGTGCGAGCGGCAGCGATCCTCTCCGTCGCCGCAGCGCTCGCTCTGAACGCCTGGGTGCCCGCCAGCAGCGCACGCCCAGACGACGACGCCGTCTACAGCGGCGACTTCGCGGGCGACTACGGCATGTTCGTGAACGTCTACGAGACGGATGCCACGCTGATCCCCGAGGGCGAGCGGGTCCGGATGGAGGTCTCGGAACGTCTGCAGGTGGTCGTCGGTTCGAACTACCGCGACGTGCCGCAGGTCCTGCGCCAGTGGCAGGACAAGGTCGATGGTCACGACACGCGTCTGACGATCACGTCGGTCACGATCGATGGCGCCGCGGTGCCGTTCGACCAGGGCCGCGTGCAGGGCATGGCGCTGCTGCAGACCCGGATCCCCGACGAATGGCCCGGTGAGCACGAGGTGATCATCCGGTATGAGATGGACGACGTCATCGGCGCCGCGTACCTCGACGGCGGCTGGCACGACCAGCTGCGGTGGACGGCGCTGAACCCCGGGTGGAAGTACGGCTGGAGCGGCGTCGAGGACGACGTCGAGCGGATCGACCTGACTCTGCGGATGCCGGCCCGATTCGCGGAGGCGATGACCGGTGCCAGCGGATGGCTGGACCATGCGCCGTGGGACGAGGGCGTCGCGGTCCGGGAATTCGGTGCGCCGGAGTCGGCCGCAGACACCGTGGTGTATCGAGCGGAACTGCAGCCGGACGATGACGGATGGTGGTCGGACTCGTCGTACCTGGGTGCTCGGATGCTGTTCCCCGACGGCACGTTCGCCGACGCGAACCGCGCCGAATGGATGCTGCACGTGCTGGCCGATGCGACCGTGGTGATCATCCCGGTGACGTTCGCGATGATCGCCGTGGCGGCGGCGATCATCGGACTCGTCCTCGCGTTCCGCGCGCCCCGGCGCGTCGAGGGCGGTCTCTGGCGAGACGTCGTCCGATGGCTGCCACCGTGGCTGAGCGCCGCGCAGGTGCTCACCCTGTTCTGGGCGACGGAGGACCTGGGCGGCGACGAACCGATCTTCGTGCTGCTCGTGGCATGCCTGCTGGTGAGCGCGATCATGTCGTTCGGGGTGCTCATGGCCACCCGCCGGCCACGCGCCCGCCCGCCTGTCCCGGCTCCCGCACCCCGGCGGCGTCCTTCGCGCCGGCGCTGACTGATAGGATAAAAGCCCGTGGCGGACACTCATACGGCGGATACTTTCAACGGCTCACTTTCTTCAAACGGCACCACCAGGCACATCTTCGTGACCGGCGGTGTCGTTTCCTCGTTGGGCAAGGGGCTCACCGCCGCCAGCTTGGGGAATCTGCTCACCGCGCGCGGCCTGCGCGTGGTCATGCAGAAGCTCGACCCCTACCTGAACGTCGACCCGGGGACGATGAATCCGTTCCAGCACGGCGAGGTCTTCGTGACCGACGACGGTGCCGAGACCGACCTCGACATCGGGCACTATGAGCGATTCCTGGACATCAACCTCAGCCAGGCGGCCAACGTCACCACCGGGCAGATCTACTCCGAGGTCATCGCGCGTGAGCGCCGCGGGGGCTACCTCGGAGACACCGTGCAGGTCATTCCGCACATCACCGACGAGATCAAGCGCCGCATGCGCCTGCAGGCGGGCGAGACGCCCAAGCCGGACGTGATCATCACCGAGATCGGCGGCACCGTCGGTGACATCGAGTCGCAGCCGTTCATCGAGGCGGCTCGTCAGATCCGTCACGAGCTCGGTCGGGCCAACGTGTTCTTCGTGCATGTCTCGCTGGTGCCTTTCATGGGCGCCTCGGGTGAGCAGAAGACCAAGCCCACCCAGCACTCGGTCGCGACTCTCCGCTCGATCGGCATCCAGCCCGACGCGCTGGTGCTGCGCAGCGACCGGCCCGTCACCGAGTCGAACAAGCGCAAGATCGCGCTCATGTGCGACGTCGACGAGGCCGCCGTCGTCAACGCGGTGGACGTGCCGAGCATCTACGACATCCCGACGATGCTGCACGACCAGCGCCTGGACGAGTACATCGTCCGCACGCTGGGTCTGGACCAGGCGGCGGAGGTCGACTGGTCGCGGTGGGAGCGGGTGCTGCAGGCCGTCCACAACCCGAAGCACGAGGTCACGATCGGGCTGGTCGGAAAGTACATCGACCTGCCGGATGCGTATCTGTCCGTCACCGAGGCGCTCAAGGCCGGCGGCTTCGCGCACGAGACGCACGTGTCCATCACCTGGATCCCGTCCGATCTGTGCGAGACGCCGGAAGGCGCGGCGAAGGCTCTCGGCGAACTCGATGGGATCATAGTGCCGGGCGGGTTCGGCATCCGAGGCATCGAAGGCAAGCTGGGGGCGCTGAAGTTCGCGCGCGAGCAGGGCATTCCCACCCTGGGCCTGTGTCTGGGTCTTCAGTGCATGGTCATCGAGTTCGCCCGCAATGTCGCCGGGATCGAGGACGCATCCTCCAGCGAATTCGACCCGGACACCCCCAATCCGGTCATCGCCACCATGGCGGAGCAGGTCGACATCATCGCAGGCGGCGATCTCGGCGGCACGATGCGCTTGGGCATGTACCCGGCGGAACTGGCAGAGGGGTCGCTCGCGCGCGAGGTCTACGGCGCCGCGCGCGTGGATGAGCGCCACCGGCACCGCTACGAGGTCAACAACGCCTATCGGGACACGCTCTCCAGCGCGGGTCTGTTCTTCTCCGGACTCTCGCCTGACCGCAACCTGGTCGAATACGTCGAGCTGCCCCGCGAGGTGCACCCGTACTACGTCGCCACCCAGGCGCACCCCGAGCTGCGCTCCCGCCCCACCGACCCGCACCCGTTGTTCCGCGGCCTCGTCGGCGCGGCGCTCGAGCGCCACCGTGCCAGCGAACTGTTCGATGTCGAGAATGACTGACGTCGCTCCGACCGGGGCCGGCCTGCGCGACGAGCCCGTCGACGCTGAGATCATCGACAGCCAGCTGGTCTACCAAGGCGCCGTGTGGGACGTGCGCAGCGATACCGTGCGCTACGGCGACGATGAGATGGTGCGTCAGTACGTCGATCACCCGGGTGCGTCGGCGATCGTGGCGATCGACGAGCAAGAACGGGTGCTGCTCATCCAGCAGTACCGCCACCCCATCCGCCGCCGCGACTGGGAGATCCCGGCCGGACTCCTCGACGTCGCGGGCGAGTCCCCGTTGCAGACCGCTCAACGCGAACTCATTGAGGAAGCGGATCTGACCGCCGCCGAGTGGCAGCCGCTGCTGAGCGTGTACACCACGCCCGGCGGCAATGACGAGGTGGTGCACGTCTTCCTGGCGCGGCACCTGTCGCCGGTGGGCGAAGCGCACCCCCGCGAGGCGGAGGAGGCGGACATCCGCGTCGAATGGGTGCCGCTGGCGGATGCCGTGACCGGCGTGATCGAAGGGCGACTGCGCAACGGCATCCTCGCGGTCGGTGTCCTCGCGGCTGCCGAGGCGATCCGACGGGGCCGCGGAGCCGCGGGCGAGTGACGTGCAGCTCGAACGAGCGGTGGATGCGTATCTGCGGCACGTCGCGATCGAACGCGGACTGTCTGCTCACACCGTGTCCGCCTACCGGCGGGATCTCGCCGGCTACGTGGAATGGCTCACGGCTCGGGGCGTCGCGGACTCGAACGAGGTGACCGGCGCTCTGGTGGCCCAGTTCGCGGGGGAGCGGGCTTCGGCCGAACCCCCGCCGGCGGCATCCAGCCTGGCCCGCCTGCAGTCCTCGGTCCGCGGCTTTCACCGGTTCCTCGCCCGAGAGGGCATCGAGACCGACGACCCGACTGGGCGGCTGCGGCCGCCGAAGGCCGCACGGCGGCTGCCGAAGGCGCTCACCGTGGATCAGATCGAACGGCTGCTGGATGCCTCGGGGCCGGAGGCAAGGCCGACCGGCGACGTCCTGCCCGCGACCGGAAGCGACGAGCTGATCGGCCTACGCGACCGGGCACTCCTCGAACTGCTCTACGCGACCGGCGCCCGCGTCTCCGAAGTCGTGCAGCTGGATGTGGACGACCTGGCCCACGGCGATGTGGTGCGAGTTCGCGGCAAGGGGTCCAAGGAGCGGATCGTCCCGGTCGGCTCCTACGCGCGGGCGGCGCTCGAGGCCTACCTGACGCGTTCCCGGCCGGAACTGTCGCGGCGGGGACGGGCCACCCCACGCCTGTTCCTCGGCGCCCGCGGCGCACCGCTTTCGCGCCAGAGCGCCTGGCTGGTCATCCAGCACGCGGCCGCGCGGGCGCAGCTGACCGCGCACGTGTCCCCGCACACGCTCCGACACTCGTTCGCGACGCACCTGCTGCAGGGCGGCGCCGACGTGCGGGTCGTGCAGGAGCTGCTCGGCCACGCCTCGGTCGCCACCACCCAGATCTACACGCACGTCTCGGTCGACGCGCTCCGCGATGTCTATGCGACATCGCATCCGCGGGCGCGCTGAGGCAGCGGACCCGACCATCGCGCCGCGAGGCGCCGAGCACGCGCCGAGGCGGTCGCTACAATCGACCAAGCAGGAAGTAACGGCAGGAGACCGGGTGGCTGGCAGCGCGACCAGGGGCACGACCCCGCAGAAGACGGCACACGCGAAAACCTCACCGCGGCCGAAGAAGGACCAGGACGAACCGACGATGGGTCCGACGGGTCGCCCGTACCACGGCTTCCCGACGCCGCCGAAGCTCTCCAGCCACGGTCCTGCTCGGATCATCGCCCTCTGCAACCAGAAGGGCGGCGTGGGCAAGACGACGACGACGATCAATCTCGCCGCCGCACTGGCCCAGTACGGGCGCAAGGTGCTCGCCGTGGACTTCGATCCGCAGGGTGCTCTGTCGGCAGGTCTCGGCATCCAGACCCACGACGTGCCGACCATCTACGATCTGCTTCTGGATACCAAACGCGACCCGCGCGACGTGATCATCCACACCGCGGTCGAGGGGCTGGACATCCTCCCCGCGAACATCGACCTCTCGGCCGCCGAAGTGCATCTGGTCAACGAGGTCGCCCGCGAGACCATCCTCGCCCGCGTGCTGCGCAAGGTCACGCCCGACTACGACGTGATCCTGATCGACTGCCAGCCCTCGCTGGGACTGCTCACCGTCAACGCACTGACCGCGAGCCACGGCGTCGTCATCCCGCTCGAGTGCGAGTTCTTCGCCCTGCGCGGTGTCGCCCTGCTGATCGAGACGATCGACAAGGTGCGCGACCGGCTCAACCCGACCATCGAACTGGACGGCGTGCTGGCAACGATGTACGACCCGCGCACGCTGCATTCTCGCGAGGTGCTGGAACGCGTCGTCGAGGCGTTCGGAGACGACGTGCTGGAGACCGTCATCGGTCGCACGGTGAAATTCCCGGATGCCTCCGTGTCGGGTGTGCCGATCACCGAATTCGCGCCCGAGCACGCGGCCGCGCAGGCGTACCTGCGGCTGGCGCGAGAGCTGGTCGCCCGTGGTGCCGTCGCCTGACGAAGCCCTCACCGCCGACGGAAGCGCACCGACCGAGCCCGTCGAGGGGTTCCGCGTCTCGCTCGGAGTCTTCGACGGACCGTTCGATCTTCTCCTGACACTGATCACCAAGCACGAGCTGGACATCACCGAGGTCTCGCTGAGCCGGGTGACCGACGAGTTCATCTCGTACCTGCGCGGCCTGGACCCGGACGAGGAGATGGAACAGGCATCTGAGTTCCTGGTGGTCGCCGCGACGCTGCTGGACATGAAGGTGGCCGGCCTGCTCCCGCAAGGCGAGCTGGTGGACGCCGAAGCCGTCGCGCTCCTCGAGGCTCGTGACCTGCTGTTCGCACGACTGCTGCAGTACCGCGCGTTCAAAGAGATCTCCGGGTGGTTCGCCGGTCGCCTTCAGGCGGAGGACCGCCGCCACACCCGCGCCGTCCGCCTGGACGAGAAGTTCCGGCAGGCGGTGCCCGAGCTGGTCTGGACGCTGACACCCGACGACTTCGCCGCGCTGGCCATTCTCGCGATGACGCCGAAGGAGATCCCTCACGTCGGGCTCGACCATCTGCACGCCCCCCTGGTGAGCATCCGCGAGCAGGCGGCGATCGTGGTGACCCTGCTCCGGGATGCCGGCACCCTCAGCTTCCGCGAGCTGGTCGCCGGCGCCGCACAGCCGGGCGTCGTCGTGGCCCGTTTCCTCTCCGTGCTGGAGCTGTACCGCCACGGAGCCCTGTCCTTCGAGCAGCTCGAGCCGCTCGGAGAGCTGACCCTGCGCTGGATCGCCGAACGGTGGTCCGATGAGAACCTTGCGAGCCTAGGAGCCGACTATGACCAATGACCCCGATACCGCCGGGGAGGCGAAGATGGCGTCACCGGCAGATGTCGCCAGGAGACTCGAGGCGATTCTGCTGGTCGTCGAGGAGCCGCAGAGCCTCGTGAGCCTCGCGACGGCCGTCGGCGCGCCGGTACCCGCGGTACGACAGGCGATCGAGGGGCTGGTCGAGGACTACGACGGGCTCACCGGCGGACCCCGCCGTGGATTCGAGCTGCGCGAGGTCGGCGGCGGCTGGCGGCTGTACGTGCGTGCCGAGCACGACGATCTGGTCACCGAGTTCGTCAACACGCAGGCGCCGTCCCGGCTGTCTCAAGCCGCGTTGGAAACCCTTGCCGTGATCGCCTACAAGCAGCCCGTCACACGTGGTCAGGTCGCATCGATCCGAGCGGTGAACGTGGATTCCGTCGTGCGCACCCTGCTCGCCCGCGGGCTGATCACGGAGCAGTTCACCGACGCGGAGACCGGCGCGATCCACTACGGCACCACCGATGCACTGCTGGTGAACCTCGGGATCAACTCGCTGGACGAGCTGCCGCACATCTCGCCGCTGCTGGATGACGGCGCTGACGGGTTCGAGGAGATGATCCGCGCATGAACGATGACCTCGAGTCGGCATCCGAGCAGGGAGCCGAGGGCCGCTCCACGGACGGTGTGCGCCTGCAGAAGGCGCTCGCCAACGCCGGTGTGGCCTCGCGGCGCGTGGCAGAGAACCTCATCGTCGAAGGCCGTGTGCGCGTGAACGGCGTCGTCGTCACCGAGCTCGGCTCGCGCATCGATCCCGAGGTCGACCTCGTCGACGTGGACGGGACGGCCATCCAGTTCGATGAGACCAAGCGCTACGTCGTCCTCAACAAGCCCCGCGGCGTGGTCAGCTCGATGCGCGACGAACGCGGTCGGCCCGACCTGCGCGAATTCGTCCAGGACCGGCCTGAGCGGCTGTACAACGTCGGACGGCTGGATGCCGACACCAGCGGACTGCTCGTCCTCACGAACGACGGCGAGCTGGCCCATGTCCTCGCGCACCCCTCCTTCGGCGTGACCAAGGTGTACGTCGCGAAGGTGGAGGGAAAGGTGAGCGCCCAAACGATCGCGACGCTGACGCGCGGGCTGGAGCTCGAGGACGGGACGATCGCCGCGGACCGGGCGCGACTGCTGTCGGCGTCGCCGAGCAGCTCTTCCGGGGGCAGAGGCGGCGAGTCACTGATCGAGCTGACCCTCCACTCCGGCCGCAACCGCATCGTGCGGCGGATGATGGCGGCCGTCGGGCATCCGGTCATCGAATTGGTGCGGCGGCAGTTCGGGCCGTTGCACCTGGGAACCCTCCCAGTGGGTCGCGCGCGCGAGTTGACTAAGGTTGAGCGGGGCGCCCTGTTGACACTTGCGCGTGGCGCGGCCGAAGAGCCGCCGCCCGCGAGCAGCGAGAGCGACTCCGACTAGCGGCACGACGCCGGGACAGCGGCACCGCCAGGAGCGGCACCGAGCATCGGCGCCGCGCAGAAGGATCACCAGGAGACCGAGTGAGCGAATCGACGAGCACGCCTACGCGTGCCGCCAGTCCGTTGGCGGCGCGCGTCCGCGGTACCGTGCGCATCGTCGGCGCCGGGCTGCTGGGCTCGAGCATCGGCCACGCGCTCACCGCCCGCGGGGTGGATGTCGTTCTGGATGACGCGTCGCCCTCGCAGCTGCGTCTGGCAGTCGATTACGGCGCGGGCCGCCGGCCCCGGGCGGATGACGAACCCTCCCTCATCGTCGTGGCGGTGCCCCCCGACGTCACCGCCGACGTCATCGAACGCGAACTCGCGGCGCATCCGAACGCCGTCGTCACGGACGTGGCCAGTGTGAAGCTGGACCCGCTCCGGACCCTTCAGGAACGCGGCATCGACCTCGCCCACTACATCGGCTCGCACCCCCTCGCGGGGCGCGAGCGCGGCGGCGCGATCTCGGCGCGCGCGGACATCTTCGTCGGCCGGCCCTGGGTCGTCTGCCGCGACGAGGACACCTCCGCCGAGGACCTCGCCCTCGTCGAAGGCCTGGCCCTGGAACTCGGCGCCACGCCGGTGGAGATGACCCCCGAGGATCATGATCGCGCCGTCGCGCTCGTGTCGCATGTCCCGCAGCTGGTGGCGAGCCTGCTCGCCGGTCGTTTCGTGGAGGCGCCGGACGGCTCGCTGCGACTGGCCGGTCAGGGCGTCCGCGACACGACGCGGATCGCCGCATCCGCCCCGGAACTATGGGTGCAGATCCTCGGCGCCAACGCAGCGCCCGTCGTAGACGTGCTGGACGCGCTCGCCGCAGATCTGAGCTCGGTCGCGGCGGCACTGCGCGACCCCGAGGCGCCGGGTTCCCGCCGCGCGGTCGCCGACACCATCCGCCGGGGCAACGACGGGGTCGAACGACTCCCCGGAAAGCACGGGCAGAACCGGCGATTCGAGCAGGTCGTGGTGATGGTGGATGACACCCCCGGCCAGCTCGGCAGGCTGTTCGGCGAACTCGGCGAACTCCAGGTCAACGTCGAAGACCTGCGTCTCGAGCACTCGCCGGGAGCGCAATTCGGACTCGCCGAGATCAGCGTCGTCCCGAGCGCACTCCGCCACGCCGTCGACGGGCTCCAAGCCCGCGGCTGGAAGATCGCGAGCACCACCAATGACTAGCCACGCTGCGACGGTCATCGCGATCGACGGCCCCGCCGGTAGCGGGAAGTCGAGCGTGTCCAAGCAGGTCGCCCGACGACTGGCCTACGGCTACCTCGACACCGGGGCCGCCTACCGCGCCCTCGCCTGGCACGCCCTGGCCCATGGCGCAGACACCTCCGACGCGGCATCCGTGCTGGATGTGACCGGCGACTTCGCCTTCGCCATCTCCTTGGATCCCGACCACTACTGGGTCCGCGTCGGCGCGACCGATGTCACCGACGCGATCCGCGAGCCGCGGGTCACCGACGCCGTCAGCGGCGTCGCGCGCGTGCCGGCCGTGCGTCAGACGGTCAATGCGCTCTTCCGCGACCTCATCGCCGGATCCGGCCTGCCCGGCGTGGTCGTGGAGGGCAGGGACATCACCACCGTGGTCGCCCCTGACGCGCCCGTGCGGATCCTGCTCACCGCCGCGCCAGCCGTCCGCGCCGCGCGGCGCAGCGCGGAGCTGAGCGGGCACGATTCCGCCGCGGTCGCCGAAGCGCTGCACCGCCGCGACGCGTCCGATTCCACTGTCGTCGATTTCCTCACCGCCGCCCCCGGCGTCGAGGTGGTCGACTCATCCGATCTCGATTTCGAACAGACCGTGGATGCCGTCCTCGACGTCATCCTGAAGGTCGTACCCACACAGACGGGAGCGCACGATGGGCGCTGACGACGAATACGAAGGTGGCGACGACAAGATCGCCGAAGCCCTCGCCGACCTCGATGAGGACCTTGCCGAGGCACGCGCCGCGACACTGCGCGCGAGCCTCTCCGACTACGAGCTCGACGACGAGGACGCCGCGCTCCTCGAGGGCGTCGCCCTCGGCGACGACGGCATCCAGTACTTCCCGGCCCTGCCGGTGGTCGCCATCGTGGGTCGGCCGAACGTCGGCAAGTCCGCGCTGGTGAACCGCATCCTCGGTCGCCGCGAGGCCGTCGTGGAGGACACCCCCGGGGTGACCCGGGACCGTGTCACGTACAAGGCGGAGTGGATGGATCGCCGGTTCTCCCTCGTCGACACGGGCGGCTGGGAGCCGGACGCGCGAGGCATCGACCTCTCCGTGGCCGCACAGGCTGAGGTAGCGATCGAGCTCTGCGACGTCGTCCTGTTCGTCGTGGACGCCATGGTCGGTGCGACCTCGACGGACGAGCACGTCGTCAAGTTGCTGCGCAAGAGCGGCAAGCCGGTGTTCCTGGTCGCCAACAAGATCGACGACGCTCGCCACGAGCCGGAGGCCGCTCCGCTCTGGAGCCTCGGGCTCGGCCAGCCGTACCCGGTCTCGGCCATCCACGGACGGGGCGTAGCGGACCTGCTGGATGAGGTCATGAAGGTCCTCCCCGAGGTGTCCGCGGTCGCCAAGCAGGAGATCGGCGGCCCGCGCCGCGTCGCGATCCTCGGGCGCCCCAACGTCGGCAAGTCCTCGCTCCTGAACAAGGCGGCCGGCGAAGAGCGCGTGGTGGTCAACGAACTCGCCGGAACCACGCGCGACCCCGTCGATGAGATCGTCGAACTGGGTGGCAAGCTGTGGCGCTTCGTCGACACCGCCGGAATCCGCCGCCGCGTGCACCTGCAGCAGGGCGCGGACTTCTATGCGTCGCTGCGGACCTCCGCGGCGCTGGAGAAGGCCGAAGTCGCCGTCGTCGTGATCGACGTCAGCGAGCCGGTCAGCGAGCAGGATGTCCGCATCATCGATCTGGTCCTGGAGTCCGGCCGGGCTCTGGTGCTCGCGTTCAACAAGTGGGACCGTCTCAACGACGAAGACCTCGAGAACATCGAGCGGCGTCGGCACCTCGAGCGCGAGATCGAGCAGGATCTGGCCCACGTGGCCTGGGCTCCGCGAGTGAACATCTCCGCCCGCACGGGCCGCCACCTGGAGCGACTGGTACCGGCCCTGGAGACATCGCTGAACTCCTGGGACACCCGCATTCCGACCGGCAAGTTCAACGCGTTCCTGTCCGAACTGGTCGCCGAGCACCCGCACCCGCTGCGCGGCGGCAAGCAGCCGCGCATCCTGTTCGGCACCCAGGCCTCGACGCGTCCGCCGACGTTCGTGCTGTTCACGACCGGATTCCTCGACCCGGGCTACCGCCGGTTCATCCAGCGCCGCCTGCGCGAGATCTGGGGATTCGAGGGAACACCGATCGTGATCAACATGCGGGTGCGCGAGAAGCGGGCCCGCTAGCCGATCGGCGGGTTCTTCGGCGGTCGTACCATCGCCGTCGCGTCCGGCGCCGCGAAGCCGAACTGCTCGTACAGACCGTGGGCATCCGCGGTGAACAGCGACCAGCGGAACTCGGCTCCCGGACCCTCGTCGATCATGGTGCGGACGAGTCGCTTGCCCAGACCGTGGCCGCGGTGCGCGTCCAGGACGTACACGTCCGCGAGGTATGCGAATCCCACGCCGTCCGAGGCGGCTCGCGCGAAGCCGACCAGTTCGTCGGTGCCGGCGCGGTAGGCGCCGACGACCCGCCACGCATTCTCGATCTGGGCGTCCACGTCGGCGCGGGTGCGCCAGCGGCCCCAGTACGCCTGAGCGGACAGCCACGCCCAGACCGCATCGCGGGAGATGCGCACGGGATCGTCGTCCAGCTCGTACTCGTCGTGTTCCATTCCCGTATTCTGGCCCGCGCCGACGAGTCCGATCGGTCCAGGATGCGGTCCGATCGACAGGCTGTGGCACGCGTGTGTGACAGGGTGGAGAGGTGACCATCGAGCCTCCCGCACCCGGTGCACCGCGCCGCCCGTCCGGACCACGGGACCCCGGCGATGCCTGGGTCGTCGCACCGACCGGCGAGAAGTATTGGGGGCTCTTCGGCGCGGCGGGACTGCTCGCCCTGGACCCCGACCGTGGAGTGCTGCTGCAGCATCGGGTGTCGTGGTCCCATTACGGCGACACCTGGGCGCTGCCCGGTGGAGCGCGACACGAGGGTGAATCGGCGACCGACGCTGCGCTGCGCGAGGCCGCCGAAGAGGCCGGCGTACCGGAGTTCGCGATTCGCCCGCGGCTGCTCAGTGTTCTGGATCTGGGCTACTGGACGTACACGACACTGGTCGGGGACGTCACCGCCCCGTTCGAGCCGACGATCAGCGACCCGGAGAGTCGCGAACTGGCGTGGATCGCGCCGGACGCTGTCCAGGAGAAGCCGCTGCATCCGGCCTTCGCGCTGTCGTGGGCGCACCTGCGACCACTGCTGGATGTCCGCCCCGCGGTGGTGGTGGACGCCGCGAACGTGGTCGGCTCCGTCCCGGACGGGTGGTGGCACGACCGCCCGGCCGCCGCCCGCCGCTTGATCGCCCGGGTCGGAACCCTCGCCGCGACGGGCGTCCCCGCCGCGGACCTGGACCTGCCGGAGCACACCTGGTTCCCGGAGTGGGTGGTCGTGGTCGAAGGGCAGGCGCGCGCGGCGGGCGACGGCGCGGGCGGCATCCAGGTGGTTCGTGCCGAGGCATCCGGTGACGATGCCATCGTTCTCGAAACCGCGCGACTCCTGACCACCGGACGCACCGTGTTCGTGGTGACGAGTGATCGGGAACTGGCGCGCCGGGTGACGGATGCCGGTGCCGCGGTGCGCGGCACGCGCTGGCTGCTCGAGCGGCTTTCGTAGCAGGCACACCCGCGCGGACCTGCGGCGTGACGCTATCGGTCCCCGCCGTCAACGTCCGGGTCGGCATCCCGACCGCGCAGCCGGTCGATGTCGCGGCGTTCGCGTTTGGTCGGACGCCCCGTACCGCGGTCGCGCAGCGGCACCAGAGCGCGTTCCTCGATCGGCGGGGGCGGGGGAGTCCTGTCCTCCACGGCCTCCGCGGCGAGAACCGCGCCGACGCGTTTGGAGATCGGAAGCTTCACCACCAGCATCCGATCGAATCCCGAGATCCGCACCCGCAGTTCGTCGCCCTCGCGCACCGGCTGCGCGGCCTTGACCCGCTCGCCGTTGACGCGCACGTGTCCCGCACGGCACGCCGCCGTCGCCGCGGAGCGGGTCTTGTAGACCCGCACGGCCCAGAGCCATGCGTCCACGCGCGCGGTCCCGGTCATCCGGCCGTCCCCGCACGTTCGCGGCGTGCCGCGGTGCCGACCAGCCGGTCGGCGACCACGACGCCGCCGGCGATGAGCCCCTGTCCAGCGCAGTAGGTGAGCATGACCACCGGGCTGGTCCAGTCGGGGGTCGCGTCCGGAAGGAACAGACGGAACGCCAGAACGGTGTCGGAGGCGAGGAAGAACGCGCCGCCCCAGGTCACCAGCGGATGACAGCGGGATGCCGCGACCGCGGTTCCGCCCAGCACGAGCCCGTAGACGGCGACGGGGATGAGAAGGCCTCCGAGGTGCGGCCAGAGCACCGCGAGAAGCGCGATCCACCACAGGCCGTACACCGCAGCCCATGCCGGTACACGGCGCACCGGAATCAGCCGCCAGAACAGCCAGATGTAGCAGAGGTGCGCGAGGCCGAAGAAGAGGAGCATCATCGGCACGGTCGGCGCGGCGGCGAAGAAGGTTCCTGCGCCGTCGCCGAGCCACGAGAAGGCGATCGCCGCGAAGAGCAGTGTGTAGGGCAGACCCCAGCGCGACCCGCGGCCTCCCCAGAGCGCCGCCGCCGCCAGCAGCGGCATCAGCAGGAGCTTCGTCGGACCGGCCAGCGCCGGGACGCCGGCGGCGAGCGCGCCGACATGGACGGCGGACACCAGGCCGAACGGTACGAATCCGATCCAGAGCCGGTTCATTGTTCTCCTCATCGAGCGGGCGGGCCCCATAATCGTCGCATGACCGACGCGCTCAGCAGGATCGGCCTTCGGCGCATGACGGGGCGTGATCCTGGCCAGCCGGGTCGCGTGGCCACCCCGCTCGAGCTGCTGTTCGACCTGGTGTTCGTCGTGGCGGTCTCACAGGCGTCGCAGAACCTGCACCACCTCATCCGCGACGGCCATGTCGGTCAGGGCGTGCTGGCCTACCTGATGGTGTTCTTCGCGATCTGGTGGGCGTGGATGAACTTCACCTGGTTCGCGTCGGCGTTCGACACGGACGACTGGCTCTACCGCGTCATGACGATCGTGCAGATGGCCGGGGTGCTCGTGCTCGCGGCCGGGGTGCACACCGCAATGGTCGAATTGGACTACCTGACGGTCACGTGGGGCTACGTGCTGATGCGACTGGCCATGGTGGGGCAGTGGCTGCGCGCCGCGGCATCCGACCCCGAATCCCGACCCACAGCGCTGCGGTTCGCCGTGGGGATCACGATCGTTCAGGTGCTCTGGATCGGACGCATCTACCTGCTCGATGAGGGCGCTCAGCTCTGGTCCTTCTTCGTGCTCGTCGCGGCCGAGTTCCTCGTGCCGGTGTGGGCGGAATCCCACCGGCGGACCAGCTGGCATCCGGTCCACATCGCCGAGCGTTTCGGGCTGTTCACCCTGCTGCTGCTCGGAGAGAGCCTGCTGGCCTCGGCCAACGCCATGATCGATGCGCTCGCCGGTGGCGAGCGCATCCCGCAGCTGCTCGCGCTTGCGGCATCCGGGGTCGTCGTCACCGCCGGGATGTGGTGGTTGTACTTCGCCCGAGAGCAGCACGGGCGGCTGCGCAGCCTGCGCGCCGGCTTCGCATTCGGGTATCTGCACTACCTGATCTTCGCGGCGGCGGGCGCGGTCTCCTCAGGCGTGGAGGTCGAGATCGATGAGATCACCGGCCACACCGAGATCGCCCATGCCACCGCCGGACTTGCACTCACGCTTCCCATCGCGCTGTTCGTGGTCAGCGCCTGGGCGATCCTCCTGCGACCGACGCTGGCGGGCGGCGCGTCCGCCGCGATCGTCGTCGCGGCTTCCCTGATCGCCGCGAGCGGCCTTCTGCCGGTGGGGGAGTACGCGGTGTCCGCGTTGCTGCTGAGCGGCATCGTCGTGCTGTTGGAGGTCGCGGCGATCAAAGAGACGCGTCCGACCGAGCGAGCGCGAACGCGCTGACCAGTCGGCACCGGCGGTCGCGGTCAGCCGCTCAGGTCGAGCGACACGATGGTCCGGTCGGGCTTCGGGCGCGCGACCTCGCGGAAGCCTGCCCGCTGGAACCCCGACAGGATGCCGTGGTACAGCTCGTTGGGGCGGTGCGTGGCCGCGGTCGTGTCGAGGGGGTACGCCTCGATCGATCGGGCACCCTGACTGCGGGCGAAGTCGATCGCGGCCGAGAGCAGCTTGCCGGTCAGGCCCCGACCGCGATACTCGCGTCGAACGACGAAGCAGCTGATCGCCCAGACGCCGAGGTCATCCAGCGGCACGTCGGTGTTCGCCGCGATCGCCCGTGTCCGCAGCAGACGGATCTGCGCGGCCCGCGGCCCCACCCGCACCCAGCCCGCAGCCTCGTCATCGACATAGGCGATCAGCGCGGGCGGAGCGGCGTCCCGATGGAGCTCTTCGCGGAGCAGCTCCCGCCGCTCGCTCTGGGTCGTATTGTCGAACTGCGCGCTCGTGATCATCCACCACTGACACTGACAGGCGCGGCCGTCGCCGCCCCCGGACAGGGCATACTCGGCATCGTCGAAGCGGTCGGGGGTCGCGGGGGAGATGACGATCTCGGCCATCATCCGACGGTAGCGACCGGGACCGACACGGGGAAGGGCAGGTTCGGGATGTCGGCTGCTCGGATGCCGGTCGTTCGCGGCGCTCGCGGGGAGCGGGTAGGATAGGGGAGTTGTCCGCGTGCGGGCATCGGGATGTGGCGCAGCTTGGTAGCGCACCTGACTGGGGGTCAGGGGGTCGCAGGTTCAAATCCTGTCATCCCGACTGGATAGTCCCGGGAACCTAAGGGTTCCCGGGACTTCTTAGTTGGTGAGATGTGACCACGTCATCGCAATGCCATCGAATTGACCGCTCCAGCGCCCTCTCCCGGCGCAGAGCCTCGAGGGACTCGACTTCGCTCCGGTTGTCTCCGAACGGTGGGGCGACGAAGTGCGCACCTGCTTGGCATGGATGCGGTAGACAGCCTCACGCTCGGCTCTGGGGGTTGGAGCGACACTCCTCAATGTCAACGAACTCGCGGCGTATCTCCGCGTCCCAGTGTCGACCATCTACGAGTGGCGGACGAAGGGACAGGCGCCCCCGCACGCCATTACGGCACCAGCGGAACATGCCGACGAACATCCTGATCCGCGCTACGCACACTCGCCGCGGCCTCAAGTGGGGCGTACCCGCGATGCTTCTCGCGGTCGTCTACATTGTGACCGCCGCCGCACTCGCGCAGTGGGTCGCTGGCGGTGCGGCGGAATGGATCAACCTGCTCGTGCTGCAGTGCCCGTGGAACGCACCCAAAGTTCGCGGTCAACGGGCCGGTGACGGTCGTGCGAATGCTGCGTGTGCGGGGGAGGGAACGGGCGTACTGGGCGAGCGGTGCCGAGGCGCGACCCGCGGATGCTGTGCCGATCACAGAGCCGCGCTGACGTGGGTTCGTTTCAGGGGCGCTGATCGGGCATACCTGCGAGCGGGTCCAAAGAGCATCAGAGTTGCCTCGCGGCCAACCCCTTGCGCTCTGGACTTAACCGATGCGTGGAACGCCCCGAGGAGGACCGGCTTGCGGGCCGCGTCCGCGGGTGGGTCGAGTTGCTCCAGGCGAGGACTGCGAAGGACAGCTCATCCGTAGACGAGGTAATTGCCGGGCTTGCCCGGCTCACGCAGCTCGAAGTTCACCTGCAGTCCCGCAAGCTCGAGCAGTTGGACCTGTCGCTCGAACTGTTCGTTGGTAACGAACACGCTCCGCGCGAGCGACCAGTCCTCATCCATCCACGACCTGATCGCGGCAAGAAGTCGGACATCCATATCTGAGGAGATCCGCGACTCGCGGACCCAGAAGTAGACGACAGCGTCGATCTCCGCCCATTGGGCGCCCTCGAGCACGGAAGTCACTGCGGCTTTCGTGAGGAACGTCGCGGTTGTCGGGAAGATGTAGACGCAACCGAGGCACTCGGTGCCGCCCGGGTCGAGCACGGTGTAGGTGAATGCACGCCGGTCTACGTGTCGTCGCTCGAGATCCGCGAGGTCTTGGCGATTCGCCTCGATAGTGAAATCGTCGGCTGGCCAGGAAGACTGCTCCCACACGCGCAGATCAACCCGCGTCTCCATAACGGCTTCAAAATCACGCGCCGCGTCCGTAGCCAGGATGGGCCGCAGGGAGAACTCGCCGGTCTTCAGCTCGCCCGGAATGCTGCGCTCCGGATCACCCAACGACAGGCGTTCACCCTTCACGGTCGCCGGTTCCGTCGTTACCCCGCTGGTGGATGGGTTCGCCGCTGGCGTCCGCGACCGAGGTCTCCCGTCCTTGCGTCGTGACATGCGTCAATTCTCACCCCAACATCGGTCAGGGGGCGTGCAACTCGTTCAACCGCCCGCTCACCGACCCATCCGGCGGTGACCCACTCGACGTCGTCGATCGTGCGCAACGGCCCGGATCGGAAGGGTGAGCCGTCGCGGATCGCTTCGTTCTTGAACAGCCCGATCGACGGAGGCGCGCCGTTTGTGGCCGGGCACGGCACCGCGGCGGACGGACGGGTCTCGTCGTGGGGACAGCATGCTCTGCGTCTTTCTTTCTGTGACTGCTCGGGCGAGCAGCCGCAAAGAAAGAAGAACCTATGTTGCCGGAATCGGGTCAAGCGTCGTCGGCGACCGCGCAGGTTTCTCCAGCATCGTGAGGATCGTCACCCCCGCGCGTCGAGGCGGAGGTCTCGGAGCTGCCTGCGCGAGGTGATGCCGAGCTTGCGAAAGATGTTTCGCAGGTGGGCCTCGATCGTGCGCGGGCTCAAGAACAGCTGCGTGCCCACCTCTCGTGATGTCGCACCGGCCGCCACCAGCCGAGCGATCTGCAGTTCTTGCGCCGTGAGGCCGTCGCTCTGCGCGGCGGAGCGCTGTCTCGCGCGCTCACCGGTGGCGTGCAGTTCGCGCGCGGCCCGTTGGGCGAAGGCAGCGGCGCCCATCTCCGACAGCGACTCATAGGCACTGCGCAGGGCTTGGCGTGCGTCGTGACGGCGTCCTTCGCGGCGCAGCCATTCGCCGTAGAGCAGATGGGCACGGGCCGTCTCGACGGCGATCTTGGAGGTGCTGAGCTGCCTGATGGCTTCGCGATACCCCTCCTCTGCGGCCGGTCCGCTGCTCGTCAGCGCGCGGGATCGCGCCTCCAGGCCTCGCGCCCAAGGCGTGTCGCTGGCTCTCACGCGCGCGCTGAGTCGTTCGAGCGCCCGCAGTGCGGTGTCTGTGTCACCGGTGCGAACGGATGCCTCGATCACTTCCGGCAGGCCCAGAGTGCTGAGCGAGAGTTCAGCCGACTCGCATGTCGCGGTTGCCGCATCAAGCGCGGTCGAGTACGCGCCGAGACCGTTGTGAAGAATGGCGCTCGCATAGTGCGCGAACGCGCTCTGCGCGCTCCCGACGAGGTTCCCGTCGGCCGTGAGGGCGAGGCTGTTCGACCGCTCGACCGTTGGGCGGTCACCACGCCAGGCCGCGAGCATGGCCCGGGCGTGGCGCAGCGGAGCGACGCCCATCGACTCGGTGAGTGACTCCGCCTCGGCGACGAGCTCGCCTGCCCGCGTGAGCTCGCCGCTGATCGTAAGGATGTTGGCGTGCAGGTTGAGCGCTCTCGGGAGCGCTGCCAGGGCCCCCGTGGTGCGAGCCGCGCGCACATTGCGGTCGGCGATCTCGTGCGCGCGCTCGTCGTCAAGGATGCCGACGGCGACGCGTCCGGCGACCCACAGCCACGGTTCGCTGCCCTCCTCGCGCACCGCCTCCGGGCGCGTCGCCGCCGTGATCGCATCGAGCGCCACACGCACGGCCGGAACCCCCGCCGTGTACCCGTGCACCACCGTCACGGCGAGTCCGTCAAGGAGCAGGTCGACCGGCCGAGGACGCTCGGCCCGGACCGCGGCGAGCGCTGTGCGAGCGATGTCCACGATGTCGGGGCTTCCACCGACGATCGCCGCGTCGAGCGCGTGCAGAGTGGTCTCGCGTGACAGCAGCGGGTCGAATGGTGCCAGGGTCGCCGCGGCGTCGAGCAGCATCTGCGGCACGTCCGTTCCGCGCGTGCGGTGGAAGGCGATCTGGGCACGAAGAAGTGCGGCGCGTGCGCGTTGAAGCGGGTCGGGTGCGCCACGTTCTGCGATCGCAAGCAGCTCCACGGCCGTCTCGGACTCCCCCGCCGTGTGCAGCGCGTGCGCCGCGTCGAGGGCGCGACGGGTCTGGTCGGCGACGCCCGGGGTGAGTTCTGCCGACCGCCGCAGGAACGCGCCGGCCGCGGCGTACCCGCCGCGAGAGCGCGCCCGCCCGGCCAAGCGCTCCAACTCTGCGGCGACCGCTTCGTCGGCCCCACTCACGGCGTGAGCGCGGTGCCACGCGCGCCGGTCGGGATCATGCGCTGCATCGATGACGGCCGCCAATGCGCCGTGGACGCGGCGGCGATTCGGTGCGTCGGCCGACCGGTACACGACCGAGCGCACGAGTGGGTGGCGAAACCGCACCTTCGTTCCCAGGTCGATCAATCCGGCCATCTCCGCCGGCGCGGAGGATTCCGCCGAGACGCCGAGCTCTGCGGCGACGCGGTGCAGCAGCTCGGGATCGCCGGTGGGATCGGCTGCCGCCGCGAGCAGCAGGAGCTGCGTCGCCGCGGGGAGTTCGCGGTAGCGGCTCAGAAACCCGCGTTCGACCCGTTCCTGGACATCCGGCAGGTGCGGGAGGTCGAAGCCGCCCGCGAGCCGTGCCGCCGGAACGTGTGCCGGCAGTTCCAGGAGGGCGAGAGGGTTGCCGCGCGCTTCGGCGATGATCAGCTCGCGCACGGCCTCGTCGACGGGCGCTCGGAACGCGGTGCTCAGCAATGTCCGCGCGGCGGTGTGGTCGAGTCCGGTCAGCTGCAACTCCGGGAGGTGCGAGAAGGCGCCCGGTTGGCCTCCGCCGTCGGCATTGCGCAGGCCGAACACGATCGCCAGGCGCTCGGCGTCGATGCGCCGAGCGACGAAGGCGATGATCTCAGCCGATGCCTCGTCGAGCCACTGCACGTCGTCGACCACGCACAGCAGCGGCCCATGCTCGGCGGCTTCGGCGACGAGGTTGAGGGTGGCGAGGCCGATCAGGAACTTGTCGGGTGCGGGGCCGTTTCGACTCCCCAGGGCAGTGCCGAGAGCCCGCTGCTGAGGCTCGGGCAGAGCTGCGAGGCGATCCAGGAAAGGGGCGCAGTACTGGTGGAGTCCGGCGAAGGCGAACTGCATCTCGGCCTCGACACCCGTCGAGGTCTCGACCCGGAAGCGGGAGGCGATCGCCGCATCGCGCAGGTGTTCCAGCAGCGCCGTCTTGCCTATGCCCGCCGCGCCGCGCACCACCAGCGCCCTGCTGCGCCCGGCCTGCACCGCGACCAGCAGCTGCTCGACGATATGGCGCTCCCGCTCCCTACCCAGCAGCTGCGACACCATTGCCCCCGCTCTGCGACATGCAACCAAACTATGTGCTCACCACACTGAACCGTCCCCGGTTCTTGGCCGCTCCTGTGCGGGTTCCATCACCGGGTGGGATGGGGTTTCGAGGTCAGCGTAGTAGAAGGCCTCGAACTCGTCGGGCGGGACGTTGCCGATGGTCGAGTGCAGCCGCCTGGCGTTGTACCAATCGACCCAGCCTGCGGTGACCCATTCGACGCCGTCGATGGCGAGGGCGTTGTCGTACGCGTCGCCGATCGATCCGATCGACGCGGCGATGCCCTCGAGGGCGAGTGTTTCGGCGAACGACACGCTCGTGAATTGCGAGCCAGCGTCGCTGTGATGGACCAGCCCGTCTACGCCCGGGTGCCCGGCGCAGTCGCGTCGCCACAGTGTCCATACTCGGGCAACCTGCTCGAAGCGGACGACGCCGATCCCACATCGCTCGCGTGGGGACCGACATCCGCGCGCCGGCGAACGGTCCGGCAGCCTGCGCCGGCCTGGTGCGCGGGCGGTCCCGTTCTCCATGTGCCACCCGATGACGAGTTGGGCGGGGGTTTCGCTATGGTCGACGGATGCTTCCGCCGAACACTCCGCGCCTGCGCTTTCGCGAGATGGCTCCAGCCGATCTGCCCGCGATGGCCGGCCTTCTCGGAGACGCCGATGTCATGCGGTTCTATCCCGCCCCGAAGACGCGTGAGCAGGCGGCGTCGTGGATCGACTGGAACCTGAAGAACTATGTCCGGGACGGACACGGGCTCTGGATCATCGAGACAAGTGATGGGGAGTTCGTCGGGGATTGTGGCCTCACTTGGCAGGACGTCAACGGAGTCAAGCGCCTGGAGATCGGCTACCACGTCCTGCCCCGCCGGCAAGGGCTGGGACTCGCGACAGAGGCGGCCGCCGCGTGCCGCGACTTCGCGAGGGACCGACTCGGAGCCGAAGAAGTCATCGCGATCGTCCACCCCGACAATCGCGCGTCGATTCGGGTGGCGGAGAAGATCGGGATGCACCGGGAAGACGAGGATCGAGGCAACGACGGAACAGTGCGGCGGGTTCTGAGCATGCCCTTGTCGCCCGCCTAGGGACCGGTTGCGGGCTCCTACTCGGTCTGGTGTCCGATGGTCAGACCGTCCAGGGAAGTTTGTGATGCAAGGCATGCAGGGTCACGGCTCCGCCGTAAATGAGGGCGGTCCCGAGCTCAGAAAAACCCCAATGTCTATACATCTCTCGTGCCTGTGCAGCTTGGCCAAAAACACCCAGGACGGCATCGTGCTCAGTTCGGTTCGAGAGGAGTTCACGGACGCACTGTTTGGCTATCCCACGGCCTCGAAAGCTTTCGTCGACAGCAAGTTCCTGCACAATCACGGTTCGCGATGGTGTGATTGCCGCGTCCAGCGCTGGCCGCATTGCGTCTAGTCGTCGCTGCCAGGAGCTGTCCTGGTCAAGCCTCTGAGATAACGCGAAGCCGATCACGTGCCCATCGTGGCCCGCCGCGACAAGTCGCCCACCAGCACTGGCGAGTTGGTCGGGGCCCCATTGGTCGATGCTTTGGAGTTCGTCTGGCGATTCGTTGTAAGGAGGGGCCGCGAAGATTGAGATGAAGAGTTTCGCGATCTCAGCCCAAGTTTCGTCCGGGGCGACATGCTCGAACCGGACGTAACTGATTTCCCGCTGGACCACTTTCATAGCGGCTCAGACTATCTCCTGATTTCCCGCACGAAGCCTCGTTGGGGGGAAGACAAATACCCATTGCTACGGCACTCACCGCCCGGGAATCGGAGGCTGGGCGTGGAGATGTCGGCTGTGAGCGATCTGGCGAGGCTTCGTGGCGGGGTCGACGCACGATCGCTCAGCGATCCGCTTGCGCGACTCGGACTGTCTCACTGACGGACCGGCAATCGGTCGCATAATTAGTTTCGAAGTCCCGCGCCCTCTATCTGGTTGCGCCGCTGTGGACTTTATGCGGCTTGCTCGGGGCTGGCGGGTTCCGCGCCGTCTGGCCAGGCTGCCAGGCACACCTTGTTTCCCGACCGGTCGGCGAGGATCCATCCGCTGGGCGCCTCGACGGATTCAACCACCCGGCCCCCCGCGGCCACTGCCGCGGCGACGCGAGCCTCGATGTGCTCCTTGGCCAGCGAGACGTCGATGTGCATGGCGTGAGTGAGGGGCTTTGAAGGGTCCAACTCCTGCATCCATACCGTTGATCCCTGACCGAGCGGATCGATGCAGTTGTCCTCGTGCAACGGCGCGTATCCCAGCACCGCTCGCCAGAACGGCAGATCGATCGCGTCGGGCATTGCTGCGACAGCAACCTGCACCTCCTGTACCCGGGCCGTGTCGGCGACCGCACCGTGGTCGCGGGCGATGGTCGAGATCTTCCTAGCCACATCAAGGTGCGACCGTTCGGTTCCCCACATCTCGCGAGTCAGCTTTACCGTGAGACGGTCCGAGACCGCTGTCAGCAACGTGCGCGGGCCGAGCCCTGGGATCTCCGCCACGGCCGCCGCCAGCCGCGCAGCCTCCTGGAGCGAGCCCACCTTGAACACGGCGGTCGGGCCACCATGAAGAATCACCCAGTCATCGACGCCTTCGCCGGTGAGGAACGCACGCCACCCGTCTTCGCTCATGGCGATCACCCTACGCGCGCGGCGCCGCGCGCGGGAGCGCGCCCGCGGGCAGACCGCCCGTTCATCGACCGGGTTCCGCGCGCTGGGCGCGCCCGTCCTGGACGTCGGGAGAGCCGAAGGGCATGCCGGAACGGTCTCACCAAAATCTAACGGGCGTGGGGCTCAGCCCCGTAGCGAGGCGAGCATGTCGGCGATCGCATCGGCCACTGCGGCCGGGTTGCCGCCCATGATGTCGTGACCCGACTCCACGGCGATGGACACGGGCTTCGAGCTGCCTTTGAGCCACAGTGCGTGTTCTTCCTGGCTCGGCGACTGCCCGTGCGTCGCCCAGAGGACGGTGACCGGTATGGCGGGGATTGGCAGACGGTCGACTGCCAGCTGGTGCTCGAACAGTACATAGTCCATGTGCTCCGGGTTGTCGGGGCTGTCCCACGCGGGCACTTCCGTCGCGGGCATGTCTGCCTTGGGGGCCGGCACGTCGTCCATGACGATTCCCGCGACCTCATCGGGAAAGCGGCCGGCGTAGTGATACACGTCGAAGCCGCCGCTGGACGAGCCGACCAGCAGGTAGGGTCCAGAGACCTCCGCCGCGTCGAGGAGCGTGTGTAGGTCATCGGCAAGGTCATCAACCGTGCGTGCGCGGTCGGGCGGAGGGTCGCTCCTGCCTGTCCCTGCCCGATCGTACGCGCAGACACGCGTAGTCTTCGCGAGCGACTTGACGGCGGGCGCGAGCACAGAGGTGCCGCTGGCGCCGGTTCCGCGTCGTACACGACCGTCGGGGATTTATCGCCCACGCACAGTAGGGCAAGAGACCGGCCCGCCTCCACCTCGAAGCTGCCGTCGATCACGACGGTTGTCCGAGTCGGACTCGGCGATGGTGTCGGGTCGCCGGCGGGCGCGCACCACGCGAGCCCAAGCAAGCCGACAGCGAGCGGCGGAGGTCGCGCTTATAGCGAAGAGCAGTCGACGGACTCGCGCGCTCATGGCGGCCCCCAGCACGGTGGTTGCGCAGGCGATCCTGACGAGCAATGCACTCGGCGAGCCACATCGCGCGGAAAGAATACCGCGCGATGGGCGCCACCGGCTACGCGCCGGTGGCTGCCCAGAATGTGAGGATCGCCTGCGCAAGTGCATCGGGCTGCTCGAGCGGAATGAGCGTGCGCGCTCGGGTGACTGTGACGGATCTGGCGTGCGGCACGGATGCCGCCGCGCGCACAGCATCCTCGGGGCTCCAGTCTCCCCGGTCATCGGATGCGATGAACAGACTGGGGACGCCGATGCCCGAGAGGCGATCGGTCACGTCGGTTCGATCGATGATGAACGCGCGCAGCGCGTAACTCATGCTGGCTCGCGTGGGTCGGTTGAGACTTTCGACGATCACGTCGCGGATACCCGGAATCGCGGCCGAGGCATCCGTCAACATCGCCGAAATCACTGCCGCGCGTACCGGTCGGATCGCTCCGAAACAGCGCAGGACCGGATGAAGAACGGCGATCTGGCGCCGGAGGTGAGCAGGTATCGGCTCAGTAGGCGCGCTGATCGCAACGAAACTACGGATGATGGAGGGGTCGGTCGCGAGCTGATAGCCGATGTGCCCACCGAATGCGTTGCCCACCCAGTCGACAGGGGTGGTCGCACCGAGCCCGGCGAGGGCGTCCCGCGCGGCATCCGCTGCTTCGGCGATGCTGCTGCGCCGTGTAAGCGCATCGCTGAGACCCAGCCCGGGCGGGTCGATGAGGACGAACTCTCGTTCGGGGGCACCGGCCAGTAACAGGGGCAGCACGACGTCCCAGGTGTGGCTGTCGACGAACATCGATGACCACAGCACGGTCATGTCGCCCGCGCCGACGCGACGAACGGCGAGGGAGCCGAGGCGGGTATCGACACGCTCGGAGCGTTCGGAGGAGGTCTTCATGATTTCACGTTACCATGACTAACATGAAAGAGCGCAAGTACCGGATGTCGGCCCGAGCAGACGCTGCAGAGCTCACGGGTCAGCGGATCATCGACTGCATGCTCGAGCGCCTGCGCACCACCCCATACGAGCGGATCAGACTTGACGACGTCGCCGCGGACGCCGGCGTGACCTCGCAGACGGTGATCCGCCGGTTCGGCAGCAAACCGGTGCTGATGACCACAACAGTCGAACGCGAACTCGGACGCATCGCGGCGAAGCGCGAGGCAGCGCTGCGATCCGGCTCAGCTGAGACGATTCGAGCGCTGGTGGAGCACTACGACGAATACGGGCTGCTAATCCTCAAGACCTACTCCGAGGCCTCACTCGTGCCAGGGCTGCCGGACATCGTCGCGCGCGGCAGGGCGTATCACCTTGATTGGTGCCGACGCGCCTTTTCTGAGCACCTTTCGCCGCCCTCCGACGACGCGTCCCGACAGAGGCGGCTCGCCCAGATCGTGTCCATCTGCGACGCGACCACCTGGCGGATCCTGCGATTCGACGGCAACTTGTCCACGGCCCAGACCGAACTCGCGGTCACCGAACTGCTGACCCCGCTTCTGCGCTGAGCGACAGCGCTTCGGGTAGCGCGCCCTCCCTTTGCATCCCTCGTGAGCCCGGCCCGACTGCACGGAAGCGGGTCCGCTTGCGGGCGCTCAGCGGTCGTAGACGTCGCGGCGGTGGCCGAGTGTGATCACGGCGACGATGAGGACGTTGTCGTCGACGGTGTAGATGACGCGATAGTCCCCGATGCGGACTCGGAGGCCGGGGCGTCCCTGGAGCGCTGTGGCTCCTGGTGGCCGTGGGTCCTCGCCCAGAAGTGCGATCGCCCCGCGAATGCGGTCGCGGTCCTGGTGGTCAATTCGCTTCAACGCGCGAACCGCGGCGGGACGCAGTTCGATCTGGTAGGTCACTTCCAGCCCAGGTCGGCTTTCACCTGAGCCCACGGGATGTTGGGGCCTTCCTCTGCCATGGCCTCGTCGAACGCGGCGACATCTTCGGCGTCTTCGAGTGCCTCAAGCATCCGCTCGTACTGCTCAGGACTGACGACAACGGCGGCGCGCTGACCCCGACGCTCAATGAACACCGCTTCGCTCTTCGAGCGATCAATGACATCGGAAAGGTGTTTCCGCGCGTCCGCGACACTGACGATAGACATGAAGCAATTGTACATCTCGTCCTCTTAGATGTACATGAATGGCGAGCAGGGCAGGAAGAGTCACGCGTCCGCGCCGAGCTCGATCACGAAGTCGCGATCCTGGGCGCGGCCGGTGCCTCCGATTCGCGCGCCGGCATCGCGAGCGAGTTGCACGGCGATAGAGCCGACGCCGCCGGCCGCCCCGTGGATGAGGACGGTCTGCCCGGTCTGGAGGCATCCGTGATCGAAGAGTCCTTGCCACGCGGTGAGGCCGGAGATCGGCAGAGCCGCGGCGGTGACGAAGTCCACGCTCGCCGGCAGCGGCGCGAGGTTGCGTGCTTCGACGGCGACGTACTCGGCACGTGAGCCGTTCCGGGTCCAGTCCGTCAGGCCGAACACGTGCTGCCCGACGGTGAGCCCGGTGGTGCCGAAGCCCAGTTCGGCGACGACACCGGCCACCTCATGACCCGGGACGCTCGGGGTGCGGTCCCGCCCGGCACGGTCGACCCAGGTGCCGGCCGACGTCAGTTCGCCGCGCGTGAAGCCTGCCGCGTGGACGCGGACGACGTCGTTCTCAATGGCAGTGGGAAATTCGATGTCGGTCAGCGTCAGCGATCGACGCCGGCCCCCTTCTCTGCGACGGTGATGGCCTTCATGGCGGGCCCCTGTCAGCGGAGTGGGCGGAACGCGGCTCTCAGTTCGTCGGTGAACAGTTGCGGTTCTTCCCATGCAGCGAAGTGGCCGCCCCGCTCGGCCTCGCTGAAGTAGGCGAGGTCGGGGTAGACCGCTTCGACCCAGCTGCGCGGCGAGGCCCAGATCTCGCCAGGGAACGTCGTGAAGCCGACCGGCACGGTGACCGGCGCGGGAGCCTGGCCGCTCGCAAGGGATGCGGCCAGCGCACGTGCGTCCTCCCAGTACGAGCGGGCCGCCGAGTCTGCGGTGCCGGTCAGCCAGTACAGCGTGATGTTGTCGAGGATGGTGTCTCGGGTGAGACGACCCACGGGCTCGCCGTCGACAAACGCGCGCGAGATCTTGTAGTAGCTATCCGTGTCATGGTCGAGTAGCCAGGCTGCCAACCCGATAGGTGAATCCAGCAGGGAGTATCCGATCGTCTGCGGTCGCGTTGCCATCTCGAGGAAGTAGCCGAAGCCGTCCTGCCGGAACACGCCGAACGCGGCGGCCGCGTTGCGTTCCTGTTCGGATTCCTTCGGCAGGTGATCGCCGATCGCGAGCGCCGCGGTGAGCAGGTTCAGGTGGTAGCCGGCTAAACCCTCGACCGCCTGGCGACCCATCAGGTCCGTGACGAGGGCACCCACGTCACCGCCCTGTGCGACGTAGCGGGTGTAGCCGAGGCGGTGCATCAGCTTCGCCCAGGCGCGTGCGGTGCGGGCCGAGTCCCAGCCGAGCACGGTCGGCTTGCCGGAGAAGCCGTAGCCGGGCAAGGACGGAAGCACCAGGTGGAAGGCATCCTCGGCGCTGCCACCGTGAGCGGTCGGATCCGTCAACGGACCGACCGTTTCCAGCAGCTCGATGACCGAGCCGGGCCAGCCATGCGACATGATAAGCGGCAAGGCGTTCTCGTGCGGCGACCTGACATGGATGAAGTGGATCCCGACCCCGTCGATCTCGGTCGTGAACTGCGGCAGCGCGTTCAGGCTTGCCTCGCACCTGCGCCAGTCATATTTGTCGGTCCAGTAGCGGGCGAGCGCCTGCATCGTGGCCAGCTGCACTCCTTGAGAGCGGTCTGGAACGAGCTCCTTGGTGGGCCAGCGCGTGGCCGCGATACGTCGGCGCAAGTCGTCGAGGCGCTCTTCTGGAGTCGCGACCTGGAACGATTCGATTTCGGACGTGGTGCCGATGGTGGTGCTCATGATGCCTCCCTAGGTGCGCGACCTGGAGGCAAGACTGATGTCGGTCGTGAAGGGGCCGGCTCTTGGCAGGCCGCAAGGTGGTTCAGGAATGGTTCGCGAGACCTAATGCGGTCGGTAACGCGTGCAACGGTACTCTTCTCCGCTGCGCACCGCACCGGAGCCGCTAGCACTTTGTTCACGAGAGTCCGCTTGGTGAGATCGATCAGTTCGTCGCGCAGAAGTGACGGATCGCCGATCATCACTCCGAATAGGGAGTTGAAAGCCTGGATGCGCGCTTTCACGGCGCCTCGAGCGGGCGACTCGGACGGTTCGGATTACTTCGACCGTGCCCGACCTGCTCTTCGGGATCGCGGTGGAGGTTTCGCCGAGAATCGCGCGGGCGATCTCTTCCGCGTCGAGCCGGTCTGATTTGCCGTCCATTCGGCGGGCGATCAGGGTGGGTCGGTTCACTCCGACCACTCTCTCGCCGTTTCGATTGAGCCCAGGCCAACCACAACGGATAGCAGCTTTGCTGCGACTCACAGGCCAGGCTGCACATCGCCGTGGCAGACGGCATAGACGCACTAGTACCCATCTTGACGGCGCTCGTAGGGGCCGGGGGCACTCGGTGGTGTGGCGCTCACGCAGTGCTCCTCTGATAAGCGAGAGCGTGAACGCACCGAGGACATCAACTCGTCATAGACGTGGGATTCGTATGCGGCATCCCATGCGTCGTTGTCGGCGTCGCGATCTGGGCGGTCTCAGTTGAGCCTCACCGTTCGAGCGATCACCAGCGGCTTGAAAGTCAAACCGCGGCACTGGCGAGCTGTACCGCTTCATCTACGTGAACCTCAACACCGCGCAGGCGGTCAGCAGTGCGTATGCACGCGGCGAGAGACCTGACAGCCGAACCCTCGCCCAGCTCGATCGCGTTTTGGCTTGGGCACACCAGACAGAGGGGGATACTAACGCGTCCTACTCCTCGGTGGGGTGAGGTACGGGGCGGTGGGAATGCGCTGCCGCCCCGCGCGACTACTCAGAGAAGGGGCACCCGGGGCGCATGGTCGGGTCCGATTGACAACCGGTGAGTTCAGTGCAATCTGTTCGCGCACGACGATCCGCTTGTGGACGTTCGGTGAGGGACCCGCTTCAGGGCGGACCTGCGTAACCGCGCCAATGACGACAATCTCCTGACACGTCGGGCTTCCGAATGTGACGCGGTACGGTGTCGACATGAGCGCCACGCAGGAAGCCGCGCCGAACGTTAAGGGCAAGCGGGAGCTGCCCCCGGGGATCTATCTTGTCCTTGGGGTCGTCGTTGTGCCCGCGCTGATCGCGCTTCTCACACCCCGAGGCTTTGAACCCGGCACAGCAACGTTCGTGCACGTCGCCTTCGCGGTGGTCGCCGGCCAGACGATCGCGGTGCTCACTGCCGTCGGTGTGCTCGCCGCTGCCATCGTCCGCCGCAGCAGCCTCGGTCGCATCGTGATCTTTGCTGTGATCGCGGTGGTGGTGACCTCGATGTCCCTGAACACTGCCGGCACTTTCGCGGACCAGATCGTTCGAGCTTTTGCCTAATCGTCGCAACGGCTGAGACCTGTCAGCGGTATCGGCGTTGTTGCCGTGAGCGACCCGCTTAGGAGCGAGGTGTCAGCGATGTCGAGTGCGATCGCTAGCCTGGCGACATGACGAGCCCTTCTACCCCGGAGTGGAACGTCGTACTCGCTCAGCCAAGGCAACCGGCAAGCACCATACAGCGCGGCGATGTTCCTGACGGCCCCGGGGTGTACGCATGGTTCCGCGACGGCGACTGCGTCTATCTAGGGAAGGCTTCGAACCTCAGGTCGCGCCTCGGGACGCATCTTGGGACGTCCCTGGACCTCAGTCGAAGCACACTCCGCTCCTGGGTAGCGGTGCGAGAGCTGAATCTCACCCGGGAACACACGCGACGTCGTCCGACAGTCATGACGGACGAGCAAGTCGCCATCGTCACGGAATGGATCCGAAGCTGCGACCTATCGTGGGTCACCAGCGCATCAAGCGAGGAAGCAGCCTCACTCGAAGCCAAGCTGCTCGCCGCCTGGCGTCCGCCGCTCAACGTGGCGTGAGTCGTCCCCCGCGCGGTCGATACACGACCGGGTAGCGGGACGCCTCTTAGTCAGTCTCGCTGTTCTCGCTGCGCCCTGAGGTACGCGACCTCGGCCGTGTTGGTAGCGAGCTTGATCGCGGCGTCGTACGCCTCGCGGGATGCCGCATCACGACCTAGCCGCCGAAGCAGCTTGGCGCGAGCGGCGTGGTACGCGTGGTAGTCCACCAGGTCGGACCCGAGCTCGTCGACGAGCGCAAGCCCTGCCTCCGCGCCGTCGCGCTCGCTCACCGCGATGGCGCGATTGAGCCGCACAATCGGCGAGGCGTCGAGTCGTATCAGCTGGTCGTAGAGCGCGACGACCTGCGTCCACTCAGTCGCATCGCCGTCAGTGTGCACGGCGTTGATCGCCGCCAGCAGCTGGTACCGGCCCGGCGGGATGCCGGAGGCAAGCCGTTCGCGGACGAGGGCGTGGCCCTCGGAGATCAGTGCCGCATCCCACAGCCGGCGATCCTGCTCGGCCAGGGGGACTAGGGCGCCTTGCGATGACACCCGCGCCGACCGGCGCGAGTCTGTGAGCAGCATGAGGCCCAGCACCCCGGTCACCTCGGCGTCGTCGGGCAGCAACTGGTGCAGTAACCGCGTCAGTCGGATCGCCTCTGCGGTCAATTCCCCGCGAACCGGTGCCGTGTCAGGTCCAGTCGCGAGATACCCCTCGTTGAAGATCAGTAGGAGCACCGCCAGAACTCCCGAGACGCGGCGCGGTAAGTCGTCAGCAGCGGGCACGCGATACGGGATGCCGGCAGCAGCGATCTTCGCCTTGGCGCGCGTGATACGGGCACCAATCGCGGTGTCTTGCACGAGGAAGGCGCTCGCGATCTCGGTGACGGTCAGCCCGCCGACCATCCGGAGCGTCAATGCGACACGCGCCCCCAGCGCAAGCGCCGGGTGGCAGCAGATGAAGACCAGCCGCAGTCGGTCGTCATCGATCGCGCCGAGGGGCTCGGTCTTAGTGCCGTACAAGAGCTCAGCCTCCCGGTGCCGGGCGTCGCGGCTGCTCTCGCGACGTATCCGGTCGATGGCTTTGCGGGTTGCGGTCGTAGTAAGCCACGCGCCGGGGTTGGGCGGGATGCCGACCCGCGGCCAACGCTCCGCGGCGGTCGCGAAGGCCTCCGCGGCCGCCTCCTCCGCGGTATCGAGATTCCCGAATCGCTTCGCGAGCGTCGCCACGACCCGCGCCCATTCCTCCCGGTGGGCGCGGGTCAGGGCCTCCTGGACGTCACTCAAGCAGGCGGCGCCAGCAAGGGACGCACCTCGAGGCGGCGATCGCAGGCCCTCGAGCCCTCGGCCATCAGCGCAAGCGCGACGTCGAGGTCGGGGGCTTCGATGATCCAGAAGCCGGCGGCCCACTCCTTGGCCTCAACATACGGGCCATCGGTGAAGATCGGCTCGTCGCCGCGGCCGTCAATCACGGTCGAGGTGGTCGGGTCGGCGAGCCCGGCCGCGAAGACCCAGTAGCCACCCGCGATCAGCTTTTTGTTGAAGACATCGATCGCGACCTGCTCCTCAGCGGTCCCCGATTCGCTGCGGTAGTCGATGACGTTGACCAGATAATGCATGGGTGGATCCTCTCCCTCAGGCGTACTCGGGACGACCAGCGACGCGGTAGGTGAGGCCGATTACTCCGGTGCCGAACACCTGCGAGTCGAGCAGCTCGAGCCTGATGTCGAGACCGTCCTGCGGGAACAGGCGCTCGCCCTCGCCGACGATCACCGGGAACTGGACGAGGTTGAGCTCATCCACCAGCTCATTGTCAAGCAACCAGCGCGCGAGCCGAACGCTGCCGACTAGCAACAGTTCCCCGACGTGCTGCGCCTTGATCTCACGGATCTCGGCGACGACATCGCCCGAGATGACGGTTGACTGCTCCCAGGCCGGGTTGATCAGCGTGTTCGACACCACGTACTTCGGCTTCGAACTGATCGCCTCGCCGAATCCGCCGTCGTCGCTGCGCGCACCCCAAAAGGTCGCGAACATGTCGAACGTCTTGCGGCCCATCAGGAACCTGTCAGGACGTCGCCACGTGTCGAGAATGTACTGCACACTCTCGTCGTCGCCGAGCGGAAGCGCCCAGCCCCCGCGGGTGAAGCCGGGATCCAAGTCCTCGTTGTTGCCCCCGTTCGCTTGTGCGACGCCGTCGAGCGTAACCTGCAGGCTGATGGTGAGTTTCATGGGTGAGTTCCTCTCTCTCATCATCGCTACGAACGCTCCAGACCGAATTCGACAGGCTTCCCAGAATTCTTCTCGCGCGCTGGGGAACCGTGAAACCCGCTCGATAGAAGGATCCCATCTGATTCGTCACCTGCCGCGGTGAGGGATCGACTGCCGAACGGCTAGGAACTCGTACCCCGGGCGCCCGTACGCTTGCTATCCCGCGAATGTGGCGAATGTCCAGTGGTTGCCGTCGGGGTCAGAGATCGTGAACTCACGCGACGGATAATCCGTCTGGTTGACCAGTTCGTTCACGACGTTCGCTCCGATGATGCGCGCGCGGGCCATGACTGCGTCCGGGGTCGCAGTCACAACATGCAGTGAACTCGTGCCTGGCCTGCACGGCGTCGGGCGCTCACCAGTGCTTGAGAGCAGCACTCGACCCCCTTCGGGCCAGTCCAGCTGACAGTGGTGGATTTTGTCTGGGTCCTCACCCGGGATCAGCAGATCTTCGATGAACCCGAGCGCGGTCATCCAATCGCGAATCGCGTACGCGTGATCGCTGACGATAGTCGGCCAGACGCTGCGCTGCTGGCGACCGCTAACGGGAACAGTCATGGTCGTCAGCCTATGGTCCACCCGAATCGTTGCAAGGGCAGGCAACGTCCGCGAATCGACTAGGCAAACTTCCGCAGTTTGTCGACGGGCTTACGGCGTCGTGCGCGCTTATCCGCGAGACGAGCCCGCGGTCCGACCGGCACCCGTACGGTCAGGGACCGTCCAGCGAGCAGTGAGCGTACCTGGTGGAACGCGGAATCTCGCCAAGCTGAGGCGTCAGCGCTCGTTGCGTAGCCAGTCGAGTACGACGGCTGGAGCGGTCTCTGCCGCTTCCACGGCGAAAGCGACATGTGAGCCGTCCATCCAGTGCACGTCGCAGTCGGCGATGTGTGCGTCTGCGTACTGCGCGTTGGTGGGCGGCGCCATCTTGTCATAGCACCCATGGACGATGAGTGTCGGGCAGGTGATGTTTTCCAGCGGCGCCGGCACGAACACCGTGAAGTCGTTCCGCATGCCGGGCCGGCGCCGGGCGGAACCGAGCGACGCGGCGAGCACCGCCTCCAGCTGGGCCGTCCGACCGGGGGTGGCTGCAAGCGCTGTGGCGCGCTCGGTGGCCTCACGTTTCGTGTACGTCCCTGCTCCGCGCAGTAGCAGGCTAAGCGTCCACCTTGTCGCGTGGCGGAGTAGCCATAGTTCCAGCTTCGCTGTGGCGTCGCGCGCGGCGATGCTCGACATCCGGTTCGGGAGGGGGCCGGGGATACATACGCTGTCGATCTGCACGAGCTTGGAAACGCGACTTGGATGCCGCGCGGCTAGTTCGTAGCTGGCGGGTCCGCCGCCTGAGACGCCGAGCACGATGATGTCGTCGATGCTGAGCGAGTCCAGCAACGCCGCGAGGGCGTCGCCCTGCTCACGGAAGGTGCGTCCGGTGCTCAGTGGTGTGCCGAGGTATCCGGGTCTGCTCGGAGCGATGATTCGGTAGCCGTTCAGTCGCAGGAATTCTGCGCTGACCAATCCTTGATCCCAGCCGCCGAGCGTGCCGTGGACAGCGAGAACCGGTGAGCCGTCGCCGCGTTCGGCGTACTCGACGGGGCCTAAGGCCGTGGCGACGGTTCGCGGGGTTTCAGCCATGCATGCGCGAAAGTCTTCCGCAGTGGGGGCGGTGACCATGCTCCATTTTCGCAGCCGTATCTCGCGTCAACCAGTGGGCAGCCGACACGCGAGCAGTGCAGCCACTTGGTCCTCGTCGACGAGCCGCCGCCGAAGTCAGGTGGTGTGGCGTCAAGCCTCCTCATGACGCCGCGCGCGGTTGTGTCAGCTCTGGACAGTCGCCACAGCGAGTACCAGACTGTGGCCCATGAATCGGGCCACGCCGGGCCTCATCCGCACTCCCGATCAGCGTCTGCGGGTCTTTGTCAGTTCGACGTTGCGTGAACTCGCGCAAGAGCGGCGGGCGGCTCGCGCTGCGATCGAACGGCTCGCGCTCGCACCGGTCATGTTTGAGTTAGGCGCTCGCCCTCACCCGCCTCGTTCTCTGTATAGGGCGTACCTCGAGCAGAGTGATGTCTTCGTCGGCATCTACTGGGAGTCCTACGGCTGGATCGCACCCGGCGAAGCCGTGTCTGGACTCGAGGACGAGTACAACCTCGCACCGCAGATTCCGATGCTGATCTACATCAAGGAAAGCGCCCAGCGTGATCCGCGGTTGGAAGATCTGCTCGACCGCATCCGTGAGGATGACCGCGTTTCCTACGTGACGTTTGTCGGGGCACCAGAGTTGCGACGCCTCCTCACTTCCGACGTGGCTACCCTGCTCGCAGAGCGCTTCGAGTTGGGAACCGGCCGGTCTGCGCTTCCGGAACCGGCACGTGCCCCCGGCGCTACGACGCTGGTAGCGCCGCCACCGGTGCTCACGCCCTTGATCGGGCGGCAAGCGGAGCTGTCGATCTTGACACAGTTCCTCATCGATGACGGGCGTCGGCTGGTCACCATCACCGGGCCAGGCGGTGTGGGCAAGACGAGGCTGGCTCTCGCCGCGGCGCGCGAAATGGGGCCGAGGTTTGACGGTGTGGCGTTCGTTGACCTCGCTCCGCTACGCGACCCGGCTCTTGTGCTTGACGCGGTTGCCTCCGCAGTCGGCGTTGTCGACAGCGGGAAGACGCCGTTAAACATCCAGTTGCAAACTGCGCTTGGGGATCGTCGCATGTTGCTGATCCTCGACAACGCAGAACAGGTCATTGGCGCCGCTCCAGAACTCGCTCGTCTGGCGTCGAACACCGCCGTATCGGTGCTGGTGACGAGCCGGACGCTCCTCAGGGTCGACGGCGAGCAAAATCTCGCACTCGGCAGCCTACCCAGCACTGCAGCCATCGAGCTGTTCGCCGAACGAGCCCGCGCGGTGAAGCCAGACTTCGAGATCAGCGACTCGAACGCCAGCCACGTCGCAAAGATCTGCCAAGCAGTTGACAATCTACCGTTGGCAATAGAACTTGCGGCGGCACGCGTCCGTGTCTTGAGCCCCTCGGAAATCGCCGACCGCCTTCAGCACACATTGCCGCTTCTCGTCGAGGGCGCAAGGGACCGGCCTGAGCGGCAGCAAACGCTCCGCTCCACGATCGACTGGAGCGCCGAACTCCTTCGCCCGGATCAGCATGCCCTGCTGCTGCGTCTAGGTGTCTTCCGCAGCGGCTTCGCCCTTGACGCCGCCGAGTGGATCAACGGGGAGGAGGCTGAATCCTCCACCCTGGATCTGCTGACCGCGCTGATCGACGGAAGCCTTGTCCAGGAGCACGACCGAGGAGACCGCACGTGGTTCACCATGTTGGCGACCGTTCGCGAATACGCACGCGACAACCTCACCGCCCTTGACCAATTCGCCCAGTACAGCGATCGCCATGCCGAGTTCTACATCCGCTTGGCCGCCGCTGCCGGCGCAGAGATCATCGGGCCACAACAGCAAGCATGGGCATCGCGCCTGGTCGACGAAAACAACGAACTAACCGCGGCGGTCGAGTATCTGCTCGAAAGCCGACGATGGGACGACGCAGTAACCCTGGTCTGGTCACTCGACTGGTTCTGGGGCATCACGGGACGTCTCGTCGAGGTCAGCTCATGGATGCAACGCGTCCTGGACGACGGTATCGAGGCGTCAGAACGAGCGCGGACCCTCGCACGAGTGGAGGTCGTGTTAATCGGCGTCTGGCGCAACCCCGATCGAGCGTCGATCGGCCCCCTCACCGAATGCGCCAACTACTTCGGTGCACACGGGGATGGGCGCAGCGAAGCGAAAGCACTGGCCGGGATCGCGTGGATCCACATCTACAGTTTCCCGCCCGACTTTGACGCCGCGGAGGAGTACCTGCAGCAATCGCTCGACCTCGTCGAGTCTCTCAACGATCGCTATGTCGCTGCCGGGGTTCGTATCATGATCGGGCATGCCCATATTCTTCGAGGCAATCTTCCCGGAGCGGTCGAAATTCTTGACGCGTTTCTAGCGGACAGCGGCGGCATCGGTGACAGCTTGCTCACAGGCTCCATGCTCAACGCCCGTGGATGGGCCGCTATCCTCGCGGGCGACCTCGACCAAGCCGAAGAGTGCTTCCGACAGCAGATACTGGTCGCATCAGCGATTGGACATGAGCAAGGCGTCGCTTATGCACTGGAAGGCTTCTTCGCCACTGCCGTGGCGGTCGGCGACGTAGAACGCGGAGGAAAACTGCTGGGAGCAGCAGAGACAATCCGCCAACGCAAGGAAAATGCCGACGCCGCCAAAATGTCGTTTCACGCGCCGGTCCTGCGAGACATCGAACAGACTTCTCCCGTGATGTTTCAGCAAGCGCGGATGATGGGGCGCACTCTCGACACAGCCGCCGCCGTCGAGGTCGCGCTGGAATCGATAGAACCCGTCGCCAGCTAACGGACACCCGCTGAGGCACCGGCTTTACGGGCGTCCTCGTGGGGGTACCGCGACCTCGATTCCTAGACTGTTGGGATGCCGGACGGGATGCATTTCGAGGGGCACGCTGAGGTGTACGGGGAAGCCCGGCCGCCGTATCCGGTGGAGTTGTGGAATACGGTGCGCGACCTGGGCGTGCTCGAGCCGGGATGCAGTGCCGTTGATCTCGGTGCGGGCACTGGGCAGGCGACCGGACCGTTGCTGGCGGCGGGGATGCGTGTCACGGCTGTGGAACCGGGGCCGCGGCTCGCCGCACGCATGAGAACGGCTTATCCCGCGGCGACCGTCATACAGGAGCGGGCCGAGACGGTGAGGTTGCCCGACCGATCCTTCGACCTGGCGGTTGCCGCGACCTCCATCCATTGGATGGATCTGGACCTCGTTCTCCCGAGGGTCCACCGCTGGCTTCGTCCGAGCGGTCTGCTCCTGGTGTGGCGGAACGTCTTCGGCGACCCAGCCGCCACCTTGACGCCATTCCGTCAGCGGATCGCGCAGATCGTGGCGGAGCGGGATGCACCTCCCCGCCCCGGCAACGCCGAGGACCTCGCGGAAGCAGCGCTCGCGCTCACCCGCACGGGTCTGTTCTCACTAGAGTCCACCCACACATATCGATGGAGCATGGAACTGGATCAACGTCAGGTCCACCGCCTCTTCACCACATTCAGCGATTGGTCCCCCGAGGAGGTGGAGCGTGCAGCCGCCGCTGTGGCTGACCTCGGCGGACGGGTCGTAGAGAACTACGCCTCGTGGTTGATCGTCACGCGACGGCAAGAGCGCCCGGCGCAATAGACGCGACCGCTGGCGAGTCCCGCCTTGGCCACTGATCGCGGGCGCGCAGCGACCGGCTTGCGAACGACCTTCTACCGGTCAGACTTGTCGAGCATTCGAAGGTGGACTGCAACCGCATCGGCGATTGGGCCAACCAGGTCGTCGTCCAAGCGTGGATGATCCGCCGTTCCGCTCCGTCCTGCGAGGCGGTCCATCAGCGCGACCTTCGCGTCAGGACGGGACACCGCGTCGGGCAATCCGAACGCCAGCACATCGAAGTCCCGCTCGGTCGCGCTTGGAACGATCGCTCTTACCCGGCCAACCTCGTGATCATGGCTCGAGATGTGCAGGTACGCGCGCAGTTCGGGATCGAATCCGGTTCCGCCGACGTACTCCACCGAACTGGCATGGACATCGACCCACACGTACAGCCATGAGCCGGATGGCTCAACTCTGCCCTGCCGAACATGAATGACCCTCGGCGCGGGATGCTCCATGCACGCGAGCGTACCGCCCCGCTCCCTGCGCCCACCCAAGCGCGGCAAAATCTCGCCGCAGTGGTGGACGGCCTAACGGGCTTGGGCGAACAGCTTCGCCAGCAACGGTGCTCGTTGTTGAGTCATGTCCCGGACGGTGGAGCGAGAGCGTCATTGAGCCGCTTAGCTGGGCCGCGGCGCAGTGGGTCCTCCAATCGCAGCGAAGAAACGTCACGTGGCGGGTGGGACGGCGAGCAGTGCGAGTTCAACCCGATTGGACGTGCCCGTCTTGGCCAGCAGGTGCGACACGTGGGAGCTGACGGTCTTCTCGCTGATGTACAGCGCCGCTGCCGTCTCGGCATATGTCTCGCCAGCCACGATGTGAGCGAGCACTTCTCGTTCGCGCACGGTGAGCGATTGAAGGCGGGGATGTGTCACACCCGGTGGCGATGGTGTTGGCGGGACGGGACCGGACGAAACTTCCACGTGAATGTGGGCGAGGGTGGCAAGTCGGCGAAGAGATGCAGCGACCGGCGCTGCGTGCAAGCGATCCGCTAGCGCAAGTCCTCGTCCGATCGCGGTGCGGGCACCGCCGAGGCGACGCGCACCCCCCGCGCCGCGCAGGAGGGATTCGGCCAGCCGTTGGCACGCATATGCCTCCTCCCAGGGGAGCTGTGCTTCCGCTAACGCGTCCACCGCGCCCGACCAGGCGCGGTGCTCGTCCGCGGAGCGTCGCGCGCGCGCCACCTCGCTCGCATAGAGCATCGTCAACGCGACCATCAAACTCTGCTCCAAGCCCTCGTCCTGCCGCGTCGCAGCGGGCCGCTGATCTCGTGGGGGGCCGAACTCGATCCGGGGGTGCGCTTCGAGGAGCCGATCGAGCCGGTCCAGAGCGGCGGCGGAACTCTGTCCCCGATCTCGCTCGATCTCGGCGAGGTCGGCCAATGCTCTCGCGGCGACAGGTGGCAGCCACTCGGCGAGGTCGGGCATCTCCTCGCGGTGAAGTCCCGCCATCGCCGCGAGGAACGCTCCCTCGGGATCGTGTGCGGCTAGCCGCACTTCTGCCCGGATCGTGTCCAGTCCCATCAACCAGAAGCGGTGATGCGTCTCGGACAGCTCCTCGATACGGGCAACGTGAGCCTCGGCCGCAGCCTGGTCGCCCTGAAGGCCGGCCAGACGTGCCGCGGTCAGCCGTGCGGCCGCGTCACTGTAGGGACCCGGGTCGCGCCCGGCTACGAAACGCAGTACCTCGGCACACTCCTGCCACTCGCCGACGAACAACCACGCGATGGACTCGGACCCGGCAAGCCACGCCACATAGACATGGGGCGCCCCAGCGACGATGAGGTCATGGCGACGGGCCCGCATCATCCGCGCCGACGCGGCGCTCCACCACACGCCGTTGGCGTCGGTCAGTCCGCCGGTTGCAGAGTTGAACGCAATCCACTCCCGAGAAGTCAGGGCGACGGGGATCGCCGCAGTGTAGGCCTCGGCTGCCGCTGCCCGATCGCCGAGAGCAAATCGCACCCTGCCTTCGGTCACCAAGGCGCACGCCAACGTCTGCGCGTCGCCCGCGCTACGGGCGATCGCGAGGGCCGACTCTGACGCGCGTTCAAGGGTGGCGAGTTCGAGCGGGAAGCCGGTTTCCAGCTTCGTGTCGACCCACATCGAGAGAGCTCGCGCGTGCTGCCAGCTCGAGGGATGACTCCCGGTCATCGCGAGGATCGCCTCGCACTGCGTGACGGGAGGTGACTCTCGCTGGGTGATCGCCCTAAGCCTCATTCGACGCATAAGGAACTCCGCGCGAACGAGGGAGGGCAGCTCTTCCGACGTAAGAATCTCGTCGATGATCGTGAGTTCGTCGTCCGAAGCACCGGCATCCTGGGCCGCGCGACGTGCGCAGCACAGAAGTTCGTACCGCGGGAGCGCGTTCAGGCCGATGGTCGGGCCTATCTCAAGCGCGCGCAACAACAGCAGAAGTTCCTGCGGGTAAGCGCCGGCATCCCGTGCCGATTCTGACGTCTCGACGGCCGACGCATAGGCTCGCTCGACGACGCCCGATCGATAGTGGTGATCGGCGATCCGCAGCGCATGGTCGAGCTCTGCACCCGACGTGGGCGTGACGGTCTCCTCGAACTGCGACAGGACCGTGTGCAAACGGTGTCTGTCGCTGAGCGAGAGCCCGGACTCGATGAGCTCCGCGGTGAGCGGATGCCGAAACCAGAAGCCGACGGACTGTTCCACGATGACGCCTGCGCGAAGCGACTCATCGATAAGTGAGCCGAGATCGGCATCGGCCTGGGGAACGGCGAAGCCGCCGCCTGCGATCACCCGCGCGAGCGCCGGCAAGTCCAACGGCCGCCCGGCGATGGCGAGGACGAGCATCACCACCTGCGCTTCAGAGGGAAGCTGGCGGACGGCGTCGAGGACGGCAGACCTGAGTGTGCTCGGCAGGTCGCGAGGCAGGTGAGTGGCTCCTGGTGGAACGTTGGCCACGGTCAGTTCGGTGAGATACGGATGGCCCCTCGTCTTGTCATACACGTCCTCGACGAGCGACTGGTCCGCGGGCCAAGCGAGCAGGGCCGAGATCTGCTCGGCAGTGTCTTCCCGGGTGAGGTTCGCGAGATGAAGCACTTCGACCCGCGGCATGCGATAAAGCTCGGCCAACCATCGATCGATCGGACGTTCGTGGGCGCCGTCCGGCGAGCGTACGGTGCCGACCAGCGTCAGCGGGCGCCTATCGGGGCCGGCCGCGAGGTACATCAGCGCATCGAGGGTGTCATCGTCCGCCCACTGCAGGTCGTCGATCGTGATCACGACCCGCCGGCGGGCCGTGATCCGGTCGATCCACTCGTCGAAGAGCACCGGCACTCGTGTGGGCGCGCCATCAAGGTCCGGCGGGCAAGGCAAGAAATCGTCGTCGATGGGCGTCTGTGCCAGACCGCGAACGGCCGAGCGGATTCCGATGAACGGCACCGTGATCGAGGCGAGGGGCAGACATGCTCCTCGGAGCACCAGCGCATCCTCTGCGGTGCTGCAGAGATCTACTACTGCGGCCGAAACGAGAGTGGTCTTTCCTATGCCGGGTTCGCCCTCGACGATCACAGTGGATGAGACGGCACTTTCCCGTTCTTCGAGCGCTGCGCGCAGTAGCGCGAGCTCTCGGTCGCGTCCGACCAGAACGGAGTCGCTTCGGTAGCGTGCACCGGCCACCATGCGTCCAGTGTGTCATTTCGCCGAGCGGCGATGGTGAAACTGAGGGGTCGTACCCGCTTCTTAAGGAGTACCGCCCGATGCTCCCACGCCGGGCGATCGCGATCGTGGATGTCAAGAGCCGAAGCCGAAGGGCTTCGACGGAAGGGTCATCGTGAACACTTCACGTGGACGCCGGCTTTCAGCCGGCGTCGTACTCGCTTCCCTCGCGGGCGCTGTGCTGCTGACCGGGACACAGGCTGTCGCGATCACTGCGGCTCAGGACCCCGGTGATGAGCCGGCGGTAACCGTGTGCACAGCGGAATCGACGCTCGTCGTCGGTCCCGTAGATGGACGCGCTCGCCCGACGGGGGTCCCGCTTCCTGTGTAGGGACGCAGACGCGGACGCGAAGAGAAGAGATTGTTTCTGGCCCCCCGCGAGATCACCCGCGACGATGGCGTGAAGGAAATGAGGCTGCTGACGTGAAAAGCTCGTGGTGCGTAGCGATTCCAGTCATCGCTGTTCCTTACGGGTGCCGGCGGGAGCTTCCAACCCCAGTTAGCATCGCGGGATCCTGCCCGTCGCGCGGGGATCGATAGTCGCCCCCTCCGCGACACGTTCGGCGGCCGTCACTGAACCCAGTGCCCGGGTAAGGACCGACTTTCGGACGCTGCTGCACCCGTTGGTTCGCGGGAGCGCGGCGGCCACTACGATTCGGTCATGTCGTCGGACCGACCACTCATGCCCCGGATGGCGCATGAGGGATTGCGCAACGTGGTCTCGCTCGGCCTCGCGGCCGCCGTCGCCGTGCTCGCACTGATCGGCTACGCCCTGATCGCACCGCTACACTTCACGCCCGACACCGTCGCGCTCACCACCTTCGTGTTCTGGATCGCGTACTCCCTGGGATTCCTGATCCTCACTCACACCACCTTCGGCAAGGCGGATGCGGCAACTCTTCGCAACTGGCTCACCGCGACGAATGCACAAAGCCGCAGTCTCGCAATCCCAGCCACCGCCGCCCAATGGGCAATCCTGGCTGTGCTCGCCGTCGCCCTCGTCCTGGTACTCCCCGGACTTCTCGACAGTCCGCTCGCCAACGCGCTGAGCTTCGCCGTTGTCATCACAGCATGGCTGGTGACCGTCACTGCTTACGCGGTGCATTACGCCCGCCTGAACACCCAGGAACCATCCCTTGCGTTCCCAGGGGAGCTTGGCGACCAAGAAGTGTTCGCCGACTACTACTACCTCGCTGCGCAGCTCGCGACCACCTTTTCATCCTCAGACGTCAGCATCCTGACCACTCGGGCACGCTCCGTCGTCACCGGACAGACCTACATCGGGTTCGCGTTCAGCACCTTCATCATCGCGCTCCTCATCAGCGTTCTCTTCCTGAGCAACTAATCCCCAATCAAGAACGATGAAGGACCGGATGCGTGCGGGCCAATGGTTTGGGCATGATTGCGGTGACTGGACAGGAGCGCGGTCCGGTCCTCGAGATCGGCGCCGGCGACAAGGCCCCGACCGTGCCCCTGGCAGCCCTCGGCCGCGACCTCACCGCGATCGACATCGACGAGCACCGTGTGCGTATGCTCCGGCAGCTCCTGCCGACGTGCGTGTCGAACGCGCTGACGCCCTGCGGCATCCTCGCGAGCATCCCGTTCTCGTCGGCAACGTGCCGTACCACCTGACACACCGATTCTTCGACGACTTCTCGCTCGCTCCGGCTGGCGCACCGCCATCCTCCTGACGCAGTGGGAGGTCGCACGCAAACGCGCCGGCGTCGGCGGCGCGACCATGATGACCGCTCAGTCGGCGCCGTGGTTCGAATTCGCGCTGCACGGTCGAGTGGCCGCCCGACACTTCCGTCCCGTGCCTAGTGTTGATGGCGGCATCCTGAGTAATAGCCGTCGTGCGTCGCCGCTTGTCAACCCGCGCGATCGCGGCCGGTACGACCGCGTCGTGCGGGACGCGGTCACCGGAGCGGGTGGCAAGCTCGCTGCAGTGGTCCCCACGGCGCTCTTCGCTCTCGGTGACGAGGAGGTCTCCGCTGCGAGGGGTGGGACGGCTCATCCGCGCTCAGCGGTGATGAGCTTCGCTGCGCCCCACAGCGAGCCGATGTTGGCCCGATCGGGTTGCTTCGCGAGCATCCGCTCGTAGAATCCCAATGGCTCGCCGGGTGTCGTCTCGGTGTCTTCCAGGTCCTCCAGATAGCGGATGGTCGCTTCGATGTCGGTCGGGCTGTCGGGCCGGTCGGGTTGCTTGTGCCCGCTCACCACGTGCTCCGGCTCCAGGTCACGGAGCCGCTCCAACACGGCGATCCAGTGGCGCCGCGTCTCGGGTGTGGTCTCGGCGATGTAGGGAGAGGTCGCGTTGTAGACGACGTCCCCCGCGACGATGAGCCGCGCGTCCGGCACCCACAGCGAGGTCGTTCCCACCGTGTCGGTGTGACCGGCCTCGATGATGTGCAGATCGTGGCCCGCGAAGGTGAAGCCGCCCTCGACCACGTCCGGGAAGGCGACCTCCGGGATCTGGCCGGGGAAGAGGCGGCCCCAGAAGTCGTCACGCCACTGGGGACGCGCCTGCTCCTGCAACTCCGCTAGCGTTCCGGCCGTGGCCAGCACCGCTGCGCGTGGGAATGCGGCACGCAGTTGACCCACACCGTACGCGTGGTCACCATGACCGTGCGTCAGGTAGACGGCGGAGAGCTCGACGTCATGCGCGCGGATCCATGCGATGAGGCGTTCGTTCTGAGCGATGGTCGCGAATGTGTCGACGAGCACGGCCTCCCGCCCGCTGCGAATGAGCGTCGCGCTGTTCGCCACCCATCGCCACTGCTCGTTCCCGGGCGGGAGGTCGCGCGTCAGCCCCTCGCGTCGCTCGGTGTGCACCTCGTACTGAAGTCGTTCCAACATCCTGGTTCGTCCTTTCGTCGGGGGTTCCGTCAACGTCGGCGCAGCGCAGGGTCGATGAGCGCGGACGGCGTGGCGTGGTAGCTGTCGTCGTGGAGCTCGGTGCCGGGCGCGACGACCGCGTCGATGCGATCGAGCACGTCGTCCCCGAGCACGATGTCGGCGGCGGCGAGCAGCCCGTCGAGTTGTTCCTGCGTCCGCGGGCCGATGATCGCCGAGGTGACCGCGGGATGCGTGGTGACGAACGCGATGGCCAGCTGCGGCATGGTGAGGCCCGCATCCGCCGCGATCCGCTGAAGCTCCTCCACCGCACGCACCCGGCGTCGCCCCGCCTCGGATGTCGGATCGTGCAGTTCCGCCCATCCCCGTGCGCGGTGGCTCTCCGTCCGTGGCCGCCCGGAAAGCCAGCCGCTGTGCAACGGGCTGTAGGTCAGGACGCCCATCCCGTACTGCTGCGCGACAGGGAAGACGGCACGCTCGGGCGCGCGCCCCAGGATCGAGTACTGCGGCTGCTCGCTCAGGAAGCGGTGAGTGCGGGTGCGCTCGGCCACCCACTGAGCCTCGACGATGTGTTCCGCTGCGAAGGTGGAGGTGCCCACGGCGAGCACTTTGCCCGCGCGGATCAGGTCGTCCAGCGCCGACAGGGTCTCGCTCAGATCTGTTCGGGGGTCGAACCGGTGCAGTTGATACAGGTCGATGCGGTCGGTGCTGAGCCGTCGCAGGCTACCTTCCACCGCCTGGATGATCCAGCGGCGCGAGGCACCGCTCCGGTTGGGGTCTACCCCCGTCGGCAGACCGAACTTCGTCGCGAGCACCAGCTCGTCGCGCCGTTGTGCGATCGCGGCGCCGACGATCTTCTCGCACTCGCCCTCCGAGTAGACGTCTGCGGTGTCGACGAAGTTGATGCCCGCGTCCAGTGCCCGATTAATGATCCGCGCGCTGTCCGCCTGGTCGGTGTTGCCCATTGCGCCGAACATCATCGTCCCCAGAGCGAGCTCGCTCACCGACCAGCCTGTCGCGCCGAACGTCCGTCGTCTCATGGTCTTCTGCTCCTTCGAACAGGTTCCCGTCCAGCCAACCTCCGGAGCGCCGGCGGCGCGATCACGATCGTGGCGACCAGATGCACGATCCTGTCGATCTCGGCGGGATCGCATACACGCATTGCCGCGGCTCGCGGGACGTGCTTCGCTACGACGTATGGACGGGCGCGAAGAGCTGCGCGAGCGCATTCTGCGGTACGTCGGTGACACGATCCGGCGTGATCTCACGGACGGCGTCAGCGTCGGCGTGGTCCGCTACGGCACCCGGCCGACCGCCACGATGGCGCGGCCCTCCATGACCCTGGTCGCGGGTGGGGTAAAACGCACCACCATGGGTGACCTCGAATTCGTGTACGGGCCCGGTCAGCTCTTCGTCGCATCGCTCGATCTGCCCGCGATCGGCCACGTTGCGGCTGCCTCGCCCGACGATCCGTTCGTGGTCTTCAGCTTCGCGCTCCGCCCCGCGGTCATCGCCTCCCTGCTGCTGGACACGGTCGACGTCGCCGACCCGCCACCGTTCACCGGGATGGCCGTCGCAACGGCGTCGGACGAGCTGATCGACGCGGTCGTGCGGATGATGCGCCTCGCCGAAGACCCGGCCGGCATCGCGGCGCTGCGTGCACCGACGGAGCACGAGATCGTCTGGCGCCTGCTCACCGGCCCACTCGGCGGACTCGTACGGCTGATCGGCTCGGCGGACAGCAACGTCGCGCACATCTCCCGCGCCACCACCTGGATGCGTGACAACCTCGCGGATCCGGTATCCGTGGAGATGCTCGCACGGCTGAGCGGAATGAGCGTGTCGACCTTCCACCGCCGGTTCCGGGCGACCACATCGATGACGCCGATCCAGTGGCAGAAGGCGCTACGGCTCCGGCAGGCAAGGATCCTGCTCGCCGCGGGCGACGCGACCGTAGCGGACGTCGCGTCCACGGTCGGGTACGGCAGCGTGTCGCAGTTCACCCGAGAGTACCGGCGCACCTTCGGGCGTGCACCGGGGCAGGATGCCGCACGCCTCCGCGCAAGCGCCGCACCCGCGACCACCCGGGCGCAGGGCCTCCGACTCGACGCGTTCAGCCTCCACCTCGTGGAGCAGCAGGCCGTGGATGCGGCAGAACCGAGCTCACGGGCCGGCTGATTCCGATCCCCCGTGAGCGGCTTGGGCGCGGCGCCGCTGGGTGGCATGCGCCAGCGGGCCCCACGACGCGACGGTCGCGACCACGACGAGCAGCAGCGCCAGCTCGACGAGCGGACCCAGGCCGAAACTGGCGACGGCCACCGCCGCCGCAGCCGCGGTTCCCACGAGCCTCGGCGCCACCCGCCCGAGCCCGAGCTCGACGCGGTACAGCGCTTGGCTCGCCAGATAGATTGCGATACCGACGGCCGCCAGCAGCCCCGCGCCGAGGGGCGTCTCCCCGCTGCGCTGGATCGACAGGCCGCTCCCGGCGGCGAACAGGACGAGGCCGACCATCATGCCGAGGTGATCACCGTAAAATGCGGTGATCGCGAGCATCGTCCGGCTCCTCGCGTCGCGGTCCTCCACCCCGTGCTCCGTCCTGGCGAGGTCACCCGACGGGAAGTACGTCGACCACAGTCCGCCCACGACGGCGACGGTGAGGGTCGCGGCGCCCAATGAGAACGCATCCAGCGGTTGCCGCGACAAGGTGGCCCCGACGGCGACGATCGCCTCGCCGAAGGCGATCAGCATCAACAGGCCGTGGCGTTCGATCAGGTGGGCGGCGCCGAGCTCGAAGCCGCCACGGCGGTTGGTGAGCACGTTGGCGAGGATGATCACGAGTGCCAGGGGGAAGAGCCACAGCGCGCCGGACTCGCCCAGCAGGCCGGAGGCGACGAGGACGATCGCCGCCACGATGTTGAACGGACCGATGCGGAGAATGCCGCGCACGTTGCCGGCCGACCCGACGATGAGGAACAACGCGTGGTGGAGGACCATGAGCACGAGGAATGAGATCGTGAAGGCCCACTGCCCCGCACCGAACGCCCTGGGGATCGCGACCGCGATGATGAGGAACCCCGCCATGGCGATCAGCAGCACCGCGCGGGTCACAGCGCTGGAGGTCGCCCCCTGATTCATCAGCCAGATGTACCCGTCGTAGACGCAGTACACGAGCGCGAGCAGAATGACCGCCTTGTAGGCGCCTAGGAAATCCGGCTCCTCGATGACCACATGGGTGACCTGCGTGATCGTGAACACGAACACCAGGTCGAACAGCAACTCGAACGGGCTCGCCCGCCCAGGGAGCGCGCCCGGTGTCGGTCGCGATCGTGCGTTCATGACGGAGAACGTACGCCCTGGACGCGGGCGCCGTCACGCACCGTCCCGCTCGTCCGATACGCGCTAGGCAGCCGGCGCATGCCATTCCTGGTGTCCAACCCGCTCTCACGTAGCGACTTCCGATGCTCGCAGTTGATGGGCAATCTGCGCCCGCGTCTGGTGCAGGTTCGGGCATGGTGGTCGGGAGAGCGGGACGTCACCCATCCTGGATAGTCGCGTGCGGTAGCGGGTTGTCGAACGAGAGTCTGCACATCACCGGCCCGTCGTAACCATCGAGCTGGCCCTCCGTGCCACAAAGTGGCGATTGAACGGCGGCGATGAGGGCCGGTCTGTCGTCTGCTTCGCTTCGGCGCTGATCGGACATCTCCGGAACACACGCTGGCTCGGCATCGGCCGGGGGTTCGGCCGGTGGAGCCGCTGGGGGAGTCGTTGCGGTGGATTGCTCGCGTCGTAGTGGGGCGGCCATGGTTGACACCAACGAGTTTGCGATGCAAACTGGTTGGAGTTTACAACCAACCAGAAACTGAGGCACTCCATGACGCAGCGCGAACTAGCTTTCGACACAAGCGCCGCTCTTTCCGCGATCAGCGACAGCGAGGCGATCACCCGTCGGTCCACCGCTCCGAACCCACCCATCCTGTATCTGCTGTGGGGAACGGTTTACGCCCTGGGCTACCTGGCGCTGCATGCCGCGCTGTTCCGTTGGGCGCCGGTGAGCTTACCGCTCGCGCTCACTCTCTTCGCAGTACTGACGGTCGCGGGCGCCGCAGTGTCCACCGTGCTGGGTATCCGCGCAGGCAAGGAGCTGCGAGGGGCATCCAGCCGTCGGGGCATGCTGTACGGCCTGGCCTGGGCTACCGGCATGGTGAGTGTCGGCTTCATCGTGGTGGCGTTGCTTCGGTTGAACCTCGAGCCCGCGACGTTGGTCTGGCTCGCCAGCGCAGTGGCGACGTTGCTCGTGGGCGTGCTTTTCACCGCAGGGGGAGCGGTCTTCCTCGACCTGGCGATGTTCTTGCAGGGCGTCGCCCTCCTCGCAGCCAACCTCATCTCGGTGCTCGTGGGCCCCAGTCCTCTGGTGTTGATCGGGTGGCTCGCAGCCTGCGCGGTGCTGTTCGCCGGTGCCGGCATCGAGGCTCATCGATCCGTGACTGGGGCCCGCCGATGACAAGCCGGCAGCTCGACCCGGTCATTCATGCCGATGCCCGCCTGCGCGTGATGACCGCGCTGAACACGATCGGCGAGGGAAACTCCATGACCTTCCCGAAGCTGCGTGCGATCCTCGGCATGACTGCCGGCAACCTGTCGGTGCATCTACGCAAGCTTGAGGACGCTGGTTACATAACTCAGGAGAAGACGATTCAGGGGCGCACGAGCGCAACCTTCCTTGGGATCACCGCGCAAGGTCGGGCGGCGTTCCTCAACTACCGGCAGACCCTTATCGATCTCCTCACCGAATGAGTAGGCGCTCGCTCACGGGACGCGGCGTCGATTGGACACGACGGGACGACGCTATGGGGATGCAACGTCCCGGCAGTGTCCTCGATGGCATGTCGAGCAGAACGGTCGAGAACGAGAAGGGCACTGGCTTTGAGCCGGTGCCCTTCTCCTTCTCGGGCTTCGTGCCCGCGAATTTCAGTCCCGCGCCGAAGTTGCGCTCCTGCGGCGGGAGACGGTGCCCATCAGGAGCAGCAGCGCGCCGGCAGCGGCGGCGGCGCCACCGACCCACAGCAGAGGCATCAAGATCTCCGAACCCGTGGCGGGCAGCCGCGCCGAGAGGGTCGCTCGCTGGGTCACGGTGTTGGTCAGCTCGACCGTCGAGTCGGTGCCCGGCTGGATCGTGGCGTTCGCCGTGCCGCTGGAGAAGACGCGTACGGCGCTCGTCTCGCCGGAGACCGGCTCGGTGACGGTGCACGCGGTGCCCGCGGGCAGTTCGGTGAAGGTCTCGGTGTAGGTTCCCGCTGCCGCTCCCGCCGGGATGATCACGGTGTCGGCGAGCGCCGCTCCGCAGTCCACGGCGAGGGTGATCTGTCCCTGCTGGCCGGCCAGTGCGCCGGTGAGGACCTTGCTGACGCTCAGCGAGCCCGGCCGGTACGTCACGGTGTCGGTGACGGCGGCAGCCACCCCGGCGCCGGGCGCGACGGTGACGGTGACCGGGCCGTCGGAAACGACGACCACCGCGGCTGTCTCACCCGTGGCCGTCTCGGTGATCGTGCACTCGGTGCCGGCAGGGAGTTCGCTGAATGTCTCGGTGTACGTGCCGGCGGCCGCGCCTGCGGGGATGACGACCGTCTCGCTGAGGGCGGTGCCGCACACCACATCGAGGGTGATCTCGCCTTGGAGACCTGCCTGCGGGCCCGCGATCACCTTGGTGACATCGAGCGCTCCCGGACGGACGGTCACCGTGTTCGTGATCGTCGCCGTCGCCCCCGCCTCTGGTATCGGAACGCTCTGCGGCGCGTCAGTGGTCACCGTCACCGCGGTGGTCTCTCCCGTCGCTGGTTCGTCGATCAGGCACGTCGCCCCGACGGCGATGCCCTCGAAGGTGAAGACCTGGGCCGTGGACGCGCCCTGCGGGATGTCCGCTACCCGCGCCACGCCGTCACCGCAATCTACGGTCAGCTGACTTGCCCCTTGTTGGCCCACTCCGGCCCCCGCGAAAGCCTTGTTGACGGTCAGGCTGGCCGCCTCGAAGAACTGGACAGGCGCCTGGGCGGTCGCCTCCAACGTGGCGGTTTCAGCAAGGACGAGTTTTTGCAAGTCATCGACGCCCGGTGCCAGGCCGTCATAGAGGTACACCCGCCCGCGCTGGACGGTTACGACCGCTCGAGCGCTCAGCAGCGTCTCGTCCACCGCGTCGGTTCCGCTGCCCACCCACACCTGGGCCCCCGTGGTGGTCGTGTAGGGGTTGGGGAGAGGAGCGGTGGCGGCCGCGTCACCGTACATCGTGTACCCGGCGGGCACGGAGAGGGTCACGCTGGGGGCGTCCGTTGTCACGGTGAACGGGCCGGCCGCCGATCCCGCCGGCGCGGCGGCAGCGGGCGGGGTGATGGATACCGCCGGGGGAGGCGGCTCGGTCACCGGGCCGTTGAGCTGCGCGGCCGCGATGACTCCTGCCGTCGCTGCCCGTATCGGCGAGGCTGCGTCCAGGATGAAGCCGTCCGTGAAGTACCAGATGGCCGATTGCACGGCGGCGGCCTGCTCGCCTTCGGACGCCAGACCCGCCGGTTCAGCGGGGAACGCGGGGTAGAAGTTGTTCAGAATGTAGGCGACGTACCCGAGGTTCTGGACGTTCGATTCGTCCCACGTTCCGTTCTCGTAACCGCCGCCGATCAGGGTTCCGGTGCGGACGTCGATGCAGTACATCTCGGCGGTCAGTGTCGGATCTGTCACGCTCACGGTATTGATCAGCGCGGTGAAGCCGCCGCCCAGGGTGTACCCCGCAGGGGGTGCCGCGGGGTAGGGCGCCATCGGATCCTGCGGCGTCGGGGTGGCCGGATACCCTCCCGTCAACCTCGCTCCGGGTCCGAGGCCGGTCACCTCGACATCGGTGTTCGGTCCGTCCGGCGATTCGATGACGGGACTCTCGTCGGTGAGCCTCGCTTGAGCGGGCCCACCGACCGGGAGGAAGGCGAAGGTGAGAGCGGCCATCGCGGCCGTCGCCCAGAGGACGGACGCGGGGAGACGTATGCCGGGGTTCCGGGATCGAAGACGGGGGCGCGAGTCGGTCACGGGGGGCCTTTCGTCGGTGATGGGGGACCAGCGCGGCTACGACCTAGGCGGTCGCGCCGAGTTCCCGGGTTTGCGGAGGAGCGTCAGACTCGCGGCCACCAGCAGGGCACCCCCCACCAGCCCCGCGAGGTCGCCCCACAAGAGCGGCAACGGAGTTTCCGTGCCCGTCGCCGGCGCACCGTCCTCGATCCACGCGCTGGCCGCTCCGCCGAGAGGGAGGATCACCATCGCGGCGGCCGCCAGAACGGCCACGAGGGTCGCTCCGGCGGAGCGGCTGCGCGGCCGCCGTGGTCGCAACGGGGAACGCCGAGCGGCTCGGAGCGGCGTGCAGGTTCATGGCGCCTCCTGGGTCGCTCCCAGTGAATCCTCCGTGCCGGACGCCCGGATAGGGCCGAAGGTCCCTCGCGGCTCGGCGGCCCGAATCCCCGCCTTGGGATGGGACCGGGTAGTGAGTACGCAAGGTCCGGGGGAGGAGGTGCTGAGACCGATGCTCCTGACAACGAAAACTCGGACCACGAGGTGGCAATCCGGCGGCCAGACGACCTCTTCAAGAGTCGTCAGTTCGTCGGCTCGGACTTCCCCGGAATCATGCCGGATTCGGCGCAGGTCGGCTGGTGTGTCGCCTATCGGCGATCTTGCGGAGACTGAGCACTGGTCCCTTGTGGTGAGGAAGGAACCTGCGAGACTTCGAAGGAACGGTATGCCACAGTCTCCGTCCGCCGAATGCGTTTCCTCCCCGAAACAGGCGATCTCTGGTGCGTGCCGCATTGGAGGCCCGTCATGGGCAAGTTCACGTACAACGCTCAAACGTCCAAGAACTTCGACGACCGGGTGCTGGCGCACCTTCAGATCACCATCGGAACGAAGCTGCGCCGGGGGGAAGGGTTCTTCTTCACGTGGAAGGACGACATCAGTGTGGGTGAGGGCCGCAGTTCCGTGTGGATGCATGCGGGGGCGTCGCTGATCTTCAAATTCCACGGCAGCCGACAGCCGGACATCAACCTGCATTGGCTGGAAGCTCTCATCTCGACGGCGAACTCTGCACAGGGGCTGCATCTCGTCGGCGAACCCGCCGCAGCACTGCCGGTACGGCAACAGTCCGTCCTGGTTGGCTGACACCGACGTATTCGCGGGTCGTGCGGTTGGGCGGCGTAGAGCAGGCGGCATCCGGCGACCGCGTTGGCGGCGATGATCGCACGGCGAAGGGGAGTCTGCTGTTCACCACCACGGGAAGCGGCGCCGTTCCCTGTGACCCGGTGGCCGGAGCGTTGGCGCGCGAGCCCGCGCAAGACCCTCCGGAGACGGTCAGAGGGTGTGGTGCACCGGGTGGCGACGCTCCAGCGCCGAGCCTTCTACGTCCACGTTCGGGATGACGCGGCTCAGCCACTTCGGCAGCCACCAGGCCGATTCGCCGAGCAGGTGCATGAGCGCCGGAATGAGCAGCATTCGCACGAGGAACGCATCGAAGAGAACGCCAAGGGCCAGGCCCAGACCCATCGATTTGATGATCACCGACTCTGAGGTGATGAAGCCGGAGAAGACCGCGATCATGATCAGCGCTGCCGCGATCACGACCGTGCGGCCTGCGCGGAATCCCTGCGCGACGGCAAGCCGCGCGGGTGCACCGTGGGCCCATGCCTCCCGCATCCCGGTCGTCAGGAACAGCTGGTAGTCCATGGCCAGGCCGAACAGGATGCCCACCAGGATCACCGGCAGGAAGCTCAGGATCGGGCCGGGGTTGTGTACGCCCAACAAGTCACCGAGCCATCCCCACTGGAAGACGGCCGTGACCGCGCCGTAGGTCGCCAGGAGCGACAGCACGAAACCGGCAGTGGCGATCAGTGGCACAAGCAGCGAGCGGAAGACCATGACCATGATCAGGAATGACAGGCCGACCACCACAAGCAGGTAGAGCGGCAGCACATTCGCGAGCGCCTCCGAGATGTCGATGTTGATCGCAGCCTGACCGGCCACGCCGAGCGTGATCTGATCAGCAATGGGTGGCAGGTCGCGAAGCTCCCGCACGAGTGTTTCCGTCGAGGTGCTGTTCGGACCTTCGGCGGGGACGACCTGGAACGCGGCGAGAGTGTTGTCGTCCGAAACGGCGATGGGCGCAACAGCGACGACGTCGTCCATCGCGGCCAGTTGGCGGGCGACCAGCAGCTGATCGTTCAGCACCTGATCGTCGTCGAGCCCCTCTGGAAGGGTCGCGGTGACCAGCAAGGGTCCGTTGACTCCGGCGCCGAACGAGTCTTCGGTAAGGGTGAACGCGCGGTAGGCGGTGGAATCTGCGGACTCGGATCCGCCGTCGGGCAAACCCAGGCGCATCGACATCGCGGGGATCGCAACGACCAGCAGGGCGACCGTCGCGACGATGACGGTGAGGATGGCGCGCAGCGTCGACATCGGTGCGCTCGCGCGGTTGCGCGCCCGCAGCGTCGTGGCATCGCTCAGTGCGGTCCCAGCGGCGGCGCGAGCGCGGGCGCGCTTACTGAGCACGCGACTCTTCGCGAGCCCCAGCAGCGCGGGTGTGAGAGAGATGGCGATCAGCACGGCGACGGCGACGCTGATCGCGCCGGCCGTTCCCATGAGCCCCAGGAAGGGGATGCCGGTGATGTTGAGCGCGAGCAGCGCAACGATCACCGTCGTCCCGGCGAACACGACGGCGTTGCCGGCGGTGCCGTTGGCCAGGCCGATGGATTCGACCACGTCAGCGCCCTGCAGCAGCTGCTTGCGGTGTCGATAGAGCACGAACAGCGAGTAGTCGATGCCGACGGCAAGCCCAAGCATCACCCCCAGAATCGGCGTGACCGAGGCCATCTGCACCACCCCCGAGAAGGCGAGCGTGGCCATGGCGCCGATGGCGACACCGACCAAGGCCGTGACGATCGGGAACGCCGCCGCCAGCAGCGAGCCGAGTACGACGATCAGGACGACCGCCGCCAGTGCGACGCCGACGACCTCCCCGACACCGAGGATCTGCGGCACACCCTGAGAGATGTCGCTGGAGAAGGCGACCTCGACGCCGTCGACCGGCTCGCTCTCGAAATGCTCGATGACCGCGTCCTTGGAGGTCTGAGCGAGTTCAAGGCGCGGCTCGGTGAACTGCACATTCACGATGGCGGTGGCGCCGTCCTCGGACACCACCCGGATGCCGTCGGCGAACGAGATCAGCTCGGCACCCTGTTCCAGCGTGGCTTCCTGTCCCTGGATCGTCGCAAGACCGTCGGCGAGGGCCTGCTGCTCGGTCTCTAACTGCGCCCGCTGAGCGTCCAGGATCGCCTGCTGCGCGTCCAGCTCGGTGGTCGGCAAGCCCGCCGCCTCAGCCTGTGCACGACCCTGATCCAGCTGCGTCTGCGCGGCATCCAACTGCGCGGTCCCGGCATCCAGCTGAGCTTGCCCGGCCTCCGCCTGCGCGCGGGCGGCGGCGATCTGTGTGCGGCCGTCCTCGATCTGCTGACGCTGATCTGCCAGCTGCTGCTGCGTCGCGAACGGGTCGATCACGTCCGCGACGTCGGGCAGGTCGCGTGCGGACTCGGCGAGTGCGGTGATCTCGGCCTGCTGCGCGTCCGAGAACGCCGACCCGTCGGTGGTGTGGAAGACGACGGTTCCGGACGCGCCGCTGAAGTCGGGCAGCTGCTCCTCGAGCTCGGCGATCACGTCTCCGGAGGCCGTGCCCGGGATGTCGAAGCTCGAGCTCAGTCCCTTGAACCCGACGAGGAACCCGCCGACTGCGATCCCGAGGATCACGACCCACGCGATGATGACCGTCCCCGCACGGCGTGCCGCGAACGTCCCCAACCGGTGCAACAGCTCGGCCACGACTCTCCCTCAGATCGTCGAGGGTGCACCTCGATGACGAGGAGCCCCTCGTCATCGACAAGCGTGGCTAAGATAACACGCACCGTCTCGTCTTATCCGGAGGGATGCCCCGCGATGGCCCTACCCCGAAGCGGTCCGGTGCGCAGCGAAGCGGCCCGGCTGGCGATCCTGCGCGCGACCGTGGAACTGCTCTCTGAACGCGGCTACGACCACCTCAGCATCGAGGGCATCGCGACACGCGCCGGGGTGGGCAAGCAGACGATCTACCGCTGGTGGCCGTCGAAGGGCGCCGTGATCGCGGAGTGTCTGCTCGAGGGGATGCTGCCCACCGAACGTTTGCGTCCGCCGGACACCGGCGACATCCGTCAGGACCTCACCACCTGGCTCGGACGCGTCTTCGCGCTGCTGGGCAGCGCGGAAGGTGAGGGCATGCTGCGCTCTCTCATCGCCGCCGCGGCGGAGCACGCCGAAGTGGGTCTCCGGCTGCGTGACAGCCTGTCAGGGTCGGATTCGATCTCGAAACGCCTGATGCGGGCCACCGGCACGGTGCCCAACCTCCCTGAAGGTGCGCCCGTGGACGAGGTCGCAGACGCACTCATCGGCGCGGTCATCCTGCGGGCCTTGGCTCGCACCACCGTCGGTCCGCGAGATGTCGACCGACTCCTGGACGCGGTGCTCGGTCGCTGACGACACCCGCAGTCGTTGGCGGCAAGCCCGTGGTCCTGATCGGGACGAGTCCGGTCGCCTTGCCACCGGAGGACTGGGCGCTGCGACCGTGGCGTCCGCCACCCGAGGGATGCGGTGAGCACCCACCGACCACGCGCGGGTTGGTCTTGGATCATGACTGCTCAAGGATGACAACCCCTGGGCGTCGGGCGATGCGCGGAAGAAGGCTCGGCACATGAGCGATCGAGACGAGACCACACCGGCCCGTGACCGCCTGCCGCCGTTGGAGCAACGCGATGAGGAGAGGGACCTGGACGAGCAGCACCATCCGGATGCCGGTGCGTCGGCGGTCCGATCCAACGCGTCGCCCGACACTGCGGCGGAACCTGAAAAGCCCAGGCGTCACGGGGTCGACACACTGCCGCCGACAGGTCGGTGAGACCCCCAGAGGTTCGACGATCTCCCCCTACCGATGGATGCCGGTTGAGGGCGCGCTTCGTAGGGTGGCGGGTATGGCAGACGACGAGAGCAAGAGCGGTCAGATGAGCGCCACCGCCTGGGGTGTCGCAATCCCTGTCGGGCTGGCGATCGGCGTGGCCATCGGGCTGGTGATGGACAACATCGGCGTCGGTATCGCCATCGGCGTGGGTGTCGGCAGTGCGTTGGCTGTCCCCTACTGGGTCTGGCAATCGAGCACGCGGAGGAAGGCTGCCGCCGGCAGTTCGGACACGTCAGGCGGCGCAGCCGGCGCGGTCGGCCATGACCGCACAACCGGGGACTCCGGCGGGGGAGACGGTTCCGGCGCGGGAGACGGCGGGTCGTTCTGACGCCGCGCCCGATCCGCGGTCGGCGGTCGGGCCGACATCACAACGGCCCTCATCGCAGAACCGACGTAGTGATTCGCCCGCCCAGCGGCGGTCGACGGCAGCCCGACCACCAGAGGCTCGGAACTCGCGCGGAGTGCGGGATTCCGAGCCTCTGTCGATTGCGGCGTGGCGCTCAGGCCGCAGTCACGCGCGCGGCGGCGATCTCGCGCCCGTGCCTGCGCGCGGACTGCTCCGCGGCATCCTTCAGTTCCTGAGCCGTGTCGGTGAACGCGTCGAGCATCGGGTTGACCCCCACCAACGTGAACGGCCGCTGGACGACCCGGAGGTCGAGTCCCCAGACGTCCTCCAGCACACGGCGCAACCACGCGGTGGAGTGGTCCCAGCCTTCCTTCGGGGTGCCGGGCGCGTAGTTGCCGCCCAGGACGGTGACCAGAGTGGCGGGCTTGCCCCTGAGGGCAGTCCCGGTCGGGTCGATGCGGGGGTCGGTGTAGGCGAGGTCGAACCAGGTCTTGAAGTGCTGCGAGACGCCGTAGTTGTACAGCGGCACAGCGAACAGCAACGCGTCGGCGCTGATCAACTCGTCGGCGAAGGTCGTCGCGAGTTCACGGGCAGCGATCTGCCCGGCCGTGCGCTGCCCTTCTTCGGCGAAGCTGCCCGTGACAGCATCGGCCCAGACGGTGGCAGGAACGGGGTCCTGCGCAAGGTCGCGCCGCGTGACGGTGGAGTCAGGGTGCGCCGTCGTCCACTCCGACTCGACGAGATCGGCGAGCGCGCGGCTGGCGGAGGTTGCGGGCAGGATGCTGGCGTCCAAGCGGAACAGAGTCACAGGAGTCCTTTCGATTGCGTAGTCACTACGAATTCCGCAGTAACCACGGAGAGCGTAGCATGGCTAGAATGGCGGTATGACCGAGACGGAGAGCGCCACCCATGCCTGCGACGGCGCAGTCACCCTGGCGTTCAGCGTGCTCGGCAAGCGTTGGAACGGCATGATCGTCTCCACCCTCGGGCCCGGACCGGTGTCCTTCGCAGCCTTACGCCGCGCGGTCAGCGGCATCAGCGACACGGTGCTCTCGGACCGTCTGTCCGAGCTGGCTCACGCCGGGTTGGTGGCGCGGACGGTCGACTCCGGCCCTCCGCTGGCGGTGTCGTACGCGCTGACGGAAAGCGGCCGTGGCCTGCTGCCCATTCTCGATCAGCTCGGCGAGTGGGCCTCGGCGAATCTCGGCACCTCAACGACCCACACAGCCTCGGCTGCGTCCGCAGGCTGAGCCACCGAGTCCAGAGCTTGCTCCCTCGTCATGGAGGGAGTTGACCGTGTCCTGACAACACGGTTTCTACTGGGGCGGAAGTCGAGCATCCCTCGAACCACGACCCGCCAGGAAGCAGCCGAATCATGGACCCGATTCACGGACCAGCGGCCCGCGCCGTCGAGAGGCGCCCACGGTTCCTCCCGTTCCTGGGCTACGCGCCTGCACTTCTGCTGTTGGCGGCGATCGCGCTGGCCGTGCTCTGGCTCAACCAAAGCCCGTGGTGGGGATGGGCGCTGACACTGACGCTCCTAGTGCCGATAGGCGTGGGGGCCCGCTGGTGGATGCGGCAACCCGCCGGATTCCAGTTCGGTGCGTGGCTGCTCGCTGCCCTCCTCGTGGGCGGAACGGCCGTACTGGCCTACCCGCCGGCTCAGACCCGCGCGGCCGGAGACGGCGATCCGAAACTCACACCACAGGTCTCCACTCAGGAGGGTCCCGTGCAGGGAGTCACCGATGATGCGCGCACCGTGGAGATCTTCGCGGGCATCCCGTATGCGCGGCCTCCGGTGGGGGAGCGACGGTGGCGCGCACCCGAACCACCCGCGCCGCGCGAAGAAGTGCTCGTCGCCGACCGATTCTCGGCGGTTCCCGTCCAGGGCACCTCGAGCTTCTCGACGCGGGCACTCGCGCAACTGGTGGATGTGCCGCTGGAAGGCACCCTGCTCAACCCCTACCCCGTGAGCGAAGACAGTCTCACGCTCAACATCTGGCGGAGCACTGCGCCTGCCGGTGATGATCTTCCCGTGCTTGTGTACATACCCGGCGGAGGCTTCTCCACGGGGTCCGGCGCGTTGCCTCTGTACGACGGTGCAGCGCTCGCGTCCCGCGGTGACGTGATCACAGTCACCATCAATTACCGGCTCGGCGTACTCGGCTTCCTCTCCCATCCCGACCTTGCAGCCGAGTCGGGCTACGACGCGTCGGGGAACTACGGCCTCCTGGACCAGATCGCGGCACTCGAATGGGTGCGAGAGAACATCGCGGCGTTCGGCGGCGATGCGGAGCGGGTGACGATCGCCGGCGAGTCGGCGGGGGGTCAGAGCGTGTGCATCCTGGGGGCGACTCCGCTCGCGGATGGCCTGCTCGATGGCATCATCGCCGGCAGCGGTGCATGCATGGGCACGACAGGCGACACCGAGAACGGAGATCAGTTCGACACCCGAGACGCCGCGGAGGATGTCGGCCGGCGAGTGAGCGAGCGGTTGGGCGACGCGACGATCGCGGAGATGCGTGGGATGCCGGTGGATCGCATCCTCGAAGCATCCCGCGCGTTCGCGGCTCATTGGCGCCCTTCCATCGACGGACACGTCCTGCCGAGCTCACCGGCGGAGATCTACGCCTCCGGTCAACAGCACGACGTGCCGATCCTCGTGGGCAGCAACGCCGACGAAGCGTCGCTCGCGCTCGCCGCCTCGTCCCAGATCGACGTCGACGAGTACCGGGCGACCGCCACCGAGGCGTACGGCGATCTGGTGGACAGATTCCTCAGTCTGTACCCCGGCGACACGCCGAAGCAGGCGCTGGAGTCCTCCCTGCAGGCGCAGACCGATCGGGTCATGACCCGCGCGATGCACCGGTGGGCGCGTCTGCACACACAGTCCGCGGATGCCGACGCCTACGTCTACTTCTTCTCCCACACGCCGCCGGAGGAGGGGTTGGAGAAGTACGGCGCGTATCACGGTGCGGAAGTGGCATACGCCTACGACAATCTGGGAGTCGACAGCGACGCGGACTACACGGAATCCGACTACCGGTTGCGCGATCAGATCAGCGGGTTCTGGATGGCCTTCGTGAGCACCGGAGCTCCTGCCGCGGTTGCGCTTGCGCCCTGGCCGGCAGTGCGGACGGCCCCCGAACAGGTCATGGAGTTCACCGCGGACGGCAGTCAGGTGAAGCCTCGCCCGCGCGCGGACGCGATCGACTTCTGGATGGAATACGCGGGACCGATACCGTGATCTCACCGATGATCGCCACTTTCGTCGTGCTCGCCCTGGCCGTGGTGGGGTTCGTGACGAACCGTGTTCCGCTCGTGGTCGTCGCCCTGTTCGTGCCCATGGCGCTGGGGCGACGGGGGTGCTCGATCTCAACGAGGCTCTGCGGGATTTCAGCGACCCGCTCGTTCTGTTCATCGCTTCGCTGTTCGTCCTCAGTGAGGTTCTGAACGCCGCGGGCATCACCGCGGGGATCGGCCTGCCACTGGCGCTCGTCTTCCTCGCGGTCGCGCTGCTGTACGTCCCACTGATCTGGCCGTTCTGAGCCCGCATCCGCCGGCGGACCGCGGCTATCGGACGGGGAAGTTGTCGCGGAAGAGACCCTCCGGGTCCAGCTGCTCCTTGAGTGTGAGCAGCCGTTCCAGAGTGGCGGGCGGGAACGCCCGCGCCACGATGTCGGGTCCGGTGCGTGACTCGAAGCTCAGGTAAAGGCCGTCGAAGCGCTCCTCCAGGCGGGTCCACAGTTCGTCGAAGGAAGCCGAGCGACCGACGGCGGTCACCGAGTACCGGGCTCTGCGGTGCGCGTAGGCGGTCGCCTGTTCGGGGACATCGGCGATGGCTCCGCCGACGGGGCGGAGCTGGAACCACGGCGTGCTGCCGGACAGCACCAGCTCTGCCGCAACGGCAGCCGTCTCCGGACCGAGCTCATCGAGCAGACCGGAGCGGAAGCCCGGTTCACCTCGCCCATCGTGGGACGTGTCCGGGGCGTTGGTGATGACGTCGGCGTACGAACCCAGCTGCACGGACTGGTCCAGCAGCGGGGCGATCGTCAGGAACGGCTGCAGGCGCTCGATGATCACGGAGGTGTCCTCCGAGTCGATCACGCCGTACAGCCGGGCAACCGGCGCGGTCGCGGGGCGCGCTGCGCCGGCGATGAGGAAGAGCGTCGTATCCCGGGGGGCGTCCTCTGTCGCGTGGGCGTAGCGGTGAAGCAAGGATGCCGCATCGGAGGCGTCGAAGACCAGCTGAACCCACGCCACCTTTCCGATGGGCGTAGCTCGGAACTCGAAGGAGACGACGATCCCGACGTTGGCGCCGGCTCCGCGCACGGCCCAGAACAGCTCGGGGTTCTGGTCCGCGGAGGCGCGCACGAGTGCGCCGTCGGCGAGGACCACCTCGGCGGCGACCAGCTGGTCGATGGTCAAGCCGTGTTCTCGGCCGAGGAATCCGATCCCCCCGGCGGTGGCGAGGCCGCCGACGCCGACGCCGCCGTAGTCGCCGCTGGTGATCGCCCACCCGTGCGGCTCCAGCGCACGCGCGACGTCCTGCCAGCGAGCTCCCGGACCCACGCGCACTAACCGGCGGGCTTCGTCCAGGACCTCGATCTCCCGCAGCCCGGCGAGGTCTATGACGATTCCTCCGTCGTTCGTGCTGCGACCGCTGACGCCGTGCCCGCCGCTGCGGATGCCGAGCGGCAGATGCCGGTGAGCGCGGGCGAACGCCACGGCATCCTGCACTCCCGCGGTGTCATCGGGGCGGAAGACGATTCCGGGGGCGCCGCCGCGCAGGTAGGTGGACCGCACGGCGCGGTAGGCGAAGTCACCCGGCTCGATCGTCTTGCCTCTCAGGGAGGCGGGGACCTCGTCATAGGAGATGCCCTCGCGCCGTGCTGCGAGCGCGCGTGTCGATCGTCCCGGCGCGACCGTGCCCCGCCGAACTCGTTCTGCTTCGATGAGTCCGCGCACCGTCGGTATCGTCTCCTGCGCGAAGTGGGTCAGTGCGTTCGGGTCGTCGGTGGCCACGATGAATGTGGAGAATCCGTGGGTCAGGGCGAGATCCGCCAGCTGGCCCGAGTCAGTGCTGGAGGGGACGTTCAGCAGGCGTCGCACCTCCGCGGGGTTGCGCCCGGCCCCGCGCGCGGCGTCATCGATCCGCTCGTGCTGAGCGCCGATCTCGGCCGGCTGAAGGTAGCCCAGGCTCGGCAGCCAGCCGTCGGCCTTGCGTCCGGTCAAGCGCAGCATCCTCGGCTTGAGCGCACCGATCCAGATCGGTATCTCGTGCGCGGGGGAGGGTCCCCGCTTCGCGCCCCCCAGCGGGTAGCGCTCACCGCTGGGCAGCGGCCCGCGCTGGTCGGGATTCCAGATGCCTCGGATGAGATCGATCGCCTCCTCCAACGCCTCGACAGCCTGCCCGGGGGTCAGCCGTGGCACACCCATCGCCTCGATCGCATCCCAGAAGGCCCCCGCCCCCAGGCCCAGCTCGAACCGGCCGCCCGAGAGCAGGTCCAGAGACGCCGCCGCCCGCGCGACCACAGCGGGGGGTCGCAAGGGAAGATTCAGCACGTTCGGGGCGAGACGGATCGTCGATGTCGCCGCCGCGGTGTAGGACAGCAGAGTCCACGTGTCCAGGAAGCGCGGCTGATAGGGGTGGTCCTGGAACGTCACGAGATCGAATCCGAGCTGCTCACTCAGCTGAGCCAACGCCACCGGCGCCTGCGGCTGGGCGTTGGTCGGCGTGATGAAGACTCCGAACTCTACTGCGTGACCGTAATCCATGTCGTCGGGCTCCTTGGTTGGTCGTCGTGGCCCGGCTGCCAGGCGACGCCAGTTGACACCATGTTGTCGGCACACGGTCAAGTTCGCCGGGGTTTCTGGCGGATGAGGAAGGCAGCCGTTGACCCTGTGGCGGCAACAGGGTGTCGACTGTACGGATGCAGGTGCTGCCAGTAGCGCAGTCCGCGAGGAGGACGGATGGCTCGAGCGACCGCTCACCGCCGACGGCACGACGTCTCCCCGGTCGATCCGGAATGGATGGTCCGCGAAGCCGGCGATCGCGGCCGGGTTACCGTTGTCCGCGAAGCGTGGGCCGTGAGCCCGGAAAGGACATGGGATGCCGTGGAGCACGCGTGAGCTGGCCGAAATGGCCAGTACGACGGTGAACACCATCCGTCACTACCACCGGATAGGACTGCTGGAGGAGCCCGAACGCCGGTACAACGGATACAAGCAGTACGGGGTGCGCCACCTGGTGAGTCTGCTGCGCATCCGACGTCTCGCAGAACTGGGCGTGCCGTTGTCTCAGATGCCGGATCTCAGCGTCGGAGTGGACGGCGCTCCCGATGCGCTGCGCGCCCTCGATGCCGAACTCCAGATGAGTATCGCCCGCCTGCAGAGCGCTCGTGCGGACATCGCAGAGATCCTCCACCACGGGGCACCCGCAGATGGCCCGGCCGGATTCGAGTCGGTCGCTTCTCGGCTTTCGGAACGTGACCGCTCGGTGATCCACATCTACAGCCAGTTCTACGACGAAGGCGCGCTGGCCGACGTTCGCAGGATGGCGGCGGATACCACCGATGACACCAGCGCCGAGATCGACCGGTTGCCGGCCGATGCGGATGAACGTGCCAGGCAGGATCTGGCCGAGAGGCTGGCGAAGAGTCTCGCGCAGAACATCATCGACTACCCGTGGTTGAGCGACCCGTCCGCGCACCTGTCCCGGAAAGGAAAGGTCAACGCGAGGACGTTCGTGGATGCCATGGCTGAGCTGTACAATCCCGCGCAGCTGGATGTGATGCTGCGCGCGCACGCCATCGCCGACGAGCGGGTGCGCGCCATGCGAAACCCGAGTGGTCCCGTCGGTCCGTAGACACAGCGGGTTCGTCGCGGTGAGCCATGCCCGGCGAACGAGAATCGTTGTCGAACGCGAGCCTCTTTCGTTGCATGCGTACATTTCCATTAATCCGGAAAGCATCGTCGCGCATTCATTCGGATACTGTGTGGTAGGCACATGGGAATGTGTCATTCCCGATCCGGAATGAAAACGCAGTCACAACTCGCCTGACGTCGATGGAGGATTCCGGTGCATCTGTTCGGCCGACAGATGGAACGCGACACTCTCGAGCGCATCCTCGCTGACGCGCACGCCGGCCGGAGCAGCGCCGTGTTCGCCCGGGGCGAGGCGGGGATCGGTAAGACGGCCCTTCTGGATTTTGCGCGTTCCATCGCCGAACAATCGGGTTTCCGGATCGTGCGGGTGATCGGCATGGAGTCGGAAAGGCAGTTCGCATATGCGGCGCTGCATCAATTGTGTGCGCCTCTTCTGCAGTACGACTCCGAGTTGACCGAGCCCCAGCGCGATGCGCTCGCCGTCGCCTTCGGAGGCAAAACGGGGCCTCGGCCGGACAGGTTCCTGGTCGGTCTGGCTGTGCTGAATCTGCTGGCGGAAAGCGCTGAGAAACAGCCGCTGCTCTGTCTTGTCGATGATGCGCAATGGCTGGATCGCGCATCGGCCGAGGTCATCGCCTTCGCGGCACGGCGAGTGGCGGCCGAACGACTGGCGTTCCTCATCGCCGGCCGCGATTCTGAGGACAGCGAGTCTGCGGTCTTTTCCGGTATTTCGGTCATGCCACTTGCCGGGCTCCGCGACACCGACGCGCGGGCGCTGCTTGCGGCTGAGGTCCGCACCCCCATTGACGACGTCGTACGGGACCGGGTCGTCGCGGAAGCGCATGGCAACCCCTTGGCCCTGCTGGAGCTGCCACGAAACGTCCGACCGACGATCCTGGCAAGCGGGTTCGATATACCCGATCGACACAGCGTCGCGCACCGCCTCGAAGAGGGCTTCCTGCAGCGGATGAGCGCACTCCCTTCCGATGCGCAACGCTTGCTCCTGCTCGCCGCGGCCGAGCCTACCGGCGACGCGACGCTGCTGTTCGAGGCCGGGTCCTACCTCGGAATCGAGCCCTCCGCCGTCTCCGCGGCGGAGGTTTCCGGGCTGCTCGCCATCGACTCGGTGGTGCGGTTCCGGCATCCTCTGGTCAGATCAGCGATCTACGGCGCTGCGGCCCCGTCGGAACGTCGTCGTGCGCATGAAGCGCTGGCTGCCGCCACCGACGCGGGCATCGATCCCGATCGACGGGCGTGGCATCAGGGGCAGGCCGTCCCCGGCAACGACGAAAACATCGCCATCGAGCTGGAGCGCGCCGGCGATCGAGCGCTCCTGCGCGGCGGCATGGCGGCTGCGGCGGCGTTCTTCCAGCGGGCGACGGAGATCACTCCGGACCCGGCCGTGCGCATTCAACGCGCCATGACCGCCGCGCAGGCGAAATACGAGGCAGGCGCCGCAGATGAAGCATTGAGCCTGCTCGCGCTTGCGGCACAGGGACCCCTGGAGCCCTTGCAGTCCGCGCGCCTCACGCTGTTCAGAGCGCATATCAGTTTCTATCTCGCACGCAGCGACGACGTGCCCGCCCAATTCCTGGCAGCCGCGCGCGCACTGGCGCCGCTGGACCGCGCCCTGTCTCGAGAGACCTTTCTGTTCGCCCTCAATGCATCCATCAACTCCGGTGCCGATGCCGGCGATGTGCGGAACGTCGCAGAGGCAGCCCGAGCCGCGCCCCGCCCGCCCGATCCACCACGGCCCCTGGACGTCCTGCTCGACGGGCTCGTGAAGACGTGCACGCAGGGCTACGCCGCCGGCGTTGGCGAGCTGCGAGAATCGCTCATGCTGTTGCGTGACGAGCAGCTCGAGCGAGACATCGCCGGCGAGTCGGACAGCGATCGCTGGCTCTGGCTCGCCAGCCGCACGGCTGTCGCGCTCTTCGAGGACGATCTGATGCGGGACCTGGCCGTCCGCAGCGTCGCGATCGCCCGCAGGACGGGGGCGGTGGCCACCCTGCATGCTGCCCTGATCACTCATTCGGTGGCCCTCGTGCTGAGCGGCGAGTTCAGCCGCGCAGCGGAACTCCTGGATGAGAGCGGAGCGATCGCCCGGGCCACGGGGGCTGTGCCGTTGCCCCACGGGGCTCTCATCCTCGCTTCCTGGCGAGGCCGGGAAGCAGAGACCACCGACCTATGCGACAGCGCCGCCCGGTCCGGGGGGAGAGCCAGCGGAGCCGACAATATGGCGCAGTATGCGCTCGCGGTCCTGCACAACGCGACAGGAAACTTCGAGTCCGCGCTGGTGGCGGCTCTGCGCGCCGCGGAGTCCGATGAATTCGCTGTGGTGGGCCTTGCGCTGCCCGAGTTGGTCGAAGCGGCCTCGCGTGCCGGCCGGTCGGAGCAGGCGCGAGCAGCGTATGAACAACTGGCCGGGCGAGCCCACGCAAGCAGCACCGAGTGGGCGCTGGGTGTGGCTGCCCGTTCACAGGCTCTGATCACACCCGGTGAGGACGCCGAGGACCACTACCGCGAGTCGCTCGACCGGCTGACCGGGTCCCGCGTCATCGGTCACCTCGGGCGCGCTCACCTCGTCTACGGTGAATGGCTCCGGCGCGAAGGTCGTCGCCGCGAAGCCCGGGAACAGCTGCGCACGGCACACGCCATGCTCACAGACATCGGAGCGATGGGTTTCGCCGACCGCGCCGCCAAGGAATTGCGCGCCACCGGCGAGCACCCTCGTGCTCGAAGCTCGCGGCCGGGCGTGGTGCTCACAGAGCACGAGCTGCACATCGCGCGCCTCGTGGCAACGGGCGCCACCTCACGCGAAGTCGCCGAGACGCTGTTCCTCAGTCCGCGGACGATCGAGGCGCATCTGCGGACCATCTTCCGCAAGCTGGGCGTCACGTCCCGCCGCCAACTCAAGGAGCTTCACCTCTGACCCGCCGCATCACCATCGCGGTCGGACTCCTCAGGTCGATTCCCACGCTGAGAGACACACCAGGCAAGATTCGCGCGAACGGCCTTGTCGATCGGCGTCAACCCCTGGTTCAGCTCCAGGAGCTGCCGCCGTATCCGAGGCTCGTGGAGGAGCTCTGCCAGCGTGGCCGCGACATCCTCACGCGAGATCTCATCATTCGGCTGTGCGGGACCGAGGGCCACTGTTCCGGTCCCGGCGCGATCGAGCAGCAGCGACGGCCGCAGGATCAGCCAGTCGAGATCGCTCAGGGTGACGGTCACGTCGACGAGCTTCTTCACGGCGAAGTAGAACTCGACGTCACTGTCTTGGCGCTGCCCGCGCGCGGCTTCGGGAAGCACAGAGAGCAGAGCGAAGCGACCGACGCCCGCGAGTCGTGTCGCTTCGAGGGCTTTCTCGACACCTTCGCCGTCCACCGCCGCCGTGATCCGTCGAGCACCGCCATTTGATCCGGCCGTGTACACGACGACATCGCATCCGCTGAGCATGGGCGAGAGGGACTCGGCGTCCAGCTCGGTCAGCTCACCGACGAAAGTCTCGACCCCGCGCATGGAGAGATCGGTTCTCTGCTCCTCACGCCGAACGAGGCCGACGACCTCATCGCCTCGATCAGCCAAGTTCCGGGCGAGGAGCTTTCCGACAGCACCACTGACTCCGAAGATGAACACCTTCACGAGAGAGCGGCTCCGATCGAGTCGCGATCCCCCGTCGCCGTGCGTGCGGTCTCTGCCGACCCGGCTCGCAGCGAGTCTTGAGCCAGCGTGCCGGCGCGGAAGAGGACGTCGAGTTGTGCCGAGTTGTACAGCGCTGCGACCGCCTCGATGACGGTGTTCTGCGCGACGTGCTTGCTCTTGGACAGATGGCGGGACGGGTCCTTCAGCCACGGGTAGTCGATGAGGTTCCGCGCGAGTGTGGGAGCGAGCTGTTCTGCCAGGCATCGCCGGGTCTCCTCGTCCGCGTCCGGCGCGAGCGCATTGATCTGATTCCCGATCGCGCCCTCATCGGCATCCACTTCGACCATGCGCCGCAGGTCTGCCATCGCATCCGCGTCATAGAGCTGCGTGTAGATGTGGATGATCGCATTGTCCGACTGGGACAATCGGGACGCAACCGACGCGAAGCCCGCCGGTGCGTCTGCCGGAGCATTGTCGCGAAGTATCGTGGCGATATCGGCACGTGCGCGCTGCAGACGCTCGACCTTCATCTCGAGTTCGGCGTCCACCGCCCACAGCTCCTCCGGTGTGCTCTCACCCCCCGCGCAGACCCGCCGGATCCGAGCCAGCGGCATGCTCAAGTCCGCGAGACGCCGGATCCGCAAGAGCCGCACAAGATCTTGTACCCCGTACTGCTTGTACCCGTTGTACCGGCGTCCGGGCTCGTCGAGCAGGCCGAGCCGGTGGTAGTGGCGAACCGTGTTGACGGTCGTGCCGGCGAGGTCTGCCAATTCGCGTGTGCTCCACGTCATTTCAGCTTCCTCCGGACCGCACGGGAGGCATTCCGGCCACGCCGCGCGCGCGGCCGTCGCTCAGAACGGATCGTTGTGCGTGGTTCACGCTCAAGAGGATTCCACCCAGCACCGCGGCCAGGCTCACGCCGGCTGTGTACCGCGTTTCGTGGTCGCCCGTTGTGGCCGGAGGGCGGGCCGAAGGCGATTCGCTCGCGGCGAGCGGTGAGGGGGTGGCGCTGCCGGACTGGGCCCGGGTGGATTGTTCGATCATCGGTGGTTTCCTTTCTGGTGCGGTCCGCCGGTGTCGGGACGAGTTGTTCACCTGTCGGGCGGACGGTGACAGGAGCGCTGAGCGTCCTGTCCGGGCTTGGAGCGCTCGGTGTTCGGCGCTTGTCGAGTGGTGCTCCGCCAGCATCACAGCGCGGGCGGAGCACTCGCGTCGGTGGAAGTCACGTAAGTGCCACCAGGGACTACCGTGCGCACGTGGACGCCGACGAACGGGCTCGGAAGAGATCCGCGGTCCGTGGCCGGCGTGATCCGCGAGAGGCCTTGACCGTGTTCCGAGAACAGAGTGTCTGGTTGCACGCGGGGCCGCATTCTGCCGGACCCGAGACGAAAGGGCAAGATCATGGGATACGTCGCGGTCGGCACCGAGAACACGGGCCTGATTGAGCTGTACTACGAGGACCAGGGCTCGGGCCAACCGGTGGTGCTCATCCACGGGTATCCACTCAACGGTCACAGTTGGGAGAGGCAGACGCGCGAGTTGCTCGCTCGGGGGTACCGCGTGATCACCTACGACCGTCGCGGATTCGGGCAGTCATCGAAGGTGAGCTCCGGCTACGACTACGACACGTTCGCCGCCGACCTGAATGCGCTGCTGGAAGCCCTCGATCTGCGGATGTCGTGCTCGTCGGCTTCTCGATGGGCACCGGGGAGCTTGCCCGATACGTCCGTCGGTACGGGCATGAGCGGATCGCGAAGTTCGCGTTCCTCGCGTCGCTCGAACCCTTCCTCGTCCGAGGTGACGATAATCCGGAAGGCGTACCGCAGGACGTGTTCGACGGCATCGCCGCGGCCGCGAAACAGGACCGGTACGCCTGGTACACCCGGTTCTTTCACGACTTCTACAACGTGGACGAGAACCTCGGCACCCGCATCAGCCCGGAGGCCGTCGCCGGCAGTTGGAACGTCGCCATCGCGAGCGCACCGGTCGCCGCGTATGCGGTCGTCCCGTCATGGATCGAGGATTTCCGCGGTGACGTCGAGGCTGTGCGCGTTTCCGACAAGCCGACCTTGATCCTGCACGGCACGAAGGACAACATCCTGCCGATCGATGCCACTGCCCGCAGGTTCCGTCTGGCCATCCCGGACGCCGATTACGTCGAGGTCGAAGGTGCGCCGCACGGCCTCCTGTGGACTCATGCCGACGAGGTCAACGCCGCCCTCCAACAGTTCCTCGGCGGGTGATCCGCGGGGAAGAGGACCGTCCCCGCGATGTCACCGCTCAGCGCAACTGCCCAGGGCCGTCGTCACCCGGACCGGCCCCATTCACGGCGCGCGGGACCTGGTCACCTACAGCTGGAACCTCGGGCCCGAAGGCGGGACCGCCATCATCACCGTTCGCGATGTGCTCATCATCGATGGCAGCACCGTCACCTCCGTCTACGTGCTCCTCGACGCACGCTGACGCCGCGCGGCGGGTCCAACAGTGTTCGAGCTCACGCAGAACAGGAACCGGCACTGAGCGAACCGCGCCAGTGGAATGCGACCACACCTTTCGTCGGTCGCCCACTCGCGGCCGGAACAGACCGAGAACTCCGCTTAGGTACCTAGACGTGTACGTACACGGAGGTGTACGCTCGGCCGCATGGATGCACTGCTTACCGCGATCGGCGACCCGCACCGCAGGACGCTGCTCGATGCACTGAGCCGAGGCCCCGCCACTGTCACGGAACTCGCCGAACTCGTGCCCATCGCGCGGCCAGGTGTATCCCGGCACCTTCGAATCCTCCGCGAGTCGGGACTTGTCGGAGTTCGAGCGGATGCCCAACGAAGGATCTACGAGCTGCGCACCGAGCCACTCATCGAACTCGATGACTGGCTTGCGCCGTACCGCGCTGTCTGGACGCAGCGGATGGACGCACTGCACACCGAAGTCGGCAGAGGCAAGAAGGAAGGAAAGGCATCGTGATGAGCGAACAGAAGCTGCTCGGAGAGCTGCGCGAGGAGAATGGTTCGGGAGTCGTCCGCGTCGAAGACGTCTACGCCACCGGCATCGATGACCTCTGGTCGGCAATCACCGAACCCGACCGCCTCGCGCGCTGGATCGCCCAGGTGAGCGGCGACCTGCGTGTCGGTGGAGAGTTCGACGCGACCTTCACCAGCGGCTGGGTCGGTACAGGCCGGATCGAAGTCTGCGCCGCCCCGACCCTCCTGCGGGTCCGGACGCAGCAACCCGGCGAGCAGGCGACGGTCATGGAGGCTCAGCTCGGCCCGGCCGCCGGCGGCACTCGGCTCGTCATCGAGGAAAGAGGGCTGCCGCTCGCCGAGTACGCCGGCCATGGGGCGGGATGGCAAGCGCACGTGGAAGACCTGCACGCTCATATCGCCGGGACCGCGTCGATGGACTGGATGCAGCGTTGGCGCGAACTGAGTCCCGCGTACGTCGCGTTGGTCAGCCGATGAGCAGCTCGGGCAGGAACAGCTCGGCAACGGTCCCGGCGACCCGGTGACGGTGACTCCGCCCGCACAGGAACCTGATTCGCGGCGGGCTCAGCAGTATCCTTGCCTGCGCGGTCGTCGCGGTCATCTCGCTGCGGAACGGCATTGCGTCAGAGGAGGTTGCCGCCGACGCGTCGCGGACCCTGGGAAACGACTCCGTGGATGAACCGTGACCTGGACGAATCCCAGGGGAGGAACTCCTTCGCGGTTGTCCGCGTCGGCTGCATCTCTCGCCGGAGCGTCGCGTCGCGTCGAGAACTCGAAGGGTCAGGGCGTCGGAGTGCCGCCGTTCACGTTCAGCGTCTCGCCGATCACGTAGCTGGACTCCGCAGATGCCAGGAAGACGTATGCGGGCGGGAGTTCGGCCGGCTGGCCGGCTCGACCGAGGGGCGTCTGCTTGCCGAACTCGGCGATCTTGGACTGCGGCTGGCCTTCGGTCACCTGCAGGGGGGTCCAGATCGGCCCCGGCGCGATGGCGTTGACCCGGATGCCTTTCGGCGCGAGTTGCTGGGCGAGCGCCTTGGTGAACGTGTTGATGGTCGCCTTGGTCGAGGCGTAGTCGACCAGGATCTCGGACGGCTTGTAGGCCTGAACGGAGGTCGTGTTGATGATCGTGGCGCCGGCGGCCAGATGAGGCAAGGCGGCTTTGGTGATCCAGAACATCGCATACACGTTGGTCTTGAAGGTGTCGTCGAACTGCTCGTCCGTGAGCGTCGTGAGGTCCTCGTTGTAGACCTGCTTGCCGCCGTTGTTGACCAGGATGTCCAGGCCGCCGAGCCCGCTCACGGCCCTGTCGACCAGGCTTCGGCAGTAGTCGGGGTCGCGGAGATCGCCCGGCAGCGTCAGCACGTTCGCCCCGGCGTCCTGGAGGATGGACGCTATTCGTCGGGCGTCCTTCTCCTCTTCCGGAAGGTAGGACATGGCCACGTCTGCGCCCTCCCGAGCGAAGGCGATCGCGGTCGCGGCGCCGATCCCGGAGTCGGCGCCGGTGATCAGGGCTTTGCGTCCGGTCAGGCGGCCGGTGCCGCGATACGTCGTCTCGCCCAGATCGGCTTTCGGCTCCAGCTCCGCGTCCAGGCCGGGCTCGGGCTGAGACTGCTGCTCGGGCTCGAAGTCGGCGTACAGTTCGGCGGGATTGGTGAAGGTGTACTGGTCGCGTGTCATCTCGTCCTCTCCGGGTCGGGTGTGCATCCTCAGGATGCTGCCGTCGCCCGGCCAGGTCGCGGGGATTGACGGCGCACGAAGACTGCGCTATCCGCAATCGAGCACGGACCGTCTGGCCAGGGAGGTGCGCGCCGCACGGGAAGGCGAAGGGGCGGACACCGGACTGGTGCGCGTCGTCGATGACGAGGTCAAGCCCGGCGTGGAGGCCGACATGGGCCCAGGCGACGATTGGCCGGCGCTGCGTTCTCGGATCCTGGATGCCGACATCCTGGCCCTATCCGGCGCCGTTGCCGGAGGTGAAACTCCGGCCACCCGATCGAGCGGAGACATCCCGGATGCTGTCAGCCGGCTCCCGAATCCACCTAGGTGTGGTCTGGGATCTCGGTGCCGCCGCCGAGCTTCTCGATCTCGATGTACCTCTCCAACAGAAGACGCGCCCGGGCAGCGTGACGTCCACCCAGGTCCTCCTCGGCGCGGAGTGATGACCGCATCTGGTCGAGCTTCTCCGATGCTGCCGCCAGTGGGGGCAGCATCGGAGTGGCGGGATCGCTGCGAATCGACAGCACGCACGGGCGGTCGGCAGCCCACGCGCGTCTCCATGCGTCATCCACATCGTCTCGGCTGGATACCCGCTCACCGGCCAGCCCGAGCAGACGAGCGTATTCGTCGTACGGCACCGACGGGAGATCCTGGCTGGCGTCGAATCGCGGCGCGCCCTCCATCTCGCGCTGCTCCCAGCTCACCTCGGCGAGGTCGCCGTTGTCGAACACGGCGATGACGAACCGGGGATCGGCCCACTCCCGCCAGCGTGAGGAGACCGTGACCAGCTCTGCCAAACCGCTCATCTGCATGCCGCCGTCCCCGGAGAGGACCAGCACCGGCCGGTCGGGCGCCGTGAGCTTCGCCGCGATCCCATAGGGGATGCCGCAGCCCATGCTGGCAAGCGTTCCGGAGACGTGCGCGGGCACTCCCCGCGGGAGCACGAGTTGCCGGGCGTACCAGTAGACGACGCTTCCGACATCCACGGCGACGCGGGCGTTGTCAGGCAGATGGTCGTTCAGCGCACGCATGACCGCTTCAGGATTGAGCGGGTCCGCCTCCACGGCCGCCCGTTCGGCGCTGATCGCCCGCCATCTGCGAACGACCTCGTGCACGCGGTCGGTCCAGGCTGTCCCATTCGACACCGCCGGAGTCGCTTCGCGAAGCGCACGAAGGGTGGACGCGGCGTCTCCCACCAACCCGACATCCACGGGACTGCGATTGCCGATCATCCGCGGATCGATGTCGATCTGCACGGTTCTGGCCTGCCCGGGCGCCGGGTAGAACTCCGTCCACGGGTCATTGGACCCCACGATGAGCAACGCGTCGCACTCGGCGAAGACCTGCGCGCTCGCGGTCGTCCCCAGATGTCCCATGGTTCCCGCAGCGAAAGGCAGTCGCTCGTCGACGAACGGCTTGCCGAGCAGACTCGAGACGACGGCCGCGCCGAGGTGCTCGGCCAGCGCCTGGACCTCCTCGACCGCGCCGCCGGCGCCCTGACCGATGAGGAACGCCGGGCGCTGCGCGGACGAGAGCAGATCGGCGGCGGCGGCGACGCGGTCAGCGGCCGCGCGAACGCGGGGCTCGTCGAAAGTCACCTCACTCGGCACGATGCCGTGTTCGTGAGGACGTTCGGGGGCGGGCTCGGACTGCACGTCGTGAGGGAGGATGACCACGGCCGGTGAGCGCGATCCGAGCGCCGCGCGGAACGCCCGGTCGATGACCATGGGCACCTGTTCGGCGCTGGAAACCTCCACGGTGTATTGCGCCGCGACATCGGAGAAAAGTGTGCGCAGGTCGATTTCCTGCATGTAGCCGGATCCCAGGACGCTGCGGTGCTGCTGCCCGATGAGCGCGACCACCGGCACCCGGTCGAGTTTGGCGTCGTAGAGGCCATTCAGAAGATGCACCGCGCCCGGACCCTGAGTCGAGACGACCACGCCGACCCCACCGGCATACTTTGCCTCGCCGACAGCCATGAAGGCCGCGTTCTCCTCGTGCCGCGCTTGGACGAACTGGACCTGGCCGCCGGACTGCCGGATGGCCTCCAGCACGCCGTTGATGCCGTCACCGCTGTAGCCGTACACCCGCGACACACCCCACTCGCGCAGGCGATCGACGATCACATTCGACACGGTTCTCTGCTGCTCGGCCACGGGTTCGTCTTCCTCTCATCTCTGCGAGCCCCGGTCACGATTCGATCGGTTCTTCGCCCTACCGGTGATGCTCGGTGAGCTGCCCAGCGTGCTCGCCGTGCGCGCGGGGGAGGCGGTGCGGTCGGGACGCGCCAACCATGCTCCTCGTCGTCAACGACGGTAGGGGGGCCACGGGACGCAGCAGCAGGGGATTGAGTCCGGTGCATGAAGGTGTTAGGCGCGGCCGCGGCCCCGCGTCGGGCGAGAGGGCCCGTCTGCGCCATTGCGCGAGGTCCAGCCTGAGGACGAAGGCTTCGTGCTCCTGACCCATCGGAGGACTCGGATTCGGAAGCTGCAGGACACCCAGCCGGTCTGGCACGCGGTGATCGGGATTGCGATCTACATCGTCGCCGTCAACATCGGCGATGCCGTCGGGCAGTTGCGGCGGTCGGGTTCGTCGAGGAGCTCCTGTTCCGCGGGTTCCTGCTGCAGGCACTGCGCACCGAGGGAAGCACCAGCGGCTGATCCGGCACTGGCATCGGGCGGGTCCTGAAGACGCGCAGGATGCCGGACGCAAATCGCCTCGGCCGCGTACCTTGGTGGCATGTGCGGGCGATTTGCGATGAACAAGGAGACCAACGAGCTGATCGAGGAGTTCGTCGCCGATGGCGGCGACTTCCGCGACTGGCGGCCGAGCTACTCCCTCGCGCCGACCAATCCCATCCTGATGGTGCGCGAACGCGTCGACGAGGACAGCGGCGAAGTGCGGCGGACGATCGACGAGGCCGTGTGGGACTTCCACCCCGCCTTCATGAAGGACTCCAAGCGCCCGAACTTCAACGCCCGCATCGAAACGGTCACCACCAATGGCCTGTGGAAGGGTGCGTTCGCCTCGTCGCGCGCGTTGATCCCGATGATCGGCTATTACGAGTGGACCGGCGAACCCGGCCGCAAGCAGGCGCACTTCCTCCATCCCACGCGCGGCGATCTGCTCGCCGCCGCGGGCATCTACACGGCTCGCAAGGTCGAGGACGTGTGGGAGGTGTCAGCGGCGATCATCACCCGCCCGGCGCGGGACGCATCCGGGGAGATCCACGACCGCATGCCGGTCTTCCTCGAGCCGGACGTGTGGAGCGACTACCTGGACCCCGGCAAGCTCGACGACGCCGGCAGGCAGCGGATGGTCGAGCTGCTCACCGCGGAGTCGGAGAAGGTCGCGGCCACGATCGACCAGTACGAGGTGGACCGGAAGGTCAACAACACCCGCACCGTCGATCCGCAGGATCCGACCCTCATTCAGCCGATCTGAGCGTCGGTTCCGCGACGTGCGACGTCCGTGCGGCGCTACGGGCGCGGGACGCTCGTGGGCAAGCGCATGGAGCGCGTCACCGACCGCCACGGTCCTGGTATGCGGGATTGGAGTTGCCCCGCTGCGGCATTGCCCCCGATCCGCACGAGGTACGACCCGCTTGACTGCCGCTGTGGCGGTGGAAAATAAGCCGACATAGTGTCGGTAAGCTGAGGAGCATGGAGATCCTCAAGAACGTCGTCCTTGCTTTGCACATCATCGGTGTCGTCGCCCTGTTGGGCGGCGTCCTTTACCAGATCGGTGCGATGCGGGCGGGCAGGGCGCGGGTGCTTCCGGCGATGATGCACGGCGCCTGGACGATGCTGGTCACCGGAATCCTGCTGGTCGGCCTGCTGTATCCGCTGGGCCACGAAGTGAACAACGTCAAGATCACCGTCAAACTCGTCGTCCTCATCGCGATCATCGTGATCGCTCTGGTCAACCGCAAGCGTGAGACGGTCGCCACGTGGGTCCTGGCCAGCATCGGTGGACTCACCGTGCTGAACGTGCTGCTGGCGACGGTCTGGCGCTAGCGAACCCGCGGCCTCGAACGATCGTGGGCCACCGGCCCGGGCCCATAATGGCGGGATGCCCAAGATCTCTGCGCGGACCGTGGCCGAGCATCGCGCCGCGCAACGCGCAGCGCTTCTGCGAGCGGGCGAGGCTGTGCTTGTCGAGTCCGGCCTCTCCGGGGTCACGCCGCGCAGCGTGTGCGAGCGCGCGGGGCTTGCCCGATCGAGCTTCTACGACTACTTCGCGACGAAGGACGACCTCGTCGTGTCGATCGCGATCGACGCGATCGAGCGGTGGGATGCCGAGATCGAACAGCAACTGGCCGGGGTCGAGCCAGGTCTGCCCGAGCTGCGGCGGTTCATCGACGCCACCATGGCGATGACCGCTGACGGAAGGCACGCGATCGCGGGAGCCCTGCGCGAAGCCGACCTCAGCCCGAGCAGCCGAGAAGACCTCATGGTGCTGCACGCAGCACTGCTGCGGCCCGTCGTCAGGGTACTGCGGGACCTCGGCGTACCCCGCAGCGAATCGACCACGATGCTGGTCCAGGGCGTGCTCGGCGCCGGCATCCAGCTCGTCACCCACGGTATGGATCCGGGCGCGGTCGCCGCCGACGTCTATCGCCTCGTGACCGACGGTCTGGTCTGAGCCTCGCCTCTCGCCGCAGGGCGTCGGACCGACCGAATCGATCGGTCAGGCCTCGCCGAGACCCACGCGGTCCACCCGTCGGTGGTAACGCATGCCGGCCATCCCGCCGAGGACCGCGCCGACCAGTGCCACGATCGCCGCACCCACGGCGGTGAGGATGCCGGTGAGCGTCGCGGTCTCCGCGGTCAACGGGATCCGCGGGAACGTGTCCAGCGCAGCGAGGATGTCCCACTGGCTGCCAACCACGGCCGTCACCAGCGCCACGACGAGCGCGATCACCACGGACCAGATCCATACGGCGAGTCCCTGCTTTACACCGCTGAAACGGGCCATCCGACCCGCGACATATCCGCCGGCGAAATAGGCGACGAGCAGCACGATGCCCAGGACCACCGCACTGACGACCGCCACGACCCCGGTGTTCTCGGTCGCGACGTCGGCTGCCTCCTCAACGGTGGATCCGGTGCTGAATCCGACGGCAGTGCCGACGGCGCCCACGAGCGCAGTCAGGAGCACGGCGGTGCCGGTCGCGGTCAGCCATCCGAAGAATGCTGAACCGAACTTGAAGCCGCCGAAGCGCTCCTGCTCGCGGGCGAGGACGTCGCGGTGAACAGCGTCGTCCTGGCCCGCGGGAGCCGCGCCGCCGGTGCCGGCGTCGTAGCGGGAAGCGCCGGGGCTCCGTGGATCCGATGCTGGGCTGCTCATGGTCTCTCGCCCCTCACTCCGAGATCGCTTCGACGGTTTCGCCCGTTTCCGTGGCCGAGAGCGACAGCGCGATGTCCGCCTGGCTGATCATGCCCACCAGATCATGTCCGTCGATCACCGGCAGGCGACGCACCTGATGGTTCTCCATCGTCGTCAGCGCCTCGCGTACGTCGTCATCGGCGCCGATCGTCACCGGCTTGCCCTCCCCGAGCGAACCTGCGCGCGTCTGCGCCGGGTCGCCTCCCTGGGCCAGGCACTTCACCACGATGTCCCGGTCTGTGAGCATCCCTTTCAGGCGCTGGTCTTCACCGCAGATGGGAAGCGCGCCCACGTCGAGCTCCGCCATCAGCCGGGCCGCGTCGACCAGCGTCTCGTTCTCGCCGATGCAGCGGGGGTCCGGGGTCATGATGTCGCGTGCTTTGGTCATTTCGGTCTCCTCTCCTGGTCCGGTCACGGTAAGTCGCCGCCGGGGTGCAGGTTGAGGGGCTTGACAGCGCCCGATCAGGTAGTCCGCACCGCCGTCGCCGGTGCATCCGTCAGCTTTTCAACGCGATGGTCGTGACTCGGACGACTAGCTTGGTTCGGGCGCTGTGGCAAGGGGTGAGAGGGGAGATTCTTTCGCCCTATATAAAGGATTCATGAAGGCGATCCTCTATGCGGGCGGCGAATACGTCACGGGCGATGACATCGCGCTCGCGTTGATGGAGTACAGCAGGCGTCTGGCAGAGGAAGACACTGCCGGGACGGTCGAGATTCCGATCCTCAACGCGGACGGCTCTCTGGGGGCCGCGACCTTCCTGCTGGGGCCGGCCAGCCAGATCGTGGCCCAGGACGTCGACACGGATTCTGACGAACTGCGCGATCCGGACGCCCTCAGTCGGATCCGCCGTTTGACGGCTGCCCTGCAACTGGTCGCGCAGACCGATTCCGAGCCGTCCCCGTCCACCTGGACCGATCACGGGATTTAGACCTTCGGATCCAGAACACGGTCGGAGGGTCGCCGTCCGCCGCGGGCTCCGGGAACCGACGCTCACACCTCGATGAACGCCCGCCGAAGGATCGGCCGGGTGGCCCGGGTGCTCAGCCAGACGGTTCCGATGCCCGCGCCCACGACTGTGGCGATCGTGATGAGCGAAACCGGAGCGGTGATCAGGGCGACCCCGAGCAGGGGGAAGATCAGAACACCGGCACACAACGCGGATCCGATCGCGGTGAACAGCAGCGGGCTCATGATGGCGTTGCGTCGGGCTCGCTCGACGGTCGCGATCGGCATGCCCAGGCGGTGCAGGCTGCGGTGCAGATCCTGACGGTCGAGGATCTCGGCAGCCTGATTGACACCGACGGATGCCGCCACCATGAGGAACGATGCGACCAGGACGATCACCACGCCGGTGCGGATGTCGGCGGCGAGCACGAGATCCTCCGCTGATCCGCTGCCCATGACATCCAGGGCTGAGACCGCGGCACCGGCGAATACCGCCATGAAGCTGGCCATCGCGATCCCGCTGACCTGACGCCAGGCCGCTTTCGGCGACTCCATGACGGTGCGTGCGGCGAGCAGGCGGTCCGGCCGGTCGGCGCGGCGCAGCCGTCTGCGTGCCTGCACGCCGATCGCCCACGGCCCGATCACGTTGAGCACCGCGAAAGCCATCCCGAACACGATGGACAGCACGACGATCGTCGGCAGCATGCTCGCAGCGCCGGGGACGATGGAGATCAGGATGAAAGCCCCGGCGAGCGCGCCGACAGTGATGACCACGCGGATCCAGTGCGGCTTCTCGGTCACCGCTCGGGTGCGGACACCGAGCGGCGAGATGACGACTGTGCGCAGGCCGACGGCGGCGCTGGCCGCGGCCAGCAGCACGATCGCGGTCGCGATCCCGAGGACGGACCATGCCGGCAGCAGCACGGACCCCGCGCCGAGCGCCGCGCCCCGGAACCACACCAGACCCACCAGCGGCACCAGCAGCAGGTGGACGAGGAGTCCGGCCACCACGCCGACCGCGGCGACGATGGTGGACTCCGCGACGGTGGCGACCACGACGCCCGCCGGCGAGACTCCTAGCAGACGGAGGGTGGAGAGCCGCTCGTCGCGTCGCCGGGCGGACAGCCTCGCGGCGGCTCCGCCCAATGCCACCAGGGGCACGACGAGCAGGACGATCGCCATCGCGGCCAGGACGTGATAGATCGGCGCTTCGGCGTCCGTCCACCTCCAGAACGACTGCGCGCCGCCGACGACGGTCAGCACCATGGCGCTGACCGTCGCGAACGCCACCACGGGCAGCACGAGCACGTCGTGCTGCCCCGCGGTCGGCCGCAGCAGCATCATCAGGACACGGGGGTTCATGCGGACACCCCGGCGCCGACCAGTCGGCCGTCGTGCACCGAGAGGGTGCGTGAGCAGCGGGCGGCCACGTCGGCGTCATGCGTCACGACCACGAGCGTGCGTCCTTGTTCGGTGGTCGCCCACAGGAGCGCATCCATGACCTCCCCGGACGTGCGGGAGTCCAGAGCGCCGGTGGGCTCGTCGGCGAAGACGACTTCGGCGCCGGTGACCTGCGCGCGTGCGATGGCGACGCGCTGCGCCTGCCCGCCGGACAGCTCCCCGATACGGCGGGTCTCCATCCCCGCCAGGCCGAGGGCGGTGAGCCAGGACATGGCGCGCTCCACAGACTCGGCGCGGCCGCACCCGGTGATCATGAGGGCGATCGCGACGTTCTCCACCGCGGTCAGCTCAGGGATGAGCAGACCCTGCTGGAAGACGAAGCCGAAGTTCTCCCTCCGCAGCTTCGATCGTCCCCCCTCGCCCAGCGCGGTGACATCCATGGCGCCACCGGCCGCGGGGGAGAACGACACCCGACCCGCATCGGGTGCGGTTATGCCGGCGAGCACGTGCAGAAGGGTCGTCTTGCCGGAGCCGGACGCCCCCATGACCGCCACTGACTCCCCACGCAGGATGGTCAGATCAACGCCCGCGAGCGCGGTGGTGGATCCGTAGGTCTTCGTGAGTCCGCTGGCGTGCAGCACTGAGGGGTTCATGATTCCAGCATCGCCGCCGCGCACGTCGGTGTCGTCGTCCGCGCGGATGACCTCCTCGAACGTCCCGTCATCCTGAAGGGTGATCGCCGGACGACGTGTCGACCCCGCTGACGCGCCCCGCCGGCGCGCCCGCCCGGTTCAGAGCCCGGGCAGGTGGCGGATGTTGGACCGGGCCATGGCGACCGCCTCAGCCGCGCCGCCGCGCAGCACGATCTTGGACATCGCCAGCGCGAATCCGCGGACCTGCTCTCCCGTGATCGCGGGCGGCAGCGACAGCGCGCGTGGATCCGTGACGATGTCGACCAGCGCAGGGCCGGGGTGCGCGAGCGCCGCCGATACGGCGTCGCGCAGCTGTGTCGGGTCCTGGATGCGCGCGCTGTGGAACCCCACCGCGCGTGCGATCGCGCCGTAGTCCGCGCCGGGTACATCCACGCCGAAGTCGGGGAAGCCGTCCACGAGCATCTCCAGCTGACGCGCGTGCGGGCCCAGTCTTGCCCGGGACCGCACGTCAGTCGAGTGGCTGCGCGGATTCGACCCTCGGGTGCCGGCCGCTCTCGCGCCGGCTCGCGCGCGCGCCTGGCTCGTGGCACGATCGGGCGTGCCCGGCGGGCGATCCGTGGGGTTCAGCGCAGACGCCGGGCAGGCGGGACGGATGACATGAGCAACGACGAGCAGCACCGCTGATGGGATTCACACGCGCCGAGCTGGAGTCGTTCCGCGACCGCAGCATCCCGGAGTTCGTTCCACCGCACCCGCGCCTGCTTTTCGTCGGGATCAATCCCGGCCTGTGGACGGCGGCCACGGGCACGCCCTTCGCGCGCCCGGGCAATCGGTTCTACCCCGCGCTGGTGGCCGCCGGGATCATCCCCCGGATGCCGCGTATTCCGGATGCCGGCATGCCGGCCGAGGATCGCGCCATGTTCTTCGACTCGGGCATCGGCATTGCGAGCATCGTTCCCCGCGCCACCGCGCGGGCCGACGAACTCACGCGACAGGAACTTCGTGACGGGGCAGCGCGGCTCGTCCAAGACATCGCGCGATGGCGTCCCGGCGTCGTCGCCGTCGTCGGCCTGACCGCGTACCGGCAGGGCTTCGACCATCCTGAGGCGCGTCAGGGTCGCCAGCCGGAGCGGATCGCGGAGGCGGAGCTGTGGGTGCTGCCCAACCCGAGCGGCCTGAACGCGCACGAGACGGTCCGGACCCTCGCGGCGGCGTACGCTGCACCGGCCCGGGCCGCCGGCATCATCGGCTGACCGTCACGACGGCCGTCTCCCGCAGGGACCCGAGCCGCAGAACGAGGAAAGGGCCGACCCGAAGGCCGACCCTTTCCGCGCATCGATCGTCAGAACGCCTGCTCGATCCAGGCGTCGCCGGAGACGGGCTTTCCGAGCATCATCCCCTCGGGATCTGCGATTCCCTCGTAGAGCGGGGACCCGCTCACCGAGAACTCCTGGTCCTGCAGTCGTGTCGTCACGGTGATGTCCGCATCGAAGGAGGGGATCTGTACGCGGAACTGCTGGGCGTAGCCGTTTCCGGTCTCCGGGCTGGTCCACAGCTCGCCGACCGGGGTGACCGTGCTGGCGACGTAGTAGAGGTTGCCGTCGGCATCCTGCAGAGTCGCGTAGGCGTCCACCGAGACTCCGATCTGGGGCTTGAAGCCTTCGCCGATGATGCCGGCGTTGGAGATCGTGTACCCGTTGTCCAGCTGCATGTCCTGCAGGAGCCAGCGCACCCGCGCGTCGGATGTCTTGCCGCCGAAGTAGCCGTACTCGTGATCCATCCAGGTGGTGCCCTCGACGGCGAACTGCTCGCCGTTGACAGTGATCGTTCCGGATGCCGCGAGGCGGGTGTACGAGAAGTAGTAGTTGTCCTTGGTCAGGTCTTGTGTCGTGGAAGTGGGGTCGATGCCCGTGCCCCAGACGTAGAGGGGCCGCCCCTGCTGCGAGAAGGTGAGATCGAACTCGACCTCTTCGAGCGTCTCGTCGTCGACCAGCAGCGACTGCACGGCGATGTTCTGGGTCGGGTCGGCCTGCGGTGCCGTCATCGACACGTAGCTGCGGACGGCGACTGCGGTCGCGCCCGTCCCGTCGCCTCCGCTGAGGGTCACGGTCGGTGTCGTGGTGTAGCCGGTACCCGGCTGGAGCAGGACGATCTGGGCCACGCCGCCGTCGTCATCCAGGATCGCGACGCCCGAGGCATCCGACCCGTCGCCCTCGATCTTGACGTCGGGGGCCTTGGTGTATCCGGAACCCGGGTCGGTCACGCTGAAACCACCGACCGCCCAGCTGGGATCGCCGAGCTTGGCGTACCAGTCCTTCTTGGGATCGCCCTCTGCCCAGTTCGCGACATCGAAGACGCCGATCGGGGACGGCCCGTACACCTGGGTGCGCTGGTAGTGGCGCTCGTTCTCGACGTCGGCCAGCGAGACCTGCGTCATCGCGAAGTCCTGGCCCACGAACGAGGCGGCGTTGATTTCGAATCCGAACACCCGGTCGCCGGCGCGAAGCGTGCCGGTGTGCCACCACCACTCCGTGGGGGCACCGTCATGACGGTACATGTCCTTGGGCACGCTCAGGACGACGTTCTCCTCCGGCACCGGGTCGGGCATCGTCGTGCCGGACCACATCGTGTTCGCCGGGACGGGTGCGCTCGGGGCCGCAACTCCGCCGGGTCCACCGCATGCTGCAAGAGCTGCGGTGAGCGCTCCGATGATGCCGATCCCGACTGCTCGTGCTTTCCAGGAAGTTCGTGTCATGTTGCTGATGCTATCGATGCGATATCGGCATTCTGCTCACCAGTCACCCCGGCAGCTCTTCGATACCCAAGCGTTATGCTCACCGCCGTGTTCCTGGCGGCCGTGCGCTCGGCTGGGCGTCGTTTCCCGCTAGGGTCCAAGGACGCACATGCGGGGTCGTGCGTTCGCAGAGGTACGACGTGGGGGTAACCGTGAAGCGGGCAACGAGGCATTTCAGACGGGCGGCGGCGATCGCCGTCGGCGCGGCCATGGCACTGGCCATCGCTGCCTGTGGCAGCCCGGCGCCGGGCGCATCCGAAACCGTGGCACCGAAGGTCAGTGCCGTCGATGTCGCCACGGGGGACCAAGCCGAGGCGGTGGAGGTCGCCGTCGACGGGGGTGCGGCAGGTGTGGGGGTCACCTTCCGCGAGATCACCATCGAACCGGGAGCCGGAACCGGCGAACACTGCCACTACGGGCAGCTGATCGCGGTCGTGCAGGCGGGTGCGCTCACCCACTATTCGGAGACGCACCCCGGCGGTGTGCGCGTCTACAAGACGGGGGAGTCGATCATCGAGGGTGCGGGTTATCCGCACGAGGGGCGCAACGAGGGCGACACCGATGTGATCCTCTGGGTCACCTACGTCATCCAGGACGGAAAGCCCCTCGCCGAGACCGAACTCGCCAACTGCGAGAGCTGAGCGCCACACAAGCACCAGGGTCCCCGACCTCGGCCATGGCATGCTGGAGAGGCTGCGCACCGGCGCGGGCGAAGGGGGATCCTCATGCAGAAGCGACCGCTCGGCCGCACCGGCCACGACGTCTCAGCCATCGGGTTGGGGACATGGCAGCTGGGCTCGGACTGGGGATCGGTCAGCGAGGATGACGCGCTCGCCGTCCTGGCAGTATCCGCCGATCGCGGCGTCACCCTGTTCGACACCGCCGACGTCTACGGCGATGGACGCAGCGAGTCCCTGATCGGCCGGTTCCTTGCCGACCGCCCGACCCCCGAGATCACGGTCGCCACGAAGATGGGCAGGCGCGCCGCTCAGGAGCCGGAGAACTACTCCCTCGAGAACTTCCGTACCTGGACTGCCCGCTCGCGCGCCAATCTGGGCGTCGAGACCTTGGACCTGGTCCAGCTGCACTGCCCGCCGTCAACGGTGATCGAGGATGCTGCGACCTACGACGCGCTCGATGCGCTCGTCGCCGAGGGCGCGATCCGCGCGTATGGGGTCTCGGTGGAGACATGCGCGCAGGCGCTCGCGGCGATCGCGTGGCCGAACGTGACGAACGTGCAGATCATCTTCAACCCGTTCCGGCTCAAGCCGCTCGATGAGGTGCTGCCCGCGGCGGCGGCCGCCGGCGTCTCGATCTTCGCGCGTGTTCCGCTGGCGTCCGGTCTGCTTTCGGGCAGGTACACCGCCGCGACGACGTTCGCCGAGAACGACCACCGCAGCTTCAACCGTCACGGTGAGGCGTTCGATCGCGGTGAGACGTTCTCAGGTGTGGACTACGGGATCGGGCTCGCCGCGGCAGCGGAGCTGACCGCGGCGTTGCCGGAGGGTGTCTCGCTCCCGGCCGCGACACTTGCCTGGATCTCCTCGCAGTCCGGGGTGACCACCGTCATCCCGGGGGCGCGCAACGTCCAGCAAGCGGTGTCGAATGCGGATGCTGCGGCTCTGCTGGACGCGGACTTCGACGTCGCGGCGTTCGACGCAGTCGTCCACGAGGTCTACGACCGTCGCCTGCGCGAGGCCATCCACCCGCTCTGGTGACGCGCCGCGCGTGCGGTCACAGATCGACTCTCATCACCAGCCGTCGCTTCGTCGGGTGCGAGACCTCCGCGAGCCCTGCCGCGAGGAACGGACCGACGGCACCCACGCTCATCTCGTCCCAGATGACCTGCTTGCCGCCGGTGAGCAGCGGATAGCCTTCGACCGCCTTGGCTCCGCGCGCGCGGGCATACTCGACCGCTGCCGCGACGAGCGGGTACGTCAGACCCTGATGGCGGTGTTCCTTGGCCACGATCAGGCACGCGATCGCCCAGACTGACTCGTCCTCCTTGTCTTCATCGCGGTCCTTCCACGGCACGGGCGAACCGCGCAGGCGCCCGAAGACGCCTCGGGCATCGACCGCGCACCAGCCCGCCGGATCGCCGTCGACGTACGCCACGATGCCGATCGTCTCGGTCGCTCGCGGGTCGTCGCAGTGGGTCTCGGCACGGAGGATGGCGCCGCGTTCGGACTCCGGCAGATGCCACCAGTCGTGATCGCCGAGGCGCTGGCGCTGGCACTGGCATCGGCGGGCCGGCCCGGTCAGGATCGCCTGGAGGTCTTCCCACGACGCCTCGTTGGCGCGCACGATCCGCAGCCCGTCCGCCCGTTCCGCTCCCGGGTCCATGCACTGAGAGTAGACCCGGCCGGGTACATCGCGGCGATCCCCTCGGCGCGATGGCGGTCGGCGGCTCCTGCGCCTCCTCGTGCGCGGGGCGGCGCGGACCGACCCGGCTGCGTCCTCGGCAGGCGACCCCGTCCCGGGAGTATGGTGAGTGCCGTGTCCCTCTCGCCCCGCGTCACGGTGGTCGTGCCCTGCCGCAATGATGCGGAGTATCTGCGTTCGTGCCTCGAGGCGCTGGCTGCCCAGACGCACCCCGCCGATCGCGTGATCGTGGTGGACAACGCCAGCACCGATGCCACGGCCGAGGTGGCCCGGTCGTTCGGCGCTGAGGTGTTCGTCGAGACCAGTATCGGGATCTGGCCGGCTGCCGCCCGCGGGTATGACGAGGCCCTGCCCGACACGGACATCATCGCGCGGCTGGATGCCGATTCCCGCCCGCACCCGGACTGGATCGCCCGGCTCGTGGGCGCCTTCGTGGCTGATCCTCACCTGGGCGTGCTGACCGGGGGAGCGGAGTTCTACGGCGCGGGCCCACTCGTCAGCTATCTCGGCGAGCACTGGTACATCGGCGGCGGTCACTTCTGGATCAAGAAGTGGCTCGGCATCCCGCTGGTCTTCGGGTCCAACTTCGCGATGCGCACCCGCGTGTGGGAACGGGTGCGGGACGTGGTCGACCGCACCAACGGAAGGATCCACGACGACCTCGACCTCACCATCCGCCTGCGCCCCGCCGACGGCGTGCGGTTCGATCCCGCACTGCGCATGCCGGTCTCGGCGCGTCCGCTCGTCACGCAGCGCGGTCTGTGGCGCCGTGTCTGGCGGGTGGTGCCGACGTTCGCGGCGAGCTGGCCGGAGGGCGCCGCGTGGAAGCGCCGCGATCTGGATGGCGGGCGCGCCCCCGGTTCCGCCATCGGGGACGATGGCTGGACGCCCAGCGATGAGGACTGGGCGCCGGGCTTCGGTCGGTAGGCCTGGCTAGGGTGGCCCTCGTGTACGAGATGACGGAGCAGGTTCGGGGCCCGGACGCGTGATCGTCGAGTTCGACGGTGACGTGTTCCGCTGGGATGCCCGCGAGGACGCGGCGTGGTTCTTCGTCGCGGTCCCACCCGAATTGAGCGCCCAGATCCGGGAGATCCCCCGTCCGCATCGCGGCTTCGGATCCGTCCGGGTGCGCGCCCGAGTGGGAACGTCGCAGTGGTCGACGTCGATCTTCCCGGGCGCGGGGGGCGCGTACGTGCTGCCGCTGAAGCGCGCGGTCCGCGACGCCGAGTCGCTCGTCGAAGGTGGACCTGTGACGGCGCGGCTCGAGGTCCTGGACGGCTGACCCGCGGGCTGGTCGCGGGTGCGCGGATTATCCACAGCACTGCTCTGCCCAGGCTGCCGGAGCCGCCGACGCGTTACGCTCGGACGTCATGACCGGCGCAGTTGCGTCCTTCGTGCTGGCGGGGGCAGCCTTCGCCTATCTCGGCGTCCTCAGCATCGTCCTGGTGATCATCGACCTGCGCGCGCACCGGCTGCCCAACCGCGTCGTGCTGCCGGGCTACGCGGTCGCCCTGCTGCTGTTCGCTGCGGCGTCCACCCTCGACGGGCACCCGGCACGGCTGCTGCGAGCGGTCGCCGGCATGGCGATCCTGTTCGCGTGCTTCTTCGCGATGCGGCTGGCCAGCCCGGCCTCCCTCGGCGGCGGCGACGTGAAGCTCGCCGGTCTGCTCGGCTTGTACTTCGGCTGGATCGGGTGGGGTGCGCTTGTGATCGGAACCGCCGCGGCGTTCCTGATCGGCGGCGCCCAGGCGATCGCGTTGATCCTGCTGCGGCGTGCGGACCGCCGATCCCGCATCGCATTCGGCCCGGCCATGCTCGGCGGGGCATGGGTGGCCATCGCCATGGCAGCGCTGCCGAACGTGACGTCCTGGCCGTCCGGCGTGTAGTCCGCGCGCTCGGTGCGACTGTCAAGGGCGCCGGTGCGCGTCAGCCGGCCGATACCCTCGAGGGCATGGCTGCTTTCATCGCGCGCATCATCGCGTGGGCACTGCAACGCAAACCCGTCCGCGCGTTCCTGCTCTACAGCGAGCACCGCGGGCCCATCCTGGCGGACAGCGTCACCTACCGCACGCTGTTCAGCGTCTTCGCCGGCGTGCTGCTGGGCTTCTCGATCGCCGGGCTGTTCCTGGCCGGCAACCCCGAACTCCTGCAGGCCCTGACCGAGTCGGTGGATGCCGCGATCCCCGGGCTGGTCGGCGAAGACGGCCTCATCGATCCGTCATCGATCCAGATCGCCGCCGGCCTGACGGTCGCGACGGTCCTGTCGATCATCGCACTGGTCGGCGCCGCGATCGGCGCCATCGGCTCGCTTCGCGCCGCGTTCCGCACTCTCGCAGACAAGCTCACCGACGACGTGCTGTGGATCTGGGTGCTGCTGCGCAACTTCGTGATCGCCATCGGCATCGGCGCGGCCTTCGCGGCGTCCGCCCTTCTCACGTTCTTCGCGAACGCCGGCATCGGGGCACTCAGCGATCTCCTCGGGCTTTCCGAAGGCAACCCCGTCACGGTGATCGGCACGCGCGCCGTCTCGGTCATCCTCGTCTTCCTCCTGGACGCCGCCGCGATCGCAGTGCTCTTCCGCACCCTCTCCGGTGTGAAGCCGTCACTGCGGGCCCTGCTGCCCGGCACGTTCTACGGCGCGATCGGACTCCTGGTGCTGCAGCAGCTGTCCAGCCTGTTCGTCGGCGGGGCGTCGTCGAACCCGCTGCTGGCCTCGTTCGCATCGTTGATCGCACTGCTGCTGTGGTTCAACCTGTCCGCGCAGGTCATCCTGCTCGCGGGTGCGTACATCATCACCAGCGTCGATGAGGAGAGTGACCGCGTTAGCGCCCGATTCGGCGCGTCGACCTTCGCGCAGCGTCGCGTGAAGCGCGCCGAGCTGAGTGTCCGCCTGGCCACGGACGAATTATCCGTGGCGCGGGCCGAAGAGGAGAAGGAGCGGGCGGGCTCCCATGGCTGACCGTGCACCGGCGTCGCGCGTGCCGACATACACCGCGGCGCAGGTGCGGGCGGCGGAGAAGCCCCTTCTGGAGGCCGGTGAGCCCCTGATGCGCCGAGCAGCGACGGCCCTCGCCGCGCTCGTCGCCGAAGAGCTGGGCGGAGCGGGCGGGCGGGTGCTGGTGCTCGCCGGCAGCGGCGACAACGGCGGCGATGCGCTGTTCGCGGCCGCCGAGGTCGCCGATGCGCCGGGCGTTGCCGTCGACGTCCTCCTCACCTCCGCCCGGGTGCACGAGTCCGCTCTGGGCGCGGCTGTCGCGGCCGGTGCCCGCAGAGTGGATCTCCCCGAAGTCCTGGCCGCGGCATCCGATTATGACGTGGTGCTGGACGGGATCCTCGGGATCGGCGCGTCCACCGATCCCGCTCTGCGGGGCACCGCGCGAACCGTCGTGGAAGGGCTCCTGCCCGCAGTCCGTGCGGGGGGACCGCGGGTGATCGCGGTCGACCTGCCCAGCGGACTGCAGCCCGACGACGGATCCAGCGACGGGGTCGTGCTGCCGGCATCGATCACCGTGACGTTCGGGGCGGTCAAGTCCGGGCTGACCGTCGGGAGCGGTCCCGAGCGCGCGGGGGCGATCCTCTTGGTCGACCTCGGGCTTACGCCCGCCCTGTCCGACGCGGAGCCGGCCGGTTCGGCATCCGTCGCCGCCGTCATCCCGGGCTGAGCGGCGCGCCTCGGCAGGGCGGTTGGCCCCGACCCGTGCCCAGCTCGAGCCGCTATCGCGCGTAGCGCTCGACGAAGGCCTTGAGTATGAGGCTCGGCGCCGACACCGCCGCGCGGCGTACCGCGGCGAGAGTGAGCTCGAGCTCGTCGGCCCCGAAATACCCATGGTCGGCGTACGCGTGGATGCGGGTCGTGATGCCGTCCACGTCGAGTTCGGGATGGAACTGCGTCGCGTAGACGTTCGCACCGACCCGGAACATCTGCACCGGGCACAGCGGCGAGGAAGCCAGCAGCACGGCGGGGGACGGCAGCGCCGAAATCGCCTCCTTGTGCCCGACGAATGCCGAGAAGGTCCGTGGCATCGCGGCCAGGAGCGGGTCGGCCCGCCCCGCAGCGGTGAGCGTGACGGGGACCACGCTGATCGGTTCGGAGTGGGCACGATCGATGGTCGCGCCGAGGTGCGTGCCCACCGTGCCGACCCCGTAACAGGCGCCCAGGAAGGGGAAGTCCCGCGCCACCACCTCGTTCAGCAGGCGCGCGAACTCCGCCTCGACGCGGTGCTGCACGGCGGACTTGTCCTCGGGCGGGTCCGACGCGTTGAACGGTCCGCCGCCGACGAAGATGCCCGACAGCTCGTCCAGGTCCAGGGCGGGCATCGGCCCCGCCTCGAGGCGGACGCGGATGAGCTGGTCCGCGGACAGTCCGGTGTAGCGCAGGAAGAGCGCGTACTCCTCGTCGGCCGGCTGGTCCTCAGCCCTCGTGGCGAGCAGGACGAACGGCTTCATGGCGTCACCTCGGGTTTTCGTGCGGCGTCGGTGTGCGGGTCGGCGCGGATCAGGATGCGTAGGTGATCAGGCCCAGTTCGACGGGGGACACCAGCTGCGGGTGCGTCGGCACGACGCGGACCGTGTAGCCGAAGCTGCCGGTCACGGTGAGCGGAAGGATGCCGGTGAACTGGGTCACCTCGTCCACGGGCACCCCCGCCGGGGTGAGCCGGTATACCGCGTGGTCGCGCGCGAGGCCGTCGTCCTCGTCGGTGCGGCCGTACACCAGCTCCACCGCGACGTCGTCGGGCGAGAGCCCGTCCAGGCGCACCCCGGCGCTCACCTGCAGGACATCGCCGGCCTGTGCCTGCGCGGGGATGCCCGAGCTGTCGACGCTGTCGACCCGTACGTCCTGCCACGAGTCCTTCACCCGGGTCACGAAGGCGGACAGCTCCTTCGCCCCGGCGAACCCGTCGGCTCGCAGCGCGGCGTCGTGCTGGGCGGCGGGAACGTACAGGCGGGTGACGTACTCCTGCACCATCCGGTCGCTCGTGGCCTTTTTTCCCAGCCCGGTCATCGTGTGCCGCACCATTCGCAGCCATCCGAGCGGGATGCCGCCCTCGCGGTCGTAGAACTTGGGCACGAGCTGGTGCTCGATCAGGTCGTAGAGGGCGGTCGCCTCGGCGTCGTCGCGCTCCTCGTCGCTGGCGGCGGTGTCGGCGGTGGGGATCGCCCAGCCGTTCTGGCCGTCGAACCACTCATCCCACCAGCCGTCCATGATCGAGAGGTTCAGCACGCCGTTGAGAGCCGCCTTCATCCCCGACGTGCCGCACGCCTCGAGCGGACGCAGCGGATTGTTCAGCCAGACATCGCAACCGGGGTAGAGGCTCTTGGCGAGCGTGATGTCGTAGTCGGGAAGGAAGACGATGCGTCCGCGCACCTTCGGGTCCCGGCTGAAGCGCACCAGCTGCTGGATGAGGATCTTGCCGGAGTCATCGGCGGGGTGGGACTTTCCGCCGATCACGATCTGCACCGGCCGCTCCGGATCGGTCAGCAGCTTCGTCAGACGCTCGGGGTCGCGCAGCATCAGCGTCAGGCGTTTGTACGTCGGCACACGACGGGCGAACCCGATGGTCAGGACGTCGGGATCGAGCATGTCCTCTATCCATGCCGGCGCCACGCCGCTGCCGTGCGAGCGGGCAGCCGCACCGACCCGCCGCCGAGCCTCGGCCACGAGCTCGTTCTTCATCTGCGAGCGGACCCCCCACAGCTCGCCGTCGCTGACGACGTTGTTGTCGGTCCAGTCGTGCGCGGTGCTGTGCGCGTCGCCGAAGGCGCGCTCGCTCAGTGCCTTGATGGCGCCGTGCACCCATGTGGGGGCGTGCACGCCGTTGGTGATGGACGTGATCGGCACCTCGTCGGTATCGACGCCGGGCCAGAGCGCCCCGAACATGCCGCGACTGACCTCCCCGTGCAGCAGAGAGACGCCGTTCGCGTGCTGGCCGAGATGCAGGCCGAGCACGGCCATGTTGAACACGCTGGAATCTCCGCCGTCGTAGTCCTCGAGCCCGAGTGCGAGTGCCCGCTCGGGATCCAGGCCGGCGAACAGGCGCCCGGCGAGGAAATCGGCGATCAGGCCCCGGGGAAACCGGTCGATGCCGGCCGGCACCGGGGTGTGTGTCGTGAACACGGTGGAGGCGCGCACCTGGGCCAGCGCCGCGTCGAAGCTCAGCTGGTCATGGGTGATGAGCTCCGACATCCGCTCGAGGCCCTGGAACCCGGCGTGGCCTTCGTTCGTGTGGTAGACCTCGGGCGTGGGCCGACCCGTGACCGCGCAGAAGGCGCGCACGGCACGTACGCCGCCGACGCCCAGCAGCAGCTCCTGCAGCAGGCGGTGTTCGCCGCCGCCGCCGTAGAGGCGGTCGGTGACGCGGCGCATCTCCTCGGAGTTGGCGGGGACTTCGGAATCCAGCAGAAGCAGGGGGATCCGGCCGATGTCGGCGACCCAGACGCGAGCGTGCAGCTGCCGGTCACCGGGCAGGTCCAGCGTGACCTCGACGGGCGTGCCGTCGTGATCGCGCAGCAGGGTAAGCCCGAGGCCGTACGGATCCAGCAGCGGATAGCTTTCGTGCTGCCAGCCGTCGTCCCCGATCGACTGGCGGAAGTATCCGGCGCGGTAGAAGAGTCCGACGCCGGTCAGGGGAACGCCGAGGTCGGACGCGCTCTTGAGATGATCGCCGGCGAGGATGCCCAGACCGCCGGAATACTGCGGCAGCGAGCCGTCCACGCCGAACTCGGGGGAGAAGTAGGCGATGCCGCTGGGCTTGGCGCCTTCCAGTTCCTGGAACCAGCGATCGCCGCCCAGGTAGGCGTTCAATCGTTCGTCCTCCGCAGCCACGCGCGCCACGAACTCCTCGTCGTGTGCGAGCTCGTCCAGCCGGGTCTGGCCGAGCGCACCCAGCATGCGCGAAGGGTTGCTCCCGATGCGCTCCCACAGGTCCGGATCCATCGACGCGAACAGCGCGTGCGTCGCCCGGCTCCACGACCACCGCCAGTTCGACGCGAGCCGGTTCAGCGGCGCGAGGGACTCGGCCAGCACGGGGCGGACGGTGAACGTTCGGATGGCCTTCACGCGAAGATTCTAGTTGCCCAGGTCGCGAGCGCTTTCACCCGCGATCGCGGGCGCCGAGCCAGCTCTTGGGAGCATCGCTGCAGGACGGACCCGGGCCGATGCCGGCGCTGACGGACCTTCCCCGGGAACCGCGTCTGCTCCGACCATTCCGGGATGACAGGACTAGGCTCGGCGCATGGCTATCGCACGTCTGCACGGCGGACCCCTCGACGGACAGGTCCTCCCGCTCGAGAACCCGGATCTGGACCGACTCATCGTTCCCTACAGCGAGACGCAGGTCGTCTACGTACGCAAGGGCGATCTGGAGCGCACCGGCGAGAGCGACGGCCCCACCGAGGCGGTGTTCTGGTTCGTGGAGGCGCAGGACGACATCGACCCGTACGCCGACGAGCCCCGTGACCGCCGCTGACTCAGGTCCACATTCGCCGGAGCCCTCGCGCTCGGTGGAGATCGAGCTCAAATTCGACGCGGACGATGAGACGCCGCTGCCGGATCTGACCGCGCTGCCCGGCGTCGCGTCAGTCGGCGCCGCCGAACGCCGCGAGCTGGATGCGCGATACTTCGACACCGCAGAGTACGCGCTGGCTGCCGCGGGCTATGCGGTGCGGCGGCGCAGCGGCGGCCCGGATGCGGGCTGGCATGTCAAGGGTCCGCGCGTCGGCGCAGGCCGCACCGAGCTCGGCTGGCCCCTCGGCGAATCAGCCGAAGAAGAGGTGCCCGACGACGTGCGTGCCGGCATCGCCGACGTGACGGATGCCGATCTTCGACCGATCGCGCGCATCCTCAACTCGCGCACGGCATACGCCGTGCTCTCAGCCGACGGCACCGTGATCGCGGAGTTCGTCGACGATCGCGTCACCGCCACCGACGTGCGCACCGGCGCGGTCCGTGCGTGGCGCGAGTGGGAGATCGAGCTCGGCCCCGCCGCCTCCGCGGATCCCCGAGAGTTCTTCGCAGCGGTCGAGGCGGCGGTGTTCACCGCAGGGGGTCGGACCGCGGCATCCAGTTCGAAGCTCGCCCGCGCCCTGGGCTACTGAGGGACCGACGCCGGCTCAGCCGGGACGCGTCAGAGATTGATCATGTGGCCGGTCAGGCCGTGGAACGCCTCTTGGACCGCCTCGGAGAGCGTGGGGTGCGTGTGCACGTTGCGCGCCGCCTCGAGTGCGGTGAGATCCCACTTCTGGGCGAGTGTCAGCTCGGGGAGCAGCTCGGACACGTCGGGGCCGATCATGTGGCCACCGAGCAGTTCGAGGTGCTCGCCGTCCGCGATCAGCTTGACGAACCCGATCGGCTCGCCGAGGCCGTTGGCCTTGCCGTTGGCGGAGAAGGGGAACTTCGCGACCTTCACGTCATACCCGGCATCCCGCGCCTGCTGCTCGGTCAGGCCGAACGATGCCACCTGGGGGGAGCAGAACGTCGCCCGCGGCATCATGCGGTAATCGCCCAGCGCCATGGTCTCCGCCTTGCCGATGGTCTCGGCGGCGACGATGCCCTGTGCCTCGGCGACGTGGGCGAGCTGCAGCTTGGCGGTCACGTCGCCGATCGCGTAGATGTGCGGGACGCTCGTGTGCATGTAGTCATCGATGTCGATGGCGCCGCGGTCGGTGAGTGTGACCCCGGTCTTCTCGAGGCCGAAGTTCTCGACGTTCGGCGCGAAGCCGATCGACATGAGCACCTTGTCGGCGTCGATCGAGCCGGCGTTGCCGGCCTTGTCGGTGTAGGCGACCGTGACACGGTCGCCGTGGTCGGTCACCGTCTCGACCTTCGTGGAGGTGAGGATCTCCACGCCGTACTTCTTGTACTGGCGGGCGATCTCCTTCGACACGTCGGCGTCCTCGGCGGGCAGCGCCCGGTCGAGGAACTCGATGATCGTGACCTTGACGCCGTAGTTGACCAGGACGAAGGCGAACTCCATGCCGATCGCACCCGCGCCGACGATCACGATCGAGCCGGGCAGCTCGCGCGAGAGGATCTGCTCCTCGTACGTCACGACGTTGGCGCCGAGTTGGACCCCCGGAAGCAGGCGGACCTTCGAGCCCGTCGAGATGATCGCATTGTCGAAGGTGACCCGCTCCACCTGACCGTCGGCCTTGGTGACGTCGATGGTGTGGTCGTCGACGAAGCTGCCGCGACCCTCGTACTCGGTCACCTTGTTCTTCTTCATCAGGAAGTGGATGCCCTTGACGTGGGTGTCCGCGACCTTGCGACTGCGATCCCACGCCGTCCCGAAGTCGAAGGAGACGTCGCCGGAGATGCCGAACAGCTCCGCCTGGTGGTGGAACACGTGCGCGAGGTCGGCGTTGCGCAGCAGCGCCTTGGAGGGGATGCAGCCCACGTTGAGGCAGACACCGCCCCAGTACTTCTCCTCGATGATCGCAACCGAAAGACCGAGCTGAGCCGCTCGGACGGCCGCGACGTATCCGCCGGGGCCGGCGCCGAGGATGGCGACGTCGTAGTGAGGCATGGCTCAAGCCTATCGTCCGGCAGGGGGCGCGGAGTCGGGCGAGGGCGCGTCGCCCGGCGTGGCCGGAGGGCCCGCACGGAGGGCCTCCTGGTCCCGCAGCCGACGTGCTCGGGAGACCAGGAGATACACCACGGCGCCGCCCACGAGTGCGACCAGCAGCAGGCCGCCGATGACCCACGGCAGCGCCGGGTTGCCGCTGTCCGCCGGGACCGGCGCCGCCGTCGGGGTGGCCGTCGCCTCTTGGCTGGGCGTCTCGCTGGGCGTGCCGGTGGCCGAAGGACTCGACGTCGGGGTCGGTGACGGAGCCGGGGCGGGTGTCACCGAGAACGCGAACTCGCCCGAGATGGGGTGTCCATCGCTGGAGACGACCTTCCACAGCACGGTGACCGGTCCGGATGCCGTTCCCGTCAGCGGCTGCGTCACGAGCGTGCCCTCGACGACGGGGTCGCCGTCGGCGAGCGTCGTGCCCGCGGCATCCGTCACCTGCAACTCGGTGGCACCGGGATCGCTCGCGAGCTCGCCGCTGAAGGTCAGCGTCAACTGCGGGGGAAGCGTCTCCAGCGCCGCGCCCGCCGGGGGATCGGTCGAGATCAGCTCGTCGTGGGCATGGGCCGGAGAGGCGACCAGGACGCCCGCGGTGGCGAGCAGGAGTGCGGTGGCCGTCGCAGCGAGGGAGCGGACGAGGGAGCGAGGGGAGGTCGTTGTCGGGCGCATCCGGTCAAGGCTACGCCGCCCTGCTGAGTGTGACGGGCAGGTGAAATCCTCCTGTGCGCGACGCGAATGCCCGTGACGTCCGAACGGGCGGAGAGTAGCGTTCGCAGGGGCGGCAGCCGCCGTCCGGGAGAGATCGGAAGGAGTGTCTCGTGGACTCGATGATGATGGACATGATGGCCAAGGACGGCATGTCGATGCCGGGCATGAGCACGATGGACATGTCGCTCATGCAGGCCTGTCTGGACGCCTGCTCGGCATGCGAGCAGGCCTGCACGGTGTGTTCCACCCAGATGATGTCGTGCGCGCCGGCGTGCATGAACTGCGCCGACATGTGCAACACGATGATGCGCGCCATGCTGCGACTGCAGGGCATGACCCCAGCCGTGCTGATGTCGATGCTCGACGCGTGCATCGCCATGTGCTCGCTGTGCATGGACGAGTGCTTGGAGCACGCGGACGAGAGCGAAGTGTGCAGAATGTGCGCGCAGTCCTGCAAGGCGTGCGTGGATGCCTGCATGGCACTGAAGGACAGCATGATGAAGATGGCCTGAGCCCGGGGCAGATCTCGATCACGGCCGTTCGCAGGTGTCGCCGACGGGGGAGATCTCGATACGCGCCGCTTCGCGGCGCTACTCGATCTTGCGGTGAGTCGCATCAACGCCGCTGCGCGGCATTGATCCGACTCACCGCAACATTGAAACGCAGGGGTCCGGCGGACAGGACGTCGTATCGGCCGTGCAGCGCGACGGGCGTGCCCGGGCCGGCGGCCTGCGCCGCACCGGAGCCGCTCCACAGTTCGATCCGCTCCGACCCGTCAAGGGTCCGCAGCACCAGCACGCCGGCAGCGGCATCCGTCGAATCGACGATCGCATCGACCCACTCCGACGGTGTCGCGGATGCGAGCCGCGCCTGGATCAGGTGAAGGGCGTGTCCGGGTGCGAAAGTCGAGCAGGAGTCCCCGTGGACGCACATGCACGCCGCACGCTCGCGCACCGATGCGGGCGGAAGATGGCGATGCGGGGTCGACACGAGAGTCTCCTTCGAAGTAGGTTCGGTACTCGCCAGGCTAGGCATCACGCCCCCGGCGATCACGCCAGGTGACACAAGGCGAAACATTGCGCAGCGCCGCACCCGGCCCTTACCGAACCTTTCGGGACGCGGTCGATCCGTTACGCTGGAGTTCAGAGGAGGAACACCGTGCAGGACAACCGCCGACCCGAACCGGACGAGATCCGGAGGGCGTCAGGAGCGGGCGCCGACGCGGGTGACTCGCACGGCCCGGCCGATACGACTCAGACCTTCGGGCACGACTCCGACCTCTCCTTCGTGCCGTTCGGCAGCGACCTGAGCGACGCCGAGCTCGACGCGATCGAGGCGCTGCCCACGCGGTCCGCCCTGTTCATCGTGCGGTCCGGACCCACCGCCGGTGCGCGATATCTGCTGGACACCGATGTGACCACCGTTGGTCGGCATCCCGAAGCCGACATCTTCTTCGACGACGTCACGGTCTCGCGTCGGCATGCCGAGATCACCCGGAGCGGCACGTCCTTCGAACTGGTCGATCAGCGCTCCCTCAACGGCACCTACGTCAACGGAGAGCGAGTCGATCGCGCCGTTCTGACGAACGGCTCAGAGGTGCGCGTGGGCAAGTTCCGGCTCAACTTCTTCGTCTCGCCCTCTGACCTGCCGCCCTCGACGGACGGCTGATGGGGGCACAGACAGCCCGCGAACGTTCATCGTCCGCGGGGCTTCTCAGCATCGGTCAGGTCTTGGCGAGGCTGAGCCCCGAGTTCCCCAACCTGACCTCGAGCAAGCTGAGATTCCTCGAAGTGCAGGGGATCGTCACCCCTACCCGCACCGAGTCCGGCTACCGCAAGTTCTCGCAGGACGACCTGGAACGGCTGCGGCTCGCGCTGACCCTGCAACGGGACCACTACCTGCCCCTGGTGGTCATCCGCGAGTACCTCGCCGACATCGATGCGGGCCGCGACCCCGCGCAGCCGACCGCCGCGCCACCCTCGATCGTGGCCGCACCGCGTCGATATCGTCGCGAGGAGCTGCTGGCCGCATCCGGCGCAGCCCCGCAGCTGCTGAACGACGCGATCAGCACCGGAGTGATCACCGGAACCGACGGGTACAACGATCAGGCGGTGGCGATCCTGCGTGCCCTGGTGGCGCTGGACCGACACGGGATCGAGCCCCGACACGTGCGCACCCTCAGACAGAGTGCCGAACGCGATGTCGCGTTGATCGAGTCCGCTCTTTCGCCCCTGCTGCGACGAACGGATGCCGCATCCCGGGCCCGCGCCAGCGAACTCGCGCCGGAGCTCGCCAAGCGCCTCGACGAGGTGCGCGCGATCTTCGCGCGCGCGGCCCTAGACCGCATGCTGTCCTGAACAGCGCGAATCCGCGGATCTCTCGCGACACGCCGCACCCGGGAAGGCGGATGTCGTTGCCCGGGGGCCGGGGCTCATCTAGCGTTGACATGTCCGATCATCAAGGAGGAAGCGTATGAACGCTCACGACGCGGACGAACCCAAGTTCGTCGCAGACCTCCTGTTCACCGACGGGCTCCCCGAGATGGACGACGAAGTCGGCTACCGCGGAGCGGTCGCCGCTCGCGCGGCGGGGATCACCTACCGCCAGCTTGACTACTGGGCGCGCACCGAACTGGTCGAGCCGACCGTTCGCGGGGCCAACGGCTCCGGTTCACAGCGGCTGTACGGCTTCCGCGACATCCTCGTGCTGAAGCTGGTCAAGCGGCTGCTGGACACGGGCATCTCACTGCAGCAGATCCGCATCGCCGTGGATCAGCTCCGCGCTGCCGGCATCCGTGATCTGGCCGGAACCACCCTCATGAGCGATGGCGCCTCGGTCTACCTGTGCACCTCGAACGACGAGGTCATCGACCTGGTCAGCCGCGGCCAAGGAGTCTTCGGCATCGCGGTGGGCAAGGTGCTGCGCGAGGTGGAGACCACGCTGATCGACTTCGACGCACAGGCCCCCGAGGTCGTGGACGAACTGTCCGCGCGCCGCGCAGCACGCACCGCGTAGCGTCGCACGCATCGCAGCACGCACCGCAAAGCGCCGGTCGTAGCGCGCAGCGGGCGGGTGCCTGGATCTGCCGCCAGGACACACGCTGCCCGCGTACAGGGCCGACGGGTCGTCGCCGACCCGCGCGCACGGCTAGACCGGGTTGCTCGCCGTGGGGATGCGCCCGGTCCGCATGACGCGGTCCAGGAGCGCGTCGAAGTCGGCTGCCAGCTCCTGCGCCGAATCGCCGGGCCAGATATGCAGCGGCTTGGCCGCGCCCTGCGCCTGCTGCAGCGAGGTGCGCTCGGGCAGCTGCGGAGACAGCACCAGCGGACCGAACATGTCACGCAGCTCTTTGATGCGGAACTGGTGCTCGATCGACTGGGGACGCACACGGTTCACGACGATGCCGAGCGGCTGGAGCCGAGGGGAGAGGCCGCGGCGGATCTCTTCGATCGCGCGCAGCGCCCGGTCGGCGGCCGCGACGGAGAACAGGCCGGGTTCGGTGACGACGATCACGCGATCGGATGCGGCCCAGGCGGTGCGGGTGAGGGCATTCAGCGACGGCGCGCAGTCGATCAGGACCAGGTCGTAGTCACCCTCGATGGTGGCCAGCGCCTCTTCCATCTTCCACACGTCCCGCACGCTGGGGTGCGGGCCGTCGAAGTTGATCGCGGATGGGCTGCCGATCATCACATCGATGGTGCCCGGGTGCACTTTCGCCCATCCGCTCGACGTGATCGCCTGGCGGACCACCTTCTCCTTGGGGTTGGCGAGGACATCGGCGACGTTGAGTCGACCGGCGACTTGGATGTCCATGCCGGTCGAGACGTCGGACTGCGGGTCGAGATCTACCACGAGAGTCCGAACTCCCCGCGCAAATGCCGCGGAGGCGAGTCCTAGAGTCACGGTTGTCTTGCCGACCCCGCCCTTGAGCGAGCTGACGGAGAGTACGTGCACAAGCGACTACGTTACAGTCCCCTAGGCTGAGAGCACACTCAGCCCGATTCGTCGGCAGCCCAGCGAGGTGCGAATGTTCCGAAAGATCCTGGTCGCCAACCGCGGAGAGATCGCCATCCGAGCGTTCCGCGCCGCGTACGAACTGGGGGCCCGCACGGTCGCGGTCTTCCCGTACGAGGACCGCGGCTCACTCCATCGGCAGAAGGCCGACGAGTCCTACGTCATCGGGGAGCCGGGCCATCCTGTGCGCGCCTACCTCGACGTCGAGGAGATCATCCGGGTCGCCCTCGCGTCCGGCGCGGACGCGATCTACCCCGGCTACGGATTCCTGTCCGAGAACCCGGAACTGGCTGCCCGCGCCGCCGAGAACGGCATCACCTTCATCGGGCCGCCGTCGACGGCCCTCGAGATGGCCGGCAACAAGGTCACCGCCAAGCACCACGCGATCGCCGCCGGGGTCCCGGTGCTGCGCTCCACCGAGGCTTCGGAGGACGTCGACGAGCTGGTGGCGCAGGCGGCCGACATCGGCTTCCCCATCTTCGTCAAGGCCGTCGCCGGCGGCGGCGGGCGCGGCATGCGCCGTGTCGAAAGCCCCGAAGCGCTTCCCCCTGCGATCGCCGAGGCGATGCGCGAGGCCGGGGCGGCGTTCGGCGATGCGCGCGTGTTCCTCGAGCAGGCCGTCGTGCGTCCCCGTCACATCGAGGTGCAGATCCTCGCGGACGCGACCGGACACACCGTCCACCTCTTCGAGCGGGACTGCTCCGTGCAGCGCCGTCACCAGAAGGTCATCGAGATCGCACCGGCGCCGAACATCTCCGACGAGCTGCGCGCGGCGCTGCACCGCGACGCGGTCGCGTTCGCCAAGTCCATCGGCTACGTCAACGCGGGCACCGTCGAGTTCCTCGTGGACACCGCGGGGGAGCGCGCGGGCGAACATGTCTTCATCGAGATGAACCCTCGCATCCAGGTGGAGCACACGGTCACCGAAGAGGTGACCGATGTCGACCTCGTGCAGTCGCAGATCCGCATCGCCGCCGGAGAGACCCTGGATGACCTCGGGCTCAACCAGGACAACATCGTGCTGCGCGGTGCTGCTCTGCAGTGCCGCATCACGACCGAGGACCCCGCGCAGGGTTTCCGGCCCGATACGGGCCGGATCACGACGTACCGCTCGCCCGGCGGCGCAGGCATCCGGCTGGACGGTGGAACGACCGCCGCCGGCTCGCAGATCAGCCCGCATTTCGACTCGATGCTCGCCAAGATGACGTGCCGCGGACGCGATTTCCCCGCCGCGGTGGCACGCGCCAAGCGCGGTCTGGCCGAGTTCCGCATCCGTGGCGTATCGACGAACATCCCCTTCCTGCGGGCGGTGCTGGACGATCCCGCGTTCGTCGCCGGCGACCTGAGCACCGCGTTCATCGAGGAGCGTCCGGGGCTGCTGACCAGCCACCCGTCGCGCGACCGTGCCACCAAACTGATCAACTGGCTCGCCGACGTCACGGTCAATCGCCCGTACGGCGAGAAGCCCATCTCCATCTCACCGGGCAGCAAACTGCCGGAGCTGGACCTTTCGACCCCGCCGCCGTCCGGCACGCTGGACAGGCTGCGCGCCCTCGGTCCGGCGGGGTTCGCCCGTGCGCTTCGCGAGCAGGTGCCGCTCGCGGTCACCGAGACGACGTATCGCGACGCGCATCAGTCGCTGCTGGCCACTCGGGTCCGCACGCGGGACCTGGTGCGGGTCGGACCGCATGTGGCCCGGATGACGCCCCAGCTGCTGTCGGTGGAGGCGTGGGGCGGCGCGACGTACGACGTCGCGCTGCGCTTCCTCGCCGAGGACCCCTGGGAGCGCCTCGCCGCCGTGCGGGAGGCCATTCCGAACATCCCGATCCAGATGCTGCTGCGAGGGCGCAACACCGTCGGCTACACGCCCCGACCGGTCGAGGTCGCACAGGCGTTCGTGCGCGAAGCCGCCTCCACCGGTGTCGACGTGTTCCGGATCTTCGATGCGCTGAACGACGTGAGCCAGATGCGGCCCGCCATCGACGCCGTCCTGGAGACCGGCACCGCGCTGGCCGAGGTCGCCGTCTGCTACACCGCAGACCTGCTCGATCCCAGCGAGACGCTGTACACCCTCGACTACTACCTGCGTCTGGCCGACCAGATCGTCGAGTCCGGTGCGCACATCCTCGCGATCAAGGACATGGCAGGGCTGCTCCGACCGGCAGCAGCCGCGAAGCTCGTGACCGCGCTCCGTGAACGCTTCGATCTCCCGGTGCACCTGCACACTCATGACACCGCAGGCGGACAGCTCGCCACGCTCCTCGCCGCCAGTGCGGCGGGCGTGGACGCAGTGGATGCCGCGGCCGCGCCGCTGTCGGGCACCACCAGCCAGCCGTCGCTGTCCGCGCTCGTGGCCGCGCTCGCGCACACCGAGCGCGACACCGGCATCGACCTGTCTGCGGTCAGCGACCTCGAGCCGTACTGGGAGGGCGTGCGCCACCTCTACGCTCCGTTCGAATCGGGTCTCCCTGGACCCACCGGGCGCGTGTACCACCACGAGATCCCCGGCGGACAGCTCTCCAACCTGCGCCAGCAGGCGATCGCGCTCGGAATGGCCGACGACTTCGAGCTGATCGAGGACATGTACGCCGCGGCCGACCGGATCCTGGGGCGCATCCCGAAGGTCACGCCATCCTCCAAAGTGGTGGGCGATCTGGCCCTGGCCCTTGTGGCGGCCAAGGCCGATCCCGCCGATTTCGCCGAGAACCCGCAGAACTACGACATCCCGGATTCGGTGGTCGGGTTCATGGCGGGCGAGCTGGGGGACCTGCCCGGAGGCTGGCCGGAGCCGTTCCGGACGAAAGTCCTTGCGGGCCGGCAGATCTCGATCGACGTCCCCCCGCTGACCGACGAAGAGCGGGACGGACTGTCCGGTGACGCGGCCACGCGACGCCGGACCCTGAACCGCCTGCTCTTCCCCGGACCCGCCAAGGATTTCGAGTCCAACCGCGAGACGTACGGCGACCTGTCATCGCTCGGAACGCCCGACTACCTCTACGGGCTGAAGCCGGGCGAGGAGCATGTGGCCGAGATCGACCCGGGCGTGCAGCTGTACGTCGGGCTCGAGGCGATCGGCGAAGCGGACGCCAAGGGCATGCGAACCGTCATGACGACGCTCAACGGACAGCTGCGGCCGGTCTACGTGCGCGACCGCAGCATCGTCGTCGACACCCGGCAGGCCGAGCGGGCCGACACCACCAAGCCGGGGCAGGTCGCGGCTCCGTTCTCGGGCGTGGTCACCCTCAAGACATCGGTCGGAGACACCGTCACGGCCGGTTCGCCGATCGCATCCATCGAGGCGATGAAGATGGAAGCGGCGATCACCGCGCCCGTCGACGGCGTCGTCGAGCGGCTCGCCATCGCGGAAACCCAGCAGGTGGACGCCGGTGACCTTTTGGTCGTGATCCGCCCCGCGCAGTAGCCTGGAGGGTGCGACATTTCGTGCGCACCACATTTGACCCTCTTGGAGTACCGCAGTGACGCCCGATCGCACCGACCAGACGCATTCCGACGACGCTGATCCGGAGCAGCACGGCGTGCTCTCCGACGCGGGGAATCTCGCGACGTCGGGCTTCGGCATGCTGGGCGGTCAGACCGAACAGATCAGCGTGCAGCTGCCGTCCGCGACCGACGACGACCTCGTGGACGACGGCGTCGTGGACGACGAGCTGGAGTACGAGACCACCCAGCAATCCCCCGGTTTCGACGAGGAGAACGTCGAGACCGGCGAGCTCGAGGAACTGAGCGACGGCGAGGGTGCCCGGGACGACGTCGGCAACATCGAGGATGCCGTCATCGAGGAGGCCGGCGACGACCATGCCGCCGCGCCGGCGGTCATCGCGGCGGAGGACCAGAGCACCGCATCGGTCGACGGTTCGCGGGACGGCGGGGCGATGTCGATCACCGGCCCGACACCCGCGACCCGCTCCACCCAGCCCAGTGACCCGACTCCGCAGTCGGCGGCGTCGACGTCCGGCACGGCAGGCACCGTGGGACAGACGGTCGGGGCTTCCTCGAGCCCGACGTCCACCGGTTCCATCCCGGCCACCCGCCGCGAGGCACAGCATCCCGAGGTCGAACCGCGGCCGCAGCGTGCACACGCCGTCGAGCGGGTCATTCCGCGCGCCGACGTGACGATGACCTCCAAGCGGCTGGGCGAGTTCGAGGCCGGACGCGAGACCGCCGACCTGCTGACCGCGGATCGTCTGCTCGACCCGCACCAGGTTGTCCGTCCCGAGCCCGAGGGCGCCTGGCAGCACTTCGTGTACTCGCTCACGCGGCACCGGATCAACCTCGGCGACGGCAAGCGCGCCCGCGCCCGCAAGGAGCTGGATCGCCGCATCGCGGCCCCGTTGACCGGCGGGGCCCGGTTCGTGCCGGTGCTCTCGCGCAAGGGCGGCGTGGGCAAGACCACGGTCACGACGCTCCTCGGGATGGCATTGGCCGATGCCCGCGACGACCGCGTCATCGCAGTGGACGCCAACCCCGATCGCGGGACGCTCGCCGAGCGCATCTCGCGCACGAGCGGCAAGACGGTGCGCGACCTGGTCAAGGTGCGCGCCGAAGTGACCGGCTACAACGACATCTCGAACGTCGTCGCGCGCGACGAGACGCGGCTGGACGTGCTGGCATCGGATGCCGACCCGCGCGTGTCCGAGGCGCTGAACGATCGCGATTACCACGATGTGGCCAGCATCGCAGCCCATTACTACTCGATCATCCTCACCGACACCGGCACCGGCATCGTGCACTCGGTGATGGGCGCCACGCTCGACCTCGCCGACCAGCTCGTCGTGGTCGCCGGGCTGAGCGTGGACGAGGCCCGTCTGGCCTCCGAGACGCTGACCTGGCTCGAGACGAACGGATACGCGGAGCAGGTGCGCAACACCATCGTCGTGCTGAACACCGCACGTCCCGGTGCGCCGCTCGTGCAGATCGATGAGCTGGAAGCGCACTTCCGGACCCGCGTGCGCTCGGTGGTGCGCATCCCTTACGACCCGCACATCGCCGCCGGCAGCGCGATCTCGTTCCGCGAGCTGCAGCCGGCGACCCGTCTCGCGGCGCGCGACCTGGCCGCCGCCGTCGTCGAGGGTCTGCGCGCCCTGACCCCGGCAGCGTAGGGCCATGGCCGTCCGACCCATCCGCGTCTTCGGCGACCCCGTCCTGCGGGCGCCCAGCGCCCCGATCGACGAGATCGACGACGGTGTGCGCGCGCTGGTCAAGGATCTCGTCGACACGGTCGAACTTCCCGGCCGCGCCGGAGTCGCCGCGCCGCAGATCGGTGTGGGGCTGCGCGCGTTCAGCTACAACATCGACGGCGATATCGGGTACGTCTTGAACCCGGTGCTGGTCGAGGTCTCCGGTGAGCCGGAACTGGTCGGCGAGGGCTGCCTGTCCGTCCCGGGTCTGTGGCACGACGCGCTGCGTCACCCGCATGCGACCGTGACCGGTACCGATCTGGACGGGAACCAGATCAGGCTCGAGGGCGAGGGACTCCTCGCGCAAGCGCTGCAGCACGAGACGGACCACCTCGACGGCAAGCTCTACCTGGATCGCCTGCCCTCGGAGACCCGGCGCATCGCGATGCGCGAGATCCGCGAGAGCGACTGGTTTTGACACGAGCAGACTCAATGCTGCGCAGCAGCGTTGAGTCTGCTGCGTGTCAAGATCGAGTAGCGAGCGCAGGTACACACGCGAAAACGCCCCAGTCCCGAGAGACTGGGGCGTTTGTCGTGCTCTCAGCTGAGCGAGACGTTCGAGGTGTTCACCGGCACGACGTACAGCGCGGTGATCTCCTCGGCGAAGTCCTCCATGATGATGTTCCGCTTGATGCTCATCTTCGGGGTCAGGTGACCGCTGGCCTCGGTCCACTCCTCGGACAGGATCGTGAACTTGCGGATCGATTCGGCGCGCGAGACGTGGGTGTTCGCCCCGTCGATGGCACGCTGGATCTCGGCGCGGACAGCGCCGTTGTTCGCGGCATCCGCCAGTGACATGTCAGCCGGCAGGTTGTTGTTGCCCAGCCAGGTCGGCAGCATCTCGCTGTCCAGGGTGACCAGGGCCGAGATGAACGGCTTCTGGTCGCCGACCACCACGACCTGACCGACGATCGGGTTCGCCCGGATGGGGTCTTCGAGCGTCGCGGGGGCGACGTTCTTGCCCGCTGCGGTCACGATGATCTCCTTCTTGCGGCCCGTGATGGTCAGGAAGCCCTCAGAGTCGAACGCGCCGATGTCGCCCGTCTTGAACCAGTCCCCGTCGAACGATGCGGCGGTCGCCTCGGGATTGCGCCAGTACTCCTTGAACACGTTGATGCCGCGGACCTGGATCTCGCCGTCGTCGTCGAGGCGGACGCCCACGCCCGGCAATGCCGGACCCACCGTGCCGATCTTGGACTTGGTCGCCAGGTTCACCGTCGCCGGTGCGGTGGTCTCGGTGAGGCCGTAGCCCTCGAGGATGACGACGCCGAGGCTGTGGAAGAAGTGCCCCAGGCGCGGGCCGAGCGGCGCGGAGCCGGACACGGCGTAGACCACATTGCCGCCCATCGCCGCGCGCAGCTTGCTGTAGACGAGCCGGTCGAACAGCGCGAACTTGATCTTCATCCCGAACGGGATCTTCTTGCCCTCCTGCTGCAGCGTGGAGTGCTCCACCGCCGTGTGCGCCGCGGCGCGGAAGATCTTGCCCTTGCCGCCGGCTTCGGCCTTCTGCTCGGCGGAGTTGTAGACCTTCTCGAAGACACGGGGCACGGCCAGCAGGAACGTCGGCTTGAACGATCCCAGAGCGGGCAGCAGCTGCTTGGTGTCCGGCTGGTGTCCGGTCTTGACGCCGGCATGGATGTCGAGGATCGAGATGAACCGCGCGAAGATGTGCGCCGTCGTGATGAACAGCAGCGTCGAGGCGCCGGGGGTCTCCACGACCTCGCTCAGCGCCTTGGACGAGTTGCGGATCAGCTCCACGAAGTTGCTGTGCGTGAGCACGCATCCCTTGGGCCGGCCGGTGGAGCCGGAGGTGTAGATCAGCGTGGCGATGTCGGCGCCGGTGGCGATGTTCCTGCGGCGCTCGATCTCTTCGTCGGGCACCGCCGCGCCCCGCTCGACCAGCTTGTCCAGGTCCCCGCGATGCATCTCCCACACCGAGCGCACCAGCGGTACGTCGGCGCGGACCTCATCGAGTCGTGCGGAGTGGTCGGTGGATTCGACGATGCAGGCCACGGCGCCCGAGTCGGTGAGGTTCCATGCGATCTGCGCGGGGGAGCTGGTCTCGTAGATCGGGACCATCACCGCGCCCGCGAAGAACAGCGCGAAATCGACCAGGGTCCAGTCATATGTCGTTCGGGCGATGAACCCGACCTTGTCGCCGGGCTCGATGCCCGACGCGGCCAGCCCCTTCGCCAAAGCGATGACCTGGCGGTGGAATTCCGCCGCGGTGATGTCGCGCCAGCCTGCGCCGTCCGGGACGGCGAACAGGGCCAGTTGCGGCGTCGCCTTCACTCGGTCGACCAGGAGGTCGGTGATGTTGGCCTGCGGGTCAGCTGGGACGATCGCAGGGACTTCGAATTCAACCACGGCAACTCCTTCGGTACCGGACACGTGCTCGGGTAGATCGCTCCCCGAGTCTATCGGAGGGGTGCGCCCCACACCCGCGACGTCCAGTGTGGTGCTTTGCGACGGGGCTCGGCCGAACTCCCGCCTCACGGACGAGCGCCAGTAGACTGCAAGGCGCCGCCGCCGCAGCGCCGGCCGGAGAGGAAGTGCCGTGCTCAAGGTCGGGATCGACATCGGCGGGACGAAGATCGCCGGGGGAGTCGTCGACGCGTCCGGCCGCATCCTCGAGCAGCTCCGTGTCGATACGCCGGTGGACACCCGCGCCCTGGCCGATGCCGTGATCGCCATGGTGCGCAGCCTCCGTGAGTCGCACGATGTCGAGGCCGTAGGTGTCGCGGCGGCCGGGTTCGTCGACCGCGACCGTGCGTCCGTGATCCACGCGCCGAACATCGCCTGGCGCAACGAGCCGCTCAAAGCCGTCCTCGAGGCCCGGATCGATCTTCCCGTCACGATCGAGAACGATGCGAACGCGGCAGGCTGGGCGGAGTTCAGGTTCGGCGCCGGCCGGAACGTGGACAACATGGTGATGCTCACCATGGGCACCGGCGTGGGTGGTGCGGTCGTCCTGGACGGGGCGCTCTTCCGCGGCGGCCACGGCATCGCCGCGGAGCTCGGACACACCCGCTTCAGCCGCGATGGGCTCCTCTGCGGCTGTGGACAGCAGGGATGCCTCGAGCAGTATGCGTCCGGCCGGGCACTCCAGCGCGAAGCGAACGCCATAGCGGATGCCGGGGGAATGGGCGCCGGCCTGGCCGCCGTCCGCGCCGGCCAGGGCACGCTGGAAGGAGCGGCGATCTCCCGACTGGTCATGGCCGGCGATCCCGGTGCCGTGGAGGCGCTGCGGCGGGTCGCGACCGCGCTGGGCGAGGCGTGCGGCGGCTTTCAGGCCGTGCTCGATCCCGAGCTGTTCGTCATCGGCGGTGGTGTCGCGCAGCTGGGGGATCAGCTGCTGACCCCGGTGCGGATCGCGTACGAGACATCGCTCCCGGGCTACGGCGACCGCCCGGTGGCTGCGTTCGCGATCGCCCAGCTCGGCAACGATGCCGGACTGATCGGTGCGGCCGACCTGGCGATCGCCGATCCGATCGCGAGCGTGTAGGCGATGTTCTACTGGCTGATGAAGTACATCGTGATCGGGCCGCTGGTCAAGGCGATCTTCCGGCCCTGGATCGTCGGGCGCCGCAACGTGCCCGTCGAGGGCGCCGCGATCCTGGCGAGCAACCACCTGTCCGTGTCGGATTCGGTGTTCCTGCCGCTGATGATCGATCGCCCGATGTCCTTCCTCGCCAAGAGCGACTACTTCACCGGGAAAGGCCTCCGCGGCTGGGCGACCAGGATGTTCATGAAGGCCACCGGTCAGATTCCGATCGACCGCTCCGGCGGGAAGGCGTCCGAAGCATCCCTGAACACCGGGCTGGCCGTGCTGGGTCGCGGTGATCTGCTGGGGATCTATCCGGAGGGAACGCGCAGCCCGGACGGCCGTCTGTACCGCGGGCGCACCGGCATCGCGCGGATGGCGCTGGAGGCGCGCGTCCCCGTCATCCCCGTGGTCATGGTCGACACCGACGCGATCATGCCCATCGGCCGCAGCATCCCCCGAGTGGGCCGGGTGGGGGTGGTGATCGGCGAGCCGCTGGATTTCTCGCGCTTCATCGGCATGGAGGGTGACCGGTACATCCTCCGGTCGGTGACCGACGAGATCATGGTGGCGCTGCAGCGCCTCGGCGAGCAGGCCTACGACGACGTCTACGCCTCGACGGTGAAGGACCGCGCGCCGGCGTTGAGCGGCCGCTGACGGCGGGCGCGGGGCGGCGTCGGGCGGCACGCGCGCGCGGATAGACTGGCCCGATGCTTCAACAGCTCGATGCACTCGATCACTGGCGGACTCTGCCGATCAAACAGCAACCTACGTGGTATGACGCGGATGCGGTCGCAGCGGTCTCCGCGGAGATCGCGACGCTGCCGCCGCTGGTCTTCGCGGGCGAGGTGGACAACCTCCGGGACCAGTTGGCGCGTGCGGCATCCGGTCGGGCATTCCTGCTGCAGGGCGGCGACTGCGCCGAGACGTTCGCCGGTGCCACGGCGGAGCAGATCCGCAACCGCATCAAGACGGTGCTGCAGATGGCGGTCGTCCTCACGTACGGCGCATCGATGCCGATCGTGAAGATGGGGCGCATGGCAGGGCAGTTCGCCAAGCCGCGCTCCAGCGACACCGAGACGCGCGGGGACGTCACGCTTCCGGCGTACCGCGGCGACATCGTCAACGGGTTCGACTTCACCGAAGGCTCCCGCCGCGCCGACCCCGCCCGGCTGCTGAAGGGGTACCACACGGCCGCGTCGACGCTGAACCTCATCCGGGCCTTCACCCAGGGGGGATTCGCGGACCTGCGCGAGGTGCACAGCTGGAACAAGGGGTTCGCCGAGAACCCCGCCAACCAGCGCTACGAGGGCCTCGCGCACGAGATCGATCGGGCCATCAAGTTCATGGAGGCCGCCGGCGCGAACTTCGACGAGCTGCGCCGTGTCGAGTTCTACACCGGGCATGAGGGCCTGCTGATGGACTACGAGCGCCCCATGACGCGGATCGACTCGCGCACCGGAACGCCCTACAACACGTCCGCGCACTTCCTGTGGATCGGCGAGCGCACGCGCGACCTCGACGGTGCGCACGTGGACTACTTCTCCAAGATCCGCAACCCGATCGGCGTGAAGCTCGGGCCGTCCACGACGCCGTCGACGGTGCTGGACCTCATCGACAAGCTCGACCCCGAGCGGGAGCCGGGTCGGCTCACGTTCATCACGCGCATGGGCTCGGGGAAGATCCGCGACGCGCTGCCGCCGCTGCTGGAGGCCGTCCGGGACTCGGGCGCGACTCCGCTGTGGGTCACCGACCCGATGCACGGCAACGGCATCACGACGCCGACCGGCTACAAGACCCGCCGGTTCGACGACGTCGTGGACGAGGTGCGCGGGTTCTTCGACGCGCATCGCGCGGTCGGCACGCATCCCGGCGGCATCCACGTCGAACTGACCGGCGACGATGTCACCGAGTGCCTCGGCGGATCCGAGATGATCGACGAGGCGACGCTGGCCACGCGGTACGAGAGCCTGTGCGATCCGCGCCTGAACCACATGCAGAGCCTGGAGCTCGCCTTCCTGGTGGCCGAGGAGCTCGACAAGCGTTGACACGGATCGCATCAATACGTGCGCAGCACGCGTTGATGCGATCCGCGTCAAGGTCGAGTTGCCGCCGCAGGCGGCGTATCGAGACCTTTCCCCGAGCCCCGAGCCCTCAAGCCCCGAGCCCTCGAGCCCCGAGCCCTCGAGCCCCGAGCCCTCGAGCCCCGAGCCCCGAGCCCTCGGGGCGTTAGAACGCGCCCTGGATCCGGAACGAGACCACGGTCCCCTTGGGGTGCTGCGTTCCGGCGCCGGGCAGTTGCGACTCGACCTTGGTGATCTCGTCGAGGACGGCATTCCACAGCGTCGCGTACTCGTAGTCGAAGCCGGCGCCGGTGAGCGCGGCCTTGGCCTGGTCGCGGGTCATGCCGACGATGTTCGGCACCGGGAACAGCGGGGGACCGGCCGAGACCACGAGTGTGACGGACTCGCCGGGACGCCAGCTGCCGCCACCGTCGCGGTCGGCGATGTACATCACCTGACCGCGGTCGAACTCGTCGCTGGTCTCCTCGACCGTGCCTCCCACAGACAGGCCCCGCTCGCTGAGGGCGGCCGAGGCGGACTCCACGCTCTGGCCGGTGACGTCCGGTACCGGGCCGACCGACACCGAGAGGGTGACGGTGTCGCCCTCCAGCGCGGTGCAGCCCTGGGAGCAGTCCACGGCATCGCCGCCGGCGCGCGGCGTGACCGACACCCCGATGACCGTCCCCTCTGCCGCGTCGGTGAAGAACTCCTCGTCCGGCTCCGCAACCTGCAGATTCAGCCCGACCAGGATGCCGCGGGCATCGTTCGCGCTTGATCCGGCGAGCGACTGGATCTCACGAGGCTGTGGACCCTGCGAGACCAGCACCTCGACGGTCGAGTCCTTGTCCAGGCGGGAGCCGGCGGGCGGATCCGTGGCGACCACGATGCCGGGGGCGATCTCGAGGTCGAAGACGTCCTTCTGCACGGCCTGGAACGATTGTTCCGCCAAGATCTGCTGAGCCTCCGCGAAGGTGCGATCGGTCACATCGGGAACGGCGATCTGCGAGCCGGGACCGGACCCGAACCACCAGCCCACACCCCCCGCGAGCGCGGCGAGGAGGATGACGAGGGCGAAGAGCCACCCGCCCCTGACCGCGCGCCGCTTCGTCGCGGCGCGCAGGCGCGTGGAGTTGTCGACATCCTCCACTGCGGTGGTCGGTCCGGTCAGCGCGGCCGGCAGCACCTGGGTCAGTTCGCCGGTGCCGCTGCTCTCGTCGCGGATGATGCCCGCCGAGATCGTGCGGGCGACCTGCGGCGCGATGCCCAGCTCGTGCTCGATCGCACGCAGTCGGTCCAGCATCTCTTTCGCGTCGTTGGGCCGGTCATCCGGCGACTTCTCGGTCGCCCACAGGACGAGCTCATCGAGCTGCTCCGGAACGCCGGGGTTCTTCACGCTGGGACGGGGCACCGAGTCGGTCGCGTGCTGGAAGGCGATCTGCATCGGCTGCTCGCCCTTGTAGGGCTGCTCGCCGACGAGCATCTCGTAGAGCATGATGCCGAGGGAGTAGATGTCGCTGCGCGCGTCCGCCATTCCGCGCGTGACCAGCTCGGGCGCGAGGTAGGCGATCGTGCCGAGCAGCTGAGCGCCGGTGGCGGTGTTCGCGGTGGTGGCGCGCGCGAGTCCGAAGTCGCCGATCTTGATGCGCCCGTCCTCGGCCAGCAGCACGTTCTCCGGCTTGACGTCCCGATGCACGATGCCGGCTCGGTGTGCCGCCGCGAGGCCGGACAGGATGGCATCCATGATGGTGACGGTCTGCGGCACGGTCAGCCGACGCTGCTCGCGCATCAGCTCGCGCAGCGTGATGCCCGGCAGATACTCCATGACCAGATACGCCATGTCGCCGTCCTGGCCCTGATCGAACACGTTGACCACGTGCGGGTCGGCAAGCCGTGCGGCCGCGCGGGCCTCCTGGATGAACCGGCTCTGGAACACCGTGTCATCGCTGAGGTGCCCGTGCATGACCTTGAGCGCTATGCGCCGCTCCAGGCGCAGGTCGGTCGCCACGTACACGGTCGCCATGCCGCCGCGCGCGATGCGCGCGCGCACCCGGTATCGGCCGTCGACCAGACGTCCGATCAGCGGGTCTGCCTGCTGACTCGTGCTCACGATCTGAGTCTACGGACGCGTGCCTGCCAGGCCGCGGAGCGCCTCACCCCGGGCTGCCGGCGCGAAGGCGCGCCGAGGCGCATGCGCGGAGCATCAGCCGTGGACGGCGAGCCACACCGACGCGGGCTGCTCCCACTGTGCGTAACGATCCGGGTACGCCGAGATCTGCACCGCCTGCGCGGCGTCCGCGAACGACAGGCTCTGCCAGCCGTCGATGTCCAGCAGGCCGCGGGTGACGAATCCGTTCGGGTCCGAAGGGCCGCCGTAGAACGCTCGCGCGGCACGGACCGGGTCGCGCACCTCGTCGGGCGTGCCCCATCCCGTGCTCGGACGCTGCTGGAACAGGCCGAGCGAGTCGCGGTCGCCCCAGTCCAGGTTGCGCAGCCACGACTCCTGCATCGCGGTGCCGAGGGCGATGGCGATGCCGCGGTCGGGAACACCCAGCTCCCGTCCGACGCTGATGATGATCTGCGCGTTGGCAGCCTGCTCGGCATCCAGTCCGCTCGCCGGGGATGCGATCGGCGTGACGTCCGCAACCAGCTCCGGGGAGATCGCGACCGGGATCGCGATCGTCTGACCCGGGTAGATGATCGATGCCGGAGTGAGGCCGTTGGCCGCCAGCACCGACGCAACGCTCACGCCGTGACGCGCCGCGATCGCACTGACGGTGTCGCCGGCGACGACGACATGGGAAGCCGCGGAGGGTGCGACCGGTGTCGGTGCGGGCGCGACCGGTACGGCGACCTCGACCGGAGCGGCCGGCGCGGCGCCGGGGATGGCAAGCGTCTGGCCGGGGTAGATGATCGACGCCCAGCCGAGGCCGTTGGCGGCGAACACGTCCTGGACCGAGACGCCATGCCGGTCTGCGATGGAGCTGATCGTGTCGCCGCCGGCCACCACGTACGACCCCGAAGACGGCGCAGGCCCGCCGGGGTCGGCCGGGTTCGGCGCCGCCGCGACCGGAGCCGCCCCCAGTGCGAGCTCCTGTCCCGGGTGGATCACCGAGGACCAGTCCAAGCCGTTCAGAGCCAGGACGTCGACGGTGCGGAGTCCGTGACGGGTGGCGATCGCCGTCACGGTGTCGCCGGGCTGCACGATGCACGTCGCCGGCACGGGCGCGGCTTGCACCCGCGCCGAGGCGGGCGCGACCGCCGCCGAGCGGTCGAGTGCGCCGAGCATGCGATGTGACGGCGCCTCGCCGCGGACCGGCTCACCGGCGTGCGCCGGCGTCGCTCCGAGAAGAAGCGCGAGGGAGCCCGCGACAGCGGCCGGCACGCCGGTTGACGCCGTGCGTAGGGCATGGGCTCGGGCTGAGCGGTGGTCGGGTCGCAAGCGAACCCCCCTCTGTGGATTCCAAAAACCGTGTCACGGAAGTGAATTGGTGTCAACCGGAGTTATAGAAGATGCACGCGTGACTGACGTGACTGAAGTGATTCGGACCCCGACTCGGGCAGGGCTTGCCGAGGACCGCGGGCGGGATGAGATAGTTGCTGAGTGACAGCAGACGCCACGCCCAAGATCGAAACCGACTGGCTGACCCTCGCCGACCTGACCGAGGTGCTCGGGGAACCCCTGGGCCGGGTGCGCAGGCTGCTGGATGAGCTGCACCTGGTCGGCTCCCGTCGCCACGGACCGCTTCAGGTGCCTGCCGTGTTCATTCAGGACGGCGAACCGATCGGCTCGCTCCGCGGCACGCTCTTCGTGCTGCACGACGCGGGCTTCACCGACGACGAGGCCATCGACTGGCTCCTCACCTCGGAGGAGTCGATCGGCATCCCCCCGATCGAAGCGCTGCGCGCAGGGCGCAAGAGCGAAGTACGTCGCGTCGCCCAGTCGCTCGGCTGAGCGAGGGCTGCGCCGTCACCTCGTGCGCACCGTCGCGGCGCGCGCCAGGTCCCTCAGCTCATCGACCGCGGCATTGCCGAGCCGCGCTCCGGACAGTGCCCGCTCCGCCTGCCGCGAATAGTCGGCGATGAGATCCTCGACCCGATCGAGCGCGCCGGTCTCCAGAATCGTGCGCTGCAGGGACGCGATCTGTGCGGCATCCAGGTCCGGATCCCCGATGAGCTCGTCCATGATGCGCCGCGCAGGGGGAGCGAGGCGCTCGCGGGCGAACGCGACCAGCACGGTCCGCTTGCCCTCTCGCAGGTCGTCGCCGGACGGCTTGCCCGTGGCCGCCTGATCGCCGAAGACACCCAGCACGTCATCGCGCAGCTGGAAGGCCATCCCCACCGGATGCCCGAACGCGGCGAGTGCCGCTTGCTGCGCTTCATCGGCACCCGCCAGCGCCGCACCGATCAGCAGGGGCTGCTGGATGCTGTAGCGGGCCGACTTGAGGGAGGCGACCCGCAGCGCCCGCTGCGCATGACGCTCATCCGGCTCGGTCGCGTACGCGGACTCCTCGGCGATGTCCAGGAACTGGCCGATGGTCACCTCTCGGCGCATCTTCGCGTACTCGCGTCGGGCGGCGTTCGCGCGATCGGGCGCTGCGTCGAGCAGCCCTTCCTCGAAGAGATCATCGCTCCAGGCGACCAGGAGGTCCCCGAGCAGGATGGCGCCGGAGCGACCGAAGGCGGCGGCATCCCCCACCCATCCCTGTGCGCGGTGCGAAGCCTCGAGCGCACGATGCGCGGCGGGGCGGCCTCGCCGCGTGTCGGAGTTGTCGATGACGTCGTCGTGCACCAGCGCGGCGGCATGGAACACCTCCAGCGCGGCGGCGGCCGCGACCACCTCGGAGGGCGGTGCGCAGGGGGCGTGAGAGGCTTCCTCCACTGCCCTCCACCCGGCGATGCAGAACCGTCCGCGCAGACGCTTGCCGCCGTCGACCGCGGTGGCTCCCGCGCGCACGACGAGCTCGGCTTCCGGGCCGAGTTCGACGGCACTTCTGGCCTGGGCCGATTGGAAGATGTTCAGACGCTGGGAAACCGCTTCAACGGCATCCGGGGAGGGTGACACGGGCCTAGCCTAGTGATCGAGGGGTCGCGTAGAATCGACGCGACCGAGCAACTAGAGGGGGATGCATGCCACTCTCCGAACAGGAGCAGCGTCTGCTCGACGAGATGGAACGCCATCTCATGCGTAATGACGCCGATGTGGTCAGCGCGCCTCGCGACGGCCGCACCTTGAGTTACCGCAACATCGTGTACGGGACGATTCTCGTTCTCGTCGGTCTTGGGGCACTCGTGGTGGGGGTCTCGACGCAGCTGATCGTCGTCGGTGTCATCGGTTTCGTGGTGATGCTGGCCGGCGTTGTCCTGGCCGTCACTCCGACTCGCGGTCTCGCGCGCGCTCCGATGGATGCGACGGCGCGGCCGACGTCCAAGCCGCGGGCCAACTCCTCGTTCATGGATCGCATGAACGATCGGTGGGATCGCCGCCAAGGGGGGCCCTGAGCCGTCGCTCGATGACGAAACGCCAAGCACCGACCCGTGGGTCGGTGCTTTTGCTTTGTCCCCCAGACGAGCGCCGATCCCGCGCAGGGGAGGGGAAGGGCTGCCGGGCCGCCGATTGAGTGACAAAGTGGAGGGAAGTGGAGTAAAGTGGTGACCAACCTCGCGGGGGCCGGACGAAGGGGGTGGTGTACCGATGCTTTTGGGCACGCACACTCCCAAGCTCGACGACAAGGGCCGCGTCATCCTTCCGGCCAAATTCCGCGACGACCTGGGCGACGGCATCGTCATCACCCGTGGCCAGGAACGGTGCCTCTACGTCTTCAGCTCTGACGAATTCGAGCGGATCCACGAGCGCATCCGGGAGACCCCGCTGTCGAACAAGCAGGCCCGCGACTTCCTGCGCATGTTCCTCTCCGGTGCGAGCGCCGAGAAGCCCGACGGGCAGAACCGCATCACGATCCCCCCTTCGCTGCGCGCCTACGCCGGGCTCGAGAAGGACCTCGTCGTCACCGGCGTGGGCGCGCACGCGGAGATCTGGAACGCCGACTCCTGGAACGCGTACGCCGAAGGCAACGAATCCAGCTACGCCGAACTCGAGCAGGAGGTGATCCCGGGCCTGTTCTGAGCCCCCGACCCTGACTCCCAGCCGCTCACGCCCTGACACACTTCCCCGGTGTCAGGTCAGAGCGGATGGGGATCAGGATCTGGGGAACAGGGCCTCGAAGACCATGGACCTGCGCGATATCCACACCCCGGTGATGCTCGACCGATGCGTCGAGCTGCTCGCCCCCGCCCTGCAGCGGGACGGCGCGGTGTTCGTCGACGCCACACTCGGCATGGGCGGACACTCAGAGGCGTTCCTGGAGCGGTTCCCCGGCATCCATCTGATCGGGCTGGACCGCGACCAGGATGCCCTGCGCATCGCGGGGGAGCGTCTCGCGCGCTTCGCCGACCGGATCACTTTGGTGCACACCGTCTACGACGGCATCGCGGCGGCCGTCGAATCCGCCGGATTCGACGCGGCAGACGGCATCCTGTTCGACCTGGGCGTCTCGTCCCTGCAGCTGGACGAGGCCGATCGCGGCTTCGCATACTCGAAGGACGCACCGCTGGACATGCGGATGGATCAGACCACCGGTCCGATGGCGTCCTACGTCCTGGCCACCTACAGCGAAGGCGAGCTGCGCCGCATCTTCGAGAGATACGGCGAAGAGAAGCTCTCCGGCCGGTACGCCCGCGCCATCATCCGGGCGCGGGAGACCGCCCCGATCGAACGGTCTGGGCAGCTGGTGGAGATTCTGATCGCCGCCACCCCCTACGCGGCACAGCGCACCGGTCACCCGGCCAAGCGCGTGTTCCAGGCTCTGCGCATCGAGGTCAACGGCGAACTCGCCGTCCTGGAGCGCGCCATTCCCGCCGCCCTGGACACCCTGCCGGTCGGTGGCCGCATCGTCGTGCTGTCCTACCAGTCGCTCGAGGACCGTCTGGTCAAGCGCGCCCTCACGGCGGCGGCGGCCTCGACCTCGCCTGCCGGGCTGCCCGTCGAGCTGCCCGAGCACGCACCGCGCTTCCGGCTTCTGGTCAGAGGCGCTGAGCTCGCCTCCGAGGCGGAGCGCGAGCGCAACCCGCGGGCAACGCCCGTGCGGCTGCGTGCTGCCGAGCGAGTGAGGGATGCCGCGTGAACGCCCTCCAGCAGGCCGCGGTCGCCGCCCCCACACCGATCGAGGTCCCGAACCGCCGGTTGCGGGTCGTCGAAGAGCCCTCGCGCCGGCGCCGCCCGAAGCTGATCTACGGCGTCGTCGCGCTGGTCGGGGCGCTGACCATCGGCGCCGCCCAGATGGGCCTGTCGATCCTCACCATGCAGAGCTCCTACGAGCTGTCCGCTCTGACGCAGGAGTCCCGCGAGCTGACCTGGAAGAAGCAGATCCTCTACGACGAGGTCGCCGGGCTCGGCTCGCCGCAGTATCTCGCGGCCAACGCGTCCGCTCTCGGGATGGTCATCAACGAGTCGCCGAGCTATCTCCGGCTGAGCGATGGCGCACTTCTGGGTGCCGGGCAGGTTTCACTCGGCACCTCCTCGGTGGACGCCATCGGCCGCGCAGCGGTCCCCAACGCGCTCATCACGGACACGCCGCTCGTGACGGCCCCGGGCGCCACCATCGAGGGTGCGCCCGTGGCGCCGGAGGTCGTGGTCACCGACGACGGAGTCTCGAACACTCCGCCGCCACTGACCGACGGACTGCCCACCCCGAGCACACACTGATCTCATGACCACGAGAAGCACCCGAAGCCCTCGGCGTCGCACGGTGATCGCGCTGGCGGTCGTGCTGGCAGTCCTCTCCGGCTTCATCGTCCGGCTGGTGGACATCCAGGTGGTCAACGCCGATTCGCACATCACCGACTCGATGAAAGTCGCGTTGGGTGCCTCCCGGACCCTGTACGGCACCAGGGGCGAGATCGTGGATGAGACCGGGCAGACCCTCGCCGGCAGCATCCTGCTGTACGACGGCGTGCTGGATCCGAAGAACGTCGGACCGCTCACCCGGCGCAACGACGATGGCGAGCGGGTCGAAGTGCCGTGGAGTCAGGTCGCCGGCGAGATCGCTGCGATCACCGGGCAGACGGCCGAGGAGGTGCAGAAGATCGTCGCCGACGCACGCGCCGACGATCCGAACTCTCAGTTCGCGTACCTTCGGCGCGGACTGACCACCGAGCAGTACCGCGCGCTGGTGGACATCGGCGCCCCCTTCCTCACCTTCGACGCGCACCCGGCGCGCACCTACCCGGACGGCGCGGTCGGGGGCAACCTCGTCGGATTCATGGGCATCGACGCCGCGCCGCTCGCCGGCATCGAGAAGAGCCAGAACGACTGCCTGCTGGCCACCAACGGCGCGCTGGCGTTCCAGAAGGGCAAGGACGGCGTCGTCATCCCCGGCACGGAACGACAGCAGCCGGCGATCAACGGCGGGACGCTGCAGCTGACCATCAACCGCGACCTGCAGTGGTATCTGCAGCAGCTGATCGCCGAACAGGTGCAGGACATGGTCGCCCAGAGTGGCTCGATCATGGTCGTCGAAGCCGAAACCGGCAAGATCCGGGCGGTCGCGGAGTACCCCACCGTCGACCCCAACAACGTCGATGCGTCCGGGGACGCCGACCGCGGAAGCCGTCTGTTCCGCAACTTCTTCGAGCCCGGATCGACGTTCAAGGCACTGACCGCCGCGACGGTCCTCGACGCGGGTGGCCAGACCCCGACCTCGACGGTCGTCGCCTCGAGCCGAGAGACCTTCGCCAACGGCGCGCGAGTCAGCGATGCGTTCAATCACGAGGCGTACGAGTACACCCTCGCGGGTGTGCTGATCGATTCCTCGAACGCCGGCATCTCGAAGTTCAGCGAGCGGGTCGACTCCGCCACGCGCTTCGACTACCTGAAGAGATTCGGCATCGGCGCAGGCAGCGCGGTGCGATTCGAGGGGGAGCAGAGCGGATGGCTGCGCCCCGCGAGCGAATGGGACAACCAGACGACGTACAACACCTCGTTCGGGCAGGGGCTGACCACGACCGTGCCCGAGCTGGTCGGCGCGTACGACGCGATCGCCAACGATGGGGTCCGGATGCCGCTCTCGCTCGTGGAGTCGTGCCTGAAGCCCGACGGCACGGTGGTGGAGCCGACCCTGCCCGAGCCGACGCGGGTGGTCAGCGAACAGGCCGCCGCGCAGACGCGGGAGATCCTCGAGAACGTCGCGATCCAGGCAAATTACGCGGAGCAGATCGAGGTGCCCGGCTACCGCCTGGCCGTCAAGACCGGCACAGGTGAGAAATCCGACGGCAACGGCGGCTACAAGGCGGGGGCGTACTTCACCACCATGATCGGGTTCGCGCCGGCGGAGGACCCCAAGTACATCGTCGTCGTCACCCTGGACGAGCCGACCAAGGTAACATCGTCTGCGGCCAACGCGCCCGCGTTCCAGAAGGCCATGACCCAGGTCCTGAAGACCTACCGGGTGATGCCCGCAACGACGGCGCCGACGCTGCTTCCGAAGTTCGGCTGACGTTGCCGGCGCACGAGCAGCATCCCTTCCGGCCGGAGAATCGATGATCGCGCTCACTCTTGCTCAGCTTGCCCACGTCCTGAACGGACGGCTCCAACTCGCCCCCGGCGTCGCACCGGAGGCGGTCGTGTCCGGGGACGTCGACACCGACTCGCGACTGATCCGACCGGGCGGCATCTTCGTCGCCAAGCCCGGTGAGGTCACCGACGGACACCTGTTCGTCGACGCCGCCGTCGAACGCGGCGCCGCCGTGGCGATCGTGGAGCGTGTGGTGGCGGCATCCGTCACCCAGGTGGTGGTCGCCGACGCCATCGCGGCCCTCGCCGACCTGGCCCGCCATGTCGTCGCAGAGGTCCGGAAGGCCGGCGACCTGCGCATCGTGGGGATCACCGGCTCCAACGGCAAGACCACGACGAAGAACCTGCTCGCCCGCATCCTCGAGGACGAGGGCGAGACCGTCGCACCCCGGGCCTCTTTCAACAACGAGGTGGGCGCGCCGCTGACGATGCTCCGCGTCACCCCCTCCACCCGGTTCCTCGTCAGCGAGTTCGGCGCCAGTGGCCCGGGGGAGATCGCGCGGCTGGCCGGGCTCGTCGAGCCCGACGTCGCCGTCGTGCTCATGGTGGGGATGGCGCACGCCGGTGGATTCGGCGGCATGGAAGCGACGTTCGCGGCCAAGTCCGAGCTGGTTCGGGCGATTCGTCCCGGCGGTTTGACGGTGCTCAACGCCGATGACCCGCGGGTGGCCGCGATGGCGCCGATCGCCGCGGAGCAGTCCGCCGGCGTCCGCTGGTTCGGTCGTGGTCCCGGTGCGGACGTCCGGGCGGACGATGTCGTCGTCGGGGGCGACGGCACCCGCTGTGTCGTCACCGCGGACGGCGTGTCCGCCCCGCTGCACCTGCGTGTCCTCGGTGAGCACCACATCATGAACGCCCTCGCCGCCATCGCCACGGCCACCGCGCTGGGCGTGCCGCTCGCGGAGTGCATCACGCGTCTGGAGACGGTGCAGCTGGCCGAGCGATGGCGCATGCAGCCGCTCGGGTCCGAGCGTGTGCGCATCATCAACGACGCCTACAACGCCAGTCCCGATTCCATGTCTGCGGCGCTGCGCACCCTCGCGCAGATCACTGGTCCGGGCGAGCGCACCGTCGCGGTGCTGGGCGCGATGAGCGAGCTGGGCGAATACGCCGACGAGGAACACGATCGCGTCGGACTGCTGGCGGTGCGTCTCGGCATCCAGCGGATCGTCGTGGTCGGCACCGACGCGCGCCGCATGTACCTCGAGGCGATCGCGCAGGGCTCGTGGGACGCCGAGGCCGTCTTCTTCGCCACCGCGGACGAAGCGTACGAGTATCTCCTCGGAGAGTTGCGGGACGGGGACCGGGTGCTGGTGAAGTCGTCGAACGCGGCGGGCCTGCGGTTCCTCGGCGATCGTCTGGGAGAATCGTTCTCGTGAGATCACTTCTGACGGCGGCGGCGATCTCCCTGGCATTCAGTCTCTTCCTGACGCCGGTCTTCATCCGGCTGTTCCGCAAATGGGGCTGGGGTCAGGTGATCCGCACCCCCGAGAACATCCACAATCCCAGCCACGGTGAAAAGCGCGGCACGCCCACCATGGGCGGCACCATCTTCATCGTCGGCACCATCGTCGGCTATTTCGTGGGCACGTGGACGGGCAACAACCCGCCCACCGTGTCCGGGCTCCTGGTGCTGTGGCTCATGGTCGGCCTCGGCGCGGTCGGCTTCATCGACGACTACATGAAGGTGCACCGCCAGCGCAGTCTCGGGCTGAGCGGCTGGCGCAAGATCGTCGGACAGGTGATCGTGCTCGTGCCGTTCGCGATCATCGCGCTGAACTTCCCCAACAAGGTCGGGCAGACGCCGGCCGCGGCCTACGTGTCGGTGTTCCGCGACGTGCAGGTGCTGTCCTTCATGGCACTCGGCCCGATCCTGGGATGGCTGCTCTACCTGGCCTGGATCTCCCTCATCGGCGTGGCGGCATCCAACAGCGCCAACGTGGCGGACGGGCTGGACGGACTCGCCGCCGGCGCCGGCATCTTCATGGTCGGCGCGTACAGCCTCATCGCCTTCTGGCAGTTCCAGCAGGTGTGCACCGGCGGCCCGGAATTCCTCAGCGCCTGCTATCCGACCCGAGATCCGCTGGACCTCGCGATCGTCTCGGCCGCCTTCGCCGGCTCGCTGATCGGGTTCCTCTGGTGGAACGCACCCAAGGCCAGCATCTTCATGGGAGACGTCGGGTCGATGGGTATCGGCGGAGTCATCGCGGCCATGGCCATCCTCACCCGCACCGAGATCCTGCTGGTCCTGGTCGCCGGGGCATACGCGCTGGCCTCGGGCTCGGTCATCGCCCAACGGCTGTACTTCAAACTCACCCGCGGCAAACGTCTGTTCCTGATGAGTCCGTTCCACCATCACCTCGAGATGCGCGGGTGGCCCGAGATCACGATCGTGGTCCGCATGTGGATCATCTCCGGGATGCTCGCGATCTCAGCGGTCGGACTGTTCTACGTCGAATGGCTCTCGCGCGCATGAACACGCCTCGACTTGATTCCCTGAACAGCTGGCGCGCCGACTGGGCAGGCCTGCGCGTCGCGGTGCTCGGCCTGTCGGTCACGGGGTTCTCGGCCGCGGACACCCTCGCCGAGCTCGGAGCCGACGTGCTCGTGGTCTCCGAGTCCGCCGACCCGGAGTACGAGCGGCTGCTGCCCGTCATCGGCGTCCGGTCCTGGTTCGGTCCGCTCGCGAGCGTCCCCGACCAGCTCGTCGCGTTCGCTCCCGAGGTGATCGTCGCCTCACCGGGGTTCGCGCCTCGTCACCCCGTCATCGAATGGGCGCGCGCGTCCGGCATCGCACTGTGGGGCGACATCGAGCTGGCCTGGCGCGTGCGCGACAAGGTCCCGCGGCCGGACGGCAGCCCGGCCGAGTGGGTCCTGATCACCGGGACGAACGGGAAGACGACCACGACACGGCTGGCCGCGACCATGTTGCTCGAGGGCGGGTTGCGGGCGGCCCCGGTGGGCAACATCGGAACGCCCGTGCTCGACGCCGTGCGCGATCCGGCGGGCTTCGACGTGCTGGTTGTGGAGCTCTCCAGCCACCAGCTCTGGTACCTCGGGCTGCAGACCGGTCCCGCTCCCGTCTCGCCCTACGCCAGCGTCTGCCTGAACCTGGCCGACGACCACCTCGAATGGCACGGCTCCGCCCAGGCGTACCGCGACGCCAAGGCGCACGTCTACGACCACACGCGCGTGGCGTGCGTGTACAACAAGGCGGATGCCGAGACGCGCCGCATGGTCGAGGACGCCGAGGTGGTCGAGGGTGCGCGCGCCATCGGGTTCGATCTGGGCGTGCCCGGGCCGAGCGATCTCGGTGTGGTGGACGGGATCCTCGTGGACCGGGCGTTCCTGGAAGACCGGCGCACCAGCGCGCTGGAGCTGACCACTGTCGCCGAACTCGATGCGCACGGACTGGCCGCCCCGCACATCGTCGCCAACGTCCTGGCCGCCGGCGCGCTGGCCCGGTCGCTGGATGTCCCGCCCGCTGCGATCCGCGGCGCACTGCAGGATTTCAGCCTCGACCCGCACCGCATCCAGATCGTCGAGACGGCGGACGGGGTGACCTGGGTCGATGACTCCAAGGCGACGAATCCGCACGCTGCGGCATCCTCCCTGGCCGCCTACCCGGGGTCGGTCTGGGTCGTCGGGGGAATGCTCAAAGGCGTGGACATCTCCGAGCTCGTCGCCGGACGGGGCGCCGGCGCGAAGGCGGCGATCGTGATCGGTGCCGACCGGACGGCGGTGGTCGCGGCGTTCTCGCGACACGCGCCCGCGGTGCCGCTGTTCGAGGTGGACGCCGATGAGACTGAACAGATCATGGCGCGGGTTGTCGAACTGGCAGCCGGGATCGCACGTGCCGGGGACGTCGTACTGCTCGCCCCCGCCGCAGCATCCTTCGACCAGTTCACCTCCTACGCCGACCGCGGCCGGCGGTTCGCCGCTGCGGTCAGAGAGCTGATCGGAAGGGAGAACGGTGACCACCACGACTCCCAGACCGACCCCCCTTCCGCCGACCGAGCCTGATCCGCAGGCGCGCCGCGGCCTCGCCGCTCGGGTGTCCCTCGGTCGCGTGTTCGCACCGGTGCCGAGTGAGTTCCTGCTCCTGGCGTCCACCGCACTGCTGCTGACCGGATTCGGCCTGGTGATGGTGCTGTCGGCCACCTCGGCCACCGCGACGGCCGCCGGCGACCCGCCCTACGAGGAGGTCATCAAGCAGGTGGTCTTCGCGGTGATCGGCATCCCGCTGATGTTCGTCGCGAGCCGCCTGCCGATCGCCTTCTGGAAGCGCATCGCGTGGCCGGCGCTGATCGGCTCGGTGCTGTTCCAGCTGCTGGTCTTCGTTCCCGGTCTCGGCGTCGAGGCGAACGGAAACCGCAACTGGATCCTGATCGGCGGGTTCCAGTTCCAGCCCGCCGAGTTCCTCAAACTGGGCCTGGCGCTGTGGATGGGCTACGTGCTGTTCCGCAAACAGACCCTGCTCGGGCTGTGGCGGCACGTCTTCATCCCGGTCGTACCGGTCGGGGCGCTCGTGATCGCGACCGTCCTGGCCGGAAGCGACCTGGGCACGGCGATGATCCTCGTGCTCATCCTGCTCGGCGCCCTGTTCTTCTCCGGCGTCAAGCTGCGGATCTTCATCCTGCCGCTGATCGCCTCCGTCGCGGCCGTCGCCGCCCTCGCCGTCACCAGCCCCGACCGCATGCGACGGATCATGAGCTTCCTGGACACCAACTGCCTGGCGGACTACTTCAACAGCTGCTACCAGCCGCTGCACGGCATCTGGGGGCTCGCCGGTGGCGGGGTCTTCGGCCTGGGCCTGGGCAACTCCAAGGCGAAGTACTGGCTGCCCGCCGCGGCCAACGACTACGTCTTCGCGATCGTCGGCGAAGAGCTCGGACTCATCGGCTGCGCGGTCGTGCTGAGCCTGTTCGCGCTGTTCGCCGTCGGCGCCTTCCACGTCATCCGCAAGACGGACGACCCGTTCGTGCGGATCGTGTCCGGTGCGATCACGGTGTGGATCGTCGGCCAGGCCCTGATCAACATCGGCGTCGTGCTGCGCCTGTTCCCGGTGCTGGGCGTGCCGCTGCCGTTCATGTCGCAGGGTGGCACGTCACTCGTATCGGTACTGCTGGCCGCGGGGGTGCTGCTGTCGTTCGCGCGCACGCTGCCGGCCGCGGAGGCGCGACGTCAGGCCGCCATTCAGCGCGCCGCCGCCCGACGCCAGCGCGCCGCAGGTTCCGCGCCCACGAGGTGACGGGGGTGCGGAGGCGTGCCGGTCGGTAAACTTGCCCGGTGACGACGTACCTTCTTGCCGGTGGCGGCACCGCCGGGCACGTCAACCCGCTGCTGGCCGTGGCCGACACCCTGCGGGCACGCAACGCCGAGGACCGCATCCTCGTCCTGGGCACCCGTGAGGGGCTGGAGGCTCGCCTGGTTCCCGAGCGCGGCTACGAGCTGCTGCTGGTGGACAAGGTGCCCTTCCCGCGCCGCCCCGACCGAGCCGCAGCCACCTTCCCGCTGCGCTTCCGGCAGGCCATCGCGCAGGTGCGCTCGCACATCCGCGAACACGGCGTCGATGTGGTCGTGGGCTTCGGGGGCTACGCGTCCGCACCCGCATACGTGGCAGCGCGCAATGCGCGCGTGCCGGTCGTCGTCCACGAGGCGAACGCGAAGCCGGGCATGGCCAACCTCCTCGGCGCTCGGCGCGCCGCCGCGGTGGGAGTCGCCTTCGCGGGCACCCGGCTGAAAGGCGGCCGGGTGGTGGGGATGCCGCTACGGCGCGAGATCGTGGAGCTTGACCGTGCCGCGCTGCGCCCGCAAGCGGCAGCGCACTTCGGTCTGGATCCTGCCCGACCGACCCTCCTCGCGTTCGGGGGGTCCCTCGGCGCCCAGCGCCTCAACGAGGCGTTCGCCGGCGCCTGGCGCGATGTGCTGGAAGCCGGCTGGCAACTGCTCCACGTGACGGGGGAGCGTTCGGACCTGCCCGACCCCGGCGCCGCCGGCTACGCGGTCCGGCGGTACGTCGATCGGATGGACCTCGCGTTCGCCGTGTGCGATCTGATCGTCGCCCGCGCGGGCGCCGCGACCGTGAGCGAGATCAGTGCACTCGGAATCCCGGCCGCCTACGTGCCCTACGCGGTCGGCAACGGGGAGCAGGCGCTGAACGCCGCATCCGCGGTGCGCGCCGGAGCGGCTGTCCTGATCCCGGACGCAGACTTCACCGCGGACCGGATCCGGGCGCAGGTGATTCCCCTCCTGAACGATTCGGCGCGGCGGGCGGCGATGACGGATGCCGCGGCATCCGTCGGCAGCCGGACCGGCGCCGAGAACGTCGTGGCCCTGATCGACGAAGCGCTCGGACGGCGTCCGTAGTCCGCGATCCGGCCGGCGCGAGTGACTGCCGCGGCGGGGACCGGAGAGCCCAGCGCGCCGGAGGCAACCCCTCAGGCAGCCAACTTAGGATGAACGAGTCATGATCAGACCCGACCTCAGCCTTCCCCTTCCCGAGCGCATCGAAGCCGCTCATTTCATCGGCATCGGCGGGTCGGGCATGTCGGGGCTCGCCCGCATGTTCCTCGAGCGCGGCATCCGCGTGTCCGGCTCGGACCGCGCCGACAGCCAGGCGCTGCGCGACCTCGCCGAGCTCGGCGCCACCGTGCACGTGGGGCACGATGCGGCCAATCTCGGCGACGCCGACACCGTCATCCACACCGGTGCCATCTGGCCGGAGAACCCGGAGTTCGTCACGGCGAAGGAGCGCGGGATGCCGGTCATCCACCGCTCGCAGGCGCTGCACTGGCTGATCGGCGGACGCCGGCTCGTCTCGGTGGCGGGCGCCCACGGCAAGACCACCTCCACCGGAATGCTCGTCACGGCCCTGCAGGCGCTGGGGGAGCAGCCGACGTTCGTCAACGGCGGCGTCATCGCCCAGCTCGGCGCTTCCAGCGCCACCGGATCGGATGACCTCTTCGTCATCGAGGCGGACGAATCCGACGGCACCTTCCTGCTCTACGACACCTCGATCGCGCTGATCACCAACGTGGACCCCGACCACCTCGACCACTACGGCTCGGATGATGCGTTCGTCGATGCGTTCGCGAACTTCGCGAACCGCGCGGGCGAAGCGGTGGTGATCTCCGCGGACGACCCCGGAGCACGTGACGTGACCGGGCGCCTCACCCACCCGAACCTCCTCACCTTCGGCACGTCGCGCACCGCCGGCGTCCGCGTCACCGACCTGCGCACCGACGGGCCGGTGTCCTTCACGATCAGTCACGGTCCGGCATCCGCCCGGGCCCGTCTGGCGATCCCGGGCGCGCACAACGCCATCAACGCGGCAGGCGCGGTGGCCGTGCTGCTGACGCTCGGGCACGACCTCACGGCCGCCGTCCGTGCCGTCGAGGGATTCGAAGGAACAGTGCGCCGTTTCGAACTGCACGGCGTCGCCCGCGGCGTCAGCGTCTTCGACGACTACGCGCATCACCCGACCGAGGTGGCTGCGGCGCTCGTCGCCGCGCGATCGGTCGTCGGGGACGGGCGGCTCATCGCCATCCAGCAGCCGCACACGTACTCGCGCACGCAGCAGATGTACCGCGAGTTCGCCGAGGTGCTGGAGCAGTACGCCGACCACACCGTGATGCTGGACGTGTTCGGTGCACGGGAGGATCCGATCCCCGGAGTGACCGGCGAACTGGTGTCGGCGGCGTTCGCCGACCCCGACAACGTGCACTACGTCGCCGACTGGCAGCAGGCGGCCCAGTACACGGCCACCGTGGCGCGAGCCGGCGACTACGTCATCACGCTGGGCTGCGGAAACGTCTATCAGATCATCCCGCAGGTGCTGGACGCGCTCTCGCAGACTCCGGCCGTCGCAGCCGCCGGTCCGGCGGAGTAGCAGACGTGCGCCGGCCGACGCCGCTCCCGCCCCCGGCGGATGGATCGACCGAGATCGTCCGCCGCACGGCGGCGCGCCGGGACGCCGAGGAACCGTCGGCGCCGTCTGCGAGCCCCGCTGATGCGGCACCGCCGGAGGAGCCGTCCCACGCAGAGCCGGCCCACGCAGAGCCGGCCCACGCAGAGCCGGCCATCGCGCCGATCATCCCGTTGGCGGCGCCGCCATCGATGCAGCGCCCTGCTGCGATCCCGACCACCGTCATCGCGGACGCCGAACCGACGACCGGCGAAGACGGCGCACCGGTGCGGATCAGAGACGTCTGGTCGGCTGCTCGCGCGCGCAGGAAGGCGCTTCGCGCGGAGGTGCGCCGATTCACCGGTCGGCAGCGGCGCAAGCGAGCGCTGTGGCTCGGCGGCGCGGCAGCAGTGGTCCTGCTGGTCCTGGCGACTCTGGGTGCCGCGTACAGCCCGCTGTTCGCCGTCGAGCAGATCCGCGTCGTGGGAGCGCAGCAGCTGGACGCGCCGGCGGTCGAGGCCGCGCTGTCCGAGCAGATCGGCACGCCGCTGCCGCTGGTGGACGAGAGCGAGGTCAAGGCCGCCCTCGTCGGGTTCCCGCTCGTGGAGTCGTACACGCTGGAGGCCCGACCGCCGCACGAACTGATCGTGCGCATCGTCGAACGCACGCCGATCGGTCTCATTCAGACGCGAGCGGGCTACACGCTGGTCGATGCCGCCGGCGTGGCGCTGTCGACCTCGACCACCCCCGCCCCGGGACGACCACTGGTCACCGTGGAGGGCGGCACCGACTCCCCGGCGTTCGCCGCGCTCGGCAAGGTGATGCGGTCGCTGCCGGAGTCGATCCTGGTGCAGGTGACCGCCGTCTCGGCCACCACCCCGGACGATGTCACGCTCACTCTGGGCGCGTCCAACGCTCAGGTGGTCTGGGGCAGCGCCGAGGACTCCGCGCTGAAGGCGCTGGTCCTGGAGACGACGATGGCGGCCCGCCCGCCGGCCGACGTCAGCGTCTACGACATCTCCTCGCCCAGCGCGATCGTGGTGCGCTGAACCCCTTTCTCACCGGCTTGGGCACGGGATAACGCGACACGCCCGCGACGCTCCCGGTCGTGTGGTGGCAGCCGCATACTTTCAGACCAAGGGAATTGCATACCGGGCAATTCTTTATACCTCTACTTGAGGTTGAGGGTTTTCCATTCAGGTGCAGGACAGACGGAGGCCGGCATGAGCCAGAACCAGAACTACCTCGCGGTGATCAAGGTCGTCGGCGTCGGCGGCGGCGGCGTGAACGCGGTCAACCGCATGATCGATCTCGGTCTGCGGGGCGTCGAGTTCATCGCGATAAACACGGACGCGCAGGCGCTGCTGATGAGCGATGCGGACGTCAAGCTCGACGTCGGACGCGAGCTGACCAGGGGACTCGGCGCCGGTGCCGACCCCGAGGTGGGCCGGCGTGCGGCCGAAGACCACGCGGAGGAGATCGAGGAGGCGCTGCGGGGCGCCGACATGGTCTTCGTCACCGCGGGCGAGGGCGGCGGCACGGGCACCGGTGGGGCTCCGGTCGTGGCCAAGATCGCCAAGTCCATCGGCGCGCTGACGATCGGTGTCGTCACCAAGCCCTTCTCGTTCGAAGGCCGTCGGCGCCAGAGCCAGGCCGAGACCGGTGTCGCCAAGCTGAAAGAAGAGGTCGACACCCTCATCGTCGTGCCGAACGATCGGCTGCTGGAGATCAGCGACCGCGGCATCTCGATGATCGAGGCCTTCGCGACCGCCGACCAGGTGCTCCTGGCCGGTGTGCAGGGAATCACCGACTTGATCACCACACCCGGACTGATCAACCTCGACTTCGCCGACGTCAAGTCGGTCATGCAGGGTGCAGGCTCCGCGCTCATGGGAATCGGATCGGCGCGGGGCGCGGATCGGGCCATCAAGGCCGCCGAACTCGCCGTCGAATCCCCGCTGCTGGAGGCGAGCATCGAAGGCGCCCACGGGGTTCTGCTCTCCATCCAGGGCGGATCCAACCTCGGCATCTTCGAGATCAACGATGCCGCGCAGCTGGTCAAGGAAGCCGCGCACCCCGAGGCGAACATCATCTTCGGAACGGTCATCGACGACACGCTGGGCGACGAGGTCCGCGTCACCGTGATCGCCGCCGGCTTCGACAACGGCGAGCCCACCCTCCGGCTCGACCCGGTCACCTCCTCGCGCGTCCTGCCGGCAGCCCCGGTCATCCCGGCGACCCCCGCCGTGGATGCGGCCAAGGAGCCGGTGCGCGAGAGTGAGCCCGTTCCGGTCGGCGCCGCCGTCCCCGACACGAGCTACGACTCGGCCTTCGGCGACGACGACCTGGACATCCCCGATTTCCTGAAGTAGTCCTCCGGGACTCCATCAGATCCACCGTCGACAGTCCGAGGACCCTTGACTCTTGCCGAACGGCTCGCGCGCGTCGATGCCGGGATCGCCGACGCCGCCCGCGCGGCCGGCCGCGATCCCGGCTCGATCACGCGCATCGTGGTGACGAAATTCCACCCCGTCTCAGTGGTCGAGGAGCTTTACGCGCTCGGCGTGCGTGACGTGGGCGAGAACCGCCAGCAGGAGCTCACCGAGAAGGTGCACAGCGCCGGCGATCTCGACGACCTGCGGTGGCATTTCATCGGGCAGGCGCAGACGAACAAGGCCAGGGCGATCCGCGCTGCCGCATCCGTGGTGCATTCGGTGGACCGTGCGAAGATCGCGAACGCCCTGGATTCCGCCGCCGACAGCGACGCCGCGGTGCTCGAGGTGCTGCTGCAGGTCAACCTCACGGACGACCCGGCGCGTGGGGGAGTCGCCCCAGCCGATCTGGAGCGCCTGGCCGAGCACGTGGGCGGATGCCGGAGCCTGCGCTTGCGCGGGGTGATGGCCGTGGCTCCGCTCGACGAGGAGCCGGCGCGCGCGTTCGCCCGCCTGGCCGGCTACGCGGATCGGGTGCGGGCGATCATGCCCGAAGCCACATGGATCTCGGCCGGAATGACGGCGGATTACGCCGATGCGATCGCCGCAGGCGCGACACACCTGCGGATCGGGTCGGCAATCACGGGCCCGAGGCCCGTGCACGGTTAACCTCGGAACAGACGAGCACACACGGAGGATGCGATGTCGAACCCCCTGAAGAAGACAATGGTGTACCTGGGCCTTGCTGACGAGGAAGAAGTCTATGACGAGCCCGATCCACAGCCGACGGGCCGCAAGTCCGTCACCGCAGTCGAGAAGACCGCGCCGGTGACGCCGCTGCATCGCCCGACGGTCGTGCGTCAGGTGGCTCCCGCGGCGATCAGCGAGATCCTCACGGTGCACCCGAAGCAGTACCGGGACGCGCAGGTCATCGCCGAGAATTTCCGCGAGGGCATTCCGGTCATCATCAACCTCTCGCAGATGAGCGACGCCGACGCCCGGCGTCTGATCGACTTCGCGAGCGGCCTGTCGCTGGGGCTCTACGGCCGCATCGAGCGGGTCACGAGCAAGGTCTTCCTGCTCTCCCCGGAGAACGTCGCCGTGTCCGGTGACGGCGCGGTCGCGCAGGCGGACCCGGAATCGGTCCCGTTCGCTCAGCAATAGGTCGCGGCGCTGATACAGTCGTCTTGTGAATATCGTTGGCGCGATCGCCACGATCCTCAACAGCGTCCTCCTGCTCTATGTGCTCGTGCTGCTGGTGCGGCTCGTGCTCGACTGGGTACCCTTCTTCAACCGTGAGTGGCGTCCCAAAGGCGCCGGCCTCGTGGCTGCGGAGCTGGTGTACACGGTGACGGACCCTCCGATCAAACTCTTCCGTCGTTTCATTCCGCCACTGCGCGTGGGCGGAATCGGCATCGACTTCGGTTTCACCCTGACGATGCTGCTGTGCTTCGTTCTGCTCGCGGTGACGCGGACGCTCGCGGGGTAATTCCCGCGCGGCTATGCTTGCCTGTACGAACGCCGGAAATCGGCGGAGCGGCCCCCGACATCGGCTCGCGACCAGACGCTCGAAAGAGGAATCACCATGGCATTGACCCCCGATGACGTCGTCACCAAGCAGTTTCAGCACGTCCGTTTCAAGGAGGGTTTCGACCCCGATGAGGTGGACGACTTCCTCGACGAGATCGTCGTGGAGTGGCGCAAGTCCATCGCAGAGGCCGACGAGCTGAGGGCCAAGCTCGCCGCCTACGAGTCCGGTGCCGAGGCACCCTCGACCCCCGCGGTCATCGAGCAGGCGCCTGCGCCCGCTCCGGCTGCCGAGGCGGCTCAGAGCGGCACCGCTCCCGCCGCTGCCAGCGCAGGCATCATCGAACTGGCACAGCGCCTGCACGACGAGCACGTCGCCGAGGGCATCGCGCAGCGCGACAAGCTGATCGCCGACGCTCAGGCGCAGGCGGCGACCATCGTCTCGGAGGCCGAGACCAAGGGTCGCGAAGAGATCGCGCGCCTCGACAAGGAGCGCTCGATCCTCGAGAACCGCATCACCGAACTGCGCAACTTCGAGCGGGATTACCGAGCTCAGCTGCGCGGCTACATCGAGGGCAAGCTGCGCGACCTCGAGACCACGGGCACGACGTCGGGTTCCACCCCGGTGTCTGCCATCGGCCTCTAAGCCGGCCTTTTGACAGGCCGAGCCCCCCTTCACAAGGCGGCGGCCGGCACCATCATCGCGGTTCTCGCGGTGCTGGTGCTGGCCGCTGACCAGTTCTCGAAGTACCTCGCAATCCAGAACCTCCCGCCTCAGCAGACGGTGCAGGTGCTCGGCGACTTCCTGAGCTTCTATCTGGTGCGCAATCCGGGCGCGGCATTCTCGCTCGGCGAGGGCGTCACCTGGATCTTCACCATCGCACTGGCCGTGGTGGCCGGGGTGATCGTGTGGCTCGCCGCCACCCGCGTGCGCTCCCGCCTGTGGGCCGTCGTGCTGGGACTGCTCCTGGGCGGCGTCCTGGGCAATCTCGCGGATCGCGCGTTCCGCGAACCGGGCTTCGCCGTCGGGCACGTGGTCGACTTCATAAACACGCCGTGGATGTGGTTCTGGACCAATCCGGCGATCTACAACGTCGCCGACATCTTCATCGTGACGATGATGATCAGCGTCGCTCTGCTGGTGCTGCTCGGCCTGCACCTGGACGGCACCCGTGATGCCCGCCGGCACGCCGCGGACAGCATCCCGCCACGCGATGGCGACGATGTCGTCGCCGGCGGCGGTGCGGTCGCCGTCGAAGGCGATCAGTTCCCGGCCGGGAACCCGGATGCCGGGATCCCCCGGAACCGCGAACCCCGGCGTGACGCGGACGGCTGAGATGGAATCCCGGAGTCTTCCCGTACCGGACGGCCTCGAGGGCACGCGGGTGGACGCGGCACTTGCGAAGATGCTCGGCTTCTCGCGCACCTTCGCTGCCGAGGTCGCCGACGCGGGCGGCGTCGCGATGGACGGTCGCGGACTGACGAAGTCCGACCGGCTGCGCGCGGGCTCGTGGCTGGAGGTGTCCTGGACGCCCAAGGAAGAGCCGCGCGTGATCCCACTGGCGGTGCCGGACCTGGGCATCGTGTATGACGACGACGACATCGTGGTGGTAGACAAACCCAGCGGAGTCGCCGCGCACCCCTCGCTCGGCTGGGACGGCCCGACCGTGCTCGGGGCCCTCGCAGCCGGCGGCATCCGCACCGCCACGACCGGAGCCGCGGAGCGGCAGGGCATCGTCCACCGGCTGGACGTGGGCACCAGCGGACTGATGGTCGTGGCGAAGACGGAGCACGCATACATCGCGCTGAAGCGCGCTTTCAAGGAGCGCGAGGTCGAGAAGATCTATCACGCCGTGGTCCAGGGGCATCCGGACCCGCTCACCGGCACCATCGACGCGCCCATCGGGCGGCATCCCTCGCATTCGTGGAAGTTCGCCGTCACACCCGACGGCAAGGACTCGGTCACGCACTACGAGACGCTGGAGGCGTTTCCGCGAGCCGCGCTGCTGGAGATCCACCTGGAAACCGGCAGGACGCACCAGATCCGCGTGCACATGGCAGCGCACCGGCATCCGTGCGTCGGCGATCCGCTCTACGGGAGCGACCCGACGCTGGCAGCCCGGCTGGGTCTGACCCGCCAGTGGCTGCACGCGCGGGAACTGTCCTTCACGCACCCGGCGACGGGGGACTGGGCGACCTTCACCTCCGAGTACCCGGCCGACCTCGCGCACGCCCTGGAGGTGCTGCGCGGCGAGTGATCCCGGGCGCCGGGGACGTGCACGGTCCGCGTTCGGATCGGAGACGCGCGCCGTCGGCGGCTGGTGGAACGATGGCCGCATGGGAATCGAAGTCCGGCCGGCGGCGCGGTTCGCCGACCTGCAGACGATGCTCGGGCCGAAACGGTCCGACGCGGATGTCTGCTGGTGCTTGAGCTATCGCCTCGGTGCGAAGGAGAATCGGGAGCTGCGCGGACCCGCGCGGGCGGCGAAGACGGCGGCGCTGCTGGAGGCGGGACCGCCGGGCGTGCTCGCCTACCGGGACGACGAGGTCGTCGGGTGGGCGGCGATCCATCCGCGCGCAGACACGTCGTTCGCGACCAGCCGCAAGATCCCGCACGTCGACGACCTGGACGTGTGGTCACTGTGGTGCGTCCGCGTCCGCCCGGGGCACCGGGGAGAAGGCATCTCGCACGCGCTGGTCGCGGGAGCGGTCGCCTTCGCCCGCACGTCCGGTGCGCCCGCGGTCGAGGCGTATCCGGTCGACAACCGGGGTGCGAAAGTCGACCTGACGATGGCCTACGTCGGCACCCGCCGCCTGTTCGAGAAGGCAGGATTCACGAAGGCCGCCGATACCGACTCGGTGCTCAACGGGTTCCCGCGCGTGCTCATGCGCCTCGACCTGCGCTGAGGCGACAGCCCGGGCGCGGTGGGCCTCGGCGTCGGTGCCCGAAGGTAGTCTCGATCCGTGGCAGCCGACTCCTTCGTTCACCTTCACGTGCACAGTGAATACTCGATGCTCGACGGCGCAGCACGCGTCAAACCGCTGATCGATGAAGCCGCAAAACAGGGGATGCCGGCGATCGCCGTCACCGACCACGGCAACACCTTCGGCGCGTTCGAGTTCTACAAGACCGCCACCGAGGGCGGGATCAAGCCGATCATCGGCATGGAGGCGTACGTCACACCTGGGACGCATCGAGCCGACAAGGCCCGTGTGCGGTGGGGCAGCCCCGACCAGAACGACGATGACGTGTCGGGGTCCGGCGCCTACACGCACATGACGCTGCTCGCCGAGAGCAACGAGGGACTGCACAACCTCTTCCGGATGTCCTCCTACGCATCCCTCGAGGGCTACTACTTCAAACCGCGGCTGGACCGCGAACTGCTCCAGACCTACGCCAAGGGCGTCATCGCGACGACCGGCTGCGTCGGCGGCGAAGTGCAGACCCGGCTGCGGCTCGGCCAGTATGACGCGGCCAAGGCGGCCGCGGCGGAGTTCCGCGACATCTTCGGCAAGGACAACTTCTATGCCGAGGTGATGGACCACGGGATCGACATCGAGCGGCGCACGATGAACGACCTGATGCGTCTGGCCAAGGAACTGGACCTGCCCCTCGTGGCGACCAACGACCTCCACTACACGCATCAGCACGATGCCAAGAGCCACGCGGCGCTGCTGTGCGTGCAGTCCGGCTCGACCCTGGATGACCCCAAGCGGTTCAAGTTCGAGGGCGAGGAGTTCTACCTCAAGACACCGGCGCAGATGCGCCACATCTTCCGGGACAACCCCGAGGCGTGCGACAACACGCTGGCGATCGCGGAGCGCGTCGATGTCCGCTTCGACACCAGCGCAAACTACATGCCGCGCTACCCGGTCCCCGCGGGCGAGACCGAGCAGAGCTGGTTCGTGAAGGAGGTCGAACGAGGACTGCATGTCCGCTATCCCGCCGGCATCCCGGCCGAGGTGCGCGCGCGGGCCGACTTCGAGACCGACGTCATCGTCCAGATGGGCTTCCCCGGCTACTTCCTCGTCGTCGCGGACTTCATCAACTGGGCCAAAGAGAACCGCATCCGGGTGGGTCCCGGCCGTGGGTCCGGCGCCGGTTCGATGGCCGCCTACGCGATGCGCATCACCGACCTGGACCCGCTGCAGCACGGGCTGCTCTTCGAGCGCTTCCTGAACCCCGACCGCGTCTCGATGCCCGACTTCGACATCGACTTCGACGACCGCCGTCGTGGTGAGGTGATCCAGTACGTCACTCAGAAGTACGGCGACGAGCGCGTCGCGCAGATCGTCACGTACGGCACCATCAAGGCCAAGCAGGCGCTCAAGGACGCCGGACGCGTGCTCGGCTTCCCGTTCAGCATGGGCGAGCGACTGACCAAGGCGATGCCGCCCGCGGTGATGGGCAAGGACATGCCCCTCGAGGGGATGTTCGACACCAAACACCCCCGTTTCAAAGAGGCCTCCGAATTCCGCGCTCTGATCGAGACCGACAGTGAGGCGAAGACCGTCTTCGACGCCGCGGTGGGGCTGGAGAACCTGAAGCGGCAGTGGGGCGTGCACGCGGCCGGCGTCATCATGTCCAGCGAGCCGCTGATCGACATCATCCCGATCATGAAGCGGGAGCAGGACGGCCAGATCGTCACCCAGTTCGACTACCCCGCCTGCGAGGCCCTCGGGCTGATCAAGATGGACTTCCTCGGGCTGCGCAACCTCACGATCATCGACGATGCGCTGGACAACATCGCCGCCAACCGCGGCGAGACGCTGGTACTCGAGGATCTCGCCCTGGATGACGCGGACTCGTACGAGCTGCTCTCACGTGGCGACACGCTCGGCGTGTTCCAGCTCGACGGCGGCCCGATGCGCAGCCTGCTGCGCCTGATGAAGCCGGACAACTTCGAAGACATCTCCGCAGTCATCGCCCTGTACCGGCCCGGGCCGATGGGTGCGAACTCGCACATCAACTACGCGCTGCGCAAGACCGGCCAGCAGCCGATCACGCCGATCCACCCCGAACTCGAAGAACCCCTCGGCAATATCCTCGACACCAGCTACGGCCTGATCATCTATCAAGAGCAGGTGATGGCCATCGCCCAGCGGGTCGCCGGGTTCAGCCTGGGGCAGGCGGACATCCTCCGCCGCGCCATGGGCAAGAAGAAGAAATCGGAGTTGGACAAGCAGTACGAGGGCTTCCACGCGGGCATGCGCGAGAACGGGTACTCGGATGCCGCCGTCAAGACGCTCTGGGACATCCTGCTGCCGTTCTCGGACTACGCGTTCAACAAGGCGCACTCGGCCGCGTACGGCCTGATCGCGTACTGGACGGCGTATCTGAAGGCGCACTATCCCGCCGAGTACATGGCGGCGCTGCTGACCAGCGTGGGCGACGCCAAGGACAAGCTCGCCGTGTATCTGAACGAGTGCCGCCGGATGGGCATCAAGGTGCTTCCGCCGGATGTCGGTCAGTCCATCCGGTACTTCGCCGCCGTGGGCGAGGACATCCGCTTCGGCCTCGGAGCGGTCCGTAACGTCGGCACCAACGTGGTGGATGCGATCGTGGCCTCCCGCCAGGCGGAGCCGTTCGCCTCGTTCCACGACTTCCTCGCCAAGGTGCCCATCCACGTGGCGAACAAGCGCACGGTGGAGTCGCTGATCAAGGCCGGCGCGTTCGACTCGCTCGGGGCGACGCGACGGGCCCTGATGGAGATCCACGAGGACGCCGCCGAAGCGGCCGTCGAAGTCAAGCGCAAGGCCGCGACCGGGGCGATCGGATTCGACTTCGACAGCCTCTACGACCAGACCGAGGAGCCCTTGCCGGCCAAGGTCCCCGATCGTCCGGAGTGGACGAAGAAGGACAAGCTCGCCTTCGAGCGCGAGATGCTGGGCCTGTACGTGTCCGACCACCCGCTGGCCGGGCTCGAGATCGCCCTCGCCAAACACGCCTCCATCAGCATCCACGATCTTCTCGCTTCGGAGGACCTCCCCGATGGCGAGCAGGTCACCGTGGCCGGTCTGGTGACCAGTGTTCAGCATCGCGTGGCGAAATCCAGCGGCAATCCGTACGGGCTGATCACCGTCGAGGACTTCGACGGTGAGGTGACGGTCATGTTCATGGGCAAGACCTACACCGAGTTCCAGTCCATGCTGCAGGCCGATTCCATCCTCGTCGTCCGCGGCCGCATCTCCCGCCGTGACGACGGCCTCAACCTGCACGCAGTGTCGGCGGTATCGCCGGATCTCGGTGCGGTGGACGCGTCCGGTCCGCTGGTGCTGGCGATCCCGGAGCACCGAGCGACCGAGGGGCTGGTCATCGAACTGGCCCAGGTCCTGCACCGTCATCGCGGCTCCACCGAGGTGACGCTGCGCCTCCATCGGGGCAACGCGGCGAAGGTGTTCGACGTGCCGCACCCGGTGCGGGTGACCGCGGATCTGTACGGCGAGCTGAAGGGCCTGCTCGGTCCGCAGTGCCTGGGCTGAGTCGCCCGCACCGGCGATCCGCCCGACGCGGGCCGATGCCTCGCCGAGCCGTCCGAGTCTCATTGCCATCCGAGGAGCCGCCGGTAGGATCGGCTCGACGCGCTCCGCGAAAGCGGCCGGAAAGGATTCATCGTGACTGACGACCAAGTGGGCGAGAGCACTGCACCCGAGAACGTCGACACGGCGCCCGGCGGGCAGCCGCAGTACGGCGTCGGGCCTTTTTCGGTGCGTGAGGTCGCGCTCGTCGGAGTCTGGCTCGTGGCATTCGTCGTGTCGTTCTTCTCCATCGCCAGTCAGCAGGCGATGGCGCAGCTCCTCTTCGGCGGTTCGGTGTGGACCAACGGTCTGGACTGGGTCCTCACGATCGCTCTGCCCACCGTCGCGGTGTTCCTGATCGTCCTGCGGCGATTCTCACCCGACGGGATCCGACGGGTGGGCTCCCTTGGGATCGACCAGTTCGCGTCGGTGGCCTTCTCGGTGTCCGCGGTCGTCTGGCTGACCCTGCTGTGGCGGAACGTCGCCGTGGCGGTGGAGTCGAGCGTCTGGATCTACGGCTGGGTGGTCTGGGTCGAGTTCTTCCTGATGCTCGCTGGAGTCGTGCTCACCGTTTTCGCCCCGCTGATTCCGCCGCTGTCCGAAGACTTCGCGGGGCGCCGCGAGGTCGTGGCGCACCGGAATGCGCGGCCGATCCGTCCGGTGGTGGCCCGCCCGCCGCGCGAGCGCCAGGCGCCCGCCGCGGACTCCGCGGGTCTCGCCGGGGCAGCGGGAGCCGGTGCGCAGACCGAATACGGCGACACGCGCGTTCCCGGCTCGCCGTACACCGACTCGTCCTACCCCGATTCCTACACGGAGCCGTTGGACACCGAGGACGGCGACGGTTCGCAGAGCGTGGCCGAGCAGATCTTCGCCGACGCGGACGGGTGGGCGCCGGCTCAGGCCCGCGACACGTTCGAACCTGTCGAAGAGGTGTCCGAGGTCACCGAGTACGAGCCGCACCCCAGTCATCAGGCGTTCTGGGCGTTGGCTCCTGATGAGCGCGACGTGCTGGACGAGCGCGGCGTGCCGATCTTCCGGGTCGGGCCGACGGCGTGGGCGCTCGTGCTCGAAGACCGCGGCGAGGTCTTCGTCGTCCGGCACGAGGACGGGCGGGTCGGGTACCTGCACGACGTGTCCGGCGTGATGCGCGGCTGAGCAGCCACCGCCGATCGCGATACCGTAAAGGAATGCTCCGCACGATCGACCTCCGCGGTCGCGCCCTCTCGCCGGCCGAATTCCTCGCCGCCGTCCCGCGCGCCACCGCCGCCCGTGAGGAAGCCCTCGCCACCGCCACGACCCTCGTCGCCGATGTCGCCGCGCGCGGCGAAGCCGCGCTGCGCGAACAGGCTGACCGGTTCGACGCCGCCCGCGGCCACGACATCCGCGTTCCGGCCGCCCACCTCGAGGAGGCCCTGGCGGGACTGGATCCGTCCGTCCGTGCCGCACTGGAGGAGGCGATCGTGCGTGTGCGTACCGCGTCCGCCGCGCAGGTCCCGCCCGCGACGGTCACCGAGCTGGGCCCGGGTGCGCGCGTGCTGCAGCGCTGGCAGCCGGTCCGCCGGGTCGGACTCTACGTGCCGGGTGGCAAGGCGGCGTACCCCTCCAGCGTCGTCATGAACGTGGTTCCCGCGCAGGTCGCCGGCGTGGCAGAGATCGCCCTCGCTTCGCCCCCGCAGCGGGCGCACGACGGGCGCGTGCATCCGGTGATCCTCGCCGCGGCCCGGCTCCTCGGAGTCGACGAGGTGTACGCAATGGGTGGCGCCGGCGCGATCGGCGCATTCGCGTATGGCGTGGCGAGCCTGGGACTGGATCCGGTCGACGTGGTCACCGGGCCGGGGAACAACTTCGTCGCGGCAGCGAAACGTGCCGTCGCCGGTGTGGTGGGCACGGATGCCGAGGCCGGTGCGACCGAGATCCTGATCGTCGCCGATGACTCTGCCGATCCTCGCCTGGTGGCCGCCGACCTGATCAGCCAGGCCGAGCACGACGAGCAGGCCTCGGCGGTGCTGGTGACGGCATCCGAGCCGGTCGCTGCGGCGGTCGCGCTCGAGATCACGCCCCGCGCCGCCCGGACCCGCCACGCTGAGCGCGTGCGGGCCGCGCTCTCGGGTCCGCAGTCGGCGATCGTGCTCGTGGACGACCTGTCCGCCGCGACCGCGTTCAGCAACGCCTACGCGCCGGAGCATCTGGAACTGCACGTGGCCGACCCCGACCCGGCCGCGTTCGTGCACGCCGGTGCGGTGTTCGTCGGGCCTGACTCCCCGGTGAGTCTCGGTGACTACCTGGCGGGAAGCAACCACGTGCTGCCCACCGGGGGACAGGCGCGCTACGCTGCCGGCCTGTCGGCGGCGACCTTCCTGCGCCCGCAGCAGGTCATCGAGTACGATCGCGCCGCCCTGGCGCAGGTTCGCGAGGGGGTGGTCACGCTCGCCGAGGCCGAAGACCTCCCCGCGCACGGCGAGGCCGTCCAGGCGCGGTTCGAGACGCCGCCCTCCGCGTAGCGGTTTGGCGTAGTCTGTCCAGGCCATGCATTGCCCGTTCTGCCGTCACCCCGACTCCCGGGTCATCGATTCGCGCACCAGCGACGATGGTCTCAGCATCCGCCGCCGCCGGCAGTGCCCCGAGTGCGGCGGGCGATTCTCCACGATCGAGACGGCGAGCCTGAACGTCATCAAAAGGTCGGGCGTGATCGAGCCGTTCAGTCGCGAGAAGGTCATGTCCGGTGTCCGCAAGGCCTGCCAGGGGCGACCGGTCACCGAGGGAGACCTGGCCGTGCTGGCACAGAAGGTCGAAGAGGCCGTCCGCCAGACCGGGTCCTCCCAGGTCGACACGAACGAGATCGGTCTGGCGATCCTCGGGCCGCTGCGGGAGCTCGACGAGGTCGCCTACCTGCGTTTCGCCAGCGTGTACCAGGCCTTCGATTCGCTCGAGGACTTCGAGTCCGCGATCGGACAGCTCCGGGACGACCACGCCCGCGTCGAGACCGCCGCGCCCGCGGAATCCTGAACGACCGTCGCAAGCCGATAGCCTGGGGGGCGATGTATCCCCTCCTCTTCCGGTCCGTCCTCGCGCGCATGGATCCCGAATCGGCCCACCACGCCGCGGTGATCGTCATCCGGGTGCTCGGCATTCCGCCCTTCTCCTGGGTGGCGCGCGCTCTCACACGGCCCGCGCCTGCGCTGAGAACGACAGCGCTCGGCCTGAGCTTCGACTCCCCGTTCGGTGTGGCCGCCGGGTTCGACAAGGATGTGGCAGCGGCCCAGGGGCTGCATGCCCTCGGCTTCGGGCATGTCGAGGTCGGCACCGTCACCGCGGTAGCGCAGGACGGGAACCCCCGGCCGCGGCTGTTCCGGCTGATCCCCGACCGGGCCGTGATCAACCGCATGGGGTTCAACAACCGGGGTGCCGAGGCTGCCGCCGTGCGCCTGGCGAAGCTGCGCCGCCGTTCCCGGCGCGCCGTGCTCGGCGTGAACATCGGCAAGAGCCGGGTCGTCGATGTCGCCGACGCCGCCGCGGACTATGTGCGAAGCGCGACGCTGCTGGCGCCGCTCGCGGACTACCTGGTCGTCAACGTGTCCTCGCCCAACACGCCAGGCCTTCGCGGCCTGCAATCGGTCCAAACGCTCCGTCCGCTCCTGCAGGCGGTGCGCGACGCGGCCGGTCAGACGCCCCTGCTCGTGAAGATCGCACCCGACCTGCCCGATGACGAGGTCGAGGCGATCGCGCGTCTTGCGGTGGACCTCGGCCTGTCCGGCCTGATCGCGACGAACACCACGATCTCACGCGACGGTCTGCGCACAGACCCGACGATCGTCGCCGCCGCCGGGGAGGGCGGTCTGTCCGGCGCGCCGCTGAAGCGCCGCGCGGTCGAGGTGCTGCGTCTGGTCCGGGCGACCGTGCCGCCGGAGTTCGTCGTGATCTCCGCCGGCGGTGTCGAGACCGCCGCGGACGTGCGCGAACGCCTGGATGCCGGTGCCACTCTGGTACAGGGCTACACGGCTTTCCTTTACCGCGGTCCGCTCTGGGCGCGCCAGATCAACCGCGGGCTGGCCCGGCTCGGCCGCTAAGCCGGCTTCTGGCCGCGTTTGGCCTGCGGCTTGGGCAGACGCATGAACCGCATCTGGATGATGCGCATCGCCCCGTACCAGCCGAGGCCCTTCTCGATCCGGTCGGCGCCGAACTTCTGACGCGCCGCCTGCTTGACCCGGATGGACGTGATGATCATGTCGCCGATCACGAACAGGATGAAGATCCACAGCCCGATGAACGAGTAGTACTGGATCGCCGGGACCGGGATGAAGGTCGCGAGGATCACGAGCACCATCGCGGGCATGACCCCTTCGCCGATGTGCCAGCCGGAGTCGATGTAATCGCGGACGAACCGGCGCTGCGGACCCTTGTCCCGAACGGGCAGATACTTGTCATCGCCCGCGGCCATCCCCACGCGTGCCTTCTCGCGCTGCGCAGCCATCTCCGCCTTCGCGCGGGCTTTCGCCTCCTTGGTGTCGGCCACCAGCGGGCGCCTGCGGGCCGCCTCGCGCTCAGCGCGGGTGGGCGTCGGCCGTCCCTTGCCGGTGGTCATGTCGGCCGACGCGTCAGCGGGGACGGGGGCTGCGGGTGTCTTGGCCACGTGGAACCTCGGAGTCTCGATAGGGATGCGCCTTAAGATTACCCGCATGACCACTGAGCTGACCCGACAGGATGCTGTGCGCGATGCCGCGGCATCCGGCATCCCCGCCGCCCTCGCCGACCTCGGAGCCCTCGTGCGCATCCCGTCGATCGCGTTCCCCGGTTTCGACGGCGCTGAGGTGCAGCGCAGCGCGGAGGCCGTTGCCGCGCTGGTCCAGGATCTCGGTCTGTTCGAAAGCGTCGAGATCCAGCGCGCCGCCATCCCCGGCACGGATGAGATCGGCAACCCGGCGGTGCTGGCGACGCGGGCTGCGCGCAACGGGCGGCCGACGATCCTGCTCTACGCGCACCACGACGTCCAGCCGGTGGGGGAGGAGTCCCTGTGGGAGTCCGCCCCGTTCACCCCCACCGTCCGCGACGGTCGCCTGTACGGTCGTGGCGCGGCCGATGACAAAGCCGGCGTGATGGCCCACGTCGCATCGCTGCGCGCGCTCAAGGAAGCCCTCGGCGCGGATTTCGATCTGGGTGTGGCGCTGTTCATCGAAGGCGAAGAGGAGGCCGGGTCGCGTTCCTTCGCCCAGTTCCTCTCGGACAACGCCGCGGCGCTCCGCGCCGATGTGATCGTCGTGGCGGACTCGGGCAACTGGGATGCGCGCACGCCGGCGTTGACGGTGTCGCTGCGCGGCAACACCCGCTTCACACTCACGGTGCGCACGCTCGATCACGCGTCCCACTCCGGCATGTTCGGGGGAGCGGTTCCGGACGCGATGATGGCCACCGTGAAGCTGCTCGCCACGCTGTGGGATGAGGACGGCGCCGTGGCAGTGCAGGGACTGACCGAACGGGATGCCGAAACGCCGGCGTACAGCGAGGAGACGCTGCGCGACGAGGCGGGTCTGCCGGCCGGGGTCAGTCCGATCGGGCGTGGCCAGATCCTCAGCCGCATCTGGAACAAGCCGTCGATCACGGTCACCGGCATCGACGCGCCGAGCGTGGCGAACGCCTCGAACACGCTGAGCCCGGCGCTCTCGGTCGTCCTCAGCGCCCGCGTTGCTCCGGGTCAGCCGGCGCGCGAGGCCTATGCGGCCATCGAGGCGCACCTGCGTGCGCATGCGCCGTTCGGGGCGCAGCTGAGCTTCACCGACCAGGACTACGGTGACGCGTTCCTCGTCGACACGAGCGGGTGGGCGGTCGGGATTGCCCTGGAGGCGCTGCACGAGGCCTACGGGGTCGAGCCGGTGCAGATCGGCGTCGGCGGCTCGATTCCCTTCATCGCCGACCTGATCCGCGAATTCCCGGAAGCTCAGATCCTGGTCACGGGCGTCGAGGATCCGCACTCGCGCGCGCACAGCCCCAATGAGTCGCTGCACCTGGAGACCTTCCGCAACGCCGTCATCGCCGAGGCGCTCCTGCTCGAGAAGCTGGACGCGCGCACGACGTCGCCCTGAATGCGGACTGCTCACATGGGGTTCGAGACCCGTGGGAGTCGGCGGGCGTAGAATCGAAGAACACCCCGCCGCATCCGCGGCCTGTCCGGAGGAGTGCCATGACCGACACTGCACTGTCAACCGACCAGACCGTCCGCGCCCACGGCGTCGGGCTCACCGAGGCGGCCGCGCTCAAGGTGAAGAGTCTCCTCGCCCAGGAAGGGCGCGACGACCTGCGCCTGCGCGTGGCGGTGCAGCCCGGCGGCTGCAGCGGGCTGATCTACCAGCTGTACTTCGACGAGCGCTACCTCGACGGCGACAAGACCGTCGACTTCGACGGCGTCGAGGTCATCATCGACGACATGAGCGTCCCCTACCTGGACGGCGCGAGCATCGATTTCAAGGACACGATCGCAGAGCAGGGGTTCACGATCGACAACCCCAATGCTGCGGGCAGCTGCGCCTGCGGTGACAGCTTCCACTGACCCCGAAACATCCGTCTCAGGCCCGGCCGCTCATCGAGCGCCGGGCCTGTTTCGCGCCCTGCGCAGCGGGGTCAAGCTGGGCGGTTGGCCGGAATCAGTTGTGAGGTTGCTCTAGACTGGCAACGTCACAATCGCGACCCGGAAAGGTGCACCGTGCCCTCCAAACGCCGCCTCCGCTGGGCAGGTCTTCCCATCGGAATCGCCTCGGCAGCAGTCCTCGCCGGGTGCACCCCGACCGAACTGCATGGCTACCTTCCCGGTTTCGTCGAAGACGGCACTCCGGCCACCAACCACACCGACATGGTGGCGGGCCTGTGGGTGAACTCCTGGATCGTGCTGCTGGTCGTCGGCCTCGTCACCTGGGGGCTGATGGGCTGGGCTGCGATCGCCTACCGGCGCCGCAAGGGGCAGGTCGGACTGCCGGTCCAGCTGCGCTACAACATGCCGATCGAGATCTTCTACACGGTCGTGCCGCTCATTCTGGTGATCGGGTTCTTCGCCTTCACTGCGCGTGATCAGACCATCTTGGAGACGCAGACCGAGGACCCGGACGTGTCCATCGTCGCGATCGGCAAGCAGTGGGCTTGGGACTTCCAGTACAACGGCGAGGACGATGACAGCGCAGACGCTGTCTGGACCATGGGCGTTCAGGCCCAGCCGGCCGCCAACGGCGACGTCGACCAGGCGAAGCTGCCCACGCTCTACCTGCCCGTCGACAAGTCGGTCAAGATCCTTCTGCAGTCGCGCGATGTCATCCACTCGTTCTGGGTGATCGACTTCCTGTACAAGAAGGACATGTACATCGGCCGGGACAACTACTGGTCCTTCACGCCGACGCGTGAGGGAACGTACGCCGGCAAGTGCGCCGAACTGTGTGGCGAGTACCACTCCGCCATGCTCTTCAACGTCAAGGTGGTGAGTGAGGGCGAGTACGAGGACTACCTCGACACCCTGCGCTCGGCCGGCCAGACCGGCGACATCAACGACGCGTACGACAGGCTTCAGAACGAGCCCGGGACGGGCGCAAGCCCCGAAGGAGACGAGTGATCATGGCGACGACACTTCCATTGCAGGAGAACACGCCGGGTCGCCCGACGACCCTTCCTCCCCGTCAGGCTGCCCTGCTGAGCGCCTCGCGCACGGAGCAGAAGGGCAACATCGTCGTCAAGTGGATCACTTCCACGGATCACAAGACGATCGGGTACATGTACCTGATCGCGTCGGTGCTGTTCTTCATGCTGGGCGGCGTGATGGCGCTGATCATCCGTGCTGAGCTGTTCGAGCCGGGCATGCAGATCGTGCCGACCAAGGAGCAGTACAACCAGCTGTTCACGATGCACGGCACGATCATGCTGCTGATGTTCGCGACCCCGCTGTTCGCCGGTTTCGCGAACGTGATCATGCCGCTGCAGATCGGCGCTCCGGATGTGGCGTTCCCGCGTCTGAACGCGTTCGCGTTCTGGCTGTTCCTGTTCGGCTCGATCATCGCCGTGTCCGGGTTCCTCACCCCGCAGGGGGCGGCATCCTTCGGCTGGTTCGCATATCAACCGCTCGCGAATGCCACGTTCTCACCAGGGGTGGGCGGCAATCTCTGGATGCTCGGGCTGGGGATGAGCGGTTTCGGTACGATCCTGGGTGCGGTGAACTTCATCACCACGATCATCACGATGCGCGCGCCCGGGATGACGATGTGGCGGATGCCGATCTTCACCTGGAACACGCTGGTCACCAGCATCCTGATCCTGATGGCCTTCCCCGTCCTGGCGGCGGCGATCCTGGCGGCCGCGGCCGACCGGGTCCTGGGGGCGCACATCTACGACCCGGCGAACGGTGGTGTGCTGTTGTGGCAGCACCTGTTCTGGTTCTTCGGGCATCCCGAGGTGTACATCATCGCGCTGCCGTTCTTCGGCATCGTCTCGGAGATCTTCCCGGTGTTCAGTCGCAAGCCGATCTTCGGGTACAAGACCCTGGTGTACGCCACCATCGCGATCGCGGCGCTGTCCGTCGCGGTGTGGGCGCACCACATGTACGTCACCGGGGCGGTGCTGCTGCCGTTCTTCGCGCTGATGACGATGCTGATCGCGGTGCCCACCGGGGTGAAGATCTTCAACTGGATCGGCACGATGTGGCGCGGCTCGGTCACCTTCGAAACGCCGATGCTGTTCTCGCTGGGCTTTTTGGTCTCGTTCGTCTTCGGTGGTCTGACCGGTGTGATCCTGGCCTCCCCGCCGCTGGATTTCCACATCTCGGACACCTACTTCGTCGTCGCGCACTTCCACTACGTCGTGTTCGGCACCGTGGTGTTCGCGATGTTCGCCGGGTTCTACTTCTGGTGGCCGAAGTGGACCGGCAAGATGCTGAACGAGCGCATCGGCTACGTGCACTTCTGGATGCTGTTCATCGGCTTCCACATGACCTTCCTGATCCAGCACTGGCTGGGTGTGGACGGCATGGCGCGCCGCTACGCGGACTACTCCGCGGCCGATGACTGGCTGTGGGAGAACCAGGTCTCCACGGTCGGGGCGATGATCCTCGGCGCGTCGATGATCCCGTTCCTGTTCAACGTCTGGATCACGGCCCGCAAGGCGCCCAGGGTGACCGTGAACGACCCGTGGGGGTATGGCGCATCGCTGGAATGGGCCACCTCCTGCCCGCCACCGCGGCACAACTTCACCTCCATCCCGCGGATCCGCAGCGAACGCCCCGCGTTCGACCTCAACCACCCCGAGGCCGGAATACCCGTCGGCGTCGGCCCCGCGAAGGACGCCCCATCCGCCCCGGTTGTCGACCTCGCCGAGGGAGAGGTCAAGTAGATGCGTACCAATACCGGACTGTGGTGGTTGCTCTCCGCGTTCTTCATGCTCGTAGCGGTGACGTACACGCTGTGGAGCATCCTGGTGAACCTCATCAACCCGTGGTACATCGCGGTCGAGTGGGTGGGCACGATCGCCCTCCTGTTCGGCAGCTTGATGGCCGCGCTGATCGCCTTCTACATCGGGCGCGTGCACAAGGCCCAGGGTGGCGAACTGCCCGAGGACATCCTCACCTCCGACATCGACGACGGTGACCCCGAAGTCGGCGAGTTCAGCCCGTGGTCCTGGTGGCCGATCGTGCTCGCCTTCTCGGCGGCGATCGGCATACTCGGGCTGGCCATCGGCAGCTGGCTGATGCCGATCGGTATCGGCGTGTTCTTGGTCGCCATCGTCGGTTGGGTCTACGAGTATTACCGCGGATACTTCGCGCACTGATCGCTCCGGCGTGTCGGCCGTACGGCTGACGGCTGGCGCCGTCTCGGACGTCGGCAAGCACCGGGCGGTCAATCAGGACGCAGCATTCACCGCGCCGTGGGGGGCGGCCGTTGCCGACGGTGTCGGCGGCGGCCCCTCCGGCGACCTGGCATCGGCGGCCCTGCTGCACCGACTCGTCGCCGGCACGTTCATTGTTCGGGATGCCGAGGACCTCGCCGTCCGGATCCGCGAGGCCAACTGGGACCTGCGCGCACACACCGAACGCGACGCCTCGTTGCGCGGCATGGCGACCACTCTCACCGGGGTCTTCGTCACGGACAGCGGGGGACTCCTGCTGGCGCACACGGGGGACTCGCGCGCCTACCTCCTGCGCAGGGGTGCACTCACGCGTGAGACGCGCGATGACTCCTACGTGCAGGCCCTGCTGGATCGGGGTCTGATCGCAGCGGAGGCCGCGGCATCCCACCCGCGACGGAACATCATCACGGCGTCTCTGGGCGGCGCTGAGGACGATACGATCGCCGTCCTGAGCCGGGAGCCGCTGATCGGCGATCGCTGGCTCCTGTGCAGCGACGGCGTGACGGACTACCTTCCCGACGCCGAGCTCATGCGAGTGCTGCAGACCGCCCCATCGCCTCAGGCAGCCGCGGCAGGGGTCGTCTCTCTCGCCCTGGCGGCCGGTACGCGCGACAACGTCACCGCCGTCGTCTGCGACGTCACGACGGCCGTCGGCTCGTCCGCGCGGAGCCGACCGACCTTCTACGGCGCCGCAGCGGACCGCTTCTGCGAAGAGCTCGCCTCGGCGTAGCGCTCAGCCCGGGACCGGCGCGCGAACGACCATCACGCGGTCATCGAACCGGCGGGGGAGCGCACCGCTGTCGTTCTCGGTCGGCTGACCCTCCCGCAGCCAGTACTCGTATCCGCCGATCATCTCCTTGACCGAATAGCCGAGAGCCGCGAACTCGAGCGCCGCCTTGGTGCCCGCGTTGCAACCGGGGCTCCAGCAGTAGACGATGACGGGAAGAGCGGGGTCCAGCTCGGCCGGTGCGCGGTCGCGGATGTCTTGCCGGCGCATGTGCACAGCACCGCTCACGCGACCCTGGGCCCACGCCTCGTCGCTGCGCACGTCCACGAGGACGAACCGCTCTCCGGCGCGCTGAGCGGCATACACATCGGAGGCGTCCGTCTCGTGCGCGAGCTTGGCGGAGAAGTAGGACAGAGCGTCGGTCATGCTGCCCACGCTATGGCGCGCGCCCGCCCGCGGCATGCCGTCACTCGGCCGTCCTCCGCCGGATTCCTGCCGTGTCCGTGCGCGGCTCGCGGGCATGACGGAGCTCCCCTGTCGCAAGCTGCGGGGTCCGTCGGCGAGTTGTGACAGGGGAGCGGGGGACTGGCTGGAAAGCGGGGGACTGGCGGGGGAGCGGGGACTGGCGGGGAACGCAGAAGGCCCCGGCGGACACCGTGGGTGTCGTGCCGGGGCCTTCTGCAGGTCGGGCCGGATTAGGAGCCGGACTCCTTCTCGCGCTTGCGCGGCTTCTTCGTGCCGTCGTCGGAGACGATCACGTTGGACGGGCGAACCGCGGTCTCCGAGCTGTGCCCGTCGTCGATGGGCACGTGCGGGGCGTCCGGAACTCCTGCGCGCTCGTGGGCGCCCTGCAGCTCCGCGTCCTCCTCGGTGGCGATGTGCTCCAGCTCGTGGTGCTGGTGAGCTGCCGCGGCGTCGAGCTCGGACTGCGTGAGCGGCGCGAGACGGTCCTCGAACAGTGTGCGCGACAGAACCGCACGCACGTTCTCGTACCAGGGGATACGTCCCTTGGCGTTGGGCCGAACGACGAGGGGCTCGTAGTTGTCGTTGTCGACGAGCTTCCAGCGCTCGTATTCGTCGACGGGCTGGTGCACCTCGATGTACTCGCCACCGGGAAGGCGGACGATGCGACCGGACTCGTAGCCGTGCAGTGCGATCTCGCGGTCCTTCTTCTGCAACGCGATGCAGATCCGCTTCGTGACGAAGTAGGCGATCACCGGTCCGAGGAACAGGAGGACCTGCAGGCCGTGGATCACACCTTCCATCGTGAGGTAGAAGTGCGTGGCGATGATGTCCGAGGATGCCGCGGCCCACAGCACCGCGTAGAACGTGACTCCGGCAGCGCCGATGGCCGTGCGGGTTGCCGCGTTGCGGGGGCGCTGCGCGATGTGGTGCTCGCGCTTGTCACCCGTGATCCACGCCTCCAGGAAGGGGTAGAGCAGCACCGTGACGATGAACACCCCGAGGATGACCAGCGGCACGAGGATGTTGAACGACCAGGTGCGGTCCAGGAAGACGAACTCCCACCCCGGCGGCACGAGTCGGAGCGCGCCGTCGGCGAAGCCGATGTACCAGTCAGGCTGGGTACCGGCCGAGACCGGCGACGGGTCGTAAGGGCCGTAGTTCCAGATCGGGTTGATCGTGAACATCGAGGCGATCAGGACGATCACGCCGAACGTGATGAACAGGAACCCGCCCATCTTGGACATGTAGACCGGCATCATCGGGTAACCCACGACGTTGCTGTTCTTGCGCCCCGGGCCGGCGAACTGCGTGTGCTTGTTGATCACCATCAGCATGAGGTGCAGCACGAGCAGTCCGACGAGGATCGCGGGCAGCAGCAGGATGTGCAGCGTGTACAGCCGACCGACGATCGCCACGCCGGGGAACTCGCCGCCGAACAGCAGGAACGATGTCCAGGTTCCGATCAGGGGGATCCCCTTGACCATGCCGTCGATGATGCGCAGGCCGTTTCCGGAGAGCAGGTCATCGGGAAGCGAGTAACCGGTGAATCCCTCGGCCAGCGCCAGGATGAACAGGATGAATCCGATCACCCAGTTCAGCTCGCGAGGCTTGCGGAAAGCACCCGTGAAGAAGATGCGCAGCATGTGCACGCCGATGCCGGCGACGAAGACGAGCGCGGCCCAGTGGTGGATCTGCCGGACCAGCAGACCACCGCGGACATCGAACGAGATGTTCAGCGACGACTGCAGCGCCGCGGACATCTCGACGCCGCGCATCGGCAGGTATGCGCCGGTGTAGTGCGTGGGCACCATCGATGCCTGGAAGAAGAAGGTCAGGAACGTCCCGGACAGCAGGATGACCACGAAGCTCCACAGCGCGATCTCACCGAGCATGAACGACCAGTGGTCGGGGAAGATCTTGCGGCCGAGTTCCTTCACGAAGCCGGACAGGCTGGTGCGCTCGTCGATGTAGTTCGCGGTGGCCCCGATGAAGCGACCGCCCAGGGGCTTGCCGTCCTTACCGGTGGGAACCGTGGTCAGGTTCTCCTTGACGGCCGGTTCCTGGGTGAGGTTCTCGGTGGGGTGAGTTGACGTACTCAATGGCGCTCCCAGAAGCTCGGCCCGACGGGTTCGGTGAAGTCGCTGCGGGCGACCAGATATCCCTCATCGTCGATGGTGATCGGCAGCTGCGGCAGGGGGCGCGCGGCGGGGCCGAAGATGACAGCGGCGCCGTTCGCCACGTCGAACTGCGACTGGTGGCAGGGGCACAGCAGGTGGTGGGTCTGCTGCTCGTACAGGGCGACGGGGCAACCCACGTGGGTGCACACCTTCGAGTACGCGACGATGCCGTCGTAGGACCAATCGGCGCGCTCGGGCGTCTCGACGAGGTCTTCAGGCAGCAGGCGCATGAGCAGCACGATGGCCTTGGCCTTCGCCTCGAGATAGCCGTCGTCGTGTCCCAGCTCGGCGAGGGCCTGGGGGATCACGTGCACCGCAGAGCCCAGGGTGACGTCGGCGGCACGGATGGGCGTTCCCTCGGGATCGTGGGCAAGGCGCATGCCTTCAGTCCACATGGTCTCTTCGAGGAGGGCAACGGGGTCTTCGCCCTCGGGAGCCAGTCCGCGGAAGAGCACGATGCCCGGGGCGACGGAGGCCACGACCGCGGCGATCAGCGAGTTGCGGATCAGGACGCGCCTGCCGAACCCGGACTCCTCGTTCGCGTCCGCGAAGACCTGGACTGCAGCGGCGCGGGTCGTGTCACGGCCGCGCGTGGCGTGACGAGGCTCGGTGAACTCCTTGTCCGACATGATCGCCTTGGACCAGTGGATCGCGCCGATGCCGAGCGCGAGCAGCGCAAGACCGATGCCCAGGCCGATGAAGAGGTTGTTGTTGCGGATGTCGACGATCCGCCCGCTCTCGATCGGGAAGAGCATGTAGGCGGCGATCGCCCAGATGCTCGCCGCGACCGACAGGTAGAACAGCGTGTAGACCGTGCGGACCGCACGCTTCATCGCCGCGGGGTCCTTGTCGGTCATCCTCTCGCGGTGAGGCGGGAGCACAGGGGGCTGCACCGGGTCGGAAACCGCGACGGCGAGCCCGGGCGAGGGCTTCCAGGAAGCCCTTTCATGCTCGAGCGGGTCGTCCTCGTGTGCCATGGTGATCCTCGTTCGTACGGTGTTCGTAGCTGTGGTCGAAATCGAAATCGATCAGTTGGACTTCGCCGTGATCCACACGGTGATGGCGATCAGACCGCCGATGCCGAAGATCCAGATGAACAGGCCTTCGGAGACGGGTCCGAGGGAGCCGAGCGAGAATCCGCCGGGCGACTCGTTCTCCTGCATGAACAGGAGCGAGGAGATGATGTCGCGCTTGTCTTCGGGCGTCAGGTTCAAGTCGTTGAAGACCGGCATGTTCTGCGGTCCGGTGACCATGGCGGCATACATGTGCAGCGGGCTGGTTCCGCTCAGCGCGGGGGCGTACTTGCCCTCGGTGAGCGCGCCGCCGGCGGCGGCCACGTTGTGGCACATCGCGCAGTTGATGCGGAACAGCTCCGCACCGCGTGCGACGTCGCCCTCGCCGTCGAGCACTTCCTCTGCCGGGTAGGTGGGGCCGGGCGCGGTGGTCTGCACGTAAGCGGCCATCGCGAGGATCTGCTCGTGCGTGAACTGCACAGGCTTCTGCGGCGCCTGGGGCGCCTGCGCCTGCAGCGGCATGCGCCCGGTGGCGACCTGGAATTCAACGGACAGTTCGCCCACCCCGTACAGGGAGGGGCCCGTGCTCGAGCCCTGCAGGTCAAGACCGTGGCAGGTTGCACAGTTCGCCTGGAAGAGCTTCTTCCCGTCTTCGACGGTCAGCGCCGAGGAGACGGCGGTGTCGGTGTTCGCTGCCATCGCTGCGGATGCACCGGCGTACACGCCGCCTGTGATCAGGAGGCCGATGCCGATGAGTGCCGCCGCCGCCCAGGGACTGCGACGGCCGTTCGAGCGGCGCTTGGTCTCACGTGCCATTTCGGAAAAGCTCCGCTCTATTTCAGGAAGTAGATGACGAGGAAGAGGGCGATCCAGACGACGTCGACGAAGTGCCAGTAGTACGACACCACGATCGAGGTGGTCATCTCCTTGCGCCCGAAGTTCTTGACGGCGTACGCCCGGCCGATCACGAGGAGGAACGCGAGCAGACCGCCCGTCACGTGCAGGGCGTGGAAACCGGTCGTGATGTAGAACGCGGATGCGTACGAGTCGGACGAGATCGGCATGCCCTCAGCGACGAGCTGGGCGTACTCCCACACCTGACCGGAGACGAAGATCGCGCCGAGTGCGAAGGTCAACCAGAACCACTCCACCATGCCCCAGCCGAGCCATCCGCGCTTCTTGGTGGAGTACGGCTGGAAGCGCTCGGCGGCGAAGACGCCCATCTGGCAGGTGACCGAGGAGAGCACCAGGATGATGGTGTTCACGGTCGCGTAGGGGACGTTCAGCAGTGCGGTGCGATCGGCCCAGAGCTCAGGGGACGTGCTGCGCAGGGTGAAGTAGATCGCGAACAGACCCGCGAAGAACATCACCTCGCTGCCGAGCCACACGATGGTGCCAACAGCGACCGGGTCGGGACGCTTGACCGAGCGCATGGCCTGAGAGTAGGTCGCTGTCGTGGTTGTCACCCCTTCATTATGGCCGATTCCGGCGCGGTATTTTCCATCCGCGCGACCGAATCGGCCCTTCCTCACCTTGACGGCGCTCCGGAGAGGGCCGAGAGTCCGCCGGGAATGTCGCCAGAGGTCGCAGTGAATGTCGGGCGGCCGCAGAGGGACCGCGCGGCGATCGTCCGGCGTGTCGCGCGGCTAGGCTCTTGGCTCATGGCGGAGTTGTACACGTGGCCCGGAATCCTCACCACCCTCCTCGACGGGAGCGACCTCAGCGTGGCCGAATCGACGTGGGCGATGCGGCAGATCATGTCCGGCTCGGCCACCCCGTCGCAGCTGTCCGGGTTCCTGGTCGCCCTGCGCGTCAAGGGCGAAACAGTGGACGAGATCGTCGGGTTCCGGGACGCGATCCTGGAAGCGGCACTGCCACTGCCGGTGGACGCGAACGTGCTCGATATCGTCGGCACCGGCGGAGACCGCTTCGGGACGGTGAACATCTCGACCATGGCTGCAGTCGTGGCCGCGGCATCCGGGATACCCGTGGTCAAGCACGGCAACCGGGCGGCCAGCTCAGCGTCGGGCTCGTCCGACGTGCTCGCCGCGCTGGGCCTGGACCTGGCCATCACGCCGGAGCAGGTCGCGGAGACGCTCTCGCGCGCGGGGATCACGTTCGCGTTCGCCTCCGCCTTCCACCCCGGGTTCCGCCACGCCGGTGCCACGCGCCTCGAACTGGGTGTGCCGACGGTGTTCAACTTCCTCGGGCCGTTGTGCAACCCGGCCCGCGCGGAGGCCAATGCGGTCGGCGTCGCCCAGCTCGACCGGGTGCCGCTGATCACCGGCGTGTTCCGCACGCGCGGCGCCACAGCGCTGGTCTTCCGCGGCGACGACGGGTTGGACGAGCTCACGACGACCGGCCACAGCAGAATGTGGGAGGTGAGCCGCGGCGATATCCATGAGCACGACCTGGACCCGCGGGACCTCGGCATTCCCCTCGCGGACATCAATGATCTGCTCGGCGGTGACCCGGCGCACAATGCGCAGGTCGTGCACCGGGTGTTCGACGGCGAGCGTGGGCCGGTGCGGGACATCGTGCTGCTCAACGCCGCGGCAGGCATCGTCGCCTTCGAGCTGTTCCAGGACGCGGCGCAGGTGCAGCGGCCGATCCTGGAGCGTCTCGCCGCGGCCAAGGACGCCGCCGCCGAGGCCGTGGACAGCGGCGCGGCAGCGCGGAAGCTGCAGACCTGGGTCGATGCCACCCGCTCGTACGCGGGCTGACGCTCCGCCGCTCCGCCGGACATGGCCTTACGGTGCTGCCGCGCACGCGGCTAGCGTGAGGACACACGCACCACCCAATCGCAGGAGGATGCCATGACCGATGCCCCGACCACCGCCCCCGCCGACACGGCCGCCGCGGTCGAATCGCCCGCGCGCAAACTCGGGCTCGTCAAGGCCGCCGGGATCCTCGGAATCCTGGGCGGGATCGTGCTGATCGTGGTCGGCATCGTGATCTGGATCGCCGTCTCCACGCAGCTGCGGGCCGAGAACATCACCATCCCCGACGACGCGATGGCGTTCCAGGGGCAGACCGTCGCAGGACCATTCACCGCCTACGTGCAGGCCGACATCATCCAGCACCATGCCCTGGATGCGTCCGGCGGCAAGACGTACGCCGAACTCGCGCAGGACGATCCGGTGCGCCAGACCATGATGACCGCGTCGTTCCTGCGCGCATCGCTGTTCACCTCTGTGGTCTCGTTCGGCGTGGCCGTCTTCGCGATCGGCGTCGGCATCCTGTCCATCCTGTTCGGGTGGGCCATCCACCGACTCGCCACGGCCCCGGTCGTGATCAAGCGGTCCCAGGGCATCGCGACCTGAACGCGCCCGCTTCCCGATGCACCCCTTCGACGCGCTGAACGAGATCGCCACCCTGCTGGAGCGGGAGCAGTCGTCGCGATACAAATCGAAGGCGTTCCGCGCGGCCGCAGACGCGATCGCCGGCCTCAGCGACGAGGAGCTGCGGGACACCGCTGCGCTGCGGCGCCGGAAGGGGATCGGCGATTCCACCTTCGCGGTCATCTCCGAGGCGCTCGAGGGCCGCGTTCCCGGCTACCTCATCGATCTGCGCGAACGAGCGGGCGTGCAGCGGGACTCGACCCTGCGCGCGATGCTGCGAGGCGACCTGCACAGCCACAGCGAATGGTCGGACGGACTGACCTCCATCGACCTGATGGTCCAGGCGGCTCGGAGTCTGGGGCACGAGTACCTTGCGCTGACCGACCACTCGCCGCGGCTGCGGGTGGCTAACGGCCTGTCTCCAGAGCGGCTTCGTGCTCAACTCGACATCGTCCGCGGGATGAGCGGCGACGGCTTCACGCTGCTGTCCGGGATCGAAGTCGACATTCTCGAAGCCGGCGGCCTGGACCAGGAACCGGAGCTGCTGGACGAATTGGACGTCGTGGTGGCCTCGGCGCACTCGAAGCTGCGCATGGAACGCGGCCCGATGACCCGCCGACTGGTCGCGGCGGTGTCCGATCCGCGTGTGGATGTGCTGGGGCACGTGACCGGACGCCTGGTCGAGGGCTCGCGGGGCACGCGCCCGCCGTCCACCCTCGATGCGCGCGCGGTGTTCGAGGCGTGCGCGGCCAACGGCGTCGCGGTCGAGATCAACTCGCGCCCCGAGCGGCAAGACCCCCCCGACGAGATGATCGCGATCGCCCTCGAGGTGGGATGCCTGTTCTCGATCGATTCGGACGCGCACGCACCCGGTCAGCTGTCGCTGCTGGACTACGGGGCCGAGCGCGCGGAGCGGGCCGGGGTACCCGCCGAGCGCATCGTGACCACCTGGCCGCTGGAGCGACTGCGGGAGTGGACATCGCGCGGCCGCTGACGCCGCGCTCGAGGGGTAGCGTCAAGCGGTGACCTTCCTGCGGATCGGGCCCCCTGGAGCCCGCGTGAGCCCGACGCCCGCGGCACGCGCGAGGCGCGGCATCCCCTGGTTCATCGTGGCGGGACTGCTCGTCGCGGCGCTCAGCCTGCGGGGGCCCATCGTCGCACCGACACCTGTGCTGCGCGACATCGAGGCGGACTTCGGCATCGGCTCGGCCACCGCGGGGCTGCTGACGACCGCGCCGGTGCTCATGTTCGCGCTGCTGACCCCGATCGCCGCGCTGGTGATCCGCAGGTCGGGCGCCGAGCCGGCGCTGATGCTCTCACTCGGCGGTGTGCTGCTGGGCACGGTGATCCGCGCCTTGCCCGGATACGGCTGGATGCTGGCCGGAATGTTCGTGATCGGGGCCGCGGTGACCATCGGCAACATCGTGATCCCCGTCATCATCCGCCGTGACGTGCCACCGGCGCATGTCGGCGTGATCACCGCCGCGTACGTGGCGATGCTCAACGCAGGCTCGCTCGTCACCTCGCTGCTGACGGCACCGCTGGCCGCGGTGATCGGCTGGCCGGCGGCGCTGCTGTCGTGGGTGCTGCTGACCATCGCGGGGATCGCCCTGTGGGGCGCGCACCTCTCCCGCAGCCGACGTTCCGGCGACGGGCACGAAGACCGGTACTCCGGGCGTGAGCTGCCAAGCGAGGGCGCAGCGCCCGCGGCCCGCGACATCGATTCGACCACGATCACCGGCCCGCTGCCGGTCGCGGCGCGGGGACGTCAGGAGCGCACCATCCTCCGGCGGCCGGTCACCTGGCTGCTGCTGGCGGCGTTCGCAGCGCAGACCACGATCTACTATTCCCTCTCCACGTGGCTGCCGACGCTGACTGCCGACGAACTGGGGCTGGATCAGACAGCCGCAGGCGCCTTGGCGTCTGTGTTCCAGGGCGCGGCCATCGCCGGCGCGTTCGTGGTGCCGCTGCTCGCCCGGTTCACCCCCGCGATCGTGCCGACGCTGACGATCTGCGCGTCGTGGCTGATCCTGACCGGGGGGATGCTGCTGGCACCACAGCTCACGTGGCTGTGGCTGATCGTCGGGGCAATCGCCCACGCCGGCGGCTTCGTCGTCATCTTCACCGCGCTCGTGACGGTGGCGCGCAGCGACCGTGAAGCTGCGGGGATGTCTGCGCTCGTCCAGGGCGGTGGGTACGCGTTCGGGGCGGTCGGTGCACCCGTGATGGGTGCGCTGCACGAATGGACCGGCGGCTGGACGCTCCCACTGGCGGTTCTCCTCGTGCTGGCCGTGCTCTACTGCGTGGCGCTTCTCGCGGCCGGCCGTGCAGCACGCACCAGCCGGCGCTGAGGTCCCGCGACCCGCCGCCCGGGGCAGAACGGCGCGTCGTTCCTGCGGTGTACTCAGGATCTCGGTGCGGCGTTCGCGCGCAGCACCTCGAGCCGCGCGCGATACTCCACCTCGTCGATGTCCCCCTTGGCATAGCGCTCGGCGAGGGTGAGCTCCGCCTGCCGCAGCGGGCTCAGCCGGCCGTGCGGTCCGTAGCCGTTCTCGATCGCCGCGCGCCGCCAGCGCCGGCCGAACAGCGCGAACAGCAGGGCGAACAGCAGGATCCAGAACAGCGGAATCAGCAGGAACCACCACCCGAAGCCGGGCCCCCACCCGACGAAGTGCCGTTCGGCGGCGGAGGCGGCTGCGGTGACGTTCTGGACGGCGGCGAGTGCGGTGGACATGGGTTTCCTCTCGGTCGGGACCGCGGCATCCCCGCCAGAGGCAGGGCCGCGATCGCATGAGTCGAGCCAACCCGGGGTGCGGCATCCGCGAATCCGGCCGGGGAAGGCAGTGCGGATGCTTCCGCCGCAGTACGCGCAGGGCGCGGGCTACTGCCAGCCGGGCGCGACCAGACCGGACTCGTAGGCGGTGACGACCAGCTGCACGCGGTCCCGGGCGGACAGCTTCTGCATGATCCGCGAGACGTGCGTCTTCGCCGTCAGTGGAGACAGGAACAGCCGCTGGGCGATCTCGTCGTTGGTCAGTCCCTGACCGACCAGCCGCAGCACTTCGGTCTCGCGCTCGGTCAGCGGGCCGAGGCGATCGGGGTCCGCGGCATCCCGCAGTCCCACGGCGGCGCGCTCGAGCAGGCGGCGCGTGACACCGGGGGAGAGGAGCGCGTCGCCGCCCGCGACGACGCGGACCGCGCGGATCAGGTCGACCGGTTCGGTGTCCTTCACCAGGAAGCCGCTGGCGCCCGCCCGGATGGCCCGGGCGACATACTCGTCCAGCTCGAAGGTCGTGACGATCACGACGCGGACGCCGGCCAGAGCGACGTCCGTCGCGATCTGCTCTGTCGTCCAGAGGCCGTCGCCATCCGGCATCCGGATGTCCAGAAGAGCGACGTCCACGGGCGTCTCGCGGATCGCGCGCAGCAGAGCCTGGCCACCGGAAGCCTCCACGACGACGTCGATGTCGGGCTCCGAGTCCAGCAGGGCACGGAATCCCGCGCGCACGAGCTGGTGGTCATCGGCCAGCGCGACCCTGATCACGCGACACCCTCCCAGGGGATGCGTGCGGTCACCACAGTGCCGGCGCGAGGGGCGGCCGTGATGGTCAGCTCGCCGCCGGCCAGCTCCGCACGCTCGCGCATACCGCGGATGCCGGCGCCGTCGGTCGCGGCCGGACCCCGCCCGGTGCCGTCGTCCTCGACGGTGAGGACGAGCTGATCCCCATCGGCGGAGTGCACCCGGTCGAGGGTGATGGTCGCGGCAGAGCCACCCGAGTGGCGCACGACGTTCGTGAGCGCCTCCTGAGCGATCCGGAACGCGGCGGTCTGGACGGAGCTGGGCGGCAGTGTCTCGCCGAGATGGTCAGCGATGGTCACCTCCAGCCCGAGGCCGGTGCGCTGCGTCGCCAGCATCCCGAGGTCGGCCAGCTGCGGCTGAGGGGTGAGCGGCGCGGTGATCGGGGAGGCTTCGTCCCCGCGCAGGAAGGAGAGCACTCCGCGCACTTCGTCCAGTCCGGTCGCACTGAGCGCGCGGATGTTCGCGAGTGCCTCGCGGGCGCGCTCGGGTTCCCTGTCGAACAGGTGCAGCCCGACTCCGGACTGCACGGCGATCTGGCTCAGCGAGTGCGCGAGGACGTCGTGCAGTTCGCGTGCGATGCGCGTGCGCTCCTCCTGCTCGACCGTCCGCCGCCGCTCCTGAAGCTGGGCGCGGCGTTCGGTGCCGCGGTCCATCCGTCGCCGGATGCCCTCGCCGATCGCGAAGCACGCGGCCAGGGCGAGTGTCGTGATCGCGACGCGGAACGGGTGCACGCCGTCGGGATTCAGCAGCCCCAGAGCGACGATCGCGACCAGCCACGCCGCACCGACCGAGATGAGCGCCCAGAGGCGGGCGCGTCGAGCCACCGCTCCGATGATCGCGAAAGCGAGCGCGACGTACGGGGGTGACAGGTCGGGTGGCACGAACAGATCCGCCACGGTGAGCGCCGTCACCACAGCGACCGTCGGCCCGGGGTACCGGCGGGCTCCGAGCAGAGCCAGGGCGGATGCCGCAGCCAGCGTGACGCTCAGCGCGGCGTACCCGAAGGGGACGCGCTGCCAGAGCGAGATGCCCACCGTGCCGGGAACCTGGATGAGCAGCGCCAGCACCACCGGGACGACCAGCAGAACTACCGGGTTCGGGCGCGAGCGGGAGCCGGAACCGTCCCAGCGCTCATCCGACATGGCACCCACGCGACCCGGGGCTCATCCGGCGCAGCCCCCCTCGAGGGAGGCTGGTGCGAGATGGTGCTGACCCGGCATGGGCTCGATCGTACGCCGCGACACCGTGCGTCTCGTCGGCGCCCGGAAGGTGGCCGGCTACTCCGGGGGGAGTATCCCAGGCGGGCCGGCCCCGCCGAGTCAGCCCTTGCGCGCGCCGGTGGCGTCCAGCGCGCCGATGATGCGCGTCATCGCGGTGCCCAGCGCCCAGCGGTCGGCGAGGGCTGCGGCATCCGCCCGCGCACCGTCGTCGAGGGGCTGCAGCACCCATTCGCGGGCGTCGAGGTCGAGATCGAGGTCCTTGACGACTTCGACGACCGTCGGCGCGACGGCCAGGTAGGGCAGCGAGGAGAGGACCTTGCTGCGGATCCCCGCCGACATCCCTTCGCCGCGCTCGGCCGCCGCGAGAATGCCGGCGAGGTCGCCGTGCGCGGCGAGCAGGCTCGCGGCGGTCTTCTCGCCGATGCCCGCCACGCCCGGCAGCCCGTCGGATGCGTCGCCGCGCAGGGTCGCGAAATCGGCATATTGGCTCGGCAGCACGCCGTACTTGGCAACGACGGTGGCGTCGGTGACGGTCTCGAGGTTGCTCATCCCTCGGGCGGTGTAGATCACGCGGACCTGTGCGGCGTCGTCCACCAGCTGGAACAGGTCCCGGTCGCCCGTGACGACGTCGACGGGCAGAGTCGCGCGCGTTGCGAGAGTGCCGATGACGTCGTCGGCTTCGTGTGCGGCCGCGCCGACGATCGTGATGCCGAGCGCGTCCAGGACCTCGCGGATGACAGGCACCTGAACCTCGAGCGGGTCGGGGACGACCTCGATGTCCGGCCCGACGGCGGTGATCTCGGCGACCCGGTGGGTCTTGTACGTCGGAATCAGGTCGACGCGCCACTGCGGACGCCAGTCATCGTCCCAGCACGCGACCAGATGGGTGGGCTCGTAGGTCGTCACGAGCTTGGTGATGATGTCGAGGAAGCCGCGCACCGCGTTCACGGGGGTGCCGTCAGGCGCTCGTACCGTATCGGGCACGCCGTAGAAGGCACGGAAGTACAGCGACGCGGAGTCCAGCAGCATGAGGCGTTCGGTCACGCGTGTCATCCTGCCACGACGGTGTGACGCGGGCACGCGGCCTGGACCCCGCCGTTTGAGTCCGGACCCCGCCGTTCGAGGCTCGACCCCGCCGTGTGAGGCTCGCCTGTCACGTTGTGCGCGGTGGGTCGGCGTGTTGTGACAGGGGAGCGGGGGTGGGGGACGGGGGATCAGCAGCCGGGGCCGGCGGGGTTCTCGGCGCAGGTGCGATCCACCAGCGCGGTGCGCGCTTCCACGACGCGCACGTCGTAGCCGCCATCGGTGGCGGTGACATACCCCGTGACGGGCCGCCACGTCCCGGATCCGAAGTCGACGTAGGCGGCGTACTGCACGGTGACGCTCACCGGGTACGTGCCGCGCTCGCGGTAGACGTGACTCGTCGCGGTCGGCGTGAACTGCGCCTGCCCGAGGCTCTCCCAGCTCGCGCCGCCCGTCATCGATCGCGCCGTCGACCCGTCGCCGTAGTCGAACACGAACCCGGCGGGAACGAACTGCACGGTCACGTCCCAGCCCAGCAGCGTCCCGCTCATGACCTGCTCGGATGCCGCAGCCACGACGTTCGCCGGTGCTCCGACGATGCCGAATCCCGCCGGTTCGCCCGTCAGCGACGGCGCGGCCGGCCGGAAGGAGGCCAGATCGGCCGCCGTGACATCGGGCGGAGTCACCACGATGAAGCCGCACCGGTCCGGCTGCGTCGGACAGCGCGGAGCGGGGGGCGAGGGCTCGCCGGGGGCGGGTGAGCCTCCTCCGCGCGAGTCGCCGACCGGAGGTGCGGGTTCGTCGATGCTCGCCCCGATGTCCACCTGAGAGCCGTTGTTCGAGACCTGGCAGACGCCAGTCCAACTGCTGTTGCTATAGCAATCGGAGACTGATTGAGGGGTTGTCGCCGGAGCGAGCGCGACGGATGCGACTAGGAGTGCGTGGATCAACAATCCTGCTGCCCTCCGTCGATCGACGAGATCACCAGCCCGGTAGCCGTCGTCTCACTGTGATCGAGCCTTACGAGGCTCGGCTGCGCGGCGGGGCGGTTGGGATCCACCACCGAGGCGCCCGAACTGTCGGTAACCATGACTGCGCTCACGTCCGTGCAAGTCTCCAGAGTGACGGTGGGATCCGCGTGCCCACGGTACTGGCGGGGCTCTACAGCGGTGACGATTGTCGAGCCCTCAACGCTCCAGCCGTCGGCGTGCATCTGCGTCAGTGACTTTTTCTCCCCAGCATTTGCCTCACCCGTCGTCCACTCGTACACGGCCTCGAAGGTCTCCGGATCACTCAGATCCACCTGGTTCAGCGCATCCACATAGGCGCGATAGGTCTCCTCGGCCGCCGCGAACGCCTCCTCCTCACTGGCGAAGACCGAGGCTGTCGGAGTCGGCTCGGGCTGGGGCTGGCATCCGGTCGCCAGTCCGGCGAGCACCGCGAGCATGAGGATCACGGAGGCGACTCGGGGGATCACCCGACCAAGGTATCCGCGATCCGGACCGGCCCACCCGACTTATCCACACCCCGGCGTCCGCGTGGCGTGGTGCGGCGTGCCGGCACGCTGACATACTGACCGCGTGAAGATCTCGAACCTGTACGGCATCATCGCTGTCGTCGCGCTGACGGCCGGCCTCAGCGCCTGTGCGGCGCCCACACCGGTGATCGCGCCCGTGACCATGGACGCCGACGACCTGCAGGGGGCCACCGTGGACCTCGTGGTGGGTCAGGTGCTGAACATCAACACGGGCGACCTCGCCGTCGACAGCTACAGCGGCAAAGTGGCGGACACCAGCGTCGCGGAGTTCGTCGCGGGCCGCGAAGATGGCGGAGCCACGTCCAACCCCGGGGTGAAGGCGCTCGCGGAGGGCTCCACGCAGGTGGTCATGTCCAATTCGAACGGCGGCATCCAGAACCTCACCTTCACCGTCGACGTCGGCAAGTAGCCGTTCCGTCACGAGGCAGGTTCGAGCGCCTCGTGGATCCGGCGCAGGTCCTCCAGCATGGAGCCGATCAGCACCCAGTGGTCACTCGACGGCGTGCTCACCCTGAGCGGCGCGGTCAGCGCGGCCGGTTCCTCCCGGTGCTCCGCGATCAACGGCGCGGCATCCGTTCGTCGCACTTCGAGGCGCACGTCGTGTGCGGCGCGTCGCAGCTGCTCTGCGATCGCCTGGACGGCGGGCTCGTCCGCGATGGTCGGGTCGTAGTGGTCGGCGAACGCGCGGGTCATGCCGACGGTCTGCGTGACGATGGGGCCCAGACGGTCCAGCAGCGCCTGGACTGCGGCAAGGTCCTCACGGTGCCGGCGCCCCCGCGGATTGAGGGAGAGCGACTCCGTCCCGACCTCGATGGCCGCGTCCGCGGCATCCTTCATCGGCCGCATGAGCCGTGCTTCCACGAGCAGGCCGTGCAGCTGACCCGCGGACTGCGGTGACTCTAGCGCACCGGCCAGCCGCTCGAGCGAATTGGCGAGCTCGTTGCCGAGCGCCATGACCGCGTTGCGTGCGGGTGCGACGGCGACGGGCGGCACCAGCGCGAGGTTGACCAGGATGCCGATCACCGCGCCGATCAGCGTCTCCAGCACGCGGTTGACCGCGTAGGCGGGCGTGGCCGTGCCCAGGGCGAGCACCAGCAGCGCGCTGATGGCGACCTGGTTCGTGGATCCCGGAGTCAGGCGCAGCGCCCACGCGATCAGCAATCCGGTCACCGTGGCGAGCAGGATCACCCAGGTGCTGCCGCCGAGGAGGATGCCGAGCAGGGAGGCGATCACGACACCGGTGAAGACTCCGATGCTGCGCTCGACGGCCTTTGTGAGCGACTGGTTCAGGCTCGGCGCGACCACCAGCAGGGCGGCGATCGCCGCGAACACAGGCGGCTCTCCCGGAATGAGCAACCCCGCGATCAGCCACGACGCCGCGATGGCGATCGCCGACTTGACGACCTGCAGGAGTGGGCTGCGGTGGGAGGCTCGGATGCCGGCGGTGACTCGCATCCTCCGAGGGTATGCCTGGCTCCGTGCCGGATGCGGCGAGCCGACCGCTTCGACGACCCCGATACCGTGGACGGATGAGCACTCAGCCAGAAAAAGCACAGACCCTCGCCCAGCTGCATGCCGCGCCCGAGATCCTCCGCGTCGTGAACGTCTGGGACGTCGTGTCTGCCAAGGCCATCGCCGCCATGTCGCAGACCAAGGCGCTCGCCACCGCGGGCCACTCGATCGCCGCGACGTTCGGGTACCCCGACGGCGAGAAGATCCCCCTGGATGTGATGCTGGACATGATCGGCCGGATCGCCGCCGCCGTCGACCTGCCCGTCTCCTCGGACCTCGACGCCGGTTACGGCAACCCGGGCGAGACCGTCCGTCGTGCGATCGGCGTTGGTGTGGTGGGCGCCAACGTGGAGGACGCCCTGAAGCCCCTCGCGGAATCGGTCGCCGCCGTGGAGGCGATCATCGCCGCGGGGCAGGCGGAGGGTGTGCCCTTCGTGCTGAACGCCCGTACGGATGCGTTCGTGCGCGCCGGCGACCGCCCGATCGCGGAGTCCATCGCTGATGCGATCACCCGGGGTCGTGCCTACATCGATGCGGGAGCGGATCTCGTGTTCGTTCCGGGCAAGCTGGACGCGGACACCACCCGCCGGCTGGTCGACGGGATCGGCGAACGCAAGATCAGTGTCATCGGCGTTCCCGGCGCGCTGTCGGCTGCCGAGTACGAAGCGCTCGGTGTCGCGCGCATCTCGTACGGTCCGCTCACCCAGCGGGTCGCACTGACCGCGCTGCAGGATGTCGCCGCCGACCTCTACGCCGACGGAGTGATCCCGACCACCACGCGGAATCTGAACTGACGGCGCCGCCCCCGATTCCCTCGGCCGAGGGAATCGGGGTCACCCCGTGGATGTTCACGTGAGCATGGAGCACACGCCCGTCGACGTCGTGGTGATCGGCGCGGGCCAGGCGGGTCTGTCCGCGGGATACCACCTTCAACGCCGGGGATTCGTGCCCGTGGGGCGGGCGTCCCAGGGGGAGCGCACGTTCGTCGTCCTCGACGCGAACGACCGGCCGGGCGGCGCCTGGCAGCATCGGTGGGCGTCGCTGAAGATGGCGACGGTCAACGGCATCCACGAGCTGCCGGGGCATGCGGTGCCGGAGGCGCCCGGTCACGCCGCGAGCCGCGACGTGCTGCCGCCCTACTTCAGCGAATACGAGTCGAAGTACGCGCTCGACGTGCGTCGACCGGTGCGGGTGACTGCGGTGCGGCGTGCCGACGAGGACCCGAGGGGCCGGCTGCTGGTCGACACCGACGACGGCGCCTGGGCGGCGCGCTACGTGATCAACGCGACCGGCACATGGACGCGCCCGTTCTGGCCGCACTACCCCGGCCAGAGCCGCTTCCGCGGGCGGCAGCTGCACGTCGCCGATTACGGGTCCGCGGAGCAGTTCGCCGGTCAGCGCGTGGTGATCGTGGGGGCGGGGATCTCGGCGGTGCAGCTGCTCGATGAGATATCCCGGGTGGCCGACACGTTCTGGGTGACCCGACGCGAGCCGGAATGGTCCGAGGAGGCGTTCGACATCCCCGCGCGGGTGGCCGCCATCGCCGGGGTCGAGGATCGCGTGCGGCGGGGCCTGCCGCCGGGCAGCGTCATCTCGGTGACCGGCATGCACTGGACACCGTGGGCTCGGGCTGCCCAGGCGCGAGGCGTTCTGGAGCGGCATCCGATGTTCAGCGCGATCGAGGAGGACGGCGTCCGCATGCCGGACGGCTCCTTCGAGCCCGCGGATGCGATCCTCTGGGCAACCGGCTTCCGGCCGGCCGTGGACCACCTGGCGCCGCTGCGGCTGCGCACACCGGACGGTGGCATCCGCGTGGCAGACACCCGCGCTCTGGACGAGCCGCGGCTGTTCCTCATCGGCTACGGACCGTCGCAGTCCACCATCGGCGCCAACCGCGCCGGCCGCGCCGCGGTGGGGGCGATCGTCGCCGACGAGGCGCCTGTCCCCGCGTGACGCGCTGATCAGGTCTCAGGTGTCATGGATGATCGGGGCGTCATCGTCGCGATGATCGTCGATGCCGCCGGGCGGATAGTCGGTCAGTTCGGGCCGGGACCGGAGGTACAGCGTGCTCGCCACCAGCCCGCCCCAGACGACCACGATCGCGAGGATCAGGAAGGTGATGGCGATCGGGGTCATGACGATGCTCCTTCCCGCGTCGGAGAGTTCGACGCGGCGACCGGACCAGCCGGCGGATAGGGGGGCCAGGCCGTGAAGTCATCCGGCGACCGCCGCCAACGGAACATCGGCAGCACGATGGCCGCGACGATGACGAACGCGATCGTTCCCCAGCCCATGACCGCCAGATACCAGGGCGGCAGCCCCTCATAGCCCTCGATGATCAACGTGATGATCCGCTGGATCAGCATGTAGCCGAGCACCACGGGTGCGAGCAGTCCGACCAGCAGAACCCAGATCCGACCCACCCGGAACGTCGACACCGCGTTCAGGTGGTAGCGCAGTTCGGGGCCGCTCCGCAGCACCCAGATCACCAGGATGGTCGATATGACCGCGGAGGCGACGATCCCGACGTTGTTCGCCCACTGGTCGGTCACATCCAGAGCCAGCAGGCCCGTCGTGGTGGCGAACAGGAGGACGGACAGGATCGCGGAGAGGATGCCGACACCGACTGCGGCGCTGCGGCGCGAGATCCCGAACTTCTCCTGCACCGCAGCCGAGACCACCTGCAGCACGGAGATGAGGGAGGTGAAACCGGCCATCACGAGCGAGCCGAAGAACAGCGCCCCGAAGATCGGTCCGCCGGGCATCTGGGACACGATCGCCGGGAACGTGATGAAGGACAGGCCTACGCCGGTGAGACCTTCGAGTTCACCGACTTCGATGCCCTGCTGGAAGGCGAAGAATCCCAAGGTCGCGAACACTCCGATGCCGGCGAGGATCTCGAAGGACGAGTTCGCGAACGCCACGACGAGCCCCGGGCCGGTGAGGTTTGAGCGGCGCCGTCGATAGGACGCGTAGGTGACCATGATCCCGAACGCGATCGAGAGCGAGAAGAAGATCTGGCTGTACGCGGCGATCCACACGTTCGGGTCACCCAGGGCCGCCCAGTCCGGCGTGAACAGTGCGTTGAGTCCTGCCGCAGCACCGTCCAGGAGCAGCGCGCGGACGACGAGGATCGAGAAGGCGACGACCAGGAGCGGCAGGAAGATGACGTTCACCCGCTGCAGCCCCTTGGCCACGCCCAGGACGAGCACGAGGATGACCGCGAGCCACACGATCAGCAGCGGAATGAGCACACCGGGGACGAACTCCAGGCTGAAGCCGGGATCGCCGACCTGCAGATATTCGCCGGTGAGGAAGCCGGCCGGGTCGTCGCCCCATCGCAGATCGAACGAGAACCCGAAGTAGCTGAGCGCCCAGGCGATCACGGCGGTGTAGTACAGCCCGATCACGAACGCGATCGCCACCTGGAACCACCCGAGCGACTCCATCCAGACCTTGCCCCTGCCGAGTCGTCGGAACGCGGTCGGCGCAGAGCCGCGGAAGCGGTGCCCGATGGCGTAGTCGAGGAACAGGATGGGGATTCCGGCGGTGATCAGGGCCACCAGATAGGGGATGAGGAACGCGCCGCCGCCGTTCTCGTACGCCACGCCCGGGAAGCGCCAGATGTTGCCCAGGCCTACCGCGGACCCGATCGCGGCCAGGATGAACCCCACCTGGCCGGTCCATTCCTCCCGCGGCTTGTCCGGAGTGGCCGGCTTTCCGTTCTGCACGTCCGTCATTGGGGGACTCCTCGTATGCCGTCGCTTCGATGCGATGCTCGTCGGTACGCGGCACGCTACCAGGCTGGTTGCGTCTGCGCTCGCCTAGGCTTGCGGACGGTCCAGAAGGGAAGAATCATGTCATTCGGCAACGCCGCCTCGCGCCGCGCGCGCGCCGTGGAGGCGACGGCGGCCTGCCCCTGCGGGAGCACGGCGACATTCGGCGGATGCTGCGGGCCGCTGCTGCGGGGTGCGCCGGCACCGACGGCCGAACGTCTGATGCGCTCCCGTTATACGGCATTCGTCCTCGGCGACGATGACCATCTGTCCGGATCCTGGCATGCCCGCACACGTCCGGACGCCGTCGACTCCGCGAGCGGCCCGCACTGGACCGGCTTGGAGATCCTCGACATCGAAGGCGGCGGGGTCGAGGATGCCGACGGCGTCGTGGAGTTCCGCGCCAGATGGACCGACCGGGGCACGCGCGGTGAGCTGCACGAGCGCAGCCGGTTCGTTCGGCAGGCCGGGCGCTGGTGGTATGTCGCCGGAGATGTCCTGGGATGACCCTCACCTCGTGAATCGTGCGTACCGTGGAGGCATGCCCCACCCCACGCCCGATCCCGTCCTGGCCGGTCAGGAGTCCGTGTGGGACTACCCGCGGCCGCCCCGCATCGAGACCGTCGATCGCCGCGTCACGATCGAGATCGGTGGTCAGCGGATCGTGGACACGGCGGATGTCGTGCGCGTCCTCGAGACCAGCCATCCGCCCGTCTATTACCTGCCGATCTCGGCGTTCGCCGAGGGGACGCTGATTCCCGCGCGAGGTTCGTCGTTCTGCGAGTTCAAGGGCTACGCGCGCTATTTCGACGTGCGTGGCGGCGATCGGACGGCCCAGGGCGCGGCATGGAACTATCCGACCCCTGCGCGCGGTTACGAACTCCTGGCCGACCGTGTCGCGGTCTACGCCGGCAAGATGGACGTCTGCACCGTCGACGGTGAAGTCGTCGCGCCGCAGCCCGGCGGGTTCTACGGCGGCTGGGTCACTGCCGACGTCGTCGGTCCGTTCAAGGGCGACCCGGCAACCCTCGGCTGGTAACGGCGCAGGTCATGGCCCCGGCGGGGTCCCGTCCTCGGACGCGGCATCCGGGTCGTCGTCGTCCTGCGGCACGGCGCTCGGGCCGTCGTCGGGAGCCTCTTCCTCGGCCTGCGCTTTGTCGAGGAGGTCTATCAGCGCCGCATCGAAATCGTCTCCGCGCGGCGGGGCCGTCAGAAGCGGCTCCGCGGCCAGTGTCAGATCGATCAGCTCGCGCAGCAGTCCGCCGACCGTGGTCGAGCGCAGCAGACGGAACTGATCCAGCTGGCCGAGGGGAGCGATGGCCGCAAGCTGCCAACTCGACTCGAGCGGGTCATCCGACAGCTCTACACTCGGATCCCACTGCACCTCGGCGAACTCCGCTGCGCGCGCGAGAACCCGACGAACGATGCGCTCGGCCTCGGTGTGCAGCGGGGTGAGCGCGTCATCCCAGACCAACGGCGGCAGCTCCCGCACCGAGGCCGTCGGGTACGGCTGGTCATCGCGCCATTCGTCGACCTCGACGCGCGAACCGCCCACGGCGATGAGGTGGATATCGCTTTCACCCGCCATGACGTTGGTGATGCGTGCCATCGTGCCCACTCGCACGCGCTGTTCGCCGCCGCCGGTCTCGCTGCCGCGCTCGATGAGCACCACGCCGAACTGCGGATCCTCGTCGTCCAGCAGTCGGCCGAGCATCATGAGATAGCGCTCTTCGAAGATCCGCAGTGCCAGGGGCGTGTGCGGAAAGAGCACCGTTCCGAGTGGGAACATCGCGACGTTCGCCATGCATCCAGTCAATCAGCGTTCCGGCAGACCGGGCCGGAAAACTGCAATTCCGCGCCGGTCGGCGATCCCGCTGGCGGTGCGGCTACTGTGGCGCGGCCCAGTAGAGCTCGTAGTCGAAGCCGATGGCGGTACGCACGCCACCGACCGCATCCAGCGGCGCGTCGACCACGGAATGGAACGTCACGGTTTGGCCGGGCCCCATCGTCGCCAGGTCCAGCGCGCTGAGATACCCGTCCGGCAGCAGGAGGTACTCCTCCTCCAACGGCGCGCCGCCCAGGGTGACCCAGGAGGTCTCGACGACCCATTCATAGTCCCGCCACGGATCGATGGTCCCGTCGCCGATGTACGTCAGTGTGACCGGAACGGCGCTGTACACACCCGTCTCCGGAGTCGGATTGAACAGGTCCTCGGCGGCGAGCTCGCCGGTCAGGTCCACCGGTGTGCCGACCGAGATCTCCCAGACGGGATCGCCGGTCGCGGCGTTCCAGATCGGAACGAGCTCACCGTAGCCATACGGGCTGTCGATCGTCCCGCGCATGCCGTCGCTGCCGTCCGTCGGCTCGGCGTCCACGGGGGGGACGTAGGTCTCGGACGAGGGCAGCGGGCTCGGAACGACCGCGTCATCGCGCCAGGCATCGGCGAGCCCGAAGAGTCCGAAGACGACGGTGGACAGGATCCACGCCGTCATCCCGCCCACCACTGCGACGACGATCGCGGCCACGCCGAAGCCTTTGCCGCCCTGACGGCGACTCGCGAGCGCGACGATTCCCAGAACGATCGCGGCGAGCAGGATGAGCCCTGCCACCACGCTGATGATCGGGACCAACACCGCGACCACACCCGCGAGGGCGGTCGCCAGTGCGACGGTGGCGAGCGTCTTCGGGCGGGAATCCGGCGCCGCGGCGTACGGCTGCGGATAGGGGTACTGCATCGGCCCGCCGGGATACTGCGCTGTCTGCGCGTGCGGCGGCGCGGGATACGGCGCTGTCTGCGCGTACGGCGAACCAGGCGCCTGCTGAAGCGCTGGATTCGGCTCGGGCGGGGCTCCGGGATAGCGCTGGATGAATGCCGGCGGCGGCGGCGCGGAATCGCGATTCGCGTCGCCGGTCGGAACCTCTGTCATGGCACGTCCTTTCGGTGCACCGACCGCGCACGCCTCACGACTCGCAGTGTATCGCCGACCTCGCCGTGCCGATCCCCGCTCCACACCGACGCGACCGTCTCGTCGGCGAAACCCCGCGGAGTGTGCGGGTCCGTGCCGTCATTCCGCCGCTGTGAGTATCACCGCGCCCGGCCTCGTCCTCTCCACTGCAGAGATCCGACGACCGGAGGTGGCCATGCCTGAATTCGACGACATCGTCCAAAGCTTGAAACGGCTGCGGGACGTCATCGAGCTGGAGTCGCCGTTCTTCACCGGTCCGGCAATCACCGGCATCGAGGTGACGCAGGCGATCCAGTACTACGACTCCTCCGAGCACCTCAGTGATCCCGCCGACCGGGGCATGGACAATGCCGCCACACTGGTCGCATACAAGCCGGCCATCGTGCGGGTCTACGTACGCCCGCCGCTCGGCGACACACTCGGAGAGCCGGTCACGGGGGAGCTGCTGGTCGAGCGCGGGAAATTCTTCGGGCCGTATCGCACGATCGGCACGTATGCGCCGGTGTGGACGAACACGGTCACGCCGCAGGACGACAGCTACGACGACGAACGGCGCAACTGGTGGCGTTCGCTGAACTTCCGGATACCGGCATCCGACTTCGTCGGCTCCCTGCGGTTGACGGTGACCCTCGAGACCGGGCAGACCCACACCGTATCGGTGGTTGCCGCGCTCGTGCAGACGTTGCGGGTCCGCGTCATCGGGGTGCACTACCAGGGACCGAGCACGTCATCGCCTCCGGCCGGGACGGCCGCGACGGCGCTGGACCTCCCCGCTCCTTCGCTCGCGGATGCGCAGGTCACGGCGGCGCTCGCCTTCCGTGCCATGCCCGTGCAGCAGACCGGATCGTTCGCCACGGCGGGTGCGATGAACTGGTTCGTGCCGCTCGACGATCCGCGCAACGGGGCGGGTGGGTGCTCGGACAACTGGAACTCGCTGCTGGCCTGGATGCGACTGATCCGGGACAACGACGGCAACCGTTCCGATGTCGTCTACTACGGGCTGCTGCCGGCCGGAATGCCTGTCGGAGTCCCGGGCTGCGGCGAGGGCGGGCTGGGCGCGGGGCGCGTCGGCGACACCGTGACGTTCGTGCACGAGATCGGACACGGATACGGCTTCGCGCACACGCCCTCCGGGTCGGTGGGCACGCCCGACCCGGACTATCCGGTCTACGAGCCGCACCCATCGGCATCCATCGGCGAATACGGCATCGACATCCAGAACGGGCAGGTGTACTCGCCGGCTTCGTCGACGGACTACATGAGCTACGGTCCGATGCGGTGGATGTCGCTCTACCAGCACAATCGGCTGATCTCCCACCCGCGCCTGGCCCCGACCTGGATCCGCGACAAGAACCCGTTCGAGGACGTGCCCATCCCGTACGATCCGGACGACCTGTGGTGGCCCGATCCGCCCTGGCGGAGGGAGGAGCTGGTGATCCACGAGCTGCGGCCGATGATCTCGGTGCGGGGATTCGTCGACGAGCGCGGAGCGGTGCGGGTGGACTCGGTCGCCCGGGTGACTGCCAGCGCCACGATGCACGGACCTGCGACGGACTGGTCGCTGCAGCTGGTGTCCGGCAGGGGCGAGGTCGCAAGCCGCGGCCAGCTCACCCGCGTGGACAACCATGGCGGGCAGGCCTGCGGCTGCGCGCCTGGCGCGCACGAGGGCAACCCGAACCGATTGCCGTTCGCGTTCCACGCGATGATCCCGGATGCCGAGCCCGGAGCGGCGCTGCAGATCACCGACCCGCGCGGTGAAGGCTCCTGGGAGCGGCTCGCACCCGAACGTCCGGCACGCTTCACCCGTGCCGAGGGGGCGCTTGACGGCGACTCGCTGCGGCTGAGCTGGTCCCTTGACCGTGGGATCGAGGTCGCCGACGTCTGGGCGCAGTGGAGCCAGGACGACGGGCGAAGCTGGCACGGCCTCGCGATCGGGCTGACCGACGGGGACGAGCTGAGCGTGGCCGGCCTGCCCGCGGGGGTCGTCCTGGTGCGGCTGCTCGGTCATGACGGGTTCTCCACCGCCTACTCCGACGCCATCGAGGTCGAGATTCCGCAGCGCGCCCCCGAGGTCGCGATCCTGTACCCGACCGACACCGGGACTGTCCTGGCCGACACGCCGATCGAGGTCTTCGGCAGCGCGGTCGATCAGGCCGGCGCCCCGATCGAGGAGGAACGACTCGAGTGGCTGGTCGACGGGGAGCCGGTCGGCCGCGGCCGCGTGGTTTCGCTGACGCTCGAGCCCGGTGAGCACACCGTATCGCTCGTGGCCCATGCCGCCCCGGAGGGATCGACCCGGGTGCGGGTGCAGGCGCTGCGACTGGAGGACGCGGCCGGCACGCAATAGGCCGGGCGTCCCCCAGCACGCGTAGCGTGGGAGCGAACCCTGGAGGTCTTCATGTCTCGCGTCCTGATCATCGGCGGCCATGGCAAGGTCGCGCTGCTGCTCGCTCCGCTGCTGGTCGCCGGCGGCGATGAGGTGACCGGTCTCATTCGCAATCCGGCGCACGCCGCCGCCGTCTCGTCCACCGGCGCGGCACCGCTGGTGGCCGACGTCGAGGCGCTGTCCGTCTCGGAGCTCGCGGAGCTGTTCGCGGGGCAGGATGCGATCGTCTGGTCGGCCGGAGCCGGTGGCGGCGACGCCGCTCGCACCTTCGCCGTCGACCGAGACGCCGCCATCCGGTCGATGGATGCCGCGGCATCCGCCGGGGTGGATCGCTACGTCATGGTGTCGTACTTCGGGGCGCGGACGGACCACGGGGTTCCGGCCGAGAATCCGTTCTTCGCGTACGCCGAGGCCAAAGCCGCCGCGGACGAGCACCTTCGCGGCAGCAGCCTCGCGTGGACGGTGCTCGGTCCCAGCGCGCTGACGCTCGACGAGCCCACCGGCCGGATCGACGTCGACCCCGCGGAGTCCACATCGGTCTCCCGGGCCGATGTCGCAGCCGTGGTCGCGGCGAGTCTGCACGAGGACGCGACGATCGGTCGGACGATTCGCTTCAACAACGGGCGGACGCCGATCGCCGAGGCGCTCGGGTGAGAGCCGAGTTCACGCGGCTCATCGCGGATCGACGAGCGGAGCTGGAGGCCAGGCTGACCGCCGCCGAAGGGCGGCTCGCGTCCATCCGGCTCGCCCGCAGCGGCGCGACCGACGACGACGAGCATGATCCCGAGGGCTCCACGCTCTCCACCGAGTGGTCCCGCGCGGAGGGGCAGCGCACGGATGTCATCCGTGAGCTCGCCGACCTGGACGCCGCCTCCGACCGGGTCGCCGCGGGGACTTACGGCGTGTGCGCCGCGTGCGGTAACCCGATCCCGCTGGAGCGGCTGCGGCTGCTGCCCGCCGCCGCGCTCTGCGTGCCCTGCGCGTCCCGGGTCTGACCCGGCCTCGTTCCGCTTCAGTTCTCGAGCATGCGACCGAGCCAGCGGTTGCGCGTCTCGATCATGGATCGGGACACGCGCGCCAGCGGCACGAACCCGTCGAAGCCGTGGAACCCGCCGGGCCAGACGTGCAGCTCGGCAACGCCCCCGGCCGCCCAGATCCGTGACGCGTAGGCGACATCCTCGTCCCGGAACACCTCTGCGCTTCCCACGTCGATGAACGTCGGAGGCAGGCCGGAGAGGTCCTCGGCGCGTCCGGGTGCGGCATAGATGGACACGTCGTCGGTGCCGCGGCGGTCTCCGAGCAGCGCGTTCCAGCCGGTGAGATTGCTGACCCGGTCCCAGACGCCGATGCCCTGGATCTGGTGAGAGGACACCGTCTCGTTGCGGTCGTCGAGCATCGGATAGATCAGCAGCGATGCCCGCAGCGCCGGACCCCGACGATCACGAGCCAGCAGGGTCACTCCAGCGGAGAGCCCGCCGCCTGCGCTGGCCCCGCCGACGATGATCCGGGACGGATCGATGCCCAGCTCGGCGGCGTGCGCAGCCGTCCAGACGAGGCCGGCGTAGCAGTCCTCGACGGGCACCGGGTCGGGGAATTCGGGAGCCAGCCGGTACTCGACGCTGACGAGCACCGCGCCGTGGGTGGCGACGAAAGGCAGGAACGACGGCAGGCCCGAGAACCGATCGCCCAGCACCATACCGCCGCCGTGAATGTGGTAGATCCCCGGCCCCGCGGTGCTCTGTTCGGCCGGACGGTAGATCGACACCACGATCTCCGCGCCGTCGAAACCGGGGATCGCGCGCTGTTCGTGAACGGCGCCGACGCCGGCCACGACGTCCTCCAGCCCCGGGTCAGGCGGCGTCTCCCGCATGAGCGGGATCATCTCGGGCGTGAGCGTCGGCGGCATCGTCTCGGACACGACCTCGAGCGCGGCTGCGAGCTCCGGATCGAACGGCGGAACGGCGTGGGCGGACATGCGGGCCTCCATCGGTACGAAACGCCTGCCCTACGGGTCGTGGGTGGCGAGAAACGTGGTCGCAGGCTATCGCGCTGCGGTCCGGAGGAACTGCCCGATCACCGGACCCGTGCGAAGCGCGGTCCGTCGTACCCGTCCCGCACGACCCGCTCCTGCCACATCTCGAGGGGGCGGATCCACAGGTCGCCCTCGCCGTAGCGGGGACGGTAGAGCACGTACTGCTCTTCGGTCTCGCTGTGCCGCACGGTGCCGATCACCTCGTACTGCCGGCCCTTGAAGTGCTGGTAGATCCCCGGCTCGACCTCACTCATCGCGCACGTCCCTGCGTCTGGTCGATCCACGCGCCGACGATCTCGCGCAGCGCCGCCGCGTTGCTCTGCACGTCGCTCACGCCGGCGAACCTGACAACGGCCCGATCGGCTCCGCGCCACTCGAGCAGGTTCCCCGGGTCGTCGATCACCACACGGCGCGGGTCACCTCTGCGTCGCGCGCCGGTGTGCAGGACGAGACGGACGCCACCATCGGGGGAGACCCCGGTGGTGGCGAAGTGATCCCTGATGGCGAAGCTGGGCGCGTTCCATTTGATCTCGCCCCGGATGCGCTCGTCGCACCCCACGATGAGTGCGCACAGCTCCGCCAGCACGCTGCGCGCCGGTTCCGCCACCGTGCGCAGGTAGCCGTCCACTTCGTCTGTGCTCATGCGATCTCGCCCTTGCCGTCGCGTCGCCCCTCGGTGAGCGTTCGCGGTTTCGCCGAGCCTACGGGAGGCCCGGCGCGCTACGGTGGCCGGGCACCACCGCCCGCTCTCACCCCCGGAGGCCGACATGAGCGCTGTTCCCGACCTGCTCGACTTCGATGAGCTCCTCACCGACGACGAGCGGGCTGTCCGCGACCGGGTGCGAGGATTCGTCGACGCGCGCGTTCGGCCATTCATCGCGGACTGGTACGAACGCGCGCTCTTTCCGACCGAGCTCGTTCCCGAGCTGGCCGAACTCGGAGTGCTCGGGATGCATCTGCACGGGTACGGATGCCCCGGCCGCAGCGCCGTCGAGTACGGCCTGGCGGCGATGGAGCTGGAAGCGGGCGATTCGGGTCTGCGCACCTTCGTCTCGGTACAGGGCTCGCTCGCGATGAGCGCGATCCACACGTACGGAAGCGAGGCGCAGAAGAAGCGATGGCTGCCGCGCATGGCAGCGGGCGCGGCGATCGGCTGCTTCGGCCTGACGGAGCCCGATTCCGGATCCGACCCGGCCGGTATGACCACCTTCGCCCGCAAGGAGGGCGACGCCTGGATCCTGGACGGTGCGAAGCGGTGGATCGGCCTGGCGTCGATCGCGCAGATCGCGGTCGTCTGGGCGCAGACCGACGACGGCGTCCGTGGTTTCCTGGTCCCGACCGACAGTCCAGGTTTCGTGGCCACCCCCATCGGCCCGAAGATGTCCCTGCGCGCATCGATCCAGTGCGACATCACCCTCACCGAGGTCCGGCTTCCCAGCGATACGCTGCTGCCGCAGGCACGTGGACTGCGTGCCCCGCTCTCCTGCCTCAACGAGGCCCGGTACGGCATCGGCTGGGGTGTCATCGGGGCGGCGCGCGACAGCTACGCGACCGCCCTGGCGTACTCGCAGACGCGGATGCAGTTCGATCGTCCGATCGCCGGCTTCCAGCTGACGCAGCAGAAGCTGGTCGACATGGCCGTGGAGATCGAGAAGGCCCAGCTGGTCGCGCTGCGGCTGGGCCGGTTGAAGGATGCCGACAGGCTGCAGTCGCACCAGATCTCCGTCGCGAAACTCAGCAACACCCGGGCGGCGATCGCCATCGCCCGCGAGGCGCGCACGATCATCGGCGGCAACGGCATCTCCGCGGAGTACTCGCCGATGCGGCACGCCGCCAACCTCGAGTCCGTCCGCACCTACGAGGGGACCGACGAAGTCCACACCCTCGTGCTCGGTGCGCACATCACCGGGATACCCGCCTTCCGCTAGGTGCACCGGCTCGGGGTGTGCTCGGCGTGATCGTGCGTCGGACAGCAGCGATCCGTCCGTAGGCTGAGTGGGTGGCATCCGTACTGAACGTCTCGGCATACCTGTTCACGCGGATCGAGGACGCCGCGGCCCTGCGCGCGGTGCTGCGTGAGCGTGCTGCCGTGCGCGCTCTGAAGGGCACGATCCTCTTGGCCGAGGAAGGCATCAACCTCTTCCTGGCCGGCGACCCGCATGCGGTGCGCGCGTTTCTGGCCGACATGCGCGCTGATCCTCGTTTCGCAGATCTGACGACGAAGGAGAGCTGGTCGGACACGCAGCCCTTCAAGCGGATGCTGGTCAAGGTCAAGCCCGAGATCATCCGGATGGACCACCCGACCATCCGCCCCGACGCCGGCCGTGCACCCGCGGTGACACCGGCGACGCTCAGACGCTGGCTCGACCGCGGGAGCGACGACGAAGGCCGCGAGGTCGTGCTGCTGGACACGCGCAACGCGTTCGAGGTCGAGTACGGAGCGTTCCGGGGCGCGGTGAGTTGGGGGATCGAACGGTTCACGCAGTTCCCCGATGCCGCGTCCACCCACCACGCCCAGCTGTGGGGCAAGACGGTGGTCAGCTACTGCACGGGCGGCATCCGCTGCGAGAAGGCCGCGCTGTATCTGCGTGAGGAGGGCATCGACGCACACCAGCTCGACGGAGGGATCCTCGGCTATTTCGAGCACGTCGGAGCCGAGCACTGGACCGGGGAGTGTTTCGTCTTCGACGAGCGAGAGGCGCTCCGACCAGACCTCGAGCCGCGGCACGTCGCGCGATGAGCCCGCACACGCACCGGCGATCCGACGGCGGCGCGATCCGCCGGTCCCCCCGCACGCGCACGGTCGTCCTATCCCTCGCTTGCGACGTTCTCCTCGTCGTCGCCTTCGCCGCCTTCGGTCGGGCCAGTCACGAATCCGACGTGTTCGCCGGTCTGTGGCGGACCGCGTGGCCGTTCCTGGCCGGCCTCGCCCTGGGCTGGCTCGTCACACTCGCGTGGCGAGCGCCGAGCGCTCCAGTGCGGACCGGCCTGGGAGTCTGGGCGGCGACGCTGGTCGGCGGGATGCTGCTGCGCACGGCATCCGGCCAGGGAACGGCGCTGCCGTTCATCGTCGTTGCAGCCGTCACGCTCCTCGTGGCGCTGGTGGGGTGGCGGGTGCTCGCGCGGATCGTCGCCCGCCGCCGCTGACCCGACTCCCGTCGCGGCCACTCCCATCCCCGTCCCCCGTCCGCTCACCTGTCACAACACGTCGGCGCGGCCCGCAGATCGTGACGGGGGAGCGGCGAGGTGTCCGTCCGCTCACCTGTCACAACACGCCGGCGCGGCCCGCAGATCGTGACGGGGGAGCGGCGAGGTTCGTCCGGTCGTCTGCGAACCGGTCAGTGCAGATTCACAGCCGCGACCGACCCTTAACGATATATCGTTGACTATCGCTGAGCCCGGCCGGGCGACGGCGCGAAGGAGGTCATCATGAGCGGTTCGAACATGGGCGACTGGTTCGGTGGCGGAGCCACCGGCAGCACCGGCGGCACTCGCGGATCGGGCCAGGGCTGGCCCTTGACCGGTCTGTGGGAAGCGATGGAGCAGCTGCGCGGGCAGTTCGAGCAGAAGGTCGGCGGCGGCACCCGGATGGGTCGCGGCGACGTACGCGCAGCGGTCCTGGCGCTTCTGGCCGAGAAGCCGATGCACGGCTACCAGATCATTCAGCTGATCGAAGAGCGCAGCGGCGGCTCGTGGAAGCCGAGCCCCGGCTCGGTGTACCCGACGCTTCAGCTGCTGGCCGACGAGGGGCTGATCAGTGCGGAAGAGTCCAACGGGCGCAAGACGTACTCGCTGACCGAAGAAGGCCGACAGGTCGCCGACGAAGCCGGCAAGTCGGTGCCGTGGGAGACGTCGGCGGCGAAGGAGAACCCGCGCACCGCCGGGCTCCCCAAGGCCGGCATCGACCTCGCGCAGGCCGTCGCTCAGGTCGGACGTACGGGTACGCCCGAGCAGGTGAAGGAGTCCATCGCGGTCCTCGACGAGGCCCGCCGTCGGATCTTCAGCATCCTCGCCCAGGACTGACCGGTTGCCCGCCGATCGTCGGCATCATGGAGATCCGATGACCGACGCCGGCAGCATGCGCGCCCGCTACCGCCGGATCCTGCGGTTCGCTGCCCGTTACCTGGTGCAGGCGTGGTGGTTCGAGCTCACCCTGCCCAGGATCGGACTGGAGCGGGTCGCGGCACGCGGCAGGGCCGTCCGATTGCAGCGGATCGCGCAGCGCTTCCACGTGCTCGCGGTGGACCTCGGCGGCCTCATGATCAAGGTGGGGCAGTTCATGTCCTCGCGACTGGACGTGCTGCCTCCGGAGATCACCAAGGAGCTCGAGGGACTGCAGGACGAGGTCCCTCCCGTTCCGTTCCCCGCGATCCGTGCGCTGGCGGAGGCGGAGCTGGGCGTAACGCTCGAGCGCGCATACGCGTTCGTGGATCCGTCGCCGCTGGCCGCGGCATCCCTGGGTCAAGCCCATCGGGCACGGCTCTCGGATGCCGATGCGCACGAGGCCGGAATGACCGACGTCGTGGTGAAGATCCAGCGGCCGGGGATCGACAAGGTCGTCGACGTCGATCTGCGGGCGCTGCGTCGCGTCGCGGGCTGGCTCAGCCGCGTGAAAGTCGTCGCCGATCGCGTCGACATGCCTTCGCTCGTCGAGGAGTTCGCCCAGACCAGCCTGGAGGAGATCGAGTATCTGCACGAGGCCGCCAACGCCGAGCGATTCGCGGAGATGTTCGCCGGCGACCCCCGGGTGGGCGTTCCTCGCGTCTTCTGGGAGCGCAGCACCCGGCGGGTGCTCACCCTCGAGGACGTCACGGCGATCAAGATCAACGACATCGTCGCGTTGCAGGCCGCCGGTATCGACCCTGCGGAGGTCGCACAGCAGTTCGCCTCCGTGATGTTCGACCAGCTCTTCCAGCATGGGTACTTCCACGCCGACCCACACCCCGGGAACATCTTCGTCACCCCGCTGGTCGGGGGGGCGGATTCCGGCGGCCGGGCCTGGAAGCTCACGTTCATCGACTTCGGAATGATGGGCGAGGTCCCGGACGGTCTGCGCCGGGGCCTGCAGAAGGTGCTCATCGCAGCGGCGTCGCGCGACGGCAAGGGGCTCGTCGACGGCATCCGGCACGTCGGAGTGCTGCTGCCGTCGGCCGACACCGCTGAGCTCGAGCGGGCGATGACGAAACTGTTCGGACGGTTCGGAGGAATGGGGTTCGCCGAGCTGCAGGAGGTCGATCCGCGCGAGTTCCGCGAGTTCGCGGTCGAGTTCGCCGACGTCGTGCGCACACTGCCGTTCCAGCTGCCCGAGAATTTCCTGCTCATCATCCGCTCGATGGGACTCACCTCGGGCATGTGCAGCGCGCTGGACCCCCGATTCAACATCTGGGACGCGATCGAGCCGTACGCCGCCCAGCTCATCCGGGACGAGAGCGGCAACATCCTGCAGGGGTTCGGTCAGAAGGCGATGTCGGTCGCGGGTCTGCTCGCGCGGCTGCCTCAGCGGCTGGATGACGTGGTCACGCGGATCGAAGACGGACGGCTGACGGCACAGAGTCCGCGGCTCGAGCGGCGCATGGGACGCCTCGAGCGCACCGGTCGGCGCGTCATCTCGGCCGTGCTGTTCGCGGCGTTGTTCATCGGCGGGATCCTGCTCCGCGTGGACGATGTCGTGTTCGGCACCGTGATCATGGCGATATCGGTGCTTCCCCTGCTGCACGCCCTGTTCGCCGGGCTCGCCGCACGCTCCGATCGGTGACGGTGACGGTGCCCGGCGCGCGGCGCGCCGCTGCCGCATCAGTTGCGCAGACCCACCCGGTCCGGGATCTCGAACGGCAGGCGGGGGAGCCAGGATGCCGGGTCCGGCCACGGCCGCGAGGACGGCAGGTGGCTGAGCAGACGCCGGATGGCGGCATCCGTCACCGTCGCCGGCGCGGGCGAGGCGAGCACGCGCTGAGGGGCGTGGTGTCCGAGCGCTCCGCACCACCAGTGCCGCCACGTGTCCGGCGCGCCCAGCGGCTCGAGCACGATGTAGTAGTCGGGCATCAAAGCGGAGCCCGCCTCGAACATGGCCAGGACGGTCTCGACCTCGAGTTCGAGTGCGCCCAGTGTCGATCGCTCCTCGAACAGCTCCACCCACGCGGCTGCGACGTGCTCGAGCGGGTCCGCATCGTGGACGATCCACGGGGTGCCGGCCGCGGCGATCCGTCGTGCCGCGAGCGCGGGCTCGCTGTCCCGCAACTCGAGCACCTCGACTCCGCGGATGCCGTCGAGGCTGGCCAGTGCTTCTTCGGATTGCTCGCCGACGATTGCGACGATGGTCCCGGTGTTCATCGCGTGCGCCATGTTCGATATTACGTCGGGGTCGCGTGCGTACGGCCGACCTGCGCGGCGATGTCCCGAACAACTGTGCCTGGGACCCGACCGTTAACGGCGAATGCCGTGGACCCGAGGTCCACGGCATTCTTGTCCGTTCGCTCAGCGCCGAAACGCACCGCGTAGGGAGTGGTCGGCCGGGGCGAAGCTAAGCCGCCCCAACCAACAGAAAATCAGAGAGGCCGGATGTTCGCAGCCTGCATGCCCTTCGGGCCGCGCTCGGCCTCGAATTCGACCTTCTGGTCTTCGCGAAGCTCCTTGTAGCCGTCGCCAGTGATCGCGCTGAAGTGCGCGAACAGGTCGGCGCCGCCGTCATCGGGAGCGATGAAGCCGAAGCCTTTTTCAGAGTTGAACCATTTCACGGTGCCAGTGGCCATCGTGTCTTTCCTTTTACTTTTAGGGCCGCGAGAGCGACCGGTTGTACCGCGCCGATGTGTTCGGAGCGGACGAATGGGGTGCAGGGGACGGCCCGTCTGCGACGGAGCCGCATGCGTGCCCGATGCCGCAACCACTGCCGAGGCCTGTTCTCGCGTCGCGTGTACGCCGAGGTCTTCGCCTCGAGCGCTGTGCGCTTCGTATCCGCGGGAGGTGATGCCGACGAAACCAGCGTACTCGCCGGCGGCTGTTGCGACGAACACGTCGTCGTCAGCGGGGCGCCAGTCGAGCGGCGGTCGCGATGTTGCGGTGATGCAGGTAGTCAATGCGGCTTTCAGGATTCGTGTGGCGATACAGACGCTCGTACACGGAAGTCGAAGGGTGATGGGGGCGGATGTCGATGCGACGATCCGGCGTCATGCTGTCTGCTACTCCACAGTGAGGCAGTGGGTTAAGACGCTAGACCCGAGTGGGCAGACACCAGCCTAGCACGCCGCGGCCGTGTCGCTTGACCGGCCACGGGCCGATCCGGGTCGCAACTCAGAAATCCGGTGGATCCGGGTCCACGAGATCGGAGTATTCGGGGTGCTCGGCGATGAACACCCGCACCACCGGACAGAGCATCGTGATGCGAACACCCTGCTCCGGTCCGGACTGGTCGTCTCGCATGGGCTCGCGTTCCCTTCGCGGTGTCGGCGCCCGGGCTTGCGGAACGCACGAGAACACCCTCCCAGGTCGACGCCCGGATAGCCACGGCATGGCATGTCAAGCCCGTCCCAGAACCGGAGCCCGGCGGCTAACGTGACGAACCTACGAGTCGGAGGGTGAGACGTGAGCAGACACAAGGACGATGTGGGCCCGGCATTCGCAGCGGGGGAGACGGAGGCGATGCCACCGGCGCCGTTGACGGAATCCGATCAGGTGCGCAAAGACATGACCTACAGTCCGGCCAGTGAGACCGAGACGCAGCAGAAGCAGGCGGACGCATTGCCGGAGACGATCGACGACGACATCGACGAGGATGCGGTCCGCGCTGTTCCCGGCACCGGTGGTCCCGACGACGTGGGCGACGTCGACGTCGATGCCGAGGACCTGAACCTGCCCTGGCGCGAATAGCGATCGCCGCTCGGCGTCTGCCTGCGCCGGGCTCGGAAGAAAAGAAGAAGGCGCCCCCGGAGGGACGCCTTCTTGTTTTCGTTGCGGGGACAGGATTTGAACCTGCGACCTCTGGGTTATGAGCCCAGCGAGCTACCGAACTGCTCCACCCCGCGGCACAGGAAAAGCTTAGCACGGCAAAACCGGCCGGTTGCCCGGCGGTGCTCGGCTTGCCGTTTGCAGGCGGTGACGGCAAGGATGAGCGCATGACCGCCCCGACAGACATCGACCAGGACGACCTGCACGACGGGCGCGATGAAACACCCGCGGAACGTGCGGACCGCAACTGGAACGAGGTGCTCCAAGAGCTGCGGGTGATGCAGACCGGCACGCAGATCCTCACCGGGTTCCTGCTGGCCCTGGCCTTCCAGCCCGCCTTCAGCGACCTGAGCGACGACCAGCGGATCTTCTACCTGGTCCTGATCGTGCTCTCGGCGCTCACATCGATCGTGGCGCTCGCACCCGTGGCCATCCACCGGTTCCTCTTCCAGCAGCGGGCGAAGGCCAAAGTCGTCACATACGGCCATGCGGCGCTGCTGACGGCACTCGTGACGGTGTCGGTCCTGCTCGTCGGGGTCGTCGGGTTCGTCTTCGATGTCGTGGTCGACCGCACCGCCGCGGTCACCGCGATCGCGGCCCTCACCGCGGTCGTCCTGGCGCTGTGGCTCGTTTGTCCTGCCATCATCCGGGCGAGGCTCGATAACGGGGCGGACCGATGATCGCGCCGGCAGCTCAGACCACCGCCATCGCGGTCGCTCAGTTCGCACCCAGCGCGGACAAGGAGGCGAATCTGACGTCCATCGGGCAGCTCGCGGCCGCGGCATCCGATCGGGGCGCCTCGCTGGTGGTGTTCCCCGAGTACTCGAGTTACTTCGTCGACCCGTTCGACGATTCGCTCGCCGAGAATGCCGAGGGCCTGGACGGCCCCTTCGTCCAGGCTCTGATCGGGCTAGCGTCCGAACACGCGCTGCACATCGTCGCCGGTCTCCTCGAGCGGGCGACGGATGATCGCCATGTGCGCAACACGGTCGTCGCGGTCGATGCGACCGGGATCGTGGCGGTCTACCGCAAACTCCACCTGTACGACGCGTTCGGTCAACGCGAGTCCGACTGGGTCCAGGCCGGGGACCTGGTCGCGCCAGAGACCTTCTCGCTGGGGGGCCTGCGGTTCGGGCTCATGACCTGCTACGACCTGCGTTTCCCCGAAGTCGGTCGAACACTCGTCGACGCCGGCGCCGACGTGTTCCTCGTTCCTGCGGAGTGGGTGCGGGGACCGCTCAAAGAGCACCACTGGCGCACGCTGGTGCACGCCCGCGCCATCGAGAACACGGTCTTCGTGGCCGCGGCCGACCACCCGCCGCCGCTGGGCGTGGGCAACTCGATGATCGTGGACCCGCAGGGCGTCGAGGTCGCCGCGATCGGCACGGCGACCGACGTCGTCGTCGCCCACCTCGACCGGGACGCGGTGCAGCGTGTGCGCCGGGTCAACCCGGCGCTGCGCCTGCGCCGGATGGGGGTCGTACCGCGCGAGTGAGCGTGCAGCTGTGGGCATCGCTTCCCCGCGCTGACCCCCGCGCGCAGCTCAGGCGGTCAGCGCGCCCAGGCGCAGCATCGCGTCCTCGAGCACCCGAACGCGCTTGCACGCCGCGAAGCGAACCAGGGTGGCGTACTGCGCACGCCGTCCTGCGGTGACGAACGCCGTCAACGGAATGGCGACGACCCCGACGCGGTCCGGAAGCGCGCGACAGAAATCGGCGGCATCGGTCGCGCCCAGGGGAGCAGCGTCCGCGACCGTGAAATACGAACCCGCAGCGATCGAGACCTCGAAGCCTGCCGATCGCAGGCCTGCGCCGAGCAGGTCCCGCTTGTCGCGGAGCGTCCGAGCGATGCCTCGGAAGAAGTCATCGGACATGCGCAGTCCGGTCGCGATCGCCGGCTGGAACGGCGCGCCGTTGACGTACGTGAGGAACTGCTTGACGGCGAGCACGGCGTCGACCAGGACGGCTGGCCCGGTGATCCAGCCGATCTTCCACCCGGTCACCGAGAAGGTCTTGCCGCACGACGAGATGGTGAGGGTCCGTTCCCACGCCCCCGGCAGCGTGGCGATCGGCACATGGGGTCCGTCGAAGACGAGGTGCTCGTAGACCTCGTCGGTGATGATGAAGGCATCGTGACGATCCGCGAGGCGGATCACTTCGTCCTGGAGCTCGCGGCTGAAGACGGCGCCGGTGGGGTTGTGCGGGTCGTTGACCAGGATGACGCGGGTCCGGTCGGTCACCGCGGCGCGCAGCTGATCGAGGTCGGGCTGGAAGTCGGGCCACCGCAGCGGCACCGTCACGAGCCGGGCGCCGGTGAGCGCGACGACCGCTGCGTAGGAGTCGTAATACGGCTCGAAGACGACCACTTCGTCCTCCGGGCCGTCGATGAGCGCGAGCAGTGCGGCCGCCAGCGCCTCGGTCGCGCCGGCGGTGACCAGCACATTGCGCTGCGGGTCCAGATCGAGACCGTAGAAGCGCCGCTGATGCTCGCTGATGGCCAGCAGCAGATCCGGGGTGCCACGGCCGGGCGGATACTGGTTCACGCCGTTGGCGATCGCCTCCCGTGCCGCGTCCAGCACTTCGCGTGGTCCGTCCTCGTCGGGAAAGCCCTGGCCCAGGTTGATCGCGCCGGTTCGCGCCGCAAGGGCCGACATCTCGGCGAAGATGGTGGGACGGGGTGAAGCATCGGCAGAGATGAGGCCGGCGCCCATCGCGGTTCGGCGCCAGGCTCCTGGAATTTCTCGCATCCGGCTCACGCTACTCGCATAGTCGACGCCCATCCTTGGCATAAGAAATCCACAGAATCCGGGAGCACAGTTGTCTTAGTCGGCAGAAGGAGCAACCATGAGCGACATCACGGGCAACCGCCCCGAAGATTCCACCCCCCGCACGCCGGTCGACGCTACGCCCGAGTCGACAGCGCCCGAGACTTCCACACCCGAGACCACGGAGCCGGAGGTGACCGCGTCCGAGCCGACGCCGGAGCCTTCGCAGCCCAGCATCCCGGCGGCCCCGCCTCTTCCCGAGCGGGTCGCCCCGGCGGCCACCCAGCCGCCCGCGTCCGCCCCCGCCCAGCCCGGTGCGCCCGCTCAGCCCGGCGCATCCGCCCAGCCCGGCGCGGCCGCCTGGCAGGCCCCGCAGGGTGGACGCCCGGCAGGATCGCCGGCGGGCTATCCCCCTTACCCGCAGCAGGCACCGCCCTACGGTCACCCGCGCGCGCAGTCCTACGCGGGCCAGCCCACGGCGGGTCCGCAGAATGCGTCGGCCTTCGGTGCGGCGGCCGGACGGCCGGATGCCAACCAGACCCGGCCGACCACGCCGCTGAGTCCGGGCTCGGCAGGCACGCCGCGTAGCGACGCCGAACCGAAGAAGAAGTCCGGTGCCGGCAAGGTCGTCGGCATCCTGGTCGCTGCCGCGATCGTCGGCGGTGCCGCGGGCCTGGGCGGCTCCTATGCCGGCGTCAACCTGTTCACGCCGGCGGCCACGAGCTCGCAGGCCGGCCCGGCCACTGTGACGGTGAACAACCCCGACGAGGTCACGCAGACCACGGCGATCGCCGCGAAGGTGCTTCCCAGCGTGGTCACCATTCAGGCAGCCGGCACGAACGGTGCCGGCACCGGGTCCGGTGTCATCCTGACCCGTGACGGCTACGTGGTCACCAACACCCACGTTGTGACACTCGACGGCGCGTCCGCCGACGCGACCATCCGCGTGAGCACCTCCGATGGCCGCGTGTTCAACGCCGAGGTGGTCGGCACCGACCCCACGTACGACCTCGCTGTCATCAAACTCGAGGGCGCCGAAGACCTCACACCCATCGAGTTCGCGGATTCGTCCAAGCTCAACGTCGGCGACGAGACCATCGCCGTCGGCGCTCCGCTGGGGCTTGAGAACACGGTGACCACGGGCATCGTGAGCGCGCTGAATCGTTCGATCCAGATCGCCTCCTCGGCTGCTCCGGACTCGAGCGACACCCCGGACTCCGAGGACGGTCAGGCGCCGGACTCCGAGGAGGCACCGCCGTTCTTCTTCGACTTCGGACAGGGCCAGGACCCGACGCAGCTTCCGACCGAGTCCATCTCGATCGCCGTCATCCAGACGGACGCCGCGATCAACCCCGGCAACTCCGGCGGAGCTCTCGTGGATGCCGAGGGCAAGCTCATCGGCATCAACGTCGCGATCGCGACCGCAGGCGGCGCGAGCGGTGCGTCCGGCTCGATCGGGGTCGGTTTCTCGATCCCCTCGAACATCGTCAAGCGTGTGACGGACGAGATCATCGAGGACGGGGCGGCGACGCACGGTCTGCTGGGCGCGAGCGTTCGCGACGCCTCAGCGGTCGAGGACGCCACGATCACCGGGGCGTACATCGCCGAGGTCGTCGAGGGCGGCGCCGCCCAGGCGGCGGGGCTTGCAGAGGGTGACGTGGTCACGGAGTTCAACGGGGTGCCCATCACGAACGCCACCGACCTGACCGCCCAGGTCCGCGCCGCTGCCGCGGGCAGCGACGCGTCCCTGTCCTTCGTGCGTGACGGCCGGACCCGGACGCTCGATGTGACGCTGGGCGAGTTGCAGCCGTAACACCGGGTCAGAGTCCGAGACGCCACCCCGCGATAGAGTCGCGGGGTGGCGTCTTTCTCGTTCGGCGCGGGAAACGCGCGGAAGATCGCGAGCATCCCGCTCTACGTGCTCGGCCGCCTCGTCACGCTTCTGATTCCGCGTCGCCGGGGTACCTGGGTGTTCGGCTGCGCGGTCGGCATCGCAGACGGTGCCCTTGCGCTGTGGGACGAGGTCGCCGCGCATGGGCATCCCGCGGTCTGGCTCGTGGGCTCGGCTCAGCAGGAAAGGGATGCCGCCATTCGCGGCATCCCGTACGCGCGCAAGCAGTCGCTGCGCGGGTTCTGGCTCACCGCACGCGCGGGGATCGTCGTGGTCACGCACGGCTTCGGAGACGTGAACCGCTACGCGGTCCCCGGTGCGGTCATCGTGCAGCTCTGGCACGGCATCCCGCTCAAACGGATCGGCTTGGACTCGCCCGAGACCGTGCGCAGCGGCATCCTTCCGCGATCCCGCCTGCTGCCCGTGCTGATCGGTGCGATGTACCGCGCGGCCACTCGTCGCATAGACGTGCTGCCGGCCGCCTCCCACCTCGTCCGCGGACGCCTCGAGTCGGCCTTCGCACTGCCGGACGCGCATGTCCCGGTCACCGGCGAACCGCGAGTGGATGTCCTCTCGCGCGGCACTGCGGACACGCGCCGCTCCGCTGCCCGGGCGGCGATCGGCGCGGCGACGGGGACGCTGGATCCTGGTGCGCGGCTGATCCTGTACGCGCCGACGTGGCGTGACGGTGCCCCCGACCCGGCGGTGCCCTCCGCGGAGGAGTGGCGGGCGATCGTCGCGGTGCTGAACCGTCACGACGCCGTCCTGCTGGTGCGATCGCATCCACTCGGGGCCGGCCACTATGCCCCGCCCGCCGCGACCGAGCGGGTGCGCAGCCTCGGCAGCGACCTCGTCGCCGATGTCACCCCTCTTCTGCCGGGCCTGGACGCGCTGGTCACCGACTACTCGTCGCTCGTGTTCGATGCGGCGCTTGTGCCGCTCCCGGTCCTCTTCCTGGCGCCGGACGTCGAGGCGTACGCGCGCACCCGCGGGTTCTACGGGTCGTACGCGGATGTCGCGGGCGAGGACTGGGCGGTGAACTGGCCGCAGGCCGCGGCGCAGCTGGACGCGTTGCTGGGCGAGCAGTCCGTCCGCGACCAGAGCATCGCGCGGTCTGCGCGACTGAGCCGTCGCGTGCACGCCTTCCGCGACGGAGAGAACACGCGCAGGGTGTACCGTGCGATCCTGGCGAGGGTGCGCGCAGATGCGCGGATCGACGGCGCCGTGAACGACGAGGGGAAATAGATGACCGACGCCCGCTTCTCCACCGATGCAGGAGCGACACTGATCGTCTCCGGTGCCGGCCCGCGTCCGGAATCGGTCGAACTGGTCGGGCCCCGCGCCCGGGTCGTGGGATCGATGACCGGTCGAGGCAAGACCTGGCGCGCGGTGCTTCCACTGCGTTCCTCGCGGTGGGGCGGCGGGCAGCTTCCGCTGCCGGTGGGCAGCTACGACTTGCGCATCGCTGTCGCGGATGGCGATGAGCTCGAGCTGCCGGCATCCCTTCCCCTGACTCAGCTCGGAACGCTGCGCGCCGCGCTGGAGGGCAGCACACTCACGATCGGGCCGCCGATCGACCCCGCATACGACTCCGGCGACGGGCAGGCGGCGCTGGAGCGCCGATACGCGACACGACCCACTGCCCTGGAGAACGCCGTCTTCTTCGAGAGCTTCTACGGGCGAAACGCCAGCGACAACCCGCTCGCCATCGATCGCGAAATCGCCCGCCGTGCGCCGGAAGTGACCCGCTATTGGAGCGTCGTGGACCTTTCCGTGCAGGTCCCGGAGGGGGCCATCCCGGTGGTGGACGGAAGCCCCGACTGGTGGCGGGCCCGTGGCTCGTCCCGGCTGCTCGTGGTCAACGATTGGCTGCGACGCACCTTCTCCCGCCGGGCCGGGCAGGTCGTGGTGCAGACCTGGCACGGCACTCCGCTCAAGCGCCTGGCCCTGCATCGCCCCGGATTCGATCTGCGCAGGATGGCCGCCGTCTTCAAGGAGTCGCGGCGCTGGAACGTGCTGCTCGCGCAGAACCCCTACGCGGCCCGCGTCCTGGGCAAGGCGTACGCCTTCCTGACGCGACCGATCTGGGTGGAGGGCTATCCCCGCAACGACGTTCTCGTCAACGGCGACAACGGTGCGACCAGGGAGGCCCTGGGCATCCGCCCGGACGAGCGCGTGCTGCTGTACGCCCCGACCTGGCGCGACGACCGCACCGAGATCGTCGACTTCATCGACCCCGCCGCACTGGCGGCGGCCACCGACTCGGTCGTGCTCGTGCGCGGTCACTCCCGGACGCTGCTGGCCGGACGGGATGCCGCAGGCCCCCGCGTCCTGGATGTCACCGGGTTTCCCGACACCGCCCGACTGCTGCTGGCCGCGGACGCCCTGATCACGGACTACTCGTCGGTGATGTTCGATTTCAGCGTGACCGGCAAGCCGATGTACTTCCTCGTTCCGGACATCGCGCACTATCGGGGCGAGCTGCGAGGGTTCTATTTCGACCTGGCCTCCCACGCGCCGGGGCCCGTGGTGCAGACCCAGGAGGAGCTGGTCCTCGCGCTGCGCGATGGGGACCCCGCGGATTTCGCGGTGAAGTACGCGCAATGGCGAGACAGGTTCAATCCCCGCGACGACGGACATGCTGCCGAGCGCGTGGTCGACCGGATCATCGACCAGCGGTTCATCGAGGCCGCGGGGACCTGACTCACGCGCGGATGAGGACTTTCAGCGCCTCGGTCTCCGCCGCGCGGGAGAAGACGTCGTAGGCCTCGTCCATCTGGTCGAGCCGGAACTCGTGGGTGACGAACGCCGCCGACGGGAGCTTGTGCTGCTCGACGAGCTTGAGCAGCGTCGGGGTGGTGTCGGTGTTCACCAGCCCCATCGTGATGGCGATGTTGGCGATCCACAGGCGATCGATCGGCAGCTCCACCGGCTTGCCGTGCACCCCGACGTTCGCGACGACACCGCCCGGCCGGATGATCTCCAGCGCGGCCTCGAACGTGGCCGGAATCCCGACCGCCTCGATGGCGACATCCACCCCCAACCCGTCGGTGAGCGCCAGCACCTGCTCTTTCCAGTCCGCATCGGAGGAGAGCACGCCGTCGGTCGCGCCGAACCGCTTCGCCTGCTCGATGCGGTTCGAATCCAGATCGAGGGCGATGACCCGCGACGGTCCGTACAGCCCCGCCGTGGCGATCGTGGCCAGCCCGACCGGACCGGCGCCGATCACGGCGACGACATCGCCGGCGGCGACCCGCCCGGCCTGCACGCCGATCTCGTGTCCGGTGGGCAGGATGTCCGAGAGCAGGATCGCCTCGGCATCCGTCACAGTGTCCGGAACCTTGTGCAGCGAGGTGTCCGCGAACGGGATGCGCACGTACTCGGCCTGCGTTCCGTCGATCAGGTGCCCGAGGATCCAGCCGATTCCCGATTGGCCTTCGGGCGCCAGGCAGTGCGAGTAGAGCTGCCTGCGGCAGTAGGAGCAATGGCCGCACGCGGACACGCACGAGATGATGACGCGGTCGCCCACGCTCAGCCCGCCCACCGCGGTGCCGACCTCGGTGATCGTGCCGACGCCCTCGTGGCCGAGGATGCGCCCTTCGACGACGGCGGGGACGTCCCCCTTGAGGATGTGCAGATCGGTCCCGCAGATGGTGGTCGCCTCGATTATCACGATCGCATCGGTCGCGTGGATGATCTCCGGGTCGGGGACCTCTGTCCACGCCTTCTTGCCTGCTCCTTGGTATACGAGGGCTTTCACTTCGGGGCCTCCTGACCTGGCTGAGGGCCTATGTTTGCTCAGCGCTCCGCCGAGCGGTAGAGCACAAAGGCGGTCGGCGTGTCGACAGGTCAGGGCAGCGGGGTGTTGCGGTCGCCCAGTCGCGACGTATCGACGGTGTCGTGCGCACCCCGCACGACGCCGACGAGGAATCCCGTGCCCCACGCGAGATGCATGCTGGGCAGCACGGCCAGGGTCCACAGCTTGTCGCGCCAGCCGGAGCCGCCGCCGCGACCGAGCGCCATGGCGAGGACCAGCAGTGCATACGCCAGCACCGGCAGGTAGACGGCCGACGCGGCGACGGCCCACCATCCGGTGAGCACGCCGGTGAGCTGCAGGAGCCCGACGACCACACTGAGTACCAGCGCGATGACGAGAGCCGGCGGGGCGAAGAACCGCAGCGAGTTGCCGCGGCCGTAGCGGCGGACGAGCTCTCCCCGCCACCGCCCCGTCGCGGAGAACTGCCGCACGAGTCGGGTCCAGCTTTCGCGGGGCCAGTAGGTGACCGAGAGCGCGGGATCGAACCACACCCGGTAACCGGCGCGGCGGATGCGCAGGTTCAGCTCCCAGTCCTCGCCTCGCCGAATGCTCTCGTCGAAGAGCCCGACCTCGTCCAGCACGTCCCGGCGCATGACGCCGAGATAGGCGGACTCGGCCTCGCCCTCGGAGGTGCCGCCGTGGTACGCCCCGCCACCGAGGCCGATCGGGGAGTTGTATGCGCGCGCGACGGCGCGCTGGAATGGCGTCCGGCCGTCTGCCTTCATCACGCCGCCGACATTGGCCGCGCCGACGCGGTCGAGAGTCTCCAGGGCGCGCGTGGTGTACCCCGGCTCCAGTTCGGAGTGCGCGTCGACCCGCACGATCGTCGGATACCGGGCGGCGCGAATGGCGCGGTTCAGTCCGATCGGGATGTCGGCATCGGGGTTGTCGACCAGCACGATGCGTTCATCGGCGGCGAGTTCCCGGGCCAGCTCGGTGGTGCCGTCCGTCGAAGGGGCAAGCGCCAGGATCAGCTCGGTGGGACCACCGACGTCCTGCGCGAGCACGGTCTCGACGGCGCGGCGCAGGTAGACCCTCTCGTTCAGCACCGGCATGACGAAGCTCACTCCGGCGCCTTCGGCGACGACCGGCGCATCCTTGCGTCCGGGTTGGTCGACATGCACCCGTCGATCATGCCACGCGGCCCCGCCGGTATCCTGAAGGCGTGGGTCTTGTGACGGATGCGAAGAAGGCGGCAGCTCTGCTGCGCAAGGCGGTCGTCAGCCGCGGCGCCGTCCGTGAGGTCCGGCAGGCGATCGAGCGGATGCCGCCGCACGTGCCGAATCGCTATCGCGTCGCGGTGTACTTCGCGGACGGTGCGGTCAACATGTACCAGCTGCGGCAGTGGTACAAGCCGCTCGCGGAGCTGAGCAAGACGTGGCCGGTGGTCGTGATGAGCCGCGTTGCGACCGGCGCGCGCGCGCTCCTGGCCGACGGTGCGCTTCCGGTCGCCTTCGTTCCCACGGTCCGCGATGTGGAGAACTTCATCTCGGATCAGGACATCCGCGTTGTGCTCTACGTCAACCAGAACACGCGAAACTTTCAGATGTTCCGGTACGGGCGGCGCTGGCACGTGTTCATCAACCACGGCGAGTCCGACAAGATGTACATGACCACGAACCAGTACAAGGCGTATGACTACGCATTCATCGCGGGGGAGGCCGCTCGGGAGCGGCTCGGCCGGGTGCTGTGGGACTACGACCTGGACCGGCGGACCATCCAGATCGGGCGCCCGCAGGCGGACCACTACTCCGGTCTGCTGCCGTACACACCGGATGAGCGCGTCGTGGTCCTGTACGCCCCCACCTGGGAGGGCGACCGTCCGTCCGCGCACTACGGCTCGATTCTCACGCACGGCGAGACGCTGATCACCGCGCTGCTCGCCACCGGCCGCCACCGCGTCATCTATCGCCCCCATCCGCGCTCCGGCGTCGTCAACCCTGAGTACGGCGCGGCGAACCGCCGCATCATCGTCGCGCTCGAGTCAGCCAATGCCGCGGACAGCATCGCGAACCACGTCTTCGACGACGGTCCCGACCTCGGCTGGCAGCTGGCCGCGGCCGACGTCGCCATCGTCGACATCTCGGCGATGGTCTACGACCGACTCGCCGCAGACCGTCCGCTGATGGTCACTCGGCCGGTGGACCCGGAGGCCGTCATCGACATGCACGGCTACCTGTCGGCCTGTGAATGGCTCGCGGCGTCGGATGCCGCTGCCATCGTCGCGGAAACGGACCGCGTTCTGGAGGACGCCGATGCCGTCGCGCGGTTGGAGCAGTGGGTGACCTTCTACTTCGGCGACACCCGCCCCGGAGCGGCGACGCAGCGGTTCCACGCAGCGGTGGGGCAGCTGATGGCTGCCTGGGAGACGTGGCACGCGCGGGGAGCTGCCGACCAGGACGAAGACGACGAGTCCGAGTCGGACGAGGCGGACCTGGACGACTGATCTTCAGGCCGGCGCTCACTCCGGCGTCGGTTCGGAGGCTTCCCGCTCAGCGGTGTCGGCGGCCGGCGGCCCCGGCTCCGCCACGGGGACGACCACCGGGATGACGATGGACTGCACTGCCGGCCCCAGCACGCGCAGCGGATCGGTGTACCCGGTCGCGGGGTCCAGCGAGTCGACTGCATGGACCGGCTCGAGCGGCTCAGAGGGAAGCCCGGCCCACTCGGCGGGCTCTTCGGGACGCGGCGTGAACAGACCCATGCCTCCATTGTGCGCGCGTCTGCGTGCGCGGGTCGTGGTGTCAGACGAGAAATCGCCACACGTACTCGATTCCCGTTTCCGGGCGGAACCAGCTCAGCGTCACGACCACATCGTCCGGGTCGTGATCGCACAGGCACAGCTCGATCGTCTCGCCGGGAAGCATTTGCCCCCAGAGCTCGGTCTCGGGCGCGAACGCGCTGCTGTCCACGAAGACCCGGACGGAATCCAGGGGAGTGTTGCCGGCGTTCGTGATCAGGGGATGCGTGTCATAGACGTGGTCGACGTGCCACGGCACAGGGTATGCAGACGGGAACTCTTCGGGATCGACGACTCTCAACATGTCGGGAACGCTAGAAGCGGCGTCCGACGACGGGCCGTCGATTCTGCCCGATCAGACCGCTGATGTGCGCGGACGGAGATCACCCGGCGCTGGGGAGGAGCGGTGGGTCTCAGCCCTCGGCGTGACCGTCGTCGATCGAACGGTCGGATGCCGCGGCACCGTGTTCCTCGATCGCCTTCCGCCGGCGTGGGGTGACCGCACCACCGACTTTGCGTCCGGCGCTGCCCACCGCCGAGACGCCGCGGGTCACCCCCTCAGCGATCGCTCCACCGGCGCGACGGATGCCGCGAGTAGCGGCGTGCTCCAGCCGCAGCGTGTCCGGTCCGGGCTCCAGGTCGACCGGAAGCTCGACCGGCGGCAGTCCGAACGCGCGGCGCGACCCGATCAGCACTCGCCGGCCGAGGATGTGATTGCCGGCGCCGCCGACCGCCGCGCCGATGCCGAACGGCAACGCCTTTCCCAGGAAGGATGCGCCGCCGCGCGCGGCGAAGGAGCGCACGAAAGCGGTCTTCAGACGGTCGACGAGGGGACCGACCGCGGCCCGCGGAAGGGTCTTGGTGACCAGCTCGCCCCAGTAGCGGTCGCGGCCGGGGCCTTTGCCCGTGACCTGACCGGCCAGCTGCGCGACCAGATCCACGCCCTCCTTGCCCAGCATGAGGGCCAGGACGAGCGCTCGCGCGCGGTCGGGGTCCGCTACCGGGATCCCGTGCACCTCGGCCACCGATTGCGCGAACAGGGTCGTCGCTTCGAGGAACCCGACGGTTTCGACTCCGCTCAGCGCGAGCGTCACGCCGGTGCCGATCCCGGGCACGACGGCCGTGGCGCCGACGGCCGCGCCTCCCGTGGTCACGGCGGCGAGATAGCGACGTTCCAGGATGCGGACGATCTCGCTGGTAGTGGCCTGGGGATGACGCAGGCGGATGCTGCGCAGGTGCGCCACGACAACCGGCCGCTGGATCGCCAGCACGCGGTCCAGCATGCGGACGATCAGCGGATGCTCGTCCGAACCGGCGGGCGGAAGTCCTCCCGTCCACGGAGCGTCTTCCGGGAGGGAGTGGATTCGGTGCACCTTTTCGGCCATCGGGCCGATCTTACGCGTGCACCACCGAGCCAAGCCTGGGCTTGACAAGCAGAGCGGGCTCAGACGAAGAGGTTGGCGCGTTCCAGATCTTCGGCGAAGTCGACCTCGACGGCGTACAGATCAGAGATGTCCATCGGCTCCAGCAGGACGCGGTCCTCGACGATCGCCAGTTCGAGGCCACGCTCGAAGTAATCCTGGTCGTCCACGCGGGACAGCTGGCGGATGAATGCCTGCTTGTCGGTGCTGGAGATGTAGTTGATCCCGACGGCCTCGCCGATGCCGCCCTGGACGGTCTTGGACAGCTCGTTGATGAAACCTTCGGCGGTGACGGTGTACTTGACCTCTTCGTCACTGACCTTCGAGGTGTTGACCGCGACGAAGGACTGATCGCGCTCGATCAGCTCGATCGCCCGCCCCAGCACCCGAGGATCGAAGACGACGTCGCCGTTCATCCAGAGCACGCCGCCCTTGCCGCTCTTGGTGAGGGCGCGCAGCAGGCTCTTGGAGGTGTTGGTCTGGTCGTAACGGTCGTTGTAGACGTAGTCGACGCGGGGGAAGGCCTCCACGATCGCCTCCGCCTTGTATCCCACGACGGTGGTGATGCGCGCGTCGGTGCCGAAGGCGGCGCGGATGTTCTCATGCTGCTGCTGCATGATGCTGCGTCCGTCGCTGAGCTCGGTCAGGGGTTTGGGCAGGCTGCGGCCTAGCCGCGAGCCCATTCCGGCTGCGAGAATCACGGTCTGAAGGGTCAAAAGTCTGCTCCTGGGGATGAGTGTCTTCACTGTCGGTTCACCGACGCGACACTCCCTTGTGCCAAAATTCATGGTAGCGATGACACCTGGGAACCGGCATGAAGGGCCCTCGCCGTTGCAGACTTGTGACAAAAAGACGCTCGCCCGGTCAGGGGCACGCGTTGCCGCCGCGTCGGGACCGCTTGGTAGGTTGTATCGGTGACAGCCCCGCTGCCTCTGCCGCAAGACGCCCATCCGAACCTCTCGGATGGCGAACCCGGTGGCGCGCGCGGCCAGGTCAGAAAGCTTCCGCCCAAACCCGACGTGCCCGCCGATGTCGCGGCGGCGCAGGCCCAACCCCGGCCCACCCCGAAACGACCATCGGGTAGGACCACGGCCAAGAAGGCACCGCGCAGGAAACCGACTCCCGCTCCGGGACCGCCGCCGCCGCTGCCGCAGGATCTGTTGCTGCCGCCGGATCTGCCGCTGCCGCCGGATCTGCCGCCGCCGCCGGATCTGCCGCTGCCGCCGGATCTGCCGCCGCCGCCGGATCTGCCGCCGCCGCCGGATTTCATCGTCCCGCCGCGTCCTCCGCTCCCGCCCCCGACCACACCGGATGAGGCTGAGCTCGAAGCGCCGGAGCGTGCCGGGGCGCCGGAGTCCGTTGCCGAGACGGCCGAGCCCGCGGAGGCGGTCGCCGAGCCAGCAGTCGCCGTGCCGCCCGAAACGACGCCCGAGCCCGTGGCTCAGACGGCCGAGCCTGCGGTGGCTGTGCCGCCCGAAACAACGACCGAGCCCGAGCCTGAGCCCGTGGCTGAGGCGATTGCGGCTGCGGTGGCTGCGCCGGCGGAGACGACCGAGTCCCTGGCCGACACGACGACCGAGTCCCTGGCCGACACGACGACCGAGTCCCTGGCCGAGGCGACCGCCGATCCTGCGGTGGCTCCGCCGGCCGGACCCGGTGCGCCGGGTACGGATGAGCCGTCCGGGCTGCCTGCCGAGGTGCCGCCCGCGGATGCCGACGCGCCGATCGTCGTGGCCCTGGACCGGGCGTACGTCCGCCCGCCGACCATCGCCGCGCCGGACGCGTCGGTGACGGCATCCGTCGATGCGGGCACCGCTGCGCTGGTGGTCAAGGGGATCACCAAGAGCTTCGGCGATACCCGTGCCGTGGACGGCATCGATCTGACCGTTCCCGCCGGAATCTTCTACGGACTGGTCGGACCGAACGGCGCCGGCAAGACCACCACGCTGTCGATGATCGCCGGACTGCTGCGCGCTGACCGCGGGAGCATCCTCGTGAACGGAATCGACGCGGCATCCGACCCGATCGGCGCGAAGCGGCAGATGGGGGTGCTGCCCGATCGGCTGCGCACGTTCGACCGTCTCACCGGGCGGCAGCTGCTGCGTTACTACGGGCTGCTGCGCGGACTGCCGTCAGCCGTCGTCGAGAGCAGAACCGCCGACCTGGCGCGTGCCTTCGACCTGTCCGGCGCCCTCGGTCGTGCCGTCTCGGACTATTCGGCGGGAATGGTCAAGAAGGTGATGCTCGCGGGCGCCCTGATCCACTCTCCGCGGGTCCTGGTCCTGGATGAGCCGTTCGAGTCGGTGGATCCGGTCTCCAGCGCGATCATCCTCGACATCCTCTCCGCTTACGTCGCACACGGCGGAACGGTCATCCTCTCCAGCCATGGGATGGAGCTGGTCGAGCGAGTCTGCGGCCGACTGGCGGTCATCGTCGCCGGCCAGGTGCTGGCCGAGGGGACCGTGGACGAGGTGCGCGGCGAGCTCACGCTCGAACAGCGCTTCATCGAGCTCGCGGGCGGTCTGAGCGACGTGGAGGGCCTGGAGTGGCTGCACACGTTCTCCGACTGAGGATCGCTCTTCTGCTGGGTGCCCTGCGCGGCGACTCCGCGCTCGTGACCCGGGTGCTGCTGGGACTGCTGCTGCTGGCGATGTCCGCGGTGACCGTGTGCTGGGCGATTCTCACGCTGCGGGATGCGCGCACCGAGGAGCTGCTCGCCGTCACGGTACTCGGCGGGTCCGCCGTCACACTCGGGTTCGCGCTGGCCCCCCTGATCGCCGGCGCGACGGATCCGCTGGATCCTCGCCGGTTCGTGGTCCTCGGCCTGCCCGCCGGCAGGCTGGCGGCTGTCCTCGGCATCGCCGGGTTGCTCAGCGTGCCCACGCTCGTCCTGGTGGCCGTGGCGGTGTGCGCGGCCGTCGTGTGGGCCGAGCGCGGCGTTCCCGGGTGGGCCGCGGGCCTCGGCGTCGTGCTGGGTGTTGCCACGTGCGTGCTGCTCGCGCGGGTGTGCATGGCGCTGACGGCCCTGTTCTCGCGCGGGCGGCGTTCACGTGAACTGGCCGGAGTGTTTGCCCTCGTCGTCCTGGTGGTCGCCGTACCGGTGGCCGTGTTCCTGGGCTCGCTGGAGTGGCGCGGCCAGGTCCCGCCGCAGCTGGCGGAGGCCGTCTCGATCCTGGCGCTGACACCGCTGGGAGCGGCGTGGGCCCTGCCCGGGGCGCTCGCGCAGCAGCAGACCGGCGCGGCCGGCGCGATCGTGCTCATCGCTGCGGGCACCCTTCTCGCCCTCGGCTTGATCTGGTTCCTGCTTGTCAGACGACTGCTTTCCACCACGGACCGGCCGGTGAGTGTGCACGTGCGCGGCGGGCTGGGCTGGTTCGCCGTCGCTCCCCGAACCGCCGGTGGAGCGATCGCCGCACGGAGCCTGATCTATTGGCTGCGCGACCTCCGCTACGTCGTGAACATCGCCGTCATCCCGGTCGCGGCGGTCCTGACCACGGTCCCGCTGCTGATCGCGGGTGTCCCTCCGCAGATCGTGGCGCTGGTACCGGTCCCCATCATCGCGCTGTTCCTCGGCTGGTTCCCGCACAATGACGTCGCCTACGACTCCACGGCGATCTGGATGCACATCGCGAGCGGCATCCGCGGAGTATCCGATCGGGTGGGGCGGCTGGTCCCCGTGCTGCTGATCGGCATCCCCCTGCTGGCGATCGGCGTCCCGATCGCCGTCGCCCTGAACGGTCGCTGGGCTCTGCTGCCGGCGATGGCCGGCGTCTGTGCCGCTCTGTTCCTGACCGGCCTGGGACTGTCGAGCATCTCCTCGGTCGCCGCGCCGTACGCGGTCTCACGGCCCGGAGAGAGCCCGTTCCAGCAACCCCAGCGGGTGGGCGCGGGCGGCGCCATCGCGCAGGCGGTGGTCATGCTGGGCGGAGTCGTACTCAGCGCCCCGGCGCTGTGGTGGGCATGGCTGGCGCTGAACGGCGACCCGGAGGCGGCGACGCTCGCGTTGTGGGGCGGCCTGGCGATCGGAGCGGTCGTGCTGATCGTCGGCATCGCGATCGGATCCGCTGTCTTCCGGCAGCGCGGCGGCCGGCTCATGGAGTTCGCGGAATCCGTGTGAGAACACCCCCGCCGGGACGGCCGGCGCCTCGCCCGGCCCCTCGCGTTCTGTCAGCGCGATACACTGACTGACCATGAGCACCCCCCTCGACACCCCGGATCAGGGTGGCACCGCGACCCTAGATCGAGAACTCGAAGAGCTCATCCGGGAAGAGAACCTGGAACCCGGCGATCACGAGCGCTTCTCGCATTATGTGAAGAAGGAGAAGATCCTCGAATCGGCGATCACGGGCAAGCCGGTCCGCGCGCTGTGCGGCAAGAAGTGGACGCCCGGACGCGATCCGGAGAAGTTCCCGGTGTGCCCGACGTGCAAGGAGATCTACGAGTCGCTCGTCGGCTGATCGCCGGTCCTGTTCCCCCCGCGGGGCAGCTCACGAGCCGGCGTCGACGAAGACGGTCGGGATCGCCGGATCCGACCGGCTCAGCGCGAGCCCCCGCACCGGAAGCTCGTGCCGTGCGCGGACGTGATGCGCACGCGCGGCTTCGACGCCGGGGTGGCCCTGGTACGCGGCATCCGGTTCCCCCTCCACCATGAGCTGAACCTGCAGCGGCCGCGCTCCGGGGTGGTCGGCCGCCGTGTCGACCTGCTCGAACCCGTCCGAGACCGCCACGACCTCGGCGGTCGCGACACCGTCCTGCAGTGCGCGGAACGCCGCCTTGCGGCCGCCCATCGAGCTCTTGTCGGCCGAGGACTTCGCCACCGCGACCCACGACCCGTCGGATGCCTGCCGCGCGACGAGCTTGTAGACCATGCCGGCGGTCGGCGTGCCCGAGCCGGTGACCACGGAGGTGCCCACTCCGTACGAGTCGACGGGGGATGCCGCCAACGCGGCGATCGCGAATTCGTCCAGGTCGCTGGTGACGGTGATCTTCGTGGCTGTCGCCCCGAGCTGATCGAGATGCGCCCGGACCTGAGCGGCGACGGTGGGAAGGTCGCCCGAGTCGATCCGCACGCCGCCGAGGCCGGTGCCGGCGACCCGCACGGCGGCCGCCACGCCCTGCCGGATGTCGTAGGTGTCGATCAGCACGGTGGTGTCCACGCCGAGAGCCTCGATCTGAGAGCGGAACGCGTCCTCCTCGCTGTCGTGCAGGAGCGTCCAGGCATGTGCGGCGGTGCCCATCGTCGGGATGCCCCAGCGCCGGCCGGCCTCCAGGTTGCTGGTTGCGCCGAACCCGGTGATGTACGCGGCGCGAGCCGCGGCGATCGCGGATTCCTCGCCGGCGCGACGGGAGCCCATCTCCGACAGAGGACGCTCCCCGGCGGCGATGCTCATCCGCGCGGCGGCGGTCGCGATGGCAGAGTCGTGGTTCAGCACGCTGAGTGCGAGCGTCTCCAGCACGACCGCCTCGGCGAACGTGCCCTCGATGGTGAGGATCGGGGAGCCGGGGAAGTACAGCTCGCCTTCCCGGTAGCCCGTGATCGAACCGCGGAAGCGGAAGCCGGCGAGGAATTCGAGCGTCGCGGCATCCACCACCCGTTCGTCGCGGAGGAATCGCAGCTCGTCGTCGCCGAAGCGAAAATCCTGGATCAGTGAGAGCAGGCGACCGGTGCCGGCCACGACACCGAACCGCCGTCCCGCAGACAGGCGCCTGCCGAACAGCTCGAAGACGCAGCGTCGCTGCGCGGTGCCGTCGCGGAGTGCCGCGTCGAGCATCGTCAACTCGTACCGGTCGGTGTGCAGGGCAGTGCTCCGCGGGAAGGGCGCGCTCATGCGCTCAGCCTACTGAGACCGGAACCGGCGCATTCGCCGGTTCCGCGGCGTTCTGGGCGATCGCGACCGCGCGGACGAGGTCGCGCCGACTGCAGCGCGGGTAGGCTGGGCTCTCGTGAACGACGCGCCGATCGGCATCTTCGACTCCGGGGTCGGCGGACTCACCGTGGCGCGGGCGATCTCCGCCCAGCTGCCACGCGAGTCGCTGCTGTACATCGGAGACACCGCCCGCTCGCCATACGGGCCGAAGCCGATCGCCGACGTGCGACGCTATTCGCTGGAGATCCTCGACACGCTGGTCGAACAGGGCGTGAAGATGCTCGTGATCGCCTGCAACACCGCGTCCGCAGCGATGCTCCGCGACGCGCGCGAGCGCTACGACGTACCGGTGGTCGAGGTCATCGGCCCCGCTGTCCGCACCGCGATGTCCACGACCCGCAACGGCCGCATCGGCGTCATCGGCACCGCCGGCACCATCAGTTCGGGCGCCTATCAGGACATGCTCGAAGTCAACGAGCGCCTCACCGTCTTCGCGGAGGCGTGCCCTCGCTTCGTGGAGTTCGTTGAGGCGGGCATCACCGACTCGCCCGAGGTGCTCGCGGTGGCTGAGGAGTACCTGGCGCCGCTGCGGCACGCCGGCGTCGACACGCTCGTCCTCGGGTGCACGCACTACCCCTTTCTGGAGGGCGCCATCAGCTACGTCATGGGACCGGACGTGTCCCTGGTCTCCAGCGACACTGAGACCGCGAAGGACGTCTACCGCCAGCTCGTGAGCCGGGACCTGCTCTCCGGTGCGAATGCCGCCTCCCGCCACGTGTACGAGGCCACCGGCGACTCCGCCGACGAATTCCTCAGTCTCGCCCACCGCCTGATGGGCCGCGAGATCAGCGAAGTGCAGCTGGTCCACACCGGTGCCATCGACCTGCCCGCGGGGCGCTGAGGCGCCTTGCCCCGATCCGTGTCCCGATCGTGCAGCCGACACGCCGTGTCAGCGGTGTGAGAGTGGGACACCAACAGAAGAAGAGAGACTCATGACCGACATCATCCGCGCCGACGGCCGCAGCGTCGACCAGCTGCGCCCCATCACGATCGAGCGCGGCTGGAGCAGCCACGCCGAAGGTTCGGCGCTCATCTCGTTCGGCGAGACGAAGGTGCTGTGCACCGCGTCGTTCACCAACGGCGTGCCGCGCTGGCTCACCGGCAAGGGCAAGGGATGGGTCACGGCCGAGTACGCGATGCTGCCCCGCGCCACGAACAGTCGCAACGACCGGGAGAGCGTGAAGGGCCGCATCGGCGGACGCACTCACGAGATCTCGCGGCTCATCGGCCGCGCTCTGCGCGCGGTGGTGGACACCAAGGCCCTCGGCGAGAACACCATCGTCATCGACTGCGACGTGCTGCAGGCCGACGGCGGAACCCGCACGGCTGCGATCACCGGCGCCTATGTCGCCCTGGCCGACGCGATCGAGTGGGGCCGGGCGAAGAAGTTCATCGCCCAGAAGGCGACCCCGCTCGTCGACTCGGTCTCGGGGGTGTCCGTCGGGATCATCGATGGCGAGCCGATGCTGGACCTGGCCTACGTGGAGGACGTCCGCGCCGAGACCGACATGAACCTCGTGGTGACCGGCCGCGGGCTGTTCGTCGAGGTGCAGGGGACCGCCGAGGGTGCCCCGTTCGACAAGCGCGAACTCGACGCGCTCCTCGAGCTCGGCCTGGCCGGCTGCGCGGACCTCCGTGACCTGCAGGTCGCCGCGCTGGCAGCTGCCGCGGAGTAGGGACCTCGGACATGGATGCCGCACGCAGGGCGATCGTGCTGGCCACGCACAACGCGCACAAGGTCGAAGAGTTCCGTGCGATCGTCGCCGCGACCCGCCCGGACCTCGACGTGATCGGATACGACGGACCTGAGCCGGTCGAGGACGGTGTGACCTTCGCCGAGAACGCGCTGATCAAAGCCCGCGCAGCCGCCGCTCACACCGGACTGCCGGCGGTGGCGGACGACTCCGGCATCTGCGTCGAGGTCCTGGGCGGGGCTCCGGGGGTCTTCTCGGCGTACTGGGCAGGGCATGCGAAGGATGCTGCGGCCAACGTGAGCCTGCTGCTGGACCAGCTCTCCGACATCCGCGACCCGCATCGCACGGCCACCTTCGTCTCGACCATCGCACTCGTGATCCCGGGGGACGGCGGCGCCGCTGTGCACGTCGTCGAGGGACGGTGGCCCGGGCGGCTGGCAGAGTCGGCGTCCGGCGAGGGCGGCTTCGGGTACGACCCGATCTTCATTCCCGACGGGCAGCCCGAAGGGACCGAACGCACGGTCGCGGATTGGAGCGCAGAGGAGAAGAACGCGGCATCCCATCGCGCACGCGCATTCCGCGAGCTCGCACCGCTGCTGTCGTCTCTCTGACGAACCGGTCTAGCCCGGTCTGCACCCGCTCTGCGCCCGGTCACGGCGAGACCTGCGCAGGCACCGGGCCGGCCGCGGCGCCGTCCGTCGCTATCGAGAACCGGACTCATTCCCGACTAGCCCGGAATCGCTCGGGTGACCGCCCGGCGGTCGTAGCCTGAGGGTATGCACGACCACGCTCCCGGCATCCGCGGCACCGGCAACCGCCGGCTGCTGGGGATCTCACTGGCCATCACCGCCGTGGTGATGGTCGTGCAGATCGTCGGGGCGGCGCTGTCGGGATCGCTGGCGCTGCTGGCGGATGCGGCGCACATGTTCACGGATGCCGCGGCGCTGGTGATCGCGCTCATCGCGAGCATCGTGGCGGCGCGTCCGGCGACGGACCGCCGGACCTTCGGATTCCAGCGCGCCGAGGTGTTCGGGGCGCTCGCAAACGGGGTGATCCTCATCGTCCTGTCGGTGTGGGTGGCCGTCGAGGGCGTCCAGCGGCTGATGAACCCGAGCGACGTGGCGGTCGCCGGCGGGCTGATGCTCGTCGTGGCGATCGTCGGCCTGGTCGCGAACGCGGTGGCGATGTGGCTGCTCAGCGCCGCGCAGCGGACGAGCATCAACGTGCGCGGAGCCTATCTGGAGGTGATGGGCGATCTGATCGGATCCGCGGCGGTGATCGTCGCGGCCATCCTCATCGTCACGACCGGGTGGATCCAAGCCGATGCGATCGCGTCGCTGTTCATCGCGGCGATGATCATCCCGCGCGCCGTGTCGCTCCTGCGTGAGGTGGTCTCGGTACTGAGCGAGTCCACTCCGAAGGGGATGCACGTCACGGAGATCCGCGACCACATCCTCGCCACGCCCGGAGTGGTGGACTGCCACGACGTGCATGTGTGGCAGCTCACCAGGGGCGCGCCGGTGTTCACGGCGCACGTCGTCGTGGACGACGAGGCGCTCGCGGACGGCCGCGCGGGCGCGATCCTGCAGCGACTGCAGTCGTGCTTGGACGAGCATTTCGACGTCGAGCACTCGACGTTCCAGCTGGAGCCCGCCGGCCACGTCGAGCACGACGCGCACGCCTGACACCCCCGGCGTCCAGGGCCGGCCGCACCGGCCTGTTCGCCTGTCGGGTTCGGCGGCGGCGCTCGGCGTGTTGTGACAGGGGAGCGGGGAGGGTTGGTGGACCGGCCTATTCGCCTGTCGCGTTCTGCGGCGGCGCTCGGCGTGTTGTGACGGGGGAGCGGGGCGACGCGAGCGGCGCGGGACGACAGCCGCGGGGGCTAGGACTCGCGCACCACGTCCGCGGGGGACTTGTCCGGCCGAAGGCCGCGCCACCGGGAGTGGCGCAGGATGCCCCCGGGCGTGAACTCGCCGAACTCGACCTCGCCGACCAGTTCCGGCCGCAGCCATTGGACACCGCGGGCCTCCGGCCCGGGCACCCCGACCAGCGGGTTCTCGTCGGTGTGCAGCGGCGCGAACGTGCGCATCAGCGAGCGCAGCGTCGCGTCGCTGAACCCGGTGCCCACGCGTCCCGCATACTGCAGTCCGTCCGCCCCGGGGATGCCCAGCAGCAGCGATCCGAAGGTGTGCGCGCGTCCCCCCTGCCCCGGGCGGATGCCGGCCAGCACGACCTCCTGCGTGCGGGTCAGCTTCACCTTCAGCCACGACTCGCTCCGGATGCCGCGCCGGTACGTGGACGCGGGGTCCTTGACCACCACGCCCTCCAGGTCCAGCCGACGGCTGGTCGCCAGGGCGATCTCCACGTCATCGAAGACGGGAGGAACGACCAGCGGGGCGGACGCGCCTCCGGCGAGCTCCTCGAGGATCCGTCGACGCTCCCGCAGCGGCCGCGGCGTGACATCCAGGCCGTGGGCGCCGAGCACGTCGAAGAGGTAGTACTGCACCGGTGTCCGCTTCGCCTCCCGCGCGACGTCGCCGGCGCGCTGCAGGTTCATCCGCGTCTGCAGCAGCGGAAAGCTCGGTCGCCCCCGTTCGTCGATCGCCACGATCTCACCGTCGACGATCGCCGGCTCGGCGCCCAGACCCACGTCCGCACCGGTGACCTCGGGGTACTTCATCGTGATGTCGTTGCCGCTGCGGGCGAACAGCGTCAGCCGGCTGCCGTCCCACACTCCGACGGCCCGGATGCCGTCCCACTTCGCCTCGGCCCAGGCCGGGTCGCCCCACCGACGCGCCGCGAGGGTCGCGCGCTCCGCGGTCGCGCCGGTCGACAGCATGGGGCGCAGGGACTCCGGGTCCGGGGGCCAGGCCAGCGGCACGTCGCCGGCCTGGTCCGGCTGCGCAGACGCTGAGCTTCGCGTGGCCGGGCGCCGCGGCATCCGTGGTTCGTCCGCCTGTGCCGAAGCCTCGACGGGCACGCCGTCGGGCTGAAGCTGCCCGTCGGCATCGGTCTTCATCCGGTGCAGGAGCCAGCTGGATTTCTCGCCTGCGCCCTCGGTGCGGATCAGCGCGAGGCGGACGCGCCCGAGGGGGCCCCCGGGGCGCCCCTGCAGAGTCGCGATGATCTCGTCGTCGCGCCACTTCTCCAGCTCGTACCTGCCGTCGTCCCAGATGGTGACACTCCCGCCGCCGTATTCACCGGCGGGGATGGTGCCCTCGAAGGACGCGTAGTCCATGGGATGGTCCTCGGTCATGATGGCGAGGTTGTTGCGCTTGTACGAGTGCGGCACCCCGCGCGGGACCGCCCAGCTGACCAGCACCCCGTCCCGCTCCAAGCGGAAGTCCCAGTGCAGCGCCGTCGCGTGGTGCTCCTGGATGACGAAGACCGGCAGGTCACCGGGTGGGCTCGATTCCGCGGCGGGACTGGACGGCACCGGCTCAGGGGTCTTGCCCGCGGTCCGCTTGGCGATGTACGTGCTCAGCGGCCCCTCGTCCACGGTGCGCCCGCCGGCGTGATAGCCCAGTTCGGACAGCGGGTCGCCGATCCGCTCCACACGCTCGAGCACCTCCTCGAACGAAAGCTGGGCGAGATCGGGATCGTCCAGCTCGTCCCACGTGCGCGGGGCGGCCACGTTCGGCCACGCCCGGCCGCGCAGCGAATACGGGGCGATCGTGGTCTTCGCGCCGTTGTTCTGGCTCCAATCGATCAGCACCCGGCCGCCGCGGATCGCCTTCTTCATGCTGCTGACGACCAGATCCGGATGATCCGCCTCGATCGCGCGTGCCAGCTCGTGCGCGATCGCGGACGCGGATTCGCTGCTCTGCCCGGGCGGCAGCGCCGAGTACAGCTGGATCCCTTTACTGCCGCTGGTCACCGGCAGCGGCTCCAGCCCCATGTGGCCGAGGATCTCCCGCGCCCACCGCGCGACCTCCGCGCACTCCGCCAGCCCGACACCGGGGCCGGGGTCGAGGTCAAGGACGAGGCGATCGGCATCCCCCCGGGCTCCGTCCGGAGTGAAGCGCCACTGCGGGACGTGCAGCTCCAGGCTGGCCACCTGGGCGAGGTAGACCAGGGTGGGCACGTCGCTGACCAGCGGATAGTCCTTCGGCCCGCCGGAATGGGGGATCGGCAGACGGCGCACCCACTCCGGCGCGCCCGGCTCCAGGTCCTTGGCGAAGAACGCCTGCCCGGGATGATCCTCGGTGCCCACGCCGTCCGGCCAGCGTTTGCGGGTGACCGGGCGGCCGATCACGTGCGGGATCATCGTCGGGCCGATCCGGGTGTAGTAGTCGATCACCTCGCCCTTGGTCGTCCCGGTCTCGGGGTAGAGCACCTTGTCGAGGTTCGTGATGCGCAGGCGGCGGCCGCCGATGCTCACGAGCTGGTCGTTCGCACCGCGCGTCTGCGGTCGGCGCTTCGCCGCGGCATCCCCCATGCCTTCATCCTGCCGCCAACGCGGGTGCGTCCGCAGGATTCGCACGCGGAGGGCCCCGATAGATCACGCCGACCAGCACGGCGGCGGCGCCGGTCGCCACGGCCGCGACCGGCAAGGTCGCCACCAGTGCCGCGCAGATCCGCCAGAGCCACCGTCGCGGTCACCACCGCTCCGACCGATGAAGACCGCATCGCCCGTCCCGAGGCGCCTGGCCAGTGCTGGGGGAGGCGATACGAGCCGACTTTACGACCGCGCGGCCGGCCGTGGCGAGCCCCGCGCACAGATCCCCGGCGAGCGCAAGCGCACAAGCTCGACTAGCCGGGACGGGTGTGGCAGGTGTGTACTGGTGCGATGAGAGCGATCTGGAAGGGTGCATTGACGTTCGGACTCGTGAATGTCCCGGTCAAGGTGTACTCCGCGACCGAAGACCATGACGTGGCGCTGCATCAGGTGCACAACAAAGACGGGGGCCGCATCCGCTATCAGCGGATCTGCGAGATCGACGGCGAAGTGGTCCCGTACTCGGACATCGACAAGGCGTACGACGACGGCGAGCGCACCGTGGTCCTGACCAAAGAAGACCTCGACTCCCTGCCGGCCGAGCGCAGCCGAGAGATCGACGTGGTCGAGTTCGTGCCGACCGAGCAGGTCGATCTGCTGACCTTGGATCGTGCGTACTACCTCGAGCCGGACTCCGCCTCGCCCAAGGCATACGTCCTCCTGCGCAAGACCCTCGAGCAGACCGATCGCACGGCGATCGTACGGTTCTCGCTGCGCCAGAAGACGCGGCTGGCGGCGCTGCGCGTCCGCGGGGACGTGCTCGTGCTGCAGACGCTGCTGTGGGCGGACGAGGTGCGCGAGGCCGCGTTCCCAGCGCTGGACGAGCCGGTGCGGATCTCGGCGAAGGAACTGGAGATGTCGGCATCCCTCGTGGAGAGCTTCGCGGCGGACTTCGATCCCGCCGAGTTCTCCGACGAGTACCAGGACGAGCTGCGCACCCTGATCGAGGCGAAGCTCGAGCAGGGCGATGCGCTGGACACGTCCGAGACGTTCGGCGAACAGGAGGAAGAGGCCAAGGGCGGCGAGGTCATCGACCTCATGGAGGCGCTGCGGGCCAGCGTCGAGCGCAGCCGCGCGGCGCGCTCGGGCGCCGGCGGAAAGGATTCCGGCGGGAAGGATGCCGGGGCCAAGGGCGCCGCGAAGGCTTCGGACACGGCATCCGCGAAGAAGGGCACGACGAAGAAGGCGCCGGCCAAGAGCACCGCGAAGACTTCGGCTGCCAAGAGTTCGACGGCCAAGACCGCGGCCAAGAAGACGCCGGCGAAGAAGGCGGCCAAGGCCTCCTGAACAGCGCCGGAAGGCAGCGAACGGCTACGGCTTGGGGGACCCGTCCTCGGCGTTCGGGTGCTCCGGGCCGCGTTCGAAGACCTCGGGGTCCAGGACCAGTTCGCGTGCCTCTTCGGGGTCGGTGATGATGTCGGCGCCCGCGGCTGCGAGCTTCTTCGCCTTGCGGCGCTCGCTGAAGTAGTGCCACAGGGTCACAAGCGCCGTGCCGCCGACGGCGATGAGCAGGATGATGTCGATGTACTCGGTGACCAGGTCGCGCACCCACGGGATGAACGCGATCAGGTAGCCCAGCATCGTCAGCCCGAAGCCCCACAGCATGGCGCCGATGAAGTTGTAGAGCGTGTACCGGCGCCACGGCATGTGGCCGACACCGGCCGCGACCGGGGCGAAGGTGCGAACGATCGGCACGAACCTGGCCAGGATGATCGTCAGCCCGCCGAACCGCTCGAAGAACGCGTTCGTCCGCTCCACGTTCTTGACGCTGAAGACTCCGGATTCCTTGCGTTCGAACACCGCCGGCCCGCCCTTGTGGCCGATGAGGTAGCCGACCTCGCCGCCGACGAACGCGGCCAGTGCGATCAGGAGGGAGACCGCCCAGATGTTGAGCCCGAAGATGTTGCTCGTGTTCGTCAGCAGACCCGCGATCACCAGGAGCGTGTCACCGGGGAGGAGGAAGCCGACGAGCAGCCCGGTCTCGGCGAAGACGATGAAGCACACCACCAGAAGTGCCCAGGGGCCGGCCGCCGCGATGATCGTTTCAGGGTCGAGCCAGGGGATGAGGGCGGTGGGGTGCAAGACGGTTCCCGTCGGTCGTTTCGGTCGGCGGTCAGCTGCGATGGCCACGGAGGGTGGATCGCGCGCGAATGCGCGTGCGGAAGGTGGGACTTGAACCCACACGCCCGGAGGCACAGGAACCTAAATCCTGCGTGTCTGCCAGTTTCACCACTCCCGCGGGTGCGATCAGTCTATCTGCGAGGCTCTGGGGCCGCTGGGGGGCCGGCCCCCGACCGGGCGGCCCGGCGGCCGGCAACCCGGCACAGCCGCTCGCCTGTCGCACACTGCTGTCCCGCTCGGCGTGTTGTGACAGGGGAGTCGGTGGACGGCGGCTCAGCGGCGGCTGCGGTGCACGAAGAAGTAGGCGGTGGGTCCGATCCAGTTGACCAGGATCACCGGGATCCACATCGGCTTGGGTCCGCGGATCTCGTCCTCGGAGCGATGCGCGAGATCCCAGAACGCGAGGAAGGCGTAGGCCGCCTGGATCACCCCCAGGATGCCGAGCGCAACGCGCCCTCCGGGCGTGATCTGCTTCTTGGTGAGCGTGGTCATGGTGCCCCTTTCGCTGGTCCTCCCATCCTGCCCCTCCGACGCACCGCTCGCATCCGCGAGGGACGAAATCGCTCGCACGGCCCGGGCCCGGCACTTCGCTCGCCTGCTGTGGATAACTTCTCCGGCGACCCTCCGGTGCTTGCGAGGATGCTCGCGTGACTCTCGCGTTCGCTCCCGCCGGAACCACCGCCGCCGTGGTGGCCGAGCGCGTGCGCGACCGGCTGCGGGCGGAACTGGCCGATCCCACGCGCGATCCGGAGCTGGCCGCGCGGATCGCCCGCGCGGAGGTGCGCCGCCACAACGACTTCGCCCTCGCCCGCGGGCTGGACCCCGTCGATGACGAGGCGTCGTGCGTGCGCGATGTGCTCGCCGCGGTCGCCGGGTACGGTCCGCTGCAGGCCTACCTCGACGATCCGACCGTCGAGGAGCTGTGGATCAACGCGCCGGACCGGATCTTCATCGCCCGCGAGGGCGTGGCCGAACGGGTGCCGCTGGCGCTGACGGATGCCGCCGTGCGCGACCTGGTGGAGCGGATGCTGCATGCCACCGGCCGCCGCGTCGACCTGAGCCAGCCGTTCGTGGACGCCTCGCTGCCCGACGGCAGCCGGCTGCACGTCGTGATCCCCGACATCACCCGCCGGCACTGGTCGGTCAACATCCGCAAGTTCCTGCCGGCCTACCGCGACCTGGACCGGCTCGTCGCGGCCGGCTCGATCGCGCCACCGGCCGCCCGGCTGCTGAGGCAGGCGATGGAGACGGGCCGCAGCATCCTCATCTCCGGAGCCACCCACGCCGGCAAGACGACGCTGCTGGCAGCGCTGATCGGGGCGTGTCCGCCGGAACACCGCATCGTGACCGTCGAGGAGACGTTCGAGCTGGCCGTGGACGCGCCGGACCTGGTCGCCCTGCAGGGCCGGCAGCCCAGCCTGGAAGGCACCGGCGAGGTGAGCCTGCGACGCCTGGTGAAGGAGGCGCTGCGCATGCGCCCCGACCGGCTGGTGGTCGGCGAGGTGCGCGATGCCGAAGCGCTCGACCTGCTGCTGGCGCTGAACACCGGCGTGCCGGGGGCGGCGACCATCCACGCCAACTCGGCGCGCGAGGCCCTCGCCAAACTCGCCGCGCTGCCCCTGCTGGCCGGGCGCAACATCGACTCGGGGTTCGTGCTGCCCGCGGTGGCGGCATCCGTGGATCTGGTCGCCCACTGCGAACGAGATGCGTCCGGCCGGCGCCGGGTCGTCGAACTGGTGGAGCCGGCCGGTGTGGCCGGCGGCACCGTCCAGGCCACGACGCTGTACCGCGCGGAGGCATCGTGACATTCGTCTGGGGCGCAGCACTGGCAGCCGGCATCCTGCTGGTCGTCTCGCCGTGGGTCTGGCCATCGCGTGCCGTCGCACCCACGCCCGCTGCACCCGGACACCTCGCTAGACTGCTCGAATCAGCCGGACTCCCGCGCGTCCCGCCGGCAGGTGCGATCGTGGCCTCGGCCGGCAGCGCGGCCGTCCTGGCCGCTGCCGCCTGGCTGTTCACTCAGGTCGGCGCCCTGACCCTGGTCGCCGGCGTCGTGGGGGCGCTGGCGCCGTTCGGGTGGCTGCGCGCACGACGCTCGCGCCTGCTGCGCTCCCGTCGCGCGCTGTGGCCTGACGTCTGCGACCTGCTGATCGCGTCGGTACGGGCCGGGATGTCGCTTCCGGATGCCGTCGCCAGCCTGGCCGAGTCCGCGCCCGCACCGCTGCGACCCCCGTTCGCCGCCTTCGCCCGCGACATCGCCGCATCCGGGCACTTCGACTCGAGCGCGCAGCTGCTCAAGCGCGCCCTCGCCGACCCGGTCGGCGATCGGATCGTGGAGACGCTGCGGATGGCCCGTCAGGTCGGCGGAACCGAGCTCACACCGGTTCTGCGTGCGCTCGCCGCGTCGGTCCGCGCGGACGCCGCCCTGCGTGCCGAGGTCGAATCGCGGCAGTCGTGGATCCGCGGCGCAGCGGTGCTCGGTGTGGCCGCGCCCTGGGTGATCCTCGCCCTGCTCGCGATGCGACCGGAGGGCGCGCGGGCCTACAGCAGCCCGGAGGGTGTCATCCTCATCCTGGCGGGGGCGGCGGTGTCCTTCGCGGCGTACCGCGTCATGCTGCGCATCGGCCGTCTGCCGGAGCCTCGGCGGTGGTTCGGGTGACCCCCGTGGGCGGCACCGACATCGCCTTCGCCATGGTGCTCGGCGGCGCCTTCGGCCTGGGGGTCTGCTTGCTCGTCTCCCTGGCGCCGCGGTGGGGAGCCCCCTCCCTTGCGCGACGCATTGCGCCGTACATCCGCGACGTCACGGATCCGCGCGGCCTCACCCCCGCCTTCGATGCGCGCTCCGCGGCCCTCGGCGAGCTGTGGCACGGGCTGCGGGACCGCGTGGCCCGTCTGGCCGGCGGGTCCGCCGCGCTTGACCGGCGTCTTCACCAGGCGGGGTGGACGATGGATGCCGCGGCCTTCCGCGGTCGGCAGCTGGGGTGGTCCATCGCAGGGATCGCTCTGGGCGGCGCGGGCGTGGTCGCTCTCGTCCTGCTGGGGCGCGCGTCCGGTGCGACCGTTCTGCTGCCACCCCTGACCGGCGTGATCGCCGCCGTCGCCTACGATGCCCGCCTCAGCCACGCCGCTCGGGTTCGCGTCGGGCGCATCCAGGAGGAGCTGCCCACGGTGCTGGAGTTCCTGGCGCTGTGCCTGTCGGCGGGTGAGGGGATCCTCGACTCGCTCCGGCGGGTGGGCACCGCCGGTGCCGGGGAGCTCGCCGCCGAGCTGCGCGGCGTAGTGCTGGCGGTCGGAACCGGTTCGCCGCTCTCCGAGGCGCTCAGTGCGCTGTCCGCCCGGCTGCAGACACCCGCACTCGCGCGCAGCATCGATCAGCTCGTCGCCGCGATCGACCGGGGTGCGCCGCTCGCGCACGTCCTGCATTCCCAGGCGCTCGACGCGCGTGAGGACGCCAAGCGCGCACTCATCGAACAGGCCGGGCGCAAAGAGATCTACATGCTCGTACCGCTCGTGTTCCTCATCCTTCCCCTGAGCGTGCTGTTCGCCGTCTTTCCGGGGATCTTCATGCTTCGACTCGGAATCGGCTGACGCCGGAAGGAGAACCCCATGATCCGCATCCCTCTCGAGCGCGTGGTGCACCGGCTGCGCGCCGTCGCGCAGGACGCGTACGACGATGAGACCGGTGACGTCCCCGGCTGGGTGCTCATCACGCTGATGACGGCCGGGCTGGTCGTCGTCATCTGGGCCCTGGCCGGTCCCGCGCTCGCCGACCTGTTCCAGCAGGCGATCGAGCGGGTGTCGGGCCTCTAGCCCGTGCACGCGCCCGGGGGAGTCGGCATCCGTCGCAGGTTCGCCGCGATGGTGGCGGACGAGCGCGGGTCGAGCCCCGTCGAGTTCGTCCTCGTCGGCACGCTGCTGACGCTGCTCACGCTGGGCGTCATCCAGTTCGGGCTGGTCGTATACGTCCGCAACGTCGTGCACGACGCCGCGGTCGAGGGCGCGTATCACGCTGCGCTGGCGGACACTGCGCTGGATGAGGGCATCCAGCGCACCCGGCAGATCGTGACCCGCACGGTCGGCGGAGAGTACGCCGCGGAGATCACAGTGCAGGAGTCCGGCGAACTCGGAGAGCCCACCGTGCGGATCAGCGTGCGGGCGCCGCTGCCGCTCGTCGGGCTGCTCGGCCCGCCCCGCATGATGGAGGTGACGGCGCATGCACCGCTGGAATCCTTCGAGTGAGAACGAGCGGGGATCGGCGGCGCTCGAGTTCATCCTCGTCGGAGTCGTGCTCCTCGTGCCCCTCGTGTACCTCGTCGTTTCGCTCGGTCTCATCCAAGGGCAGGCTCTCGGGGCTGAGGCCGGCGCGCGGCACATCGCTCGCGCCCTCTCGGTCGCAGAGGACGCGGACGCCGCGCGCGCCGGCGCTGACCGGATCCTGAGCTCGGTGGTGGATGAGTACGGACTGGATCCGGAATCGGTCCGCGTCGCACTGGAGTGCCGGCCGGCCGGCGCCACGTGCCCCGAAGCCGGCGCCACGCTCGTGGTGACCCTCACGACGAGCGTCACGCTTCCCCTGGTGCCGCCCGTGCTCGGACTCGACCGCTTCGCGGCTGTGCCGGTTCAGGCATCCGCTGTGCAGAAGGTGTCGCGCTTCTGGGAGCCGGAATGAGTGCGCGCCTGCGGGCCGTGCCGCTGTGGATGCCGCGGAGGGGAGTCGCCGGCGACGAGGGGAGCATCCTGATCCTGACCCTCGGCTACGCGCTTCTCGCGATCATGGTCGTGCTCGTCTGCGTGGACGCGACCAGCCTGTACCTGGCGCAGAAGCGGCTGGATGCGCTCGCTGACGCGGCCGCCCTGGCCGGAGCGGACGGGTTCACGTTCGTGGTCGAGGGGGAGGAGCCGAAGGCGGAACTGACCTCGGATGGGGTGCGCGAGCAGGCCGAGGCCGTCGTGGGCGAGCTGGGTGACGACGCTGTCGTGGTCGACGCGGGAACGCCGGATGGTGTCTCCGCGCGGGTGACGGTCGCCGGAACGTGGCGGCCGCCGGTCATCGCGCTGTTCGTGCCCGACGGCGTGGCGCTGGAGGCGACCGCGACCAGCCGGACGGCGCTGCGTTAGACCGTCTCGCTGCGCGGGACGGAGCCGGGCCGTGGTGCGCGCGTGGCACTGACGATTCCCAGGACCGGGATCGCCCAGATCGCGATGGAGACGACCAGCTCAACCACGACGACCGCGAACCCCGGAACGCCGATGCCCTGCCCGGTCGACTCCAGGGAGTCGGGCTGAACCAGCGACTCGGGCATCGGTGAGAGCACCGCCTGCAGCGCCGAGATCGTCCAGTGCGTGGCGCCGGCGACGTAGAGGATCCACGCGATCAGCGACCCCGCAGCGATCGCGACGGCGATGATGCCGCATGCCACCGCTGACCGCTCGCGCCGGATGATCCCGACGGCGATGCACCCGATGCCCAGAGCGACATACAGAGCAAGGAACACGAACAGCATGGCTTCCCCCTCCGCCGTCACGTCAGGCCCGAGTATAGGCGGGCACGCACGCGGACCGGCGTTTCAGCTCACTCCCGCACGCGCGGCACGAACCGGGGCACCCAGCGCACGAACGCAACCGCACCCAGCAGCGCCATGACGCCCACCGCGCCGGTGGCGATCGACAGCGACCAGACCGCCGTGATCCCGGACACGAGCAGCGGAGACAGCGCCCCACCCGCGTCGGTGAGTGTCCGCCACGAGCCGAGGAAGGGCGCCGGATCGGACTTCGGCGAGACGTCCGCCCCCAGTGTGAGCAGGATGCCGCTGGAGAGCCCGTTACCCACTCCGAGCACCGCGGCGAACATCGCGAACCACATCGCCGAGGAGTCCAGGTCGTGGGTGACGGCGAGGGCGAGGAAGCCCAGCCCCATCAGCACCATCGCCGGCAGCGCCGCCCAGAGGCGCCCGAAACGGTCCATCACCTGACCGCTGGCGTAGAAGAGTGCGAAATCGATCGCCCCCGAGATGCCCACGACCAGCGCGATGGTCTGCGCATCCAGTCCGATCGAGAAGCCCCAGAGCGGCAGCACGACCTGCCGTGCCGACCGGACGGCGGAGAGGGATGCCGCGGCCAGGCCGAGGCGGGACAGCACCGTGCGGAACCGCCACATCGTGCGGAAGACCCCCACTCGCTCGGACGTGGGGATCGAGCCGGTCACCGCCTCGCCGGTGTCCTCGGCCATCGAGGAGTCCGGATTCGGGCGGGTCTGGACGGCGACCTGCTTCTCCGGATCGGGGCCGAACAGGACCAGCAGCACCGTCGCGACCAGGCATCCGCCGAAGAACCAGATCGCCGCATGCTCGTCACCGAACAGTGCGAGCAGACCCGCCGCGACGAAGGGTCCGACGAACATGCCGAGCCGGAACGTTCCGCCCAGAACCGAGAGTGCACGCGCGCGGAACGCCAGCGGCACGCGGGTCGTCATGAACGAGTGCCGCGCGAGCCCGAACCCGGCCGCGCAGAAGCCGATGAGGAACACGGATGCCGCGAAGACGCCCAGGACCGGCGCGAACACCATGCCCACCACGCCGAGCAGTGACAGCGTCCCGGCGATCGCCATCGTCAGCCGCTCGCCGATGCGCGCCACCGCCCACCCCGCCGGCAGGTTGCCGCAGAGCTGACCGACCACCAGCGCCGATGCGACGAGGGCGGCCAGGGCGACATCTGCGCCGAGCCGCGCGGCGATGATCGGGATCAGCGGGATGACGGCGCCCTCACCGAGGGCGAACAGCACGGTGGGGCCGTAGATCATCGGCCCGAAGCGCAGAAGGATGGAGGCTGCGCGGTCGGTCACTGCATCCACGTTAGTCTGGAGCTGTCATGCTTGACTTCGATCTTTCCGCCGACATCCAGGCGCTGCGCTCCACTTTCACCGACATCAAGTCGGTGGTCGATGTCGATGCGCTGACCGCCGACATCGCCCGGCTGAGCGAAGAAGCCGGTGCCCCCGACCTGTGGGACGACACCGACAAGGCGCAGAAGGTCACCTCCGCCCTGAGTCACCGTCAGTCCGAGCTGGCCCGCATCAACAGCATCGACCGGCGCCTGGACGACCTCGAGGTCATGGTCGAACTGGCCAACGAGATGGACGACGAGGACGCCGCCGAAGAAGCCCGTCACGAACTCGCCGAACTCGAGGACGTCGTCGGCCAGCTCGAGGTGCAGACGTTGCTGGACGGCGAGTACGACGCGCGTCCGGCTGTCATCACGATCCGGGCGGGCGCCGGCGGAGTGGATGCCGCGGACTTCGCCGAGATGCTCCTGCGCATGTATCTGCGCTGGGCCGAGCAGCACAAGTACCCCGTCACGGTCATGGACACCTCCTACGCGGAGGAGGCCGGCATCAAGTCGGCGACCTTCGAGGTGGACGCGCCGTACGCCTTCGGCACGCTCAGCGTCGAGGCCGGCACGCACCGCCTGGTGCGGATGAGTCCGTTCAACTCGGCCGGCAAGCGGCAGACCAGCTTCGCCGCCGTCGAGGTCATCCCGCTCCTGGATGAGGCCGTCGAGGTCGACATCCCGGAGAGCGACCTGCGCGTGGACGTGTACCGCTCGTCCGGCCCCGGCGGCCAGTCGGTCAACACGACCGACAGCGCCGTGCGCCTGACCCACCTTCCGACCGGCACCGTCGTGTCGATGCAGAACGAGAAGTCGCAGATCCAGAACCGGGCCGCCGCGATGCGGGTGCTCCAGTCGCGCCTGATGATCCTCCAGAAGGAACAGGAAGCGGCGATCAAGAAGGACCTCGCCGGCGTCATCACCGCCAGCTGGGGCGACCAGATGCGCTCCTACGTGCTGGCGCCGTACCAGATGGTGAAAGACCTGCGCACGGACTACGAAGTCAACAACCCCTCCGCCGTGTTCGACGGCGACCTCGACGGGTTCATCGCTGCCGGCATCCGCTGGCGCAAGCGCCCCACCGACGACTGACCCACGGTCCCGGGCGGGATGCCGCGGCATCCTCATCGCCGAGGTTCAGGCCGGATGCCGCACCCCGGGTGTCGCTCGTCGTGTCCGAGTCCGCCCCGCTTAGGCTCAGTAGGCCATGATTCGGTTCGAGAACGTCACGAAACGCTTTCGCGGCACGGCGAAGCCGGCCCTCAGCAATGTGGACTTCGAAGTGCTGCGCGGGGAGTTCGTCTTCCTCGTCGGCGCTTCCGGCTCGGGCAAATCGTCGTGTCTGCGCCTCATCCTCCGCGAAGAGACCCCGAGCGACGGCCGCGTGGTCGTACTCGGCCGCGACCTGCGCTCGCTCTCCAACCGCAAGGTGCCCTACTTCCGCCGGCATGTCGGGGCGGTGTTCCAGGACTTCCGGCTGCTCCCGAACAAGACGGTGTTCCAGAACGTCGCGTTCACGCTGCAGGTCATCGGCTCATCCCGCGGATTCATCCAGCAGGCCGTCCCCGAGGTGCTGGCACTGGTCGGTCTCGCCGGCAAGGAGAAGCGGTTCCCGCACGAGCTCTCCGGTGGCGAGCAGCAGCGCGTCGCGATCGCGCGCGCACTCGTCAACCGTCCACAGGTGCTCCTGGCGGACGAGCCGACCGGAAACCTGGACCCGGCGACCTCGGTCGACATCATGCAGCTGCTCGCGCGCATCAATTCCAGCGGCACGACCGTGGTCATGGCCACGCACGAGGCGGGCTTCGTGGATCAGATGAAGCGGCGCGTCATCGAACTGGCCGACGGCGAGATGGTCCGCGACGAACGGCACGGCGGCTACGGCGACACCTCGAGCCTGCCGAGCCTGGCGCCCGGACCCGAGCAGGGTGCTGCTGCGGTCGCCGCGCTGACCGCGGTGCTGGAAGTTCAGCGCGAGACGGCGATGTCGGCATCCGCGGCCGTCTCCTCGGCCTACGGCCACGACGTGACCGCGGCCGCCGCAGAGCCGGTGGTGCGAGCGGATGCCGCGCCCTCCGCTGCGGAACCGGTCGCACCGTCGGCGAACGTCACCGAGCCCGCCTCCGCGCCGCAGGACTCCGCGCCGCACGACTCAGCGCCGCAGCACTCCGAGCCGGCTTCCGAGCCGGTTTCCGAGCCGACGCCGGAACCGCCGGCTGAGACGCGCGCACCGCGCACGCAGCCGGTCCCGATCGCGGACATCGCCGAAGTCGACGTGGCCGAGCTGGGACTGGCGGATCGCCTCGGGCTCGGCCAGACGCATCCCGACGATGAAGTGGGGCCGACATCGTGAGGGTCGGTCTCGTCCTTTCTGAGGCGCTGTCCGGCCTCCGCCGCAACGCGTCGATGGTGATCTCGGTCGTGCTGGTCACGTTCGTCTCGCTCACCTTCGTCGGCGCCGCGATGCTGATGCAGATGCAGATCGGGCAGATGAAGGACTACTGGTCCGATCGCGCCCAGGTCGCCATCTACATGTGCACGGCCATCTCACAAGCGCCGACGTGCGTGGACGGCGTGGCCAGCGACGATCAGCTGGCCGAGGTCGACGCCAAGCTCGACGGTCCCGCGCTGGCGCCGCTGATCCGCGATCTGCGCTTCGAGAACCGTGAGGAGGCGTACGCGAACGTGATCGAGCTGCTCGGCGATGACTACGCCAGCGTCATCACCCCCGAGCAGCTCAACGAGACGTACTGGATCAACCTCGTCGACCAGAGCCAGTCCGAGGTGCTCGTCGAAGCGTTCAAGGGCATGAACGGCGTCGAAGAGGTCAAGGACCAACTGCAGTACCTCGAGCCACTGTTCTCCGCCCTGACGGTCGCGACCTACATCGCGGTGGGAATCGCGGTGCTCATGCTGATCGCCGCGGTGCTGCTGATCGCGACGACCATCCGCCTGTCGGCATACGCGCGACGGCGGGAGATCGGGATCATGCGGCTGGTGGGCGCATCCAACCGCTTCATCCAGACCCCCTTCATCCTGGAGGGCGTGTTCGCGGCGCTCCTGGGTTCGGTGCTGGCCGGGGTCGCCGTGCTCGCCGGCGTGCACTTCGGAGTGGATCAATACCTGCGGCAGCGCGTCGACTTCGTCACCACCTGGGTCGGTGTGCAGGACGCATGGCTCGTGGTCCCGTTCCTGATCCTGATCGGCGGGGTGCTCGCGGCTCTGTCGGCGGGGTTCGCGATCCGGAGGTGGTTGCGGGCCTGATCGGGCGGCTGCACCGCGCAGTTGCTACACTGACAGGCTGCCGTGCGCCCGCACGGCGCCCGGATCCGTCCGGCCGGTACCAGCAGGAGTGTCGTGATGCCCAAGGAACGCGGTGAGAAGGTCGTCGCGACCAACCGTCGCGCACGCCACGAGTACTCGATCGAGAAGACGTACGAGGCAGGACTGGTCCTGACCGGCACCGAGGTCAAGTCGCTGCGGCAGGGTCGCGCCAACCTCTCCGACGGGTACGCGTACATCGACGGCGGCGAGGCCTGGCTGGATGCCGTGCACATCCCCGAATACTCGCAGGGGCACTGGACTAACCACGCCACCAAGCGCGTCCGCAAGCTGCTGCTGCACAAGGACGAGATCATCAAGCTCTCGCACGCCGTCTCGGCCGGCGGCTACACCCTCGTGCCGCTCAAGCTGTACTTCTCGGACGGCCGGGCCAAGGTCGAGATCGCGATCGCCAAGGGCAAGCACGAGTGGGACAAGCGCCAGACGCTGCGCGAGCGGCAGGACAAGCGCGAAGCCGAGCGGGCGATGCGCTCCAAGAACCGCCTCGGGGACTGACCCTCCGCGCTGCTACGGAACCGCCGGCGCGGACGCCGCCTCGGCGACCGCCCGGTCCGTGAACGCCGTCTTCGGCACGAACGCCAGGGCGGCGGCCGCGATCAGCGCGGTGACGCCGCAGACGATCCAGACGGTGACGTAGCCGGCCAGGGAGCCGGCCGTGCCCTCGGTCGCACCCGAGACAGCACCGTGCAGCAGTGCGATGCCGAACACGCACGATGCGATCGCGCCGCCGACCGTCTTGACCGAGTTGGTGAGGCCCGTCGCGACCCCGGTCTGCGTCGCCGGCGCAGCGGATGCCGCGGCCGCCGGCAGCGCGGCGACCAGAGCGCCCGAGCCGAGGCCGACGATCACCATGTTCGCGATGACCTGGATGTACGTGTCGTGAAACGGCAGGAACAGGAGGAATCCGATGCCCACCAGAGTGGATGCGCCCATGAGGGTGAGCCGAGGCGCGGTGAGCCGGGCGATGAGCGGGAACAGCAGGGCGCCGGTGATCATGGCGATCAGGTAGACCCCGATGATGAGCGAGGTCGCGAAACCGGTCGTGCCCAGTCCGTAGCCGTACTGGCCGGGATCGGTCCGCGCGAACGTCGACAGCGGTGCCTGCGCGCCCAGGACGCTGACTCCGAAGAGCCCCGCCGTGAGGAAGACCGGCCCGAGGGCGGGGGACCGGAACATCCGGACGTCGATGAGCGGGTCCTCGTGGCGCAGCTCCCAGAGCGCGAACGGCACGACCAGTGCGACGCCGAGTACCACGACCCCCCACGACCAGGGATTGGCCATGCCGCCCTCCAGCCGCAGCATCCCGAGTCCGCCGGTGAAGCAGATCAGTGCGACCGAGATCAGCACCAGCCCGACGGTGTCGAAGACACCACCGGTCGGCTCCGGCGACTCCTGCACCCCGAACAGGATCACGAAGAAGCACACCACGATCAGGATCGCCGGGACGAGCAGCACCACCGTGAGGGGAAGGGCATCGACGAGCGCGCCGCCGACCAGTGCGCCGACGACCGCACCCAGTTCCAGCGCGGCCACCAGCAGTCCGGCCGCTCGCGCGGTGATGATGGAGCGTCCCTCCATCCGCCGGGACCGGGACCAGATCAGCGCGATCTCCAGAGGCAGCCAGACGACGTAGAACCCCATCAGCGCCCATGCGGCCAGGAAGATGCCGAACGAGTCGGTGAACGGCAGCACGAGTGCGGCCGCGGCGGTCAGTGCAGTCGAGATCAGCAGCATCCGCTTGTGGCCGATCATGTCGCCGAGCTTGGCGAACGCGGGCACCACCAGCGCCGACAGCATCAGCTGCGCGCCCTCGAGCCAGTTGACGTCGGCGTCGTGGATGTCCAGATGGCGCGCGATGTCGGTCAGCATGGGCGTGTAGTAGCCCTGCAGCACGCCGCTGGTGAATTCGACGAACGCGAGGAAGCCCACGACGGTGGCCAGGGTGCCCAGGGCGGCGGCGCGCTTCATCGCGGCTCCTTCTTCGTGCGGGATCCTGTCGAGTTCTTCGTGCGGATGCTGTCGACGTGGATTCGGGTGGGCTCACTGTAGCGGCTGCCCAAGTGCGCGCCCGTGGACCGGGCCACAACCCGCCGGTGCGGGGGGATCAGACCAGGTTCTGCAGGAGCGCGCGGTGGAAGCGCTCGCCGCGTTCCAGCGATGCGATCTGGACGCGCTCGTCCACGCCGTGGATGGAAGCGCGCTGGGCGCTGGTCATCTCCAGCGGAGCGAAGCGGTACACGGCGGGGCAGAAGCGGTGGAAATGGCGGGAATCGGTGGCTGCCATCATCACGTACGGGACCGTCGCGGCATCCGGGTACGATTCCCTGACCGCGCGGGTGATCAGCGCGAACTGAGCGTTGTCGGTGGGGGACTCGGGCGAGGGTTCGCTGGCCTCCAGGACGGTCAGTTCCACCGATCGGTCACCGATCCGGCGGCGGACGCGCCGGAGCGTACCCGCGACGGTCTCGCCCAGCGCGATGCGCAGGTTCAGGACGGCGGAGGCCTGGGAGGGCAGGACGTTCGCCGCCGTACCGCCCTGCTGCATGGTCGCAGCCACGGTCGTGCGTACCAGCGCGGCCGGTTCGCCGCCGATGAGCGCGAATGCGCCGGCGGTGAGCCACGGGAAGGTCGCGAGGGTCCGGAGCAGGAGCTGGCCGGGGCCGTGCGCAGTGTCGGCGAACAGGCTGAGCATCCGGGTGATCCCGCGGGGGGTGCGGGCGTGGAACGTGCGGGAGCCGAGCCGATCCACCGCACGCGCGATACGGCCCACGGCGGTCAGGCGCGGCGGGGCCGAGGCATGCCCGCCCTCGCTGCGCGCGGTGAGACGAACGGTGAGGACGCCCTTCTCGCCGACGCCGACCATCGCAGCGTCACCATGCGCGAACGGCAGCGGAGCGTCCACGACCGCGCCGCCCTCGTCCAGCACGAGCCACGGCACGACCCCGCGCTTTTGCAGCGTCGTGGCGATCGTGGCGGCGGCATCGCCGTACGTCTCCTCGTTTCCGCCGAACGACAGGTAGACGTCGCGCGCGGGGGTGAAGCCTGCCGCGAGCAGGTTCTCCACCGCTTCGAGGATCACCGCGAGGGGACCTTTGTCATCGAGCGCGCCGCGTCCGTAAACCCAGCCGTCGGCGACGCGGCCCTCGAACGGTGGGTGAGTCCACGGGTCGTCTTCGTCCACCGGCACCACGTCGTAGTGCGCCATCAGCACGAGGGGCGCTTCGGAGGCCCGGGCACCCTGCCAACGGAACAGCAGGCCGAAGTCCGTGATCCGCTCGCGGACGAGGTTCGCGTGCACCAGGGGGTACAGCTCAGCCAGGAGCGCGACGACGTCCTCGAACGGTTCGGATCCGCGGGCCTCGAGCTCGGCGCTGACGGTCGGGAGCCGGATCATGCGAGACAGGCGGTCGCCGACCCCCGGCCGGGGTGTGACCGGAAGCGACGGAGCGGTGGCTGCGACGGTCATGCGTGGATCAGTGGGCGGCTCAGTTGGCGGCGAAGCGCGCTTCGACCGCGGCGGTGACGACGATGTCCTCGGGCTGGAACTGGACCGCGGGGCCGCCGTTGCCGGCATCCATCACGCCCATGGCCATCGCGCGCATCATCTTGGGCGCGGGTGCAGTCTGGTCCGGGGCCCGGCTGATCAGTCCGAGGTCGGCGATCTCCACGGGTGTCACGGAGGCCAGTCCGATGGCGCCGGCGTACGCGGTGGCCCGATCGACAGCGACCTGCACGGCGTGCGCGGCGACCTGCGCCTCGGTGGCTTTCGCGGTCGCGGGCGTGAGACGCCAGGTCAAGCCGTCCACCTGCACACCCTCGCGTTCGGCGGCGTCGGTGATCCACCGGGACAGCACCGCGAAGTCGGTGAAGGTCGCGGACATCTCCACCGAGGCGTAGTGCACGAGGGCGAGCTGCTTGCCCTCGTTGTTCCACGGTCGGTTGGCCCACACCGACATCCGCTGGGTCGACCACTCCTTGACGCCGCCTGCGTCCGTTCTCGTTTCGAGATCCGCTTGCAGGGGTGCGGCCAGCGCGGTCATTCGCGCGACGACGCTGTCACGCTGCGGGCCCTCGGTGCGAACGGAGAGGTGCGCAACGACTTCTTCGGGGGCCACGCGCTGTTCGTGCTCCCCGCGGACGGTGATGGTCACTTCGCTCATGAGTCAGACTCTACGCGCGGGGCGTGGCGATCCTGCGGATCATGCGACTCGCAGAATGCGCCCGTCAGTCGGGGTGGACGGGCGACTTCACGTACGCCATCACGTCGGCTTTGGTGACAGCCCACCGCACGTCCTTGGGGGTGAAGAAGTACGTCTCGCCCCATCCCTCGGCATCGGTGTGGCCGGCGGGTCCCTGGGCGGCCAGATAGACGCCCTCGACCGCGTCGATCCGCGTGAAGCCACGCTGGGCGAGAGTGAGCATCGCGTCGACGGCGTTCTCCGGATCGATCGGAGCCCAGGCCAGATCGCTCACGTTGTCCGTTGCGAGCTGCGGATCTGCACCCCACCGGCAGATGACCGCGCCGGGCGGGGTGCCGTTGTAGAAGGCATCGAACGGGCGGGAGCCGGTCGGCTGGTCCTGCGTCTGCCAGGAGACCCAGCCGTTCGAGGCCATCATCGAACGGAAGACGGTCGTGGCGATGTCATCGCACGTCGGGCCGGCATCCGGTGGGGCGGTCGCCGTGGCGCTGGGGGTCGGGGTGGGCGCGGGGGTGGCGGAGTTCGTCGGCGCGGGGGGAGCGGATGCCGGCGCCGTCGCGGTCGGCGTCGGAACAGCGCGGGATTCCTTCGGAGCGAACAGGTTCGCCATCACGATGAGGACGACCACGAGCGCGACCGCGCTTCCCGCAATCAGCCACAGGCGTTTTGTCGACACCCGTAGAACCTATCCGCGGCGAGGCGCTGTGCCGGGGAGGCGTGCGGAATGATCGGCGCGCGGCATCCGTTGTAGACTGTGACGCTCGGTACCTTGCGGTTCCGGGTGAGTGAAAATTCAACAGCGCGTGACAGTGGCCCTCTGCACATGAGGGTTCATGGGGATGATCGGTTTCGACATCGCCTGAGCTCCTGCGAGAAGCGGGCCGAGGATGCAGGGTTATCTCGTAAACGATCTCTGCAAAACTACAAGTGCCGAAACAAAGCGCACTGAGTTCGCCCTCGCTGCATAAGCGAGCCTGAACTCCGTCAGACCGTAGGCGTTCCCGCTACGGACCCTGGCGTCATCTAGGGGACTTGCTGCGTGACGGCGTCTGGACGTCGCGTGGGACTTTTTCCAGACTGGGCCTGTCGACCTAGATGCCTGTGGCAAAGGTCGGGGCCGAGTAGAACGTCTGCACAGGCTACGCCCGTAGAAGGCGCAGAGACACAGCGATGGACGGGGGTTCGATTCCCCCCATCTCCACCACTCCGCTGTCACCGGACGGGCCCCGAAAACCGCGTAATCACGCGGGTTTCGGGGCCTTTGTTCGTCGCCGGTGAGGCGCCCTGAAGCCAATCGCCCACAAATCGCCCACAACCCTTCGGGGCGTATACGTTGCCCGTCGGGCACGCCGGTGCCATGGCGACAGCTGTGGGTCTCGCCGGTGCTGCCGTTGAGCTCGACACCGTGCACCGGTTCCGTGATGCCGACTACGGAGCACTCACCCTGCGGCTGCGCGATGTTCGCGATCCTGAGGAAGCCGGGGAGATCGCCGGCGAGCTGGCGAAGCGCGGACACCTCACGCGCGTCGACCACCACGAGGCCGCCCGCGACCAGATGGTCGACGCGTACTTCGCGTGGACTTCCCGCGGCAAGCGCGTGGCCCTCGTCACGGCTACGAACAGCGAAGCGAACGCGATCAACGACGAGATCCAACGGCGCCGTGTCGAGCGCAGCGAGCTCGACCCCACCAAGTCCGCGTGGGGCATGGGGGAGCAGCGCATCCTCGTCGGCGACACCGTGCAGACGCGACGCAACGACCGCCATATCGGGGTCGAGAACCGTGCGCTGTGGATCGTGACCAGCATCCGGGAGCACACCATCCTGCTCACGTCGACCAACGACAGCGGAATCATGCGGCAGGTCACCCAGGATTATGCGATCGAGCACCTGCAGCTCGCCTACGCGTCCACGGTCCACGGCATCCAGGGAGAGACGGTGGATGCATCGATCGTCGGACCGGATGTGGACGCCGCCGGTCTGTGCGTGGGCCTCACTCGTGGTCGGGTGCATAACGAGGTGATCGCCGTCGCACGCACCGAACCGGCCGCACCAGCGATCGTCGCCGCCTGCGTGCTGCGCGGTAGCACCGAACTGACGATGCAAGACGCTGTCCGCGCCGCTGAAGCGGAACTGGCACGCGCGTCGCGCTCACGGAACGAGGCGGCCGCCCAAGGGCCCTTCACCTCGCAGATGTCAGGGCGCGGGCTCTCACGCTGACCAGCGAAGGAGGTCCACACATCTGTCGGCCCCGACGCCGGGATTGTAGCGATCGTCGACGGCTCCGGTCCCTACGCTCGCTTTTTGCAGACTCCGCTCTCCGCTGCGCGGCGAGCTGCGCTTATCAACCGCTCGCTCCGGGCACTGCGCCCCCACCGATCGCTGGGCGGCTGACTGTCGGCCCGATGGATCGGCCCCGGCCGTATGATCGCGTCTGCACTTCATGGTGAACTAGCGGAATGACGTCGGCGATCGAGATCTTCGAGTTCACCGATGGAGTGGTCTCCCTCGAACTGCGCAGCGAGGGCGAAACGGTGTGGGCATCTCAGGCCGACATCGAGGAACTCTTCGGCATCGACCAGTCGGGCGTCTCTCGCCACATCCGCAACATCCTCCGAACCGAGGAAGTCGCCGCCGAAAGCAATATGCAGAAAGTGCATATTGCTGGGTCGGATCGCCTGGTCACTCTCTACAGTCTCGACGTGGTGCTGGCAGTCGGCTACCGTGCCAACTCCGCGCGGGCGATCGAGTTCCGCCCCTGGGCGACCGACGTCCTCAAGCGCTACCTCCTCAAGGGTGTTGCGACTAACGAGCGCCGGCTTCGCGAACTCGATTCGTTCGTGCAGGTGCTCTCGCGTTCCAGTGATCAGCTGGTGGCGGGCGTCGCGGAAGTCGTCGCACGCTACCTTCCGAGCCTGCGGACCCTCCGCGACTACGTTGCGCAGGTGATACCGCTCGTGGATCGGCCCGATCCCGTGCGTCCCGGCGATCTACTGCAACGGGGACCGCAGCGCGGTCCGTTCAGGGGTCGCGAGATCCTATCGGGGCTGCTTGACGATCTCGAGGCCTTCGCCGTCGCAGCCACCCGATAGCACTGATTGCGCGGTCACGTCACCGAGCCGGTCGCTTCCCAGCCGCTCGGATCGATCTGCTTGATAATGTTCACGGCAGGTCCAGCAGCGCAAGCCCTTTCGCCCTCGATGCCCTGTGCTGATTGATCGATCCCAGCTCGCGCAACAGCGCGCTCGTACCCGTACCCGCACATCTGGTGTCCCGGGATCGATCGAAGCACACTCTCCGCAGATCCGGGGTCTAGTAGCCGACGGCTGCCAATCCGAAGAGGATCTCCGCGTCAGAGAACCCCTCGTAGGCCAACTGCTCGTACAGCCCATCACGGGAGAACGAGCTGTATTCCATGTAGCTGGTCGCGGACTCGGCAGCCTCCGCGTTCCAGTCCGCGCCGGCATTGTCCGCACCGAACGTGGCCTCATCGGTGGTGTAGCCCTCGTACTCGAGCTGGCCGATCAGCCCGCTGCGGGAGAATCCGGAGTAGGCGAGGTAGGACTGGGCCTCCTTAATCGCGTTCTGCTGGGCGAGGGTGTACTTCGGTGCCGCGGGAGCGACCGGCTCGGCGGGCTTCGCCGGCTCGGCTGCCTTGTTCAGCTCCGCCGTCTTGACCACCGTGACCACCACGGTGTCGCCGGCCTTGAGCTCGCTGCCGGCGGCCGGGATGGTGCCCGTCACCGTCCAGTTGTCCTGATCCAGGACCACGCCGGAGGCGGCGGAGAACTCCACCACCAGGCCGGCGTTCTCGATCAGTGCGCTGGCCTGCTTGGCGGTGAGGGTGAGCACATCCGGCACGGCGGCCGCGACTTCCTCGACGGCCTCCTCGGTCTGGACCACGGCGGCTGGCTTCTTCTCGGCGACGGCCTCATCGTCGCCGCCCCCGTTCAGTGAGCCGATGATGCCGACCAGGATGAACGCGCCGGCCACACCGCCGACAATCCACGGCCACTTGCGTTTCTTCTTAGGTGGGGCTTCCAGCATGGTGGTGCCCGCCGCTGAGTAGACCGCCCCGCCCGTGGCCGGGGCAATCACCTCGGTCGGAGCGTCCCCGGCGGTCAGCGGGGTGAAGTGTTCGGTCCAGGTCGCGCCGTCCCAGTAGCGCTGCTGCCCGGAGCCGTCGGGGTACCAGCCGGCCGGGGCGGCGGGCGTAGTCGGGTCGGTCATGTGGTTCCTCTCGGATTGATCAATGGGCAGTACCCATTGATCGCAAATACGTCGAGGTCCCAGCGCCCCGCTCGTTCAGTCGTCCGCGAATCGCGTCGATATTGCGCGAGAACGCGGGCCATTCGACGTCGAATCCACAGCCTGCCTGAACATATCGGACGGGGGTGGCCAAGGCCAGCCGCCGTCAAAATCCTGGGCGACTCTTTGGGTTTTCCACAGCCATCCGGTTTCCTCGGTGTCGGCCGCGTACGGGTCTTACGCTGTCGGAAGGACGAATTCGACGACCTCGCCCAGCCCCGCCGCCCCAATTGCGCGACCGTACTGCGTGACGCTGATGGTGCGGGTTTCGAGTGCGCAAGCTGCGAATTGGTCTTTCTCCCGACTGTGCCATCTCCCGTCGGTGGCGGCAGCGTAACCTGATCGTTCTCGGCCAGAGAAGGGTGAGCCGGCCGCGTGACGAAGAAGCGCCGCTACGAGGCCCATTTTGACGATCTGAACGATCAGCGGATCTCCCAGGCGACTGCGGGTCGGACGCCGTGTCCACGCTGCCACAGGTGGCTTACGGATCATCCCCAATTGAATGGGTCCGCGATCGGAAGTCGGAGGTGTGGGCGTGAATCAGTTGGCGTGCCGCGCCCGCTGCGAGGATCCCGGCTGTCGCGGCTGGACGGAACGACCGGGTGGTGATTTCGATTGGGAGGCACCAGACGGGCAACATGGAGTTTGGCCACGCGGCCACGTACCGACGTGACGCCGCCTACGCCGAGGCGCTGTCTCTTCTGATGTAGTGCCCGCCCGCCGCGGAGGGATTCGCGGGCGGGTGGCACTCGATACGGGGGGGGACAGGCCCTCGCATGTTGTGCTCCGTGTGGACAGCTCCGCTCAGTTCGAAGCGAACCGCGCACGCCTGACCGCGGACTGAAGCACAACCCACGGCGGCGCCGCACCTTGGGCCGGGGTGCGCAGCCAGATCGACCGTCGCGCGTGGGCAACCTCCTGCCCTAACAAGCCCGAGAATCTCGACGAGGACTCCTGGGAAGAGACCGCCCGCGCAGAGATCGCCACGATCCGTCCGGCCCTGGTGCGTGTCAGGGCACGATCGAATCGACGTAGCCGCCGTCGACGCGTACGGCCGCACCGGTCGTGGCAGGCGAGCGGGGAGGACAGGTATGCCACCATGTTCGCGATCTCCACGGGCTCGATCAGCCGGCCGAGCAACGACTGCGGTCGGGCCTTCCGCATGAACTCGCGCTGAGCCTCTTCCCAGGGGAGGTCCCGGTCCACCAGCTGGTAGACGAAGTCTTCGACCCCCGGCGTGCGCGTGGGACCGACGATCACCGAGTTGACCGTGACGCCGCTGCCGGCAGCCGCCTTGGCGGACCCTCGCGACAAGGCCAGCATCGCCGTCTTCGTCGCGCCGTAGTGGATCATCTCCTCGGGGATGACGATCGCCGAGTCGCTAGCGATGTTCAGCACCCGGCCCCACCCGCGGCTCATCATCGCGGGGAGGAGTTCCCGCGTCAGCCGCGCGGCGCTGACGACGTTCACGTCGAAGTAGCGAAGCCACTCCTCGTCCGTGATCTCCAGTGTAGGAGTGGAGCCGAAGATGCCGAGGTTGTTCACCAGGATGTCGATCCGCCCCGCCTGCGCCACGAGGTGCTGCGCGCCCTCCGCGGTCGTGACATCAGCGGCGATCCCGGTGACGTCGTCGTCGTGCGCGCGGAGTTCGCCGGCAACACGCTCCACCGTCTCGGCGCTCCGGCCGTTGATGATGACGGATGCCGGCCTGGAGCAGTCGCGTGGCGATCGCATGGCCGATGCCCTGGGTCGAGCCGGTCACGAGTGCCGTCTTTCCGGCGAGATTGATCGGGATGGTGCATTTGAGCCTCATGGTCGTCTTTCGAGCGGGGGACGGGTCGGGGATGACGGTGTCGGCGGGGCGTCGTCGCGAGGCCGGATGCGCCCGATGAGCGCCCCGACCCCCGCTGCGGTCAGGCAGGCCGCTGCCGCGAGGAACAGCGACGCGCGCCCACCAAACGCCTGGCCGACTCCGCCGACGATCACGGCACCGATGGGAGTCGTGCCGATGAACGCCGTGGTCCACAGTGCGGTGACGCGCCCTCGCATTCCCGCCGGCGCGAACAGCTGCACGGTGGAATTGCCGGTCGTGAGAAACCCGATGCTGCACGCTCCGACGAACACGATCGTGACGTTGGCGACGAGCGAGTTGAGGGCTGCGGCGGTGAGGCCGAGCGTCACGCCATAGGCGCCGCTGATCATCGCCATGCGGGTGAGGCCTGTCTGCGGCCAGAAGAGGAGGAAGACCCCTGCGGCGATGGACCCGGCGCCGAATCCTGCCGTCAGCCAGGCGTACTCGTCCGCGCCGCCGGCGAGTGAGTGCTCGCCGAAGACGGGCAGGCTCACTTCGTACTCGTAGGCGAGTGTGCCGACGATTGTCATCATGACGAGCGGCCCGAGGAGCTGGGGATTCGTCCGCGCGACCCGCAGTGCCGCACGCACCTGCCCGGGCGGCGGGGGATCCTGCCCTCCGAGTGGATCTGCGCGGTGCGCATCGACAGCAGCAGCGCGATCACGAGGGTGAAGCTCGCCGCGTTCGCGATGAAGCACCACCCGAGGCCGACGGTGCCGATGAGTGCGGCGGCGACGAGGGGGCCGACTCCGCGTCCGACGTTCGCCAGGATGCTGTTGAGCGTGACGGCGCTGTGCAGCACCTCCCTCCCGACGAGCTCGGGGATGAGGGCCATCCGTGCCGGATTGTCGACGGCTGTCAGCACCCCGAACACCACCGCGACGAGGAGGGCGAGCATGAGGGAGTGGTGGCCGGTGAGGATGACGATCCCGAAGCCGAGGGCCAGCAAGGCCAGCGCCGTCTGGGTGACCAGCAGCGTGCGCCGACGATCGTGGCGATCGACGAGCACGCCCGCGTACGGGGCCAGCAGCAGCACGGGGAGGTAGCGGACGGCGGCGACGAGCCCGAGGTCGAAGGCCGACCCGGTCATGGTCAGCACGAGCACGCCCTGCGCCACGGTCTCAGTCCATGAGCCGATAAGACTGATTCCCTGACCGGCGATGAACCGCCGGTAGTTCGGCACCGCGAGGGCTGAGAACCGGGCAGACGGCGGGGCGGCCTGCCCGGCCGCGGTCATGACGGGGTGCGGAGGGGAACGATGCCCTGCGTGGTGCGGGGGAACGTAGCAAGCGTCTCCGCGGGGATGTTGAGGTGCGCTGACACCAACTGGGGCGGAAGGTGCGCCAGCCAGTTCGCCAGCGACACCTCCTCGTATCGGTTGCTGCGGAAAGTCTCGAGGAAGATCAGCTGCTCGTCGCCGGTGTTCTCGATGTAGTGCCCGTAGTTGCGCTTGACCACACCGACATCGCCCGCGGTGAAATCCATCGTGTTTGCATGCGGGCCGGTGTTGAAGACCGTCATCCGCGCCGACCCCTTGAGGTAGTACTGCCACTCATCGGCGTTGGGGTGCCAATGCAGCTCTCGCATGCTTCCCGGCTCCACCGTCACCAGGGCCGCGGCGACGGTGGTGCTGGCGGGGAAGTTGGTCGAGTCGGCGATGCGGATGCTGCCTCCGCTGTTCTCGTGGATCGGCGCGGACTGCGCGAGCCGGAAGATCACCGGCTGGTCGTCACCCCACTGGACGCCCGCGGCGAGCTGATCCTTCTCCAGTTCACCCGGCACCTCACCGGGAAAGATCCATAGGTTGTGGAGCGGGATGTCGCGGAAAACCTCTTGGGCGACGCCGAAGTTCTTCGCCAGCACATCGGGCGGGGTGTGCGAGAACCAGTCGGTGAGGAGCAGCGTGTTCGACTCCGACTGCGCGCCGTCGTCGAAGGCGAGCACGAACTCGGCTCCCTCCGGACCCAGCCCCTGCAGGGAGTGCGGCAGGCCCGGCGGGAAGAACCACAGGTCTCCCGCGTACACGTCTTCGACGCTCGGCAATCCGGTGCGACTGAGCGTGGTGATGCGGCATCCGCCCCGCGTCATCAGTGCCCACTCCGCCGTCTGATGCCAGTGCAGCTCGCGGATCGCGCCCGCGTCGAGGTACATGTTGACGCCGGCGATCTCGTCGGAGATGGCGAAGTCCGGCTGAGTCACCTCCCGCGCCCATCCGCCCGCCTGCACCCGCCGCGGCGAGATGTTGAAGGACGACCAGAAGAACGCCTGAGTGGAGACGTCGGTGGGCGGTGCGTGCAATTGGCTCGGGAACAGATTCGCCAATGCCGGGTTCTGCGGGCCGGTCATCGCGAGGGCGGTTGGGTCGCCGCTCGTATTGATCTCGCCCTCCGGGGGCAGGTCAGGATTGCCTAGTACGGGTGATTCGTGGTGCGGAGCGGGCTTCGGGTCCATGGCCGCCTCCTCGGGCTTCCGGCCTCATCGGGCATTTACGCGCACCGTATCGGAGCGTATAACTGGGGGTCAATACCCGGAACGACGCAGGGAGACCCCCTGACGGACGCAGATCAGCATGCCCGGAAATCTCGGCTGACCTGGGCGGGATTTCGAACAACGCTCGTGCCGCGATCCATCAGGACGATGAGGGTGGGGGAGGCCATGCGGCCCACCCGTCGGGGAGGTTCCGGAGGATGGGCTCAGCCGCTTTGACGCGCGCCGCAGGGATGTCTTGCGCGAGAGACCGGCCACCACGTCCACCCCCGTCGGGGTAGCTGAAGCTGTGCTCTACCCAAGGCCGGATGCCGTGGGTGATGCTCTCGCGATAGTGCCCGGTGACGACGGCGAGCACTTGTCGTTCGAGGTCGTCGGCTTCCCCTTCCCAGTTCGAGTCGCAGGCGTCGCAACCGCAGACCGGGTATTGGAAGTCGTTGAGCAGTCCGGCGTGCATGGAAATCCCCGGGTACGCGGTGAAGACCAATGTCAGGGACGCGGACGCCGGGTCCTTCGGTCGGATCCGCACGGCGCGCACCACGTCGTGATACGCGGGGCGAAGCAGATCCGCCGCCGTCTCCGCGCCGTCGTCGACCTCGACGTCGTAGGTTTCACGGAGGTGCGCGATGAGGGCATCCGCGACGGCGTGGAGGGGCGCGAACCTCTCCGGGTGCGTTTCCACCGAGTAGGTGTCCTCCGGGGGCGAACCGGCCCACCGGTTCCCGTAGTCGATGACCTCACCGTCGGCGTCGCGGAACACCGGCGCATCGATCGAGGGGCGCACGTAGGAACTCACCCCGTCATCCTGTCGTACCTCGGGGCACCGGGGTGCGGTCGGCGAGAGCCGTGACGCCGCCCGTCCCGCCGAGTGCGACGGAACAGATCGGCGGATACGTCGAGCTGTCGTCGAGTCGGCCGACCGCTACTCCTCCAGAGCTGCGTCCAACAGCCGCACCGCTTTCGGCCCGACTCCGTGGAGTGTCGCGAGGTAGCCGATGCCGACCTTCTCTACGTCATCCAGATTCTCGACCCCGGCCTCGGCGAGCGCTCTCGCGGCTGGTGCGCCGATGTTCGGGAGAGGGCGTGGAGTGTCCATGTCTCGCAGACTACGCACTGAACCGCGTGCCTCAACACGTAGACCCGCGCCAGATCGGCGGCCAGGGGTCCACCGCGCGCCCTCCCCGAGGCTCATGCTCCGGACAGGTTGACTCGGTGCCCACCACATGGTCTGTGCTGGGCATTACCACGCACATCAGGAGGTCACAGTGATCGTTCGCACCATCGGGACAGTTCTCCTCGGCGCAGGGTTCGCGATGCTTGCCGCGGCCGCGCTGATTCACGACCCGACGGCCTTGGATGCCAACATCGGGGCGGGTGCGCTCACCCTGGCGGGGATGCCGATCGGCGCGCTCGGGCTGGCAATGACGGTCACGGCCGCCGCGTACAGGGTGTGGCACCGACGTGACCGACCACGCACGGGAAGCGCACCGTGATCGGCTGCCCGTCAGCACATGAACGGTGCCGTATCCACAGGCGCGCGCGGCGTCGCTTCGCCGACCGCGGAGAAGCGGTCGGTGAAGGCGAGGCGGTCGTCTGCGCAGAGGACGCTCCAACTCGAGGACACGCCCATCCCCGTGGCGGCGAACGCGTCGGCACGGGAGGCGGGGACGGCCTTGTCGCGGCACACCCCGCCGGGCTCGACGAGGGATCCGATCAGAAGCCGCTCGGCGGCGTGGTCGGGCTGATGGTGGGGCATCCTCAATGTCGGAGGTACGTTCTAATCTGGTTGCATGTTCGAAGACCCGCTGGACACACACGTGGGGCACCCCAGCCCGCTCGATGTGGTGGTCGATCTCGAGGCCACGATGGCGATGTGGGCGGCGGAGCGACTGGGGCAGATCGATCTGCTGCGGCGGGCGTATCTCGCGGATGCCGAAGCGGCCGGTCAGCGCTTCACCGACGTTGTGCTGCGCGGACTACGGCTCGAGCTGGCCTCGGCGAGTCGGATCACCGAGCACGCGGCGGGCAACCTGATCGCGCTCGCGGAGGCGATGGTGCATCGCTACCCGAAAGCCCTGCACGCCCTCGAACGCGCTCGTATCACTGAGCGGCACGCCGAGATCCTGGTGGGCGGTCTCGACGAACTGGACCCCCAGCTTCGCGCCGGAGTGTTCGATCGTGCGCTGGCGTTTGCCGAACAGCAGCCTGTTGGCGAATTCCGCCGATCCCTGCGCAACCTGGTCGACTCCGCACGTGTCGTGACTCTCGCCGAGCGCCACGAAGCGGCGCTGTCCCAGCGGAGGGTCTATGTCGAGCCGGTCGAGGACGGCATGGCGTGGACGCATCTGCTCGGCCCTCAGGTCGAAGCTCACGCGGCGTACGGTCGCGCGACCGCGATCGCGAAGACGATCCTCGCCCAGGACGGCGAGACACGCACCCTCGATCAGATACGTGCAGACGTGATGGCAGACCTCCTGATCGAGGGCACCGTGGCCGCGCATCCCAGCGAGGCGCGCGGCATCCGTGCCACCGTCGTCGTGACGGTACCTGCGCTCGCGCTGCTCGAGGATTCGGACGAGGCGGTCGTGGCCTCCGGTGCAGACCCGGCGACCGTCGAAGGCATCGGGCCCATCCCGATCGCGCGAGCTCGGGAGCTGTGCGGGGGAGATGCGACCTGGATGCGCGTGCTCACGCACCCCGAGACGGGCATGATCCTCTCGGTCGGTCGCACCCAGTATTCGCCGCCGGCAGCGCTGAAACGACTGGTGAAATGGCGGGCCGACCGGTGCATGGGTCCGGGATGCGGGATGCCGGCATCCCGGTGCGAGGTAGACCACACGATCGCGTGGGAGCACGGAGGCGCCACTTCGTTGGAGAACCTGGCCCCACTGTGCAAGGGCCATCACAAAGTGAAACACCACGGCGGCTGGCATCTCAGACAGCTGCCCGACAGCGGCGGTGCCGTCGAATGGATGTCACCTTCAGGTCGGAGATACGTCGTCGCACCGGAGCGTCGGGTGCCCGTGTTCACCGTTTCGGGTGGGAGCCCCCAGGTGCACGGCACCGATCGTCCGCCGTTCTAACGCGCGGTCCGGCGGCCACCGCAGCTCGCTGCAGCACCGGCACCGGCACCGGCACCGGCACCGGCACCGGCACCCGCACCGGCACCGGCACCAGCACCGTGTCCTGAGCGTCCTCGCCGTTCGTTGCGCCGCCGTCACCACAGACGATCCTGCGCCATGTCCACGTGTCCCAAATGTGATCTAAATGTATTCAGGCAACCTGCGATTCCCGAGGTATTCAGTTAGCCTGTAACTATCCGGACCGACTCCCGTAGGCCGGTATGCACTATCTCGCAGAAGAGATCAAGAGGACACCAATGACGTTCCCACGCACACGCACACGCGTCGCAGCAGTCGCCGCGGCCATCACCGTGGTCGGCCTGCTGGCCGGCTGCTCCGGCTCCGCCGCGCCCGAGGCGGGCGACACCGAGCAGACCCTGGATCCGGCCAAGCCGGTCGCGATCACCGTGGGCACACTGCCCGCCGGTGACTACGCGCCGCTGTACATCGCCGACGCTGAGGGCTACTTCGAAGAAGAAGGCCTCGACGTCACCATCGAGATCATCGCCGGCGGTGCTGTCGGCGTCACCCAGCTCGTCTCCGGTGACCTGCAGTTCAGCTCCGCAACCTGGACCAACGTGCTCAGCGCCGTGTCGCAGGGCCTCGAGATCCAGGTCGTCCGTGAGGGCACAGACTCCGACAAAGAGGGCATCAACGGCCTGATCGCCGCTGACGGCTCGGGCATCGAGTCGGTCGAGGACCTGCGCGGCAAGACGCTTTCGGTGAACACGCTGGCTTCCGCGACCGAGACCCAGATCCGCGACTGCCTCGCCACAGCGGGGCTCGAGGAGGGCGACTACGAGCTCGTCGAGGTGCCGTTCCCCGAGGTCGGCGCGGCCGTCACACAGGGTCGCATCGCCGCCGGTTTCGTCCCGGAGCCGTTCATCACCATCGGCAAGTCGCAGGGACTCAGCTCGATCCTCGCGACGTCGGTGTGCAACGAGACGCAGCGCAACAGCACGATCGTGACCTGGAACACCTCGCGTGCCTACGCCGAGGAGAACCCCGCCGTGGTCGCCGCATTCGTGCGTGCGATGGACAAGGCCACCAAGCTGGCCATCGACGACCCTCAGGTGCTCATCGACATCCTGCCGACGTTCACGACGCTCACGCCGGAGCTGGCCGCGGCCATCACGTCGCCGAGCTTCGTCGAGGACGGCACGCCCAACACCGATGGAGCCGAGAGCGCGATGAAGCTGATGCTCAAGTACGGCCTGCTCGAGGAGCCGCTTGAGGACCTCTCGCAGTACGCCTGGCAAGGCAAGTGACGTACCCGGACGGAGGCCCGTACCCTCGGGCCTCCGTCCGGCCTCCTCCGGCCAGCCCGGATTCCACTCCCACGAACAATGGAGGCGGTGACCCTTGGCGGTCCTGACCCAGACACCGACCCCGGCACGTGCCCGGCGGCGTTCCACTCCCGGCGCCGGTTCGGCCAAACGCAAGTCGATCATCCGCGGCGCCATCGGGCTGGTCGTCCTGTTCGTCGTCGCCGAGCTCATTTCCCGCTCCGGCATCGTCGATTCGGCATTCCTGCCCCCGACCTCTCTCGTGCTGGTCCGCACCGCCGAGCTGCTCGTCGACCCGGGCTTCATCGGCGCCGTGCTCGCAACGCTTCAGGCGTGGGGGATCGGTTTGCTGATCTGCATCGTCGTGGCCGTCTCGATCGGGGTGGTGCTCGGATCTTCCCGCGGCGCGTACTCGGCGAGCAGGGCGGTCATCGAGTTCCTGCGCCCCATTCCGTCGGTCGCGCTCATTCCACTCGCCATCCTGGTGTTCGGAAACGACGCCGAGATGAAGATCGCGCTCATCGTCTTCTCGACCCTGTGGCCCGTCCTCTTCAACACGATCTACGGCATGCACGACGTGGACCCGATCGCCAAGCTGACGGCCCAGAGCTTCGGCCGTGGACGCGTCGCCACCCTGTTCTCGGTGTCGCTGCCCAGCGCCGCACCGTTCATCTTCACCGGCATCCGAATTGCGGCATCCGTGGCGCTGATCGTCGCGGTCAGCGCGGAACTGCTCGCCGGGGCATCCGACGGACTGGGGCGATGGATGCTGGATGCCGGCGCCACCGGCAACCGCCCAGACCTCGTGTACGCGGCGACGATCATCGCGGGACTGCTGGGACTGGCCATCAACGGAGTGCTCGTGCTCATCGAGCGCCGCTTCCTGTCGTGGCAGCCGGCCCTGCGTCAGACCGGAAAGGGTTCGGAATGACCGAGGCGACCACTAAGACCACCTGGATGGGTGTCGTCCGACGCCCTCGTCGGGACTTTCGCAAACTCCGGGAATTCGGCATCCGCTGGGGTGCCCTGCTGGCCCTCGGCCTGGTGTGGGAGCTCGCCGCCCGCATCGCCGAGTCCCCGTTCTTCCCGCCGGTCTCGGCGATCATCGAGCGGTTCGTGGCGATCTGGTTCTCCGGACCGCCGTCGTCGCTGTTCCTGACCGAACGTGTCGGAACCGACATCGTGCCCAGCCTTGTCCGGATGCTGGGCGGCTGGTCCATCGCGGTGGCCTTCGCCATCGTGCTGGGTGTCGCGATCGGCCGCAGCCGCGTGCTCGGCGACTATGTCGAGCCGATCATCCACTTCGTTCGCGCGATCCCGCCCCCGGCCCTCATCCCGATCTTCCTGATCCTGCTCGGATTCGGAAACGAGATGCGGGTGGCGCTGATCGCGTTCGCGGTGATCTGGCCGGTGCTGCTCAACACGATCGACGGTGTCCGGTCCGTCGAGACGCTGCACCTGGACACGGGGCGCGTGTTCGAGTTCGACCGCCGCAAGATCTTCTTCGGCGTCGTGCTGCCGAGCGCAGCTCCCAAGATCTTCGCGGGCCTGCGCGTGAGCCTGTCGGTCGCGCTGATCGTCATGGTCATCTCCGAGATGGTGGGCAAGCCGGACGGCATCGGCTTCGTCATCCTCGGCGCGCAACGCAATTTCCGAATGCTGGATATGTGGGCAGGAATCCTCCTGCTCGGCATCCTCGGCTACGTACTCAACGCGATCCTCGCCCTGGTGGAATCACGCGTGACCAGATGGCACCGGGGCGCACGAGAGGGACTGTCATGACGATCACCACCACTGCGACCGACCTGCTGACGATCGAGGGTCTGGGTCACGTTTACGAAGGCCGCCAGCGTCACGAGGCGATCGGCCGGCTCGACTTCACCGTCCCCGAGGGGTCGTTCATCTCCATCGTCGGGCCCTCCGGCTGCGGCAAGACCACGATGCTGCGCTGCCTTTCGGGGCTGATGAAGCCCACGCGCGGCACCGTACTCCTGCAGGGCGAGCCCGTGCTCGGCGTTCCGCGCGACCTGGCCCTGGTCTTCCAGGACTACAGCCGGTCGCTGTTCCCGTGGCGCACGGTCGCGGGCAACATCGCGTTCGTCCTGCCCCGACGCGGCCTGACCGCCGCGGAGCGCAAGGCACGGGTCGACGAAAGCCTGGACGCGGTGGGGCTGACCGGCTCGGCCGACAAGTACCCGTGGCAGCTTTCCGGGGGAATGCAGCAGCGGGTCGCGATCGCTCGTGCGCTGGCCTACCGGCCCAAGATCCTGCTCATGGACGAGCCGTTCGCGTCCGTGGACGCACAGACGCGGGCCGAGCTCGAGGACCTCATGCTGGCGGTGCGCGAACGCTTCGACATGACGATCCTGTTCGTCACGCACGACATCGACGAGAGCGTCTATCTGGCCGATCGCGTGCTGGTGCTCTCGAAGTCGCCCTCGACGATCGTGGCGACCATCGACGTCGACCTGCCGCGCCCGCGCGACCAGGTCTCGACCCGCGAGCTGGACCAGTTCGTGCAGCTGCGCTCAGGGATCGCCCGCATGATCCGCGACCAGTCGACGCGGCGCCCGACGGCGGGAGCGATCGCGACCGACGGGGCAGCCTCCTAGAGTCGGCGCCGGTCGGTCACGGGCCGGCGGTGGTCGTCCCGACTACGGCCCCGCCGTCCCGAACCATCGGCGCAGAGCGACGAGCAGCCCGCGCTGCTCATCTCCCATCCACGCCACATGACCGTCCGGTCGCAGCAGCACGGCCGGTGCGGACAACTCGTCGGTGGTGTCGACGACCGCATCGACCCGATCACGCCATCCCTCCACGGAGAGCGCACCGGTCTGATCCAGAAGCAGCCCGCGCCCGCGGTGCATGAGTTCGTACAGTCGACCATGTGAGAGACGGATGTCTCGCAGCCGTTTGCCGACGGGCTCTTCCGCTGGGCCGAAGTCGTAGCGGATCCCGATTCCGGTGACCTTCTCGATCAGAAACCGGTTCACCTGGTCGAAGTCCATCAGGTCGGTCAGCAGAGCCCGCACCGCCTGCGGACCGGGCTCTGCAGAGATGAGCTCGGACTGCGCTCGAGTCGTGGTCAACACGTCCGCCGCGACCGGGCGCCGCTCCACGTCGTAAGTGTCCAGCAGGTCAGCGGGCGCCCAGCCGCTCACCTGAGCCGCGAGCTTCCAGCCGAGGTTGAACGCATCCTGGATCCCCAGGTTCAGCCCTTGGCCGCCCAACGGGGGATGCACGTGTGCGGCATCGCCGGCCAGGAACACCCGGGCGGACCGGTACTGCTCGGCCAGCCGGGTCGCATCGGTGAACCGGGACATCCAGCGCGGAGAGTGCACCCCGAAGTCCGTGCCCGCGTACGCGCGCAGCTGGGTCCGGAACTCCTCCAGAGTCGGCGGCGTCGTGCGGTCCTCGGACACGCTGGCGGCGGGGACCACCGCTCGGTGCAGTCCGTAGCCGGCGGGGCCGATGCCGAACCCGCGGTGAGTCTGCCGCACCTCGGTCATCACCGCGGCCACCTCGTCGGCCGGCATCGCGACCTCCAACTCCGCGAGCAGCCATTCCGTCTGAGCCGGCTCCCCGGGAAACTCCACTCCCAGTCGCCGCCGCACGACGCTGCGGCCGCCGTCGCAGCCGACCAGCCAGCGGCCGCGCAATCGCGTTCCGTCGGCGATGCCGACCGTGATTCCGTCGGCATCCTGCTCGATCTCGGTGACCTGGACGCCCCGGCGGATCTGGGCACCGAGTTCGGCGGCACGTTCGGTCAGCAGACGGTCGGTGACCGGCTGGGGGATGCCGAGGACGTAGCCGTGCGCCGTGTCCAGGTCTGGCGGCCACGGCTTGTCGATGCCCGCAAACCGGGCGCTCGCGGGATACTCCCGGCCCTGCGCGACGAACCGGTCCAGCAGCCCGCGCTGATCCAGGATCTCGATGCTGCGCGGGTGCAGGCCGAGGGACCGGACGAGGCGGCTCGGCTCGGTGTCCCTCTCCAGGACCAGCACCTGCACGTCGTGCAGCCGCAGCTCGCCGGCGAGCATCATGCCCGTCGGACCGCCGCCGACGATGATCACGTCCGTCATGGGAACCTCCCGGTCGTGGCAGCGGTCCACGCGTCGGCGATCGGGATCTCGCGGTGGAGGATGCGCGATGCCGCGCGGTGGCCGGAGTGCAGTGCCGCGGATACGGTCGCCGGATCCTCGGTCCAGGTCGCCTCCCCGGCGATATGGAGCACGCCGCCGACCGGGCGGGCGAGGTCGTCGTGGTCGGCGGTCGTGGAACCCACGGTCATGTAGGCATAGGACCCGCCGGCGAAGGGGTCGTCCTGCCAGTGCGTGATGTGCACGGAGGTGGGGTTCTGGACCCGAGCGCCGTAGAGACGACGCAGCTGCCCGAGCACCGACCGGGCCACCTCGTCGTCGTCCCAGCCGCGGGTCTGAATGGCGGCGGGTCCGGCGGCGAAGGTCAGCAGCGTGGGCGTACCGTGCACAGCGGTGAGGTCGTACCAGGAATGCCACCAGCGGCCCTGCGGTCCCTGCTGGCGCACGACGTAGACATCGTCGTCCCAGAACTTGGTCGGGAAGCGCAGGAACACCTTCTCGAAGGCGTTCATCCTGAGCCGGCCCAGCGCATCGGCGACAGGGGAAGGGAGGCGTGGCTCGATGCGGAAGGCATCGGACTGAAGGACGCCGACCGGCACGGTCACCACTGCCGTGTCCGCGGCGAAGCTGCCGCGGTCGGTGGTGACGACGACGCCCTCCGATGACCACTGCACGCGCGAGACGACGTGCGCGAAACGGATGTCGAGGCCCTCTGCGAGCCGCAGGGGAAGGCGGTCGTACCCGTCCGGGAACACGACCTCATTCCCGTCGATGGCGTCGTCGTCGAGGCCGTGCGCGGCGAGGTCCTCGATCCACGCCCCGTACTGCTCCTCGGCGCGGTGCTCGAGGAACTCGCGCACCCGTTGGAGGCGTTCCTCGTCCCAGCCCTGGAAGTCCAGCGCCGCGTCGGTGACGTCGCGGTAGGAGGCATCGGGGGAGGACGCCGCGACCACATCGAGGAGCGTCGAGTCGACGGCGTGGATGTCCTGCGTGAAGCTCCGCGCCGCGGCATCCGAGAGTCTGCAGCAGTCGGGGCCGTAATAGGCGATCGGGCGGCTGTCCGGCTGGTAGCCGCCCACCGTGAACTCCATCGTCTGCATGCCGAAGGCCTCGGCCGCCGCTGCGACGGGGCTGTCGTTGATGCCGTGGATCCACGACGCGCCCAAGTCGGTGACCAGGCCGTCGCGCCGGTCGGTCCACACCCGCCCGCCCACGCGGTCGCGGGCCTCGAGCACCACCACGGTCCGCCCTGCCCTGGCGAGCAGTCGTGCGGCGGTGAGTCCGGCGACGCCTGCCCCGATCACGATCGTGTCGAACACCCTGGTGCTTCTCCCTCACGGCCCGGCAGCTCCATGCGTCACCCTACCGAGGGCAGCGGACCGGGGACACCGTCCGGAACGCAGCAGCGATCACCGACTGAGCGACGCTTCCTCATCCAGTCGTCCGAGCTTGTCCGGGTTCGCGATCGTGTACATCCGCGTGATCAGTCCGTGCTCGACGGTGAAGGTCACGACCGCCATGAGCTGGCCATCCAGCTCGACCCGGAGAGCGGCCTGTCCGTTGACGCGCGCGGTGCTGGCCGTGAGCGTCCCCTCGACCTTCGCGAGGTTGCCAGTGAGGTAGCGCGCGAGCCGCTGCGCGCCGACGATCGGTCCCCGCGCCGCTCCGCGCACCTTGCCGCCACTGTCTGCCACCGAGGCCACGTCGGGCGCGAGCACGTCCATGAGCGCCTGCAGATCGCCCGTGTTCAGCGCTCTCACGAACCGCTCGACGACCTCCTCGTGCTCCGCCGCGACCACGCGCATCCGCGGCTGCCGCGCCGACACGTGCGCCTTCGCCCGGTGCGCGATCTGCCGCACTGCCGCGGGGCTCTTGCCGACGGCATCCGCGATCTCGTCGTACGGGACGTCGAACACCTCCCGCAGGACGAATACTGCCCGTTCGGCCGGGCCGAGAGTCTCCAGCACGGTGAGCATCGCGATGGACAGACTCTCTGCCAGCTCGATGTCGGCGGCGACGTCGGGACCGGTCAGCAGCGGCTCCGGAAGCCACGGCCCGACGTACTCCTCGCGCCGGCGCGCCACCGTGCGCAGCTGATTGAGCGCCTGTCGCGTGACGATGCGCACGAGGTATGCACGTGGCTCGCGGACCTCGGCCTGATCCACGGCTGCCCAGCGCAGCCAGGACTCCTGGAGCACGTCCTCGGCGTCGGCGGCGGATCCGAGAAGCTCGTAGGCCACAGTGAACAGCAGCCCGCGATGGACGAGGAACGGATCGTCCTCATGCCGGCTCGGGTGGCTCATGCCGGCGATCCTACGCAGCGTCGGCGACGGCCGGCGGTGCTGCCAGCGGAGCCAACCCACACGCGTCTGCGAAGTGCTCCGAGCGGATGCCGAGGGCAAGGTTCATGCGCGCGCTCATGTTCATGAAACCCACGCGAGCGGCTAGTTCCACCAGCGCGGCGGGTCCGAGCTCGGCGAGCAGAGCGTCGGAGAGTTCGTCGGTGACTGCGGGAGGTGTCTGGCTCGCCGCTTCGGCGTATTCCATCACCTTCCGCTCCAGGGGACTGAAGAGCGCGGATTCCCGCCAGCGGGGGACCTCACGCACCTTCGCCTCGTCCAGCCCGTGATTGTGCGCCATGAAGTAGTTCAGATCCAGGCAGAAGCTGCAGCCGATCGTGGCGGCAGAAGCCATGGCGGCATAGGAGGAGAGCTCGGGCGTCAGCGCGTGCCACCCCTCGACCTTGCGGCCGGCGCCCATCGCGGTCTTCATGACGGCCTTGTTGTGCCACAGCACGCCGACCGAGTCCGGAACTCGTCCGGTCATCCGGCGAGCGGCGAATGTGACGAGGGCGCCGAATGCTCCGGTGATCGGTGCGGCGGGGATGCGGGTGTGGTCGGTCATCTCGTGCTCCCGGGGTCGTGGGCGGTCTTTGACATGAGACACCGGCCGGACAACGGGTGTGACATCTTCGTCGCGTGAGAGCATGTGCGTGCCACCAGCAGAAAGGCCGAGACCATGCCGGATCCACGCCGCACCACGATCGCCGTCGGGAAGCTTTCGATCCGGCCCGCGGATGCGGTGGACCGCTGGGAGGTGCGCGGCACTGCTCACGACTCCGTGGCGGTCGAGGGGTCGTGGGGGGAGTGGGTCCGCCTGGCGAGGCGCATCCTCGACACGGACGCGCTGTCGCGGGACCTCGAAGCGCGAGGCGACGCGTGGGATCGCGGCCATGCTGCGGGCATTTCGGATGCCGGCGACGGGGAATCCGCGAACCCCTACCGCTGACCCACGGGCGTGCGTGCGTCCTCACCCGGATTCACCGATTCGGGACTCTGCGGGAACCGGAACGCGCTGTCGCGCGGGCGCAGGGACCCTCCGCGCTGGATGTGTCGCAGAAAGCCGACCAGCGCACCGGCGGATTGGGAGGTGAGACCGGCCTCGTAGCACTTGATCTGAAACGCACGTGGGTCCACCGGCATCCAGCGTTCACGGACGTTCATCATGTCGGCTTTGACCTGGTCCTCCTCGCGGCGGGGGACGTGCCCACTGGGCGCTGCGGCGGCGCCCACGCATTCCAGGATGTCGTTGACGCTCGGCGGCAGGGGGTCTGTCTCCATAGCCGCACGATAGACGGTCCGTGTGCCGCCCGCACCGGGAGAAACCCCCGTTCCTTTTGCAGAGCATGCGGGGAATGGCATTTTCGAGGCAATGAAGGTAGCCGATGGGGGGTGTAGCCACCCACCAAACCGGGGCTATGAACCGATTACGCAGGCGTATTCCCAGCCTCGCATGAACAGTACCGGCCATCTTCGGGTTTTCTTAGGGAAAAGTAGTCTATGGATCTACTGTGAAAAGTGGCTCACTTCGGGCCGTGCCCCCGGCATCTCTGGGGTGAGAAGGCGGTTCCCATGGGAGCCCATACGTCCAAACCCGCCCGGCTGACGCACGCCCGGCGACCATATCGCACCGCCGCTGCTGCGGCCGTCGCGCTCGGCATGACTCTGGCCGGCTTGACCGCCGTGATCCCGAGCGCTTACGCCGCGGCAACTCCGATCGACCTCGGGACCGCAGATTCGTACGTCGTCCTCGGTGGAGCCTCCGTGACGAATACCGGTCCCAGCACCCTGGATGGGGATCTCGGAGTGCACCCCGGAACCGCGATCAGCGGATTCCCGCCGGGCTTGGTCACGGGCGGCACCACCCACTCCGCTGACGCCCACGCCGCGCAGGCCAAGGTGGACCTGGTCACGGCATACAACAGTGCCGTAGCGCAACCGTTGGGCGAGACGATCAGCGCGGACCTCGGTGGACGCACGCTGCTCGAAGGCGTGTACACCTCGGGCTCTTCGATGGCGCTCACCGGAGAAGTGACCCTCAACGGGGACGCGGATGCGGTCTGGGTATTCCAAATGGGTTCCACGCTGACCACCGCCTCGGCCAGCATGGTGACCCTGACGGGCGGAGCGCAGGCCTGCAACGTGTTCTGGCAGGTCGGCAGCTCGGCGACGCTCGGCACCAACTCCGACTTCGTCGGCACCATCATGGCTCTCACGTCCATTACGGTGACGACCGGCACAGAAGTTACGGGCCGCGCCCTTGCCCGCAACGGCGAGGTGACGCTGGACAACAACGTCTTCGTTGATCCCGGGTGCGCCGATTCGGGTGAAGAACCTGGTGATGGCGAGAACCCCGGTGGTGAGAACCCGGGTGGTGAGAATCCCGGTGGTGAGAATCCCGGTGGTGAGAATCCCGGTGGTGAGAATCCCGGTGGTGAGAATCCCGGTGGTGAGAATCCCGGTGGTGAGAATCCCGGTGGTGAGAATCCCGGTGGTGAGAATCCCGGTGGTGAGAATCCCGGTGGTGAGAATCCCGGTGGTGAGAATCCCGGTGGTGAGAATCCCGGTGGTGAGAATCCCGGTGGTGAGAATCCCGGTGGTGAGAACCCCGGTGGTGAGAACCCCGGTGGTGAGAACCCCGGTGGTGGCGTCGGCGGTGAGAACCCCGGTGGTGGCATCGGTGGTGGCGGTGGCACTGGTGGCGGTGGCACAGGTGGTGGCGGCGCCGATGATGGTGGCGCTGGTGGCGGCACCGGTGGCGTCGGTGGCGGTGGCGGCACGGGTGGCAATGGCGGCAACGGTGGCGGCACCGACGGCACAGGTGGCGGCGGCACTGGTGACGGTGGCTCAGCCGGTGGCAACGGTGGCATCGGCGGCAACGGTGGCAACGGTGGCGGCTTCGGCAGTGGTGCCCCCGGCACCCCGCAGGCCGGAACGCCTTCCGCAGTCACTCCCGCCGTCGACAGCGCGCGAGCTGGCGACAGCAAGACGCTGGCCAAGACCGGCAACGACGGATCCAGTCTCTGGATCCTGCTGTCAGCGGCGTTCTGCGCCATCGGAGGTGGCTTCCTGATCACTCAGGCCCGCCGACGAAGCGCCCAGCGAAGCTAGCTTCTCCATACCAGAACGCGTCGTACGGGACCGAACCCGCACGGCGCGTTCTGGCGTCCCCGGTCCCGTCCGGGTCGCGGTGTTACGCCCCGGGTCGCACGATTTCGGCGGATGCCGCGGTGCACTCAGGCTGGAAATCAGATGATCTGCGCGCCCCGCCGGACACCGCCCCCGACTTTCGGAGAAGAAGCTCTTGAGTAACGACAACTCGACCCACGCCGAGATCGACGCGCATCTGGCGAAGAAGAAGTCCCGTCGCCGGATCGGCATCATCGTCGGTGTCGTCGCCGTCATCGCCATCGTCGCTGCGATCACGATCCCGATCGTCGTGCAGAACTCCTCAGCCACCGCGGGCGGTGACGAAGAGCTCATCCCGCTCACGATCGCCGACACCGCGCAGAGCGACTTCCAGGATGCGATCGTGAAGGTCGGACGTGAGAACGGCCTGGACATCGAGTTCATCAACTTCGATGACCCGTACCTGCCCAACACCGCCCTGGTCGAAGGTGAGGTCGACGCGAACTCCTTCCAGCACGTGGCCTGGTTGAGCCAGTTCAACAAGGAGAACGACGCCGACATCACCCCCGTCTTCTCCACCGTCATCTCCGCCTGGGGTCTCTTCTCCGACTCGGGCGACTCGGTCGAGGACATTCCGGCCGGCGCCCGCATCGCGGTCCCCGACGACCCGGCGAACTTCTCTCGCTCGCTGTTCATCCTGCAGACCGCCGGCCTGCTCGAGGTCGACCCGGATGCGGGTGTCTTCCCGACGGAGGAGGACATCACCGCCAACCCGGACAACATCGAGCTGGTGCGCATCGCACACGAGTCCGTGCAGACCGCGTATTCCGATCCGACCATCGACGCGGTCGTCGTGGCCACCGACGACTTCGACCCGGCGCTGAAGATCACCAGCAAGGACGCGCTCGTGCTCGAGGATTCTTCAGCCGCGACATCCAGCCCGTACGTCATCGTCGTCGCGACCACCGCGGACAACGCCGACAACCCCGCGTGGGCGCTGCTGGAGAAGACCTACCGGGACGACCGGGTCGTCTCGGCGCTCGAGAAGGAGAAGCGCGGCGAGGCCACAATCGTCCAGCTGCCGGTCGCCGACCTGCGCGCCGCGCTGGCCGAGCTGACCGCGCAGTAGTCGTCTCCGGCGGGCGGCGGCTCTGTGCCGCCGCCCGCCGTGACGTCCCTGTGCATCCCGATCGAAAGTCCTCAATGTCAGAGCGCATCCGCCTCACCGGTGTTTCCAAGCAGTACCCCACGCGCAAGAAGGCGACGCCTGCGCTCGCGCTGGACGGCATCGACCTGTCGATCGAGGCCGGTGAGGTGTACGGCCTGATCGGGCGGTCAGGCGCCGGAAAGTCCACGCTGCTGCGGATGATCAACGGTCTCGAGGCTCCGAGCAGCGGGCAGGTGCTGGTCGACGGCGTGGACGTGCAGCGGCTCTCCCCGAGCCAGCTGCGTACCCTGCGCCATGGCATCGGGATGGTGTTCCAGCAGTTCAGCCTCTGGAACTCCCGCACCGTCTACGGCAACATCGCCACCCCGCTGAAGATCGCCGGGTGGAAGGAGGCGGACATCTCCCGCCGGGTCGGCGAGCTGCTGGACTTCGTCGGACTGGGCGGCAAGGCCTTCGCGCGTCCGCGACAGCTGTCCGGCGGGCAGAAGCAGCGCGTGGGAATCGCCCGCGCGATCGCCAGCCGGCCCTCGATCCTGCTCGCCGACGAGGCGACCAGCGCACTGGACCCGCAGACCACCACCGAGATCGTCGACCTGCTGCGATCGGTGAACCGCGAATTCGGGATCACGATCGTCGTCGTCACGCACGAGATGGACGTCATCAGCCGTCTGGCCGACCGGGTCTCGATCCTCAGCCAGGGGCGCGTCGTCGAGTCCGGCGACATCCACCAGATCCTTGCGCGCCCTGAGCATGCGGTCACGCAGGGGCTCGTCGGCTCGTACACGCGCACAGCCCTGACCGACGCCGAGAAGAGCGCGCTGCGGGACCGATTCGACGGGCGGAAGATCTCCGTCACCGTGGATCGGACGCTGGTGGACGGCCCGTTGCTGTCGCGCCTCGCGCGGGGGCACGGCGTCGACTTCGCGGTGATCCAGGGCGGCGTCGCCCGCGTCAAGGACCAGCCGTACGGACAGCTGAGCCTGGCGCTCTACGGCGATGACGATGCCATCGACCGCTTCACCGCCGAGCTGAGCGCGCAGACGGAGGTGACGACGTGGTGATCCCACAGTTCGTCGACGTGGACGTCGTCGTCCCCAAGGTCGCCAAAGCGCTCGGCGAGACGCTGTTCATGGTCACGGTGTCGTTCTTCTTCGCCGCGATCATCGGTCTGGTGCTGGGGATCTTCCTGTTCGCCACCCGACCCGGGCAGCTGCTGCACAGCCGGGTCGCGCACACGGTTTTGAACGTCGTGGTCAACACGCTCCGGCCGATCCCGTTCATCATCCTGCTGATCGCGCTGACACCGCTGACGCGCGCGCTGATCGGGACGAGCATCGGACCGGCCGCCGCGATCCTGCCGCTGACCATCGCCGCGTCGGTGGGGATCGCCCGTGTCGCCGAAACCAATCTGGTCGCCGTCGACCCGGGTGTCGTCGAGGCGGCCACCGCCGTGGGCGCGAAGCCGCTGCACATCCTGTTCGGATTCGTCGTCCGCGAGGCGTTCGGGCCGCTGCTGCTGTCGCTGACGTTCATCTTCGTCGCGCTGATCGACGCGACCGCCGTGGCCGGCGCGGTGGGCGGCGGCGGTCTCGGAAACCTCGCGCTGACCTACGGGTATCAACGGTTCGACTACGGCGTGATGATCCTGATCATCCTGGTCCTGATCGGCCTCGTGCAGCTCGTGCAGTTCGTCGGCAACCGCATCGCGCGCCGGTTCATCGACGGATGACCGCCGCCACGCGTTTCGGCGAGGTCGCGGGCGGGCGGGCCGGCAGGTGACGCGCCGCATCGTCGTGGTCGGCGGCGGCGTGCTCGGCTCATCCGCTGCCGCAGCCCTGGCTGAGCGCGGTGACGCCGTGACGCTGATCACGGATGACCCGACGGGCACGACGCGGGTCTCGGCGGCCAGCCTCGCCTGGGTGAATGCGATCGCCACGTCACCCGCGTACGCCGCGGTGAAGGGCGATGCTCGCGCCGTCCACGCCCAGCGTGGGGTGGGCGCGGGATGGTTCTTTCAGACCGGCTCGACCGCGGACGGGATCGTCGCCGCCGAGGACGGGTACGTTGATATCACGCGGTTCATCGCCGTTCACCGCGCCCAGCTGGTCGCGGCGGGCGGCGCGGTGCGCGCCGGAATCCGGGCGCGCGGACTCCGCAGACGCGGGTCCGAGATCGTGATCGAGAGCGAGGGTTCGGATGTGTCCGGCGATCACATCGTGGCGGATGCCGTGCTGATCGCCGCCGGCACCGGAACCGCCGCTCTGGCCCGATCCGCCGGCGCCGTCGCGCACCGCCTGGGCAGTGCGCCGGGCGCCCGCGGATTCCTGGCGCGCCTGCGCGTGGACCACGCCGTCACCCGGGTCGAATCGACCGGCGGACTGCAGCTGCGCCCCGACGGTGACGGCATCCTGGCCGTCCAGAGCCTGCCCCTGGAGCGCATGCGGGCCGCGAGCGGTGAACGCGCCGCCGTCGAGACGATCTGGGCCGAGCTGCGCACCCGGACCGCGGCCGCACTGGACCGCGAGATTCCCGAGGACGCACTGATCAGCATCCATGAGGCGGAACGGCCGATGTCTGCGGACGGACTGCCGGTGCTGGGCTGGATCGCCGACCGGATCTACGTCCTGCTCGCCCACAGCGGCGTGACGCTGGCGCCCCTGCTCGCCGACCTCGCCGCGCGCGACGTGTTCGGAGACGCCGACGCGCGTCTTGCCCCCTACCGCCCCTGACCCGAATGGATGCCGACATGACTGACACGCTGCAGGACGCACGTTCGCGAGAACTGCTCGCGGGAGCCAGCGCGCTGCTGGCGAACCTGCCGGAACGCCAGGGGTTCGGCGACGCGACGCTGGTCAGGCTCTCGGCCGGCTCGATCGACCTGGGTGGCGGCAATCCGTCCGTCGACGTGCTCCCGAGGGACCTCTACCGGGATGCCGCGGCCGCCGTGACCGCCGACGCGGACTTCCCGGAGACGTTGCGGTACTCAGCCTCCGCAGGCATCCCCGCGTTCCGCGCGGCGATCGCTGCCCGCGAGGGCGTGGACCCCGGCCGGGTGATCGTCACGGACGGCGGAGCGCACGGGCTGTCGCTGGCCGTGCTCGGCACGCTCGACCCGGGCGACACGATCGTGGTGGACGATCCGGTCTATCCGCTCTTCCTGCGTGTGCTCGACCTGGTCGGTGTGCACATCGAGGCGATCCCGGTCACCGCCGAAGGCATCGACATCGATGTCCTGGCCGCCCGACTGCGCGCGGGCCTTCGTCCCAAGGCGCTGTTCACGGTGCCGACCTTCCAGAACCCCTCGGGCGCCACCCTCACCGCGGAACGGGCGGCGGCGCTGGTGGACCTCGCCGAGCAGTACGGATTCACGATCCTCTCGGACGACCCGTACCGGCAGATCGCGTTCCCCGGCACAGTCGTCCCCGACCGACCGCGGCTGCGCGACACCGACCGGGTCATCGCGGTGAACTCCTTCTCCAAGACGCTCGGACCGGGGCTCCGCCTGGGCTGGCTGACCGTCCCGACGGCGCTGGAAGCGGGCTTCACCAAGCTGCGGAACCGGCTGGACGGTCAGACCAGCGGCGTCCTGCAAGACCTCGTCGGGCGCATGCTGGCAGACCCGCGCCTGGATCCCGCGATCGCCGGCGCCGGCGCGGTGTATGCGGACAAGGCCCGTGTGCTCACGTCGGCGCTGCGCGAGCAGTTCGGCGACCGGGTGGAGCTGTCCGATCCGACCGGAGGATTCTTCGTGTGGGCGCGCCTGCGCGGCGACGTGGACTTCGCGAAGGTGTTCGAGGCCGCGCAGGACCTCGGGGTCACCTACCAGCGCGGCGAGTGGTTCGCCGCCGGTGCCGAGCAGTTCCGCGGCTTCGTGCGGTTGTCCTTCGCGGAGCCCGACGTCGACTCGCTCCGGGAGGGCGTCAACCGGCTGGCGCAGGCGTGGCGCGACGAGGGCGGTCGCTGAGGCTGCAGCCGAGGCTCACCCGGCCTCGACCATCCGGGCGACCTCGCCGACGTTCTGCATGAAACCGGCCAGGTCGCTCTCGCCCTCGCGGGGCTGCAGGACGACCGTGGTCGCCCCGGCCGCGTAGAACGGGGCGATCGCCGCCATCACCGCCTCGGCGTCGCCGACGACCGTCAAGGCGGGGTCCGCACCACCAGCCACGCGGATCAGCTCGTCGCGGAGCTGGGCCCCGGCCGTCCCTCCGCCGAACGCCGCAGAGACGAACACGACGAGCTCGTGCGCGTCGTCGCGCCCGGCGGCCGCTCGCCCCTCCCGGGCGAGAGCGAGGGTTCGGGTGACCCGGTCCGGAGTGCTCCCGGCGGGGAGGACGGTTCCATCCCCGACCTCGCCGGTGAGGCGGACGGTCTTCGGCCCCTCGCCGGCGACCATCAGGGACGGTGGCTGCGCCGGGGGCCAGTCCAGCCGGACCCGATCCAGCGAGACGTAGCGACCCGAGGTGCTGACCTCCTGGCCGGCCAGGAGGGCCCGGAGGGCAGGCACGAACTCACGCATCAGGGTCAGCGGCGAGGCGGCCCGCGCGCCCGCCTGCCCCATCCACTCCAGCACGCCGTGGCCGACCCCGGGGACGAGCCGCCCGGGAAACATCCGCTCGATGGTCGCGATCTCCATCGCCGTGACGGCGACGTTGCGCAAGGGGATCGGCGCGACGCCGATCCCGACCCGCAGTCGCGTGGTCCAGGCCAGGACAGCGGATGCCGTGGCGAACGCGGACTCGCGAAAGCAGTCCTCCCACAGCCACAGTTCGGGAACACCCGATTCGTCGGCGGTCTGCGCGGCATCGCGCAGCACCTCAGGCGGGAAGTAGGGCGTGAAGATCGCTCCGACGCGGTTCATGCGACCACCTTGTCATGCTCTCCGGACGTCTTGACCGCAGGCGGTCGTCGCGGTAGTCGTAGGGGATGGCCGATGAACTTCAGAGCTGGCTCGACCGCTATCTCCTCGCGTGGTCCTCGAACGAGCCCGACGACATCCGCGCGCTCTTCGTCGAGGACGCCACCTATGCAGGAGGCCCGTTCGACCCGGAGCCCTGGATCGGGCGCGATGCCATCGTCGAGGGCTGGCTCGCTCATAGGGACGAGCCGGGGACGTGGACGTTCCAGGGCGAGCCGCTCGCATTCTCGGACGGCGTGGGCGTGATCCAGGGCCGCACCGACTATCCGTCCGAGGGGCGGATCTACGCCAACCTGTGGGTGGTGAGCCTCGCCGACGACGGCCGCGCCCGGTCGTTCGTGGAGTGGTACATGGAACCCGGTCCGGTCCGGGAGGATCAGGCCTGAGCAGCGCCGTGGCGCGCTCAGGAGAGATTTGTCCATGCATTTGAATCCAATTCAGGGACGACGCCGAAGTACTCCGTGCAGGGCGGAAAGAGCCGCCCCTGAAGGAGGACACAGTGCGCAAGACAATCGCAGCCGGCGTCGTCGCCGGCTTCGCCCTCGCAGCGGGCTTCATCGCCCCTGCCCAGGCCATCTCGGCGACCACGGCCGATCTGTCGGTGCTTCACGGCATCCCCGACACACCGGTGGATGTCTATGTCAACGGGGAACTGACGCTCGACGACTTCCAGCCCGGCGATCTGGCCGGTCCGCTCGACCTGCCCGCGGGTGACTACGAGGTCGCCCTCACCGCGACGGATGCCGCGGACGCCAGCGCTCCGATTCTGGGGCCGATCACGCTGTCGCTGGCCGCGAACACCAGCTACACCGCGGTGGCGTTCCTGGATGAGGCGGGCGATCCCACGGCGAAGCTCTTCACGAACGACACCCAGACGACCGCTGCCGGAGAAGGTCGCCTGACCGTTCGCCACGTGGCGGCCGCACCCGCGGTGGACATCCTGGCCGGCGGGGCGCCAGTGGTCGAAGACCTGGTCAACCCCAATGAGGCGACGCTGAACCTCCCGGCCGGCACCGTCTCGGCATCCGTCGCGCTGGCGGGCACGACCGAGCCCGTGCTCGGACCGGCAGATGTCGCCATCCAGGACGGCGTGCTGACGATCGTCTACGCGTGGGGAAGCGCCGAGGCAGGGAACCTCGCACTCGCCGTGCAGAACGTCACCGTCGGACACACCGCGCCCGGTGGAGTGAACTCGGGCACCGCAGGATATGCCGCCGAGCGTGACACCGCGATGCAGGCCGGCTGGATCGTGGGCATCGCGTTCGCTGCGGCGGCGGCATCCGTGACGGTCGTGCTCGCACGTCGTTCACGTGCTGCCAAGACCGACGCCTGAACGACCGACCGACCACGCGGAGGGATACCCGTGCTACGACGACTGATCGCACCCGTTGCGCTCGTCTTCGCGCTCTCCGCGTGCGCGCCCGCCCCGGCCCCCACCGGGGCGGGCGCACCCGCGCCACCGACACCGTCGGCCGTGCCCACCCCCGCCCCGACAGCCGCTGTCGACGTCCCGATCGCGCAGAGCACCCTTGCCCCTGTTCGTGAGGCCGTCCCGCCCGTGCGGGTCCAGATCGGCGCTGCCGGGATCGACATCGAGGTGATCCCAGTCGGAGTCGAGGCCGGCGGCTTCATGGAGCTGCCGGAGAACCCCGCGATCGCCGGGTGGTACCGGTTCGGGTCGGATCCGTGGAGCCCGGACGGCAATACGGTCATCTCCGCCCACATCGACGCCCCCGAGTATCCGATCGGGCCCTTCGCCGAGCTGCGCGGACTGGCACCCGGCAGCGAAGTGACCGTGCTGGGAGGGGACGGTGCGGCGGCCGTCTACGACGTGGTGTCGGTGACCTACTATCCCAAGCAGGACCTGCCCACGGACGATATCTTCGCCCGTGTGGGCACCAGGGCGCTCGTGCTGATCACGTGCGGGGGAGCCTTCGACAGCTCCACGGGACGCTATGCCGACAACGTGGTCGTCGTGGCCGCGCCTCGGGTCTAGCTGAACCGGGTGGGGCGGACTCAGATCAGGGCGGACTCAGATCAGGGCAATGGCCACACCACCAGCAGAAGGCCCTGTTTGGTGTCGGCGTACTTCACCCACTCGTCGCCGAACAGGTACGTCAGACCGTAGCCGTCTGCGTCGGTCGCGACGGTGGTGTCCGCGCTCTCGGTGAGCATCACTCCCTCGGCTGACTCTTCGACACGCCAGCCCGCGTCCTTCAGATACTTCTGCGCATCCGCGGCCTGCTTGGCCGTGATCGGCGCCCAGCCGTAGATCTGGACGTGGTCGGTGGCGGTCGAGAAATCACCCCAGATGCACTGGACGCCCTCGGGCAGCTCCAGCTCGCCGACGCGGAACGGCTCGGCCCGCGCGGTCCAGCCGACGGCCTCGAAATCCGTGACGGTCTGGTCCGGAATGATCGTCTCGCACGTCGGGTCCTCCGCCGGCGTCGGCGGAGCCTCGGTCTCGGGCGTCGGTGTCGGTGACGTCGGTGCCGGGGCCGGGGTCTGGGACGTCTCCGGCTGTGCGGGCGGCGTGCTCGCACACCCGCTCGCCACCAGCAGCGCGGCCGCGATCATGACCGAACCGCCCAGGAGCGAGCGACGGCGCCTCATGGCGTGCTCCTCGACTCCGAGGTGGCGCCCAGCAGGTCCAGGAATGCGGAGTGGAGCACACCGTTGGTGGCCAGCGATGACCGGTCTGCGATGGAGTCCTCGCCGGCATAGGAGGTGAAACGGCCGCCGGCTTCGGTGATGATCGGCACCAGGGCGGCGATGTCGTACTCCTGCACGCCGAACTCGGCGACGAACTCCAGGCGCCCCTCCGCCAGCAGCATGTAGGGCCAGGTATCGCCGTAGCCGCGATCGCGCCACACCGAACGGGACAGGCGCACCAGCGCGTCCAGCTGTCCGGCCTCGTCCCACTGCCGAATGCTCTGGAAGCTGGCGCTCGCGTCGGAGATCGCGCCGACCGATGAGACGGCCAGTCGGCGCGGGGTGCGCTCCGGTGTGTTCGTCCACGCACCGAGGCCGGTCGCCGCCCACCACCGGCGGCCGAGAGCGGGCTGGCTGGCCACGCCGACCCGGGGCACGCCGTCGATCGAGAGAGCGATCAGGGTGGTCCACATCGGGATGCCCTTGAGATAGTTCGCGGTGCCGTCGATCGGGTCGACGATCCACTGCCGGCTCGAGTCGCCGGTGCGTCCGTACTCCTCGCCGAACACGCCGTCGTCGGGGCGCTCGGTCTCCAGGATCGAGCGGATCGCCCGCTCGGTGGCCAGGTCGGCCTCGGTGACGTGGGACGCGTCGGCCTTGAGCTGCACGTCCAGGTCGGCCGCGTCGAATCGAGCCATCGACACCGCGTCCGCGGCATCCGCGATCTGCAGCGCGAGGGTCAGATCCTCGCGCAGATCCCCGTCGAAGGGTGCGCGGAAGGACACCGAAGCGGATGGCGAGGTCACGGTGTCCAGGATACCGGCCGCAGCCCACCCGATTTCCGAGTGACGCAATCGTGATGGTAATGTTTAGCCTCGGTTCGCCCTCGCGAATCATGCACCTCTAGCTCAATCGGCAGAGCAACTGACTCTTAATCAGTGGGTTCTGGGTTCAAGTCCCAGGGGGTGCACGGATCAGCCCCGGAATCCACTCGCCAGTGGTTCCGGGGCTGTTCTGCTGGATGGTAGCGAGGTCCGTGCGATGTCAGTCCGGCATGGCGAGCCGGCACGGGTGCGGCACCGGGAGGACCAGTCATGAGCAGGTACACGGTCGCGACGGACGGCGCGTGCATGCGCAATCCCGGCCCGGCCGGATGGGCGTGGGTCGGTGAGGACGGGCGCTGGGCGGCCGGATCCCTCGAGGCCGGCACGAACAACATCGGCGAGCTCCTCGCGGTGCTCTACGCCATTCGCGACCACGCGCACCTGGCGGAACTGCACATCCAGGCCGACTCGATGTACGCCATCAACACCTACCGGTCCTGGATGGACGCGCACGCGCGACGGGGCTGGAAGACCAGCACGGGGGAGCCGACCAAGAACGCGGACATCCTGCGTGCGCTGATCGACGCCCGCGATGGCCGGCGCGCGGCAGGGATACCGGACGTGACCTTCGAGCACGTCCGGGGGCACGCCGGCCACCGCCTCAACGGCTGGGCCGACGAACGGGCGGTGCGCGCCTCGCAGCACGGCGACCGCGGGCTCGGAGCCATCTGGTCCACCGATCGGGGTCAGCCCCTTCTCGACGTCGGCGTCGACGCGCCCAAGGCGGGCGGCGACAAGGTCCGCCGGCGCAAGACGGCGGCGGCGGCGACCTAGCCCGCCCGCCGCCCCGCGCAGCGCCGTGCTCCCACAGGGATCGCCCCTTGACAGCGCGCCCTCCGTGTTCCTAGGTTACGAGTACCTGAATCAGGTTTCATGTATTCCCTTCCGATGGTGAAAGGCACGCACATGCGGGTTACGAAGAAGTTGCTCCTGGGCTCCGTGGTCACCGCCGCGGCATTCGTCCTGGCCGCCTGCGCGCCGCAGGCCTCCGCCCCGGGCGGCGACGGGTCCGAAACGCCGAGCGGCCCCGCCGAGATCACGGTGGGCATCGTCACGAGCGAGACCGGACCCCTCGCCGGGTACGGCAAGCAGTATCTGGACGCCTTCAAGGCCGGACTGGACTACGCGACGGAGGGCACCGACGAGGTGGACGGCACCGCGATCACCGTCGAGTACAAGGACGACGCCGGGGATCCCGACAAGGCGGTCACCGCAGTCAAGGAGCTCATCGGAGCGGGCGTCACGATCATCGCCGGCAGCGCCTCATCGGGGGTCGCCCTGGCCGTCGCAGAGCAGGCCGCGCAGAACAAAGTGCTCTTCGTCTCGGGCCCGGCCGCCGCCGACGCCATCACCGGCATCAACGAGTACACGTTCCGCTCCGGCCGCCAGAGCGCGCAGGACGTCGCGACCGCAGGAACCTTCCTCGATGACATCGAGGGCAAGACGATCACCGTGTTCGCTCAGAACAACGCCTTCGGACAGGGCAACGAAGCCGCCGTCCAGGCGATTCTCGGAGCGCAGGGCGCCACGGTCAACTCGGTGCTGGTCGCCGAAGACGTGACGGAGTTCACGCCCTTCGCCCAGCAGGTGCTCGCCGGCAGTCCCGATCTGGTCTTCGTGGCATGGGCGGGTGCGACATCCGGTGCGATGTGGCAGGCGATGAGCCAGCAGGGCGTGCTGGACGAGATCCCCGTCGTGACCGGTCTCGGCGACGCCGCGACGTTCGGCGCCTACGGCGAGGCATCCGAGAAGATCAGCTTCCTGAACCACTACTTCCCCGGTGCCAACGACAACGACGTGAACGCGGCGATGATCGAGCTCATCGAGGACGCCGGCGGGGCGGTGGATCTGTTCAGCCCTGACGGCTTCAACGCCGCCCTCATGATCGTGCACGCCATCCGGGAGGGAAAGGGCGATGTCGACGCGATGATCGCGGCGCTGGAGGGCTTCCAGTTCGACGGGCCGAAGGGTGCGATGGAGGTGCGCGTCGGCGACCACGCCCTGATCCAGGAGATGTACCAGACCAAACTCGTCGCCGACGGCGGCACGTTCGTTGCCGAGCTGGTCGACACGGCGGACGCCGCAGCGGTCGCTCCTGCCGAAGCCAAGTAGCGCCGCAGGCACGAGATGAGCACCCCCATCCCGTCCGCGCTGAAGATCGAGGGCCTCGGCCTGCAGATCGGCGGTGCGACGATCCTCAAGGACGTCGAGCTCGATGTCGCCGCCGGCTCGCTCGTCGGGGTCATCGGCCCCAACGGCGCCGGCAAGACCACACTGTTCAACGTGATCTCCGGCCTGATCAAGCCCACGTCAGGACGCGTCCTGATGAACGGTGACGACATCACTTCAGCGTCCGTCCCTGCGCGGGCGCGGGCGGGACTGGGGCGCACCTTTCAGACGTCGAGCCTGTTCCCGCGACTCAGCGTCCTGGAGAACGTGCGACTCGCCGCGCAGGTCTCCCTCGGCGGCGACTACTCGCTGCTGCGATTCCCCCGGCGCACGGATGCCGCCACCGATCTGGCACGGGCCAAGCTCGAGGCCGTCGGGCTCACCCACAAACTCGACCACGCGGCCGGCGACATCTCGCACGGCGACAAGCGCAAGCTCGAGATCGCCGTGCTGCTGGTGACCAACGCCGGCATCGTCCTGCTCGATGAACCCATGGCGGGCGTCGGCTCCGGTGACGTCGCAGGTCTGGTCGAGAACATCCGCGACATGCAGCGCGAGAACGGGTGCACCGTGCTGATGGTCGAGCATCACATCGACGTGCTGATGGGACTGGTGCAGAAGGTCGCGGTGATGTACTTCGGCAGCATCATCGCCTACGACACCCCGCAGAACGTGATGGAAAACCCGCTCGTCCAGAGCGCGTACCTCGGGACGGCGGCGGCGTGACCTCCGCAAATCCTCTGCCCGGCAGCATCCTGGAGGTGCGCCATCTGCGCTGCTCGATCGCCGGCCAGCAGGTCGTGGAGGATGTCACGTTCTCGGTTCCGGCAGCCGGGATCACCGCCGTCCTCGGTCGCAACGGAGTCGGCAAGACCTCGACGCTGCGCGGCATACTCGGGCTGATCACCCGTCGCGGCGAGATCACGCTCGACGGAGAGCGCATCGACGGCCTCCCCACGCACCGGATCGTGCAGCGCGGCGTCGGCTACGTGCCCGAGGACCGGGAGGTGTTCGCGAAGCTGACGGTCGCCGAGAACCTGGCACTGGCCGAACGGCAGCGCAACCCGCGCCGCGACTACGTCGACGCGCTGTTCCCGGACCTCGTCCAGCGCCGCGACCAGATGGCCGGCACACTCTCCGGAGGTCAGCAGCAGATGGTGTCGGTGGCCCGCGCCCTGCTGAACGACAACCAGCTGCTCCTGGTCGACGAGCCCACGAAAGGGCTCGCTCCGCGCGTCGTCGCCGAAGTGACCGACGCTCTGGCGGAGGCGTCCAAGATCGTCCCGATCCTGCTCGTCGAGCAGAACCTCGACGTCGTGCGGCGCCTCGCGAACGGCGCGGTCGTGATCGCCGGTGGCCGCGTGGTGCACACCGGCAGTGCGCGCGAGATCCTCGACGACGACGCCCTGACCCGCCGACTGCTCGGGGTGCACGCCGAAACCGTCCCGCACCCGGCAGAGGAGGGCACCGCATGAGCATGCTCGTCCTCACCCTCATCACCGGCGTGGGCCTCGGCGCCCTCTACTTCCTGGTCGCCTCGGGCCTCAGCCTCATCTACGGGCTCATGCACGTGCTGAACTTCGCGCACGGCGCGTTCCTGACCCTCAGCGCGTTCATCGGCTGGCTTGTCGCGCAGGCACTCGGCACGCAGTCGTGGCTGTCGTTCCTGCTCTCCATCGCCGTGGGCGCTCTGGTCGGGGCGGTGTTCGCGACGGTCACCGAGCTCGTGCTGATCCGGCCGCTGTACGAACGCCACATCGAGCAGGTCCTGGTCACCGTCGGGCTGTCCTTCGCCGCGGTCGCGCTCTTCGAGGGGATCTGGGGCACAGATCCGGTCAACATCGCCGGCCCGCCGTGGCTCAAGCAGACCACCGAGGTGCTCGGCGCCCGCATTCCGAACACCTACTGGGTGCTCATGATCGCCGCGCTGCTCGTACTCAGCGCACTGGTGATCTTCCTGCAGAAGACCCGCTACGGCATGATCATCCGCGCCGGGGTGGAGAACCGGGCGATGGTGACCGCGCTGGGCATCGACGTGCGGCGCTCCTTCACCCTGGTCTTCGCTATCGGCGGTGGGGCGGCCGGCATCGGCGGGGTCCTCGCGATGCACTACACGACGTTCGTCTCGGCCCACCTGGGCTCGACTCTGCTGATCTTCGCGTTCATCGTCACGGTGATCGGAGGGCTCGGTTCGCTCGCCGGCGCGGCGATCGCCTCGGTGCTCGTCGCGATCCTGCAGCAGTTCGCGAACACCTATCTCAACGGGACGGGCGATTTCATCGTCGTCATCCTCCTTGCGCTCGTGCTGCTGGTGCGACCGTCGGGCATTCTGGGGAGGAAGGCATGATGCGCCGCTGGCTTCCGTTCGGCCTGGGCGCCGCGCTGGTCGTGCTCATGGCCGTGCTGCCGCTGCTGAACATCTCGATCCCCGGCATCCTGCCCACCCCCACCTATATGCCGGGCACCCTCGCCCTGCTGTCGCTGTGCATGGTGTTCGCCGCCCTGGCGCTGTCGTACAACCTGCTCCTCGGATCGGCCGGGATGCTGTCCTTCGGCCACGCACTGTACTTCGGCGCCGGCGCCTACGGCCTGGGCATCGCGCTCGAGCACTTCGGTGTCCCGCTCTTTCCCGGCATCTTCGTCGCGCTGATCGGCGGCATGGGCATAGCCCTCGCGACCGGCGCGGTCGCGATGCGGGTCTCCGGCATCCCGTTCGCGATGGTGACGCTCGCCTTCGCGCAGGCCGGATCGGTGCTGGTGCGGCGCAACTCCGGCATCACCGGCGGCGAAGAGGGGCTCAGCCTGAACACCGAGCAGGTTCCCGACCTGCTGGTCGGGGTGGTGAACACCCGCAACCTGTACTGGTTCGCGCTGGCCGTCCTGGTGATCGTCTACCTGGTCACGCTCTGGGTCGACACCTCCCGGCTCGGTCACCTCGCCCGCGCCACGCGCGAGAACGAGCAGCGCGTCCGCGTGCTCGGTCTGCGCCCCTACCGGGCGAAGCTGCTGGTCTTCGTGATCGCCGGCGTGCTGGCGAGCCTGGCCGGAGTGGCGTACATGCTGCTGCAGTCCGGGACAGTGCCCCGCGCGGTCTCGGCCGACCTGACGATCACGATTCTGGTGATGGTGGTCCTCGGTGGCGTGGGCTTCCGGTGGGGTGCCATCGTGGGGGGCGTGCTGTACACGCTGCTGGACCAGCGCCTCACCGTGGTCGCCGGCTCGGAGGCTGTCGCCGGCCTTCCCGACGTCCTGCGGATCCCGCTGTCCGAGCCGCTCTTCCTCCTCGGCGTGCTGTTCATCCTCGTGGTCATGTTCCTGCCGGGCGGCATCGCCGGCACGATCGACGCGTGGTGGCGTCGCCGCCGTGGCGAGCGCGTGCGCCTGTCGCTGCAGAGCATCGACGATTCGGATGCCGATACCGAGGTCCCCGCTGAGGTACGGGTATGAGCGGGGGCATGGCCGGACAGGACGGGTCGCACACGATCGGGCGCTGGCTCACCGACCGCGCCGCGCAGTCGCCCGCGCGCATCGCGATCGATGACCGCGGCGTCACGATCGACTATGCCGGCCTCGCGGCGCGGGCCGTCGACCTGGCCGACGGACTGCGCCGCGTCGGCTACGGCCCGGGCTCGCGGCTGGCGACCATCTCGGGCAACTCCATCGACCATGTCGTGGCGTTCTTCGCCTGTGCGCTCGCCGGGGTCGCGTTCGTGCCGCTGTCGTGGCGGCTGACAGCGCGCGAATTGGGCGACCTGCTGCGTCGCACCGACCCGGCGCTCGTGCTCGTCGACGACGAGTACGCGTCGCTTGCCGCAGAGGCGCTCCGCGGGCTGGAGGAGACCCCGCCGGTCACCGCCCTGGGCTCCACGGGCGTCGAGGGGGCCGTGCCCCTGCCGCGCGGGGCGCGTCCGACGCGGCACGTCCGCGACGATGACCCGCTGCTGATCATCTTCACCTCGGGCAGCGAAGCTGCCCCCAAAGGCGTCGTGCTCACCCACGCCAACTGCTTCTGGAACAACCTGGCGCTCGGGCAGGCGCTGCCGCTGACCCAGGACGACGTCGTCCTGGCGATGCTCCCGCAGTTCCACGTCGCCGCGTGGAACTGCCAGCCGCTGCTGGCCTGGTGGATCGGTGCCACCGTCGTGCTGGAGCGCTCGTTCCAGCCGGCGCGGGCGCTACAGCTGATCGGCGACCGGCGGGTGACGGCCATGATGGGCGTGCCCACGCAGTACGCGATGCTCACCGCCGACCGCGAGTGGGCGGCCACGGATGTGTCCTGCCTTCGTCTGGCACTCGTCGGCGGCGCGACGGTGCCGCCAGAGCTGCACGACGCCTGGGCGGCGCGAGGCCTGTCGCTGACGCAGGGCTACGGACTGACCGAGGCGGCGCCGAACGTGCTGCACCTGCCCGCGCACGAGGCAGCGGCGCATCCGGGCGCGGTCGGGCGGCCCTACCCGCACGTCGGAGTGCTGATCGCCGACCCGGAGTCGCTGCTGCCGCTGGAGGGAGAGGCCACCGGTGAGCTGTGGGTTCGGGGGCCGAGCGTGTTCGCGGGCTATCTGGAGGATGAGGCGGCGACCGCGACGGCGATGGCCGGTGAGTGGCTGCGAACCGGCGACCTGGTCCACCGCAGCTCCTCCGGAGTTTTCCGCGTCGTGGACCGCATCAAGGACATCTACATCTCCGGCGGCGAGAACGTCGCTCCCGCCGAGGTGGAACTCGCGCTGTGCCTGCATCCGCTGATCGACAGCGCTGCCGTGGTCGGTGTCGCCGACCCGGTATGGGGGGAGCGCGGTGTGGCGTTCGTGGTCCCCACCGCGGGTGCAGTGCTCTCGGTGGACGAGGTGCTCGCCCACGCCCGTCGCAACCTCGCCGCGTTCAAGATCCCGGTGCACGTGGAGATCGTGACGGCGCTGCCGCGCTCCACGATCGAGAAACTGGCACGTCCGCGACTGCGCGAGCGTGCCCGAGAGCTCGTGGAAGGTGCACGGTATGACGATTCCCGATGAGCGCAGTGAGGCGAGGCCGGTCTCGTCCGCGACCGGACGGCCGCTGACCAAACGCGGTGAGGCGACCCGTCGCCGACTGCTCGAGAGCGCCGAGGTCGTCTTCGCCGAGCAGGGCTACCACGAGGCATCCATCGTCAAGATCACCGAGCGCGCCGGGATCGGCCTGGGCACGTTCTACCTGTACTTCGACAGCAAGCAGTCGATCTTCGAGGCGCTGGTGATCGATCTGAACCGCCGCGTGCGTCACTCCATGTCCGAGGCGATGGCAGGAGCATCCTCGCGACTGGAGGCCGAGCGGGCGGGCTTCACGGGGTTCTTCCGATTCACCGCCGAGCACCCGGCTCTGTACCGCGTGGTCCGCGAGGCCGAGTTCGTCTCCCCGGAGACGCTCCGCCTTCACTACACGCGCATCGTCGAAGGCTACGAGGCCGGGCTGAGTGCCGCACAGGCGACCGGTGACGTGGACCGCGCGCTGGACCCTGAGGTGACCGCGTGGGCGCTGATGGGCATGGGCGAGCTGATCGGTATGCGCTTCCTGCTGTGGGAGCGGGACACGGCGGGAAAACCGCCCTCGGTTCTGGATCCGAAGGTATTCGACGACATGATGAGGTTCATCGACAACGCCCTCGCGCCGCGTCCGAACACGATGACATCCGAGACAGGGGAGACGCAGCTATGACGGATCAGGATCTGGCGGGCAAACGGGCCCTCGTCACAGGCGGTGCCAGCGGCATCGGGCTCGCGTGCGTGCAGGAGTTCGCCGCCCGCGGTGCCCACGTCATCGTCGCCGATCACCATGTCTACCTCACCGAGTCCATCGCGGACGGGGTCGGCGGCGACCCCTGGCTGGTGGACCTGGCCGAGACGAAGGAGCTGGAGGACCTCTCACTCGACGTCGACATCCTCGTCAACAACGTCGGCATCCAGCGCGTGAGCCCGATTCCGGAGTTCGACCCGGAGACCTTCCGGCTGATGCAGCGCCTGATGGTGGAATCCCCCTTCCTGCTCATCCGCGCGGTGCTGCCCGGAATGTACCGCCGGGGCTGGGGGCGGATCATCAACGTCTCCAGCGCACACGGGCTGCGCGCCAGTGCGTTCAAGTCCGCGTACGTCACGGCCAAGCACGGTCTGGAAGGGCTGTCGAAGGTCACCGCGCTCGAGGGCGCGTCGCACGGCGTCACGAGCAACTGCATCAACCCCTCGTATGTGCGCACTCCGCTGGTCGAGCATCAGATCACCGACCAGGCGCGCGTGCACGGCATCCCCGAGGACGAGGTCCTGGAGAAGGTGCTCCTGACCGAGAACGCGATCAAGCGCCTGATCGAACCGGAGGAGGTCGCATCGCTGGTCGGCTGGCTCGTCTCCGACAACGCCGGAATGGTCACCGGCGCCTCCTACACGATGGACGGCGGATGGACGGCGCGATGAGCCGCTACCGCACGGCGGAGGTCGCCGTGGCCGGCGGCGATCTGCACGTGGCCATCTGGGAACCCGAGGGCACACCGGCGGATGCCGCGCCCGTCGTCCTGCTGATCCACGGGGTGACCGCATCCCACCTGTCCTGGCCGCTGGTCGCGGCGCGACTGCCGTTCGCCCGCGTGATCGCCCCGGACCTGCGCGGTCGAGGCCGCAGCAACGCGCTGATCGGCCCGGCAGGGCTGGACGCGCACGCGCGCGACCTGCTCGCCGTGCTCGACGCTCTCGGCGTGGACCGCGCCGTGGCGGTCGGCCACTCCATGGGCGCCTTCGTCGCGCTGGTGCTGGGGGAGCGGTACCCGGAGCGGATATCCCGACTGGTCCTGGTCGACGGCGGGCTCCCGCTGGATGTGCCGGACGAGCTTCCCACTGACGAGGTGATCCGGCTCGTCCTCGGACCCACCGCAGAACGGCTGGCGATGCGCTTCGCCACGGTGGAGGCCTACCTTGATTTCTGGCGCGCGCATCCGGCGTTCTCGCGCGACTGGACGCCCCAGCTGGAGGCCTACCTCGCCTACGACCTCGTCGGCGAGGAGCCGGAGCTGCGCCCGGCCACCAGCTACGCGACGCTCGAGGAGGACTCGATCGACCAGAACACCGGGGCGGCGATCGGCCAGGCGCTGGCCCGGATGCGGCATCCCACCGTGCTGCTGACCGCCGAGCGCGGGCTGCTGGATCAGCTGCCGGCGCTGTATGCCGCCGAACGCCTCCCGGAGCTGCTGCGCGCGTACCCCGCGCTGGTCCACACCGCCGTGCCCGACGTCAATCACTACACCGTCGTGCTGTCCGAGCGCGGGGCGGATGCGGTCGCCGACGTCGTCCGCGACCAGGTCCAGGTCGCCTCGTCCTCCGTTTCGCGCTGAGGTTCAGCGCGAGCTGGCTGCGACCCGCGTGGTCAGCTGGTGGGCGTGGGCGAGCAGGGTGCGCCCCAGGTCCGCGAGCCGGTCCGGCCCGAAGCGGAACTGCACTCCGGTCAGGCTCAACGCCCACTGCGGATGCCCCTCGCGGGTGAACACCGCCGCGCCGAGACCGAAGCTGCCCTCGACGATGAGCCCGGGGTTGAGCGCGTACCCGCGCTCCTGGGTCTCGCGCAGGCGCGTCCGCAGCCGCTGCTCGCCATGCGCGGCGCCCCATCTGCCGGACAGCTCGGGATGCCGCTCGAAATAGGCGTCCACATCGTGGGGCGGAAGGAAGGCGAGGATCGCCAGGCCCGCCGATGCGACCCCCAGGGGGAAGCGCACCCCCTCGGACAGGACGAACGAGCGGATCGGGAAGCTGCCCTCCTCACGGAGCAGGCACACCGTCTCGTCGCCGCGACGCACCGACAGGAACGCGCTCTCCTCCGTCCGCACGGCGAGGGAGCGCACGATATCGCGCGCAATGCCGGTGATGTCGTACCGGGATGCCGCGACCGAGCCCATCAGGTACAGTTCGGGGCCCGGCATCCACCGTCCGGTCCGCTCGTCCTGGTCGACGAGCCCCTCCTGGCCCAGCGCGGCGAGCAGGCGGTGGGCCGTGGGGCGGGTCAGGTCCGCGCGGCGGGCGAGCTCCGCACCGCTGAGTCCGCCCTCACCGGCACCGGTGACCAGGCGCAGCAGACGTGCCGCGCGCGCCACGGACTGCGCGCCGGGGACCGACCGATCCCGCATGGTGTCCACGATATGGACACTATGCGGTGCGTGATCCACATGGCAACAGCGGTCGTGGCTGCCGTGGGCTGCGGAGCGCAGGATGGAGGCAAGAGTTCACCCAGACACAGGAGTCGCACGTGATCGACAAGACCTACGCCTCCGCCGCAGTCGCGGTCGCGGACATCCCGGACGGCGCATCGCTGGCCGTCGGCGGCTTCGGGCTCTCCGGCAATCCGATCGCCCTCATCGAGGCGCTGCTGGCGCAGGGCACGACCGACCTGAGCATCGTCAGCAACAACTGCGGTGTGGACGACTGGGGCCTGGGCATCCTGCTCAACGCGAAGCGCATCCGCAAGATGACCTCGTCGTACGTGGGAGAGAACAAGGAGTTCGAGCGGCAGTTCCTCTCCGGAGAGCTCGAGCTGGAGCTCACGCCGCAGGGCACGCTCGCGGAGAAGCTGCGTGCGGGCGGATCCGGAATCGGCGCGTTCTACACGCAGACCGGTGTGGGCACCCAGGTCGCCGAGGGGGGCCTGCCGCGCCGTTACGACGGTCAGGGGGGAGTGGCGATCGCGTCGCCGGTGAAGGACGTGCGCATCCTCGACGTGTCCGGCGAGCCCCGCGAATACGTGCTCGAGGAGGCGATCCAGACGGATTTCTCGCTGGTGCACGCCCTGCGCGGTGACCGCTACGGCAACCTCGTCTTCAACAAGTCCGCCCGCAACTTCAACCCCCTGGCCGCGATGGCCGGGCGCGTCTGCATCGCGCAGGTCGAGGAGCTCGTCGAACCCGGCGAGCTCGACCCGGACCAGGTCCATCTGCCCGGCATCTACGTGCACCGCGTGCTCGAGGTGGGCACCGGCATCGACAAGCGCATCGAGCGCCGCACCGTCACGACGACGGAAGGGAACTGACATGGCTCTCAGCCGCAACGAGATGGCTGCCCGCGCAGCCGCCGAACTGAGCGACGGTTCGTACGTCAACCTCGGCATCGGCCTGCCCACGCTGGTGCCCAATTTCGTGCCGGACGGCGTGACGGTGGTGCTGCAGTCCGAGAACGGCATCCTCGGGGTGGGGCCCTATCCGACCGAGGCGAACGTGGATCCGGACCTGATCAACGCCGGCAAGGAGACGGTCACCGCCCTGCCCGGCGCCGCCTTCTTCGACTCCGCCACGAGCTTCGGCATGATCCGCGGCGGCAAGATCGATGCGGCCATCCTCGGAGCCATGCAGGTCTCGGCCACCGGCGACCTGGCGAACTGGATGATCCCCGGCAAGATGGTGAAGGGCCCGGGCGGCGCGATGGATCTGGTGCACGGCGCGGGCAAGGTCATCGTGCTGATGGAGCACGTAGCCAGAGACGGCTCGGCCAAGATCGTGGACTCCTGCTCCCTGCCGCTGACCGGCAAGGGCGTGGTGCACCGCATCATCACCGACCTCGCCGTGATCGACGTCACGGAGGCCGGGCTCGTGCTGGTCGAGACCGCGCCCGGCGTGAGCGTGGACGAGGTGATCGCGGCCACGGAACCGCCGCTGACCGTCTCGGAGCACCTCACCACCACCGCGGTTAAGGTGGACGCATGAACACCGAGGACGTCGTCATCGTCGCTGCCGCCCGCACCCCGCAGGGCAGGCTGAAGGGTCAGCTGGCTGCGCTCACCGCGGTGCAGCTGGGCAGCGCCGCGATCCGCGGAGCCCTCGCGCAGGGCGGGATCGCCCCGGACGCCGTCGACGCGGTGCTGATCGGACAGGTCCTGCCCGCCGGAGTCGGCCAGAACCCCGCGCGTCAGGCGGCGGTCGGCGCCGGCATCCCCTGGGACGTTCACTCCGGCTCCGTCAACAAGGTGTGCCTGTCCGGACTGACGGCGATCATCGACGCAGCGCGCATGATCGCCCTCGGTGACGCCACCGTGGTGGTGGCGGCGGGCATGGAGTCGATGACGCGCGCGCCGCATCTGCTGATGAACTCCCGCGAAGGCTGGGCCTACGGCTCGGTCGAGGTGCTAGACCACATGGCGTACGACGGGCTGACCGACGCGTATGACCGCGAGAGCATGGGCGCCTCCACCGAGCGCCACAACGAGCGTTTCGACGTCACCCGTGAGATGCAGGATGCCGTGGCCGCCCGCTCGCATCAGCGCGCCGCCGCGGCGACCGAGGCCGGCGTGTTCGATGCAGAGATCGTGCCGGTCGAGATCCCGCAGCGCAAAGGGGATCCGCTCGTCGTGAGCACCGACGAGGGGATCCGTCCGGACACGACGGTGGAGACCCTCGGCCGACTGCGCGCCGCGTTCGCCGAGGGTGGGTCGATCACCGCCGGCAACTCCTCGCAGATCTCCGACGGCGCATCCGCGGTCGTGCTGACCCGCCGCTCCCATGCCGATGCCAACGACTGGCCGGTTCTGGCCGTGGTCGGTGCCTCGGGTCAGGTCGCGGGACCGGACAACTCGCTGCACGCGCAGCCCGCGCGGGCGATCGAGAAGGCATGCCGGAAGCAGGGGATCAGCCCCGCCGATCTCGACCTGGTCGAGATCAACGAGGCGTTCGGTGCGGTCGTCGTCCGCTCGCAGCGCGAACTGGGGCTCGCTGAGGACGTGGTGAACATCCACGGCGGCGGCATCGCGATCGGACACCCGATCGGCGCGTCCGGCAACCGACTCGTGGTGCACGTGGTGCACGAGTTGCTGCGTCGCGGCAGCGGGACCGCGGCCGTGGCCCTGTGCGGCGGCGGCGGGCAGGGCGACGCCCTGATCCTGACCCGCTGACGCGGCTGGAGTCTTCCGCACATCACTCGGGTTTCGTGCAGTACGAGATCCCGCTCGCGACTACCGCCGCAGCTGCTTCTTGAGCAGCTTCTGCTCCTTGCCGTGGACGGGGGAGTCGGCGGCGATGACGGCGCCGTGCGACGCGCGCCGGGTGTCCACGATCGCGCCGATCGCCAGAGCCAGTGTGATGCCCCAGCTGAGCCACCCCAGGGCGGTGCGCCAGGTGAACGGGGCGTCCTCTCGCAGGCCGCGCAGCAGCGTGATGCCGCCGGTGATCGCGGTGAGGATGCCGGTGCCGAACAGATACTTGCGCATGCCCCCACGCTAGCGCGCGGCCGAAAATCCTGCCGCCTCTTGACATCCCCCGCCTCACCCGCCAGCGCCGGATGGGCCGGTGCCGGACGGTAACCTGGAAGTCCAGCGTCTCGTCAACCGTCAGGAGCCTCGTGACCAAGGCAGAGTTCGTCGTCGTCGCCAATCGACTGCCCGTGGACCGGACCGTCGACGATGAGGGCGCGGACGCATGGCGGCGCTCACCCGGTGGTCTGGTCACCGCACTGGAGCCGGTGATGCAGAAGGCCGACGGCGCGTGGGTCGGCTGGGCCGGCCAGCCCGATCTGGACGCGGAGCCCTTCGACTTCGAAGGAACGCACCTGGTCCCGGTGAAGCTCACCGCGGAGGACGTCGAGCTGTACTACGAGGGCTTCTCGAACGACACCATCTGGCCGCTGTACCACGACGTCATCTCCGAGCCGCGCTACAGCCGCGTCTGGTGGGACGCGTACGTCCGCGTCAACCAGCGCTTCGCCGAGGCCTCCGCGAACGCGGCGGCCGAGAACGCGATCGTGTGGGTGCAGGACTACCAGCTGCAGCTGGTTCCGAAGATGCTGCGCGAAATGCGGCCGGACGTCACGATCGGCTACTTCCACCACATCCCGTTCCCGGCATACGGCCTGTTCTCGCAGCTGCCGTGGCGGCGCCAGGTGCTGGAAGGACTGCTCGGCGCGGACGTCATCGGATTCCAGCGGGTGGCGGATGCCGGCAACTTCGCCCGCGCGGTCCGCCGCCAGCTCCGCTACGACACCAAGGCGTCCGGCATCTCGGTGCCTCGCGGCGACGGCACCACGCGCGTGGCGCTGGCCAAGGCCTTTCCGATCTCGATCGACGCGTCCTCGTACATCGAGCTCGCCCATCGCGAGGATGTGAAGGCCCGCGCGCGCGAGATCCGCGAAACGCTGGGCAACCCGAAGCGGATCTTCCTCGGCGTGGACCGGCTGGACTACACCAAGGGGATCAGCCACCGGCTCAAGGCCTACGGCGAGCTGCTGGCCGAAGGGCGCCTGAACGTCGAGGAGACCACGCTGGTGCAGGTGGCCAGTCCCAGCCGCGAACGCGTCGCGGCGTACATCCAGCTGCGCGACGAGATCGAACTGACCGTGGGCCGCATCGACGGCGACTTCGACACGATGGGTCACACCGCGATCCGCTACCTGCACCAGGCCTACCCGCGCGAAGAGATGGTCGCGCTGTTCCTCGCCGCCGACGTGATGCTCGTGACCGCCTTGCGTGACGGCATGAATCTGGTGGCCAAGGAATACGTCGCATCGCGGGTGGACAACCGGGGCGTGCTCATCCTGAGCGAGTTCGCCGGGGCGGCGGACGAGCTGGGCACCGCCGTGCGGGTCAACCCGCACGACATCGAAGGGCTCAAGGACGCGATGATGCGGGCGGTGGAGATGCCGGCGGCCGAGCAGGGACGCCGCATGCGGGCGGCACGCCGACGCGTGCTGGAGCACAGTGTCGAGGACTGGTCGCGCGAGTTCCTGGACGCGCTGGCGCAGTTCCGCAGCACTACGGAGACCGACCGATGAGCGCACTCGAAGACCCGGCGGCGATCGAAGACGCGCTGCGCAGGATCGCGGCATCCGAGCGCCTGCTGGTGGCCCTCGACTTCGACGGCACGCTCGCCCCGCTCGAGGACGAGCCGATGAAGGCGCGCGCACTGCCCGAGGCGGCCGCCGCGGTCGCGGCGCTGGCCGCCATCCCGGACACGCCGGTGGCATTCGTCTCGGGGCGCAGCCTCCACGATCTGCGAGAGATCGCCGAGCACGTCGAGGATTCGCCGGTGCATCTGGCCGGTTCGCACGGCGCCGAGTTCTGGGTTCCCGGCGAGGACACGGTCGCGATCGAGTTCGTCCCGGAGGCCGATGGCCTCCGGGACGAGCTGCGCGAGGCGATGACGGCCGGGTTGGCGCACCTGGACGGGGTGTGGGTCGAGCCCAAGACCTTCGGCTTCGGCATCCACACTCGTCTGGCCGGCGCCGAGGACGCGCAGTTCGCGAGGGATGCCGCGGACCGGCTCGTCCATCAGCGTGCGCCGCACTGGCGGCGGCGCACCGGCCACAACATCGTCGAGTACTCCTTCCGCCACGAAGGCAAGGACTCGGCGGTGGCTACCCTCCGCCGGCGGCTCGGCGCGACGGCCGTGCTGTTCGCAGGCGACGACGTCACCGACGAAGACGCCCTGGCCAGTCTGGGCCCGGACGATCTCGGCATCCGGGTGGGCGGCGGCGAGACGGCCGCGACGGTCCGCGTCGCCGATATCCGGGCACTGGCCACCGCGCTGCAGCTGCTCGCGCGAATCCGCACCAGCGCACGGGAATAGGATCGAGGAATGTCTTCTGAGCCCGGCAACAGCATCGATATCAAGCCCCGCAGCCGTGTCGTCACCGACGGCATCGAGGCGACGACATCGCGAGGCATGCTCCGCGCCGTCGGGATGGGCGACGCCGACTGGGACAAGCCGCAGATCGGCATCGCGTCCAGCTGGAACGAGATCACCCCGTGCAACCTGAGCCTGGACCGGCTCGCGCAGGGGGCCAAAGAGGGCGTGCACTCCGGCGGCGGCTATCCGCTGCAGTTCGGCACGATCTCGGTCTCCGACGGCATCTCGATGGGCCACGAGGGCATGCACTTCTCGCTGGTCTCCCGCGAGGTCATCGCCGACTCGGTCGAGACGGTCGTCATGGCCGAGCGACTGGACGGCACCGTGCTCCTGGCCGGCTGCGACAAGTCGATCCCCGGAATGCTGATGGCCAGCGCGCGGCTGAACCTGTCCAGCGTGTTCCTGTACGCCGGATCGATCGCGCCCGGCTGGGTCAAGCTCAGCGACGGCACCGAGAAGGAGATCACGATCATCGACTCCTTCGAGGGAGTCGGCGCGTGCATGGCCGGGCGGATGACCGAGGCCGACCTGAAACGGATCGAATGCGCATTCGCGCCCGGTGAGGGCGCCTGCGGCGGCATGTACACGGCCAACACGATGGCCGCCGTCGGCGAGGCGCTCGGACTGAGCCTGCCCGGATCCGCGGCACCGGCGGCCGCCGACCGCCGCCGTGACTACTACGCCCACCGCTCCGGCGAAGCCGTCGTCAACCTGCTGGAGCTCGGCATCACGACCGGTGACATCCTCACCAAGGAGGCGTTCGAGAACGCGATCGCGCTGGCGATGGCGCTCGGCGGATCGACCAACGTGGTGCTGCACCTGCTGGCCATCGCCCGCGAGGCCCAGGTGGACCTGAACCTGCACGACTTCAACCGCATCGGCGACAAGACGCCGCACATCGCCGACATGAAGCCCTTCGGCCAGTTCGTCATGAACGACGTCGACCGGCAGGGCGGCATCCCGGTCATCATGAAGGCGATGCTCGATGAGGGTCTGCTGCACGGAGACGCCCTCACGGTGACCGGCAAGACGCTGGCCGAGAACCTCCGCGAGCTCAACCCGGACCCGGTCGACGGCACCGTCATCCACACCCTCGACAACCCGATCCACGCGACCGGCGGCATCACCATCCTGCACGGCACGATGGCCCCCGAGGGGGCGGTCGTGAAGTCCGCCGGCTTCGACGCGAACGTCTTCGAAGGACCCGCCCGCGTGTTCGAGCGCGAGCGCGCGGCCATGGACGCCCTCGAGGCGGGCGGCATCAGCGCCGGCGACGTCGTCGTCATCCGCTACGAGGGCCCGAAGGGCGGCCCCGGGATGCGCGAGATGCTCGCGATCACGGCCGCCATCAAGGGCGCCGGCCTCGGAAAAGATGTACTACTGTTGACGGACGGCAGATTCTCGGGCGGCACAACCGGCCTGTGCATCGGCCACATAGCTCCCGAAGCGGTGGACGCAGGTCCGATCGCCTTCGTGCGCGATGGTGATCTGATACGGGTCGATATCGCGGCTCGAACTCTCGACCTACTCGTCGACGAGGCCGAGCTGGGTTCCCGCCGTTCTGGCTGGGAGCCGCTACCTCCGCGCTATACCCGTGGCGTTCTTGCCAAATACTCGAAGCTCGTGCGCTCCGCTGCGGAGGGCGCGGTCACGGGTTAAGGCCTGCCCCAGACACTCATCTCTCGACAGAGGATCATCATCATGTCCGCCGAATCCGCCACGGCCCTTCCCCGGCCACCCGCTCGCACCGCGCCCGCGCCCGTGCTCACGGGCGCGCAGGCGGTCGTCCGCTCGCTCGAACTGCTGGGCGTCACCGACGTCTTCGGTCTGCCGGGCGGCGCCATCCTGCCTGTGTACGACCCGCTCATGGACAGCACCGAGCTGCGCCACATCCTCGTCCGCCACGAGCAGGGCGCCGGTCACGCGGCCGAAGGCTACGCCGCAGCATCCAACAAGGTCGGCGTCGCCATCGCCACGTCCGGCCCGGGCGCGACCAACCTCGTGACCGCCATCGCCGACGCCTACATGGATTCGGTGCCGATCGTCTGCATCACCGGACAGGTGTTCTCCAACCTGATGGGCACGGACGCCTTCCAGGAGGCGGACATCGTGGGCATCACGATGCCCATCACGAAGCACTCGTTCCTGGTCAAGCGTGCCGAGGACATCCCCAGCGCGATCGCGGCCGCCTTCCACATCGCCGGCACCGGTCGTCCCGGCCCGGTGCTGGTGGACATCACCAAGGACGCCCAGCAGGCCGAGGTGCCGTTCGTCTGGCCGCCCAAGGTGGACCTGCCGGGGTACCGGCCGGTGGTCAAGGCGCACGGCAAGCAGATCCAGGCGGCGGCACAGCTGCTCGCCCACGCGAAGAAGCCCGTCCTGTACGTCGGCGGCGGAGTGATCCGCTCGCAGGCGTCCGAGGAGCTGCTCGCCCTCGCCGAGACGACCGGAGCCCCGGTGGTCACCACGCTCATGGCCCGCGGCGCGTTCCCGGATTCGCACGCTCAGCATCTGGGCATGCCCGGAATGCACGGCACGGTGCCCGCGGTGCTGGCGCTGCAGGAAGCGGATCTGCTCGTCTCGCTGGGTGCGCGCTTCGATGACCGCGTGACCGGCAAGGCGGCACTGTTCGCGCCGAACGCGAAGGTCGTGCACGTCGACATCGATCCCGCCGAGATCGGCAAGATCCGCACCGCGGACGTGCCCATCGTGGGCGACTTGAAGGAGGTGCTGGTCGACCTCGAGGCCGCGTACCGCAGCCAGGCCGACGGCGCCGTGGCGGACACCGAGGAATGGTGGTCGTTCCTGGACGGGCTGCGCGATGAGTTCCCGCTCGGCTACACGCAGCCGACGGACGGACTCATGTCTCCGCAGTACGTCATCTCGCGCATCGGCGAGCTCACCGGGCCGGAGGGCATCTTCGCCGCCGGCGTCGGCCAGCACCAGATGTGGGCGGCGCAGTTCATCAAGTACGAGCGTCCGAACGCGTGGCTGAACTCCGGCGGCGCGGGCACGATGGGCTACTCGGTGCCGGCGGCGATGGGCGCCAAAGTCGCCGAGCCGGACCGTCACGTGTGGGCGATCGACGGCGACGGATGCTTCCAGATGACCAACCAGGAGCTGGCCACCTGCGCCATCAACAACATCCCGATCAAGGTCGCGATCATCAACAACTCCTCGCTGGGCATGGTGCGCCAGTGGCAGAGCCTGTTCTACGACGGCCGGTACTCGCACACCGACCTGAACACCGGACACGGCACGGTCCGCATCCCCGACTTCGTCAAGCTCGCAGAGGCGTACGGCTGTCTGGCGATCCGCGTCGAGAAGGAAGAGGACGTGGATGCCGCGATCACGCTCGCGCTGGAGACCAACGACCGGCCCGTCGTCATCGACTTCGTCGTGAGCGCCGACGCCATGGTCTGGCCGATGGTGCCGCAGGGCGTCAGCAACAGCTACGTCCAGTACGCCCGAGACCACTCGCCGGCGTTCGATGAGGAGGCCTGAGCCATGCCGAGCCACGTGCTGAGTCTCCTGGTGGAGGACAAACCGGGTCTGCTGACCCGTGTCGCGGGGCTGTTCGCCCGTCGCGGCTTCAACATCGAATCCCTCGCGGTGGGCGTCACCGAGGTGCCGGGGCTGTCCCGCATCACGGTCGTGGTCGACGTCGACGAGCTGCCGCTCGAGCAGGTGACCAAGCAGCTGAACAAGCTGGTCAACGTCATCAAGATCGTCGAGCTGGACATGACCTCGTCGGTGCAGCGCGAGCACATGCTCGTGAAGGTGCGCGCCGACAACGCCAGCCGCTCGAACGTCCTCGAGGTCGTGAACCTGTTCCGCGGGTCGATCGTCGACTACGCGCCGGATGCGCTCGTGGTCGAGGTGACCGGCGACAAGGGCAAGGTGGATGCGTTCCTCCGCGCTCTGGAGCCGTTCGGCATCAAGGAACTGGCGCAGTCCGGGCTCCTCGCCCTCGGCCGCGGCGGCAAGAGCATCACCGAGCGCGTCCTGCGCGGCTGACTCGGACAGAGACCAAGAACACAAGGAGAACACATCCCCATGGCCGAACTCTTCTACGACGCCGACGCCGACCTTTCGCTCATCCAGGGCAAGAAGGTCGCGATCGTCGGCTACGGCTCCCAGGGCCACGCCCATGCACAGAACCTCCGTGACTCGGGTGTCGAGGTCGCCATCGCGCTCAAGGACGGCTCGAAGTCCGCCGCCAAGGCCCAGGAGGACGGCTTCGAGGTCCTCTCCGTCGCCGACGCGACGATCTGGGCGGACGTGATCATGATCCTCGCGCCGGACCAGCACCAGCGCGGCATCTACACCGACTCGATCAAGGACAACCTGGCGCCGGGCAAGACGCTCGCCTTCGCCCACGGCTTCAACATCCGCTTCGGCTACATCGACGCGCCCGAGGGCGTGGACGTCATCCTGATCGCCCCGAAGGCGCCCGGCCACACGGTGCGCCGGGAGTTCGTGGCAGGCCGCGGCATCCCGGACATCATCGCCGTCGAGCGCGACGCATCCGGCCAGGCCTGGGATGTTGCTTTGTCGTACGCCAAGGCCATCGGCGGCACCCGCGCCGGCGTCATCAAGACGACCTTCACCGAAGAGACCGAGACCGACCTGTTCGGCGAGCAGGCCGTCCTGTGCGGCGGCACCTCGCAGCTCGTCCAGTACGGCTTCGAGACCCTCGTCGAGGCCGGATACCAGCCCGAGATCGCCTACTTCGAGGTGCTCCACGAGCTCAAGCTCATCGTGGACCTGATGTGGGAGGGCGGCATCGCCAAGCAGCGGTGGTCGATCTCGGACACGGCCGAGTACGGCGACTACGTCTCCGGCCCGCGCGTCATCGACCCGCGGGTGAAGGAGAACATGCAGGCCGTCCTGGGCGACATCCAGTCCGGCGCGTTCGCGAAGCGCTTCATCGCAGACCAGGATGCCGGTGCACCCGAGTTCCTGGAACTGCGCGAAAAGGGCGCCACGCACCCCATCGAGGAGACCGGCAAGGAGCTGCGCGCCCTGTTCGCGTGGAAGCAGACCGACTCGGACTACACCGAAGGCTCCGCCGCGCGCTGACCTTCCGCACGCGATACGCCGGCGGGCGCCCTGTGGGGTGCCCGCCGGTGGTGTTTCCAGGATTGTGGTGCGCTGCCGCTCTGCGGTGGGGCCGCTGGGCCGGGCGGTGTCTGATTCGGGTGGCGGCGCCGGATTCGGATGCTGTGGCCGTGCGCATCCGAATCCGGTACCTGTCTCCGAATCTGGGAAGGGCTGCCGGGGTCAGGCGGCGGGCTGGGACCCGGCGGAGGCGTCGCGCAGGCGAGCGATCCGCGCCAGCGCGGCATCCTCGGATGTGGACCGCTCGCCCAGCAGGGATCGCGCGGTGCGCAGCACAGCGCCGGTGGCGGGAACGGCGAGGAAACCGGGTCGGGGGAGTCCCAGCATCCGGCGGTGCAACGGATCGAGGGACGCCACCGCGCCGGCGAACATGACGCGGTACGGCGGGATCATGCCCTTCGCGAGCGGCGGGGTGCGGATGAACCGCACGACATCCAGGACGCGGGCGTCGGTCTTCAGGACGCCGGCATCGGCGATGGCGCGCAGCCTGCCGCGCAGCTCATGCGCGGTCAGCGGTGGGTCGGACAGGCCGATCAGCTCGCCGGCGGTCGCCCATTCCCGCACGTAGGCGTCCGGGCCGCCGGGGATCTCGCTCTCCCAGACCTCGTGGCAGGTCAGGAACGAATCGGTGAAGGCCAGATGCACCCACTCGATCAGCTCCGGGTCGCTGGCGCGGTACGGGCGCGGGTTGCCGAACGCGTCGACGTACTCACCCTGCACGCGACGGTGCAGGCCGCGGACCTGGGCCGAGGAGCGTTCGGCGGTCGCGCGATCGCCGAAGGTGACGGTGATCAGCCAGCGGATCGTGCCGCTCAGCCGCCCGAGCGGGTCTTCGCGGTAGCGCGACCAGTCGTGCACGCCGGCCATCGCGCCCGGGTGCAGGGCCTGGACCAGGAGGGCGCGGATGCCGGCGACCATCGTCGCCATCCCGCCGTGCACCGCCCACGCGGCCGATCCGGGGCCGAAGAAGCCGGCGTCGTCCCCCCGAGCGAGGTTGCGCACCCACTGCGGTGACCCGTCATCCGTTCCGGAGAGCGTCTGCAGCAGGTGGGATCGCCAGCGGTCGCGCACGGTCGCCATACCGCCAGTACACCATGCGCTCGGACAGGTGGGGCCGGTCGCGACCGACGGCTACGCTGGAGCCATGGCCCGCGGCACAGACGACGACGCCCTCGCATGGGATGGTGACGACGATCCCACACTCGATGTGGGCGCCGGTCCGGCCGCGGATGCCCCGCCCACGTCTGCGGCGTCGGACGAGCCTGCCGACCAGCCCGCGGATGCCGCGCCCACAGCCCTGCCGGACGGCTTCACCGCCGTGGGCAGAGGAAGCGCAGACGTCGGACGCGTGCACGATGACGGTTCGGTCACGATGCCGCAGGAGCGGGTGCCGTTGGGCAACGCAACCCTCATCACGCTCGGCATCCTGGGCGGCGTCTACCTGCTGTATGCGATCGGCTGGCTGATCGGAGGTCTGCGTCTGCAGGGCGCGCGGCAGTACCTCGTGAGCGATGTGATGTACCAGGGCAGCCTGTGGCTGGCCGTGCTCGCCCCGGTGCTCTGGTTCGGCACCGTGTTCCTGCTGACGACGGCTGCCAAGCCGTGGGTGCGCATCGCCTGGCTGCTCGCGGGTGTCGCGCTTCTGCTGCCATGGCCGTTCGTGATGATCGGGGCGGTGGGACGGTGATCCGCAGGACCGCAGAAGGCACCGGATCCCGTGTCCGGGCGATGCCCACCTGGCTGGTGGCCACGATAGCGGGCGCCCTCGGGCTGTTCTACGCGTATGCCGTGTGGAACGCGGTCGGCAACCTCGTGCAGGCGGCGCCGCTGGGGCTCAATGGGCTGGGCTGGTTCATCTGGATCTTCGCGATCCTCTTTCCCGTCATCGTCTGGGGCGCGGCGTTCGCGGCGGGTTACAAGCGCCGGCCGCACGAGTTCCTCCTGGTGATGCTGAGCGGCCTCGGGCTGGTCGCCGTGTTCTGGCTGAACGTCGTCGCGTACACCACCCTGAACACCGCGTCGCTGCTGGGTTGAGCGTCGTCGGCGTCGTCATGCGGCCGGGACGGATGCGGGCGAGCCGATAGAGTGGCACCTGTATGCGCCCCGATGGCGTGCGGCGCAGCATCCACCCCTCTTCAGGCCGCATCTCGCGTGCCCACTGCTCCAAAGGATCCGCTGCCGTGCCGAAGCCTGTCGTGCTCATCGCCGAAGAACTCTCACCCGCAACGATCGACGCCCTCGGGCCGGACTTCGATGTCCGCCAGGTCGACGGCACCGACCGTCCCGCCCTGCTCGCGGCCCTCTCGGACGCGCACGCGGTGCTGGTGCGTTCCGCGACCAAGATCGACGCCGAGGCGCTCGGAGCTGCTCCGCTGCTGAAGGTCGTCGCCCGTGCGGGCGTCGGCCTGGACAACGTCGACATCAAGACCGCGACCACTGCCGGAGTCATGGTCGTGAACGCACCGACCTCCAATATCATCTCGGCCGCAGAGCTGACCATCGGGCACATCCTCAGCCTCGCGCGCCGCATCCCCGCCGCACACGGGTCGCTCTCGCAGGGCCAGTGGAAGCGCTCGTCCTTCACCGGCACCGAGCTGTTCGAGAAGACGGTGGGGATCATCGGCCTGGGCCGGATCGGCGCGCTCATCGCCGCGCGCCTGAACGCGTTCGACATGCGCGTGATCGCGTACGACCCGTACGTCACGAGCGCTCGGGCCCAGCAGCTGGGCGTCCAGCTGGTCAGCCTGGACGAGCTGATCGAGCAGAGCGATTTCGTCACGATCCACATGCCGAAGACCCCCGAGACGACCGGCATGATCGGCGCCGAGCAGCTGCGTCGGATGAAGCCGACCGCGTTCGTGGTCAATGTCGCCCGCGGCGGACTCATCGACGAGGGCGCACTGTACGACGCGCTCACCGCGGGTGAGATCGCCGGCGCCGGCCTGGATGTCTTCAGCGCAGAGCCTCCCGCCGCCGGCTCGGACGCGCAGCGCCTGCTGGACCTGCCCAACGTCGTCGTCACACCCCATCTCGGCGCCAGCACCGAAGAGGCCCAGGAGAAGGCCGGCGTCTCCGTCGCACGCTCGGTCCGCCTCGCGCTGGGCGGCGAGCTGGTTCCGGATGCCGTCAACGTCGCCGGCGGGATCATCGACCCGTACGTGCGCCCGGGCATCCCGCTCGTGGAGAAGCTCGGGCAGATCTTCGCATCGCTGTCGCACTCGCCGCTGACCAGCCTCGACGTTGAGGTGCACGGTGAGCTCAGCCAGTACGACGTCAGCGTGCTCAAGCTCGCGGCGTTGAAGGGGCTGTTCACGAACATCGTCAGCGAGAGCGTCTCGTACGTGAACGCGCCCCTGCTGGCTGAGCAGCGCGGAGTCGACGTGCGCCTGCTGGTCGATGACGTCAGCGACGAGTACCGCAACGTGATCACGCTGCGTGGGGCGCTCTCGGACGGCTCGCAGCTGTCGGTCTCGGGCACCCTGACCGGCACCAAGCAGATCGAGAAGCTCGTCAGCATCAACGATTACGCTCTCGAGCTGCCGATCGAGAAGCACCACGTGGTGATGCTGTACACCGACCGCCCCGGGATCGTCGCGATCTACGGGCAGAAGTTCGGCGAGGCGGGCATCAACATCGCCGGCATGCAGATCGCCCGCACGAGCGCCGGCGGGCAGGCTCTGAGCATCCTGACCCTGGACTCGCCGGTCAGCGACGAGCTGCTCGACGACGTGCAGAGCGCCATCCACGCCGACTTGTTCCGCCAGATCGAGATCACCGAGTCCTGAGCTGCGGCGCGCCGTTCACCCGTGGGCGGCGCGCTCCACCAGCGCGATGAGGTCATCCATCGCCGCCCCTCGGGGTACCGGACCGGCGATGCCGTCGCCCTTGAGCGCGTTGTTGTAATAGAGCCCGTCGCTGATCAGCATGATCAGGTCGAAGGATGCCGCGTCCTTCGCATGCGGACGCATCGCCTCGCCCCACTCCGCCCGCACCTCCCGCAGCGCCGCGCTGGCCGGCGTGTGCCCGCCCTGCGCGAGGCGTGACACGGCGATGAGGGCGCGGTCGAGCGGATCGTTCTCCAGGGCGGAGGAGCGCAGGAAATAGGCGATGGGTCCCTCCGGCGCGCTGCCGATCGCGGCGACGTCCGCGTCCACGAGGGCGCGCAGACGTTCGATGACCCCGGCAGCCAGGGCGTCCTTCGAGGCGAAGTGATACAGCAGCCCGCCCTTGGAGACACCCGCCGCGCGGGCGGTCGCCTCCAGCGTCGCCGCGCGTTCACCCGCGTCGATCAGGATGGTCTCGAAGGCGTCGAGCACGCTCTGTCTGGCCCGCGGCGGACGGCTCATGCGCTCGATGCTATCCAGCACCGGATCAGCGGGGAGGGTTTCACGCCTGTTACTATACCGGCTGGACGGTTTACCTGAATCGCCCGGACAACGGACGAGGAAGATCATGACCGACACACTGACCCGCACGCCGACGGCGGCAGGCGCCCGCGTCGGGTGGCGCGGCTGGGCGGCCCTGGTCGTGCTCATGCTGCCGGTGCTGCTGGTCTCGGTCGACAACACAGTGCTGAGCTTCGCGCTGCCGCAGATCGCGCTGGACCTGGAGCCGAGCGCGACACAGCAGCTCTGGATCATCGACGCCTACCCGCTGGTCCTGGCCAGCCTCCTGGTCACCATGGGCGTGCTCGGGGACAGATTCGGCAGACGACGGATGCTGCTGATCGGCGCGGCCGGGTTCGGTGCGGTCTCCGCGTTGGCGGCCTTCGCGCCCAGCCCCGAGTGGCTGATCGCGGCCCGCGCGGCGATGGGCGTGTTCGGCGCGATGCTGATGCCGTCGACGCTGTCCCTGCTGCGCACGATCTTCACCAATCGCGACCAGCGCCGCATGGCGATCGCGGTGTGGGCTGCCGGCTTCTCGGCCGGTGCCGCGCTCGGACCCATCGTCGGCGGCGTCCTCCTGGAGCACTTCGCCTGGGGGTCCGTGTTCCTGATGGCCGTTCCGGTGCTCGTGCCCCTGCTGGTGCTGGTCCCGATCCTCGTTCCGGAGAGCCGGGACCCCAGCCCGGGTCGCTTCGACCCGCTCAGCGTCGTGCTGTCGCTGGCGACCATGGTGCCGATCGTCTACGCGATCAAGGAGTTCGCCGTGCACGGCGCGGAGAGCCCCCTGCCGCTCGTGCTGATCGGTGCAGGGGTGCTGTTCGGGGTGCTGTTCGTGCGACGGCAGAACCGGCTGCAGACGCCGATGCTGGACATGGCGCTCTTCCGCCGGGGCAGCTTCACCGGCTCGGTCCTGGTGAACCTGCTCAGCGTCATCGGGCTGGTCGGCTTCCTGTACTTCGTCGCCCAGCACCTTCAGCTCGTGGTCGGGCTCTCACCGCTGCAGGCCGGCCTCGCCCTGGTGCCGGGTCTGCTGGCGATGATCGTGGCCGGCATCGGCGTCGTGCCGATCGCCAAGCGTGCAGCGCCGCGCCTGGTCGTGCCGCTCGCGCTGTGCTTCTCCGTCCTCGGATACGTGCTGGTCGCCGTCAGCACCACCTCGGCCTCGCTGCCGCTGCTGATCGCGGCCTTCGTGTCGCTGGGAGTGGGGATCGGCGCAGCCGAGACGGTCTCGAACGAGCTCATCCTCGCCAGCGCTCCGGCCGCCAAGGCGGGCGCGGCCAGCGCCGTCTCCGAGACGGCGTACGAGCTGGGAGCCGTGCTCGGCACCACCATCATCGGCGGCCTGCTGGCGGCGTTCTACCGCGCCAATCTCGTCCTGCCGGATGCTCTGCCCGGCGCTGCTGCCGACGCCGCCCGCGAGACCCTTGCCGGTGCCGTCGCCGCCTCGCACGAACTGGACGCCACGCTCGGCCAGGCGCTTCGGGATGCCGCGGCATCCGCGTTCGACGCCGGAGTGGGCGTGACCGCCCTGATCGGAGCGGGGCTGATCGTGGTGGCTGCCGTGATCGCCGCGTTCACGCTCGGCGGCCGGGCCGGCGCGAACCGCTGAGCGCAGGCCAGGCGCTCTGCTCCGGGCGGGCGCGCGGGCCGGCGATCGGAGCGGCTCGCCCGCCGGTACGCTGGCAGGGACAAGAGGAGAGCGATGTCGGGCGTTCAGGTAACAGGGTCGGGTGGAGAACGGGCGGGGCAGTCCAGGACCGTGCGACTGGCCGTCATCCCCGGTGACGGCATCGGTCCCGAAGTCATCTCCGAGGCAGAGAAGGTGCTGGATGCCGTGACGGCAGGATCCGGCATCCGCTTCGACAAGACGCGTTTCTCGCTGGGTGCCGCGCGATTCCTCGACACCGGCGACACACTCACCGATGACGACCTGGCCGCCATCAAGGCGCACGACGCGATCCTGCTCGGAGCCGTCGGGGGAGTGCCCGGCGATCCGCGGCTCAAAGACGCCAACATCGAGCGCGGACTGCTGTTGAAACTGCGGTTCGAGCTCGACCATTACGTCAACCTGCGTCCCTCGAAGCTCTACCCAGGCGCGCCGGGTCCGCTCGCAGACCCGGGTGAGATCGACTTCGTCGTGGTCCGTGAGGGCACGGAGGGACCGTACGTGGGCAACGGCGGATCGATCCGCACCGGCACGCCGCACGAGGTCGCCAACGAGACGTCGGTCAACACCGCCTACGGCATCGAGCGCGTCGTCCGGTACGCGTTCGCGCTGGCCGAGCGACGCCGCAGCAAACTCACCCTCGTGCACAAGACGAACGTGCTCGTGCACGCGGGCGGGATGTGGCAGCGGATCGTCAACGCGGTCTCGACAGAGCACCCGGACGTCGCCGTAGACTATCTGCACGTCGATGCGGCAACGATCTTCCTGGTCACGAACCCGTCCCGCTTCGACGTGATCGTCACCGACAACCTCTTCGGCGACATCCTGACCGACCTGGCCGGCGCCGTCACCGGTGGCATCGGCCTCGCAGCGTCCGGGAACATCAACCCGGATGGCGCGTACCCGTCGATGTTCGAGCCCGTCCACGGTTCGGCGCCCGACATCGCGGGGCAGCAGAAGGCCGATCCCACTGCCGCGATCCTGTCCGTCTCGCTCCTGCTCGATCATCTCGGGCTGCACGAGGAGGCGCAGCGCGTCACCCGCGCTGTGGAGGAGGACATCCGGGCGCGCGACGGCGCCGCACGCCCGACGTCCGCGATCGGCGACGCGATCGTCGAGCGACTGCAGGCGTAATCTGAAACCGCTCGCTTGGTGAGCGCAACCGAACTTGGACGTGACATGACACTCATCGGAACCGACCCCGACACCGGACTCGCACCCCTGCAGTTCGCCGTGACCCGCAACCTCGCCGCCAAGAATCCCGCGCAGCGGGAGGCGATCTTGAGCGACCCGGGCTTCGGTGTGAACTTCACCGACCACATGGTCGACATCTGCTGGTCCGTCGGCGGCGGCTGGCATCGCCCGCGCGTCCAGCCCTATGGGCCGATCACCCTGGACCCCGCCGCCGCCGTGCTGCACTACGGGCAGGAGATCTTCGAGGGCATCAAGGCGTACCGCCACCCGGACGGGTCCATCCACACCTTCCGCCCCGACCAGAACGGCCGCCGCCTGCAGCGGTCGGCCCGGCGTCTGGCGCTGCCGGAGCTTCCGGTGTCGTACTTCATCCAGTCGCTGCGGGAACTGATCGCCGTCGACGGCGCCTGGGTTCCCTCTGGCGAGGACCAGAGCCTGTATCTGCGGCCCTTCATGTTCGCGAAGGAAGCCTTCCTCGGCGTGCGGCCGGCGCACAAGGTCAAGTACTACGTGATCGCCTCGCCCGCGGGAGCGTACTTCCACGGCGGCGTGAACCCGGTCTCCATCTGGCTCAGCGAGGATTACGCCCGCGCGGGCAAGGGCGGCACCGGCGCGGCCAAGACCGGCGGAAACTACGCGGCCTCCCTGCTCCCGCAGTCCGAGGCCTACGAGCACGAGTGCGACCAGGTCGTCTTCCTCGACCAGGACCGCAACGTCGAAGAGCTCGGCGGCATGAACATCGTGTTCGTCTACAAGGACGGCAGGATCGTCACGCCCGAGTCCCCGTCCATCCTGGAAGGCATCACGCGCGACTCCATCCTCCAGCTCGCACGCGACCGCGGACACACGGTGCAGGGCCGTGCCGTGTCGCTGGACGAATGGCGTCAGGGCGTGGCATCCGGCGACATCGTCGAGGTGTTCGCCTGCGGCACCGCCGCCGTGGTCACCCCGATCGGCGTGCTCAAGGGCGCGGACTTCTTCGACCAGCAGCCCCTCGGCACCCTCGCGCTGGAGCTGCGCAAGGAGCTCACCGACATCCAGTACGGTCGCGCCGAGGACAAGCACGGCTGGCTGCTGCGACTGGACGCCTGAGCGCCGCACGGTCTTCATTCCGAGGATGCCGCGGCTGAGTAGGCTGAACGGGTGAGAATCGCGCGCTTCAGCCACCAGGACGCCATCCGCTTCGGCATCGTCGACGACATCGACCTCGTCGTGCTCGAGGGCGATCCGATGTTCGCGGGCTTCGACACCACGGGGGAGCGTGTTCCGCTCGGCGACGTGGTGCTGCTGGCCCCGGTCATCCCGCGCTCGAAGATCGTGTGCGTCGGGCGCAACTACCGCGCCCACGCAGAGGAGCTCGGCAACGAGGTGCCCGCCGAGCCCCTGCTGTTCCTCAAGCCGAACACCGCGGTGATCGGCCCGGGCGATACGATCGTGCGCCCGCCCCAGTCCACGTTCACCTCGTTCGAGGGGGAGTTGGCCGTGGTGATCGGATCGATCGCGAAGAACGTCTCGGCGGACCGCGCCTCCGAGGTCATCTTCGGCTACACGATCGCCAACGACATCACCGCCCGCGACCTGCAGAAGACCGACGGGCAGTGGGCGCGCGCGAAGGGGTTCGACACCTTCTGCCCGCTCGGCCCGGCGATCGAGACCGACTTCGACGTCGCTTCGGCGACGCTCGAGACGCGTCTGAACGGCGAGGTCGCGCAGCGCGCGCCGCTGACCGACATGATCCATTCGGTCGCGGACATCATCGCCTATGCGTCCGCGGCCTTCACCCTGCTGCCGGGGGACGTCATCCTGACCGGAACGCCCTCCGGGGTCGGTCCGTTCGTCGCGGGCGACACGATCGAAGTCCAGATATCCGGTCTCGGCACGCTGCGCAACACGGCGCGGGACGCGTGACCCGGATCGCCCACCCGGAACCCATGTCCGATCCCGCACCCTCATCCCCGGCTCAGGCGGATGCCGCGCCGCCCGGCGGCGTTTCGCCGGAGGAACTGATCCGCATCCGGCGTCGCACGCTCTGGGTCCTCTCCAGCGGGCAGGTGCTCGGCGGGGTCGCCTTCGGCGCCACGGTGTCGCTCGGCGCGGTCCTGGCCGCGGAGATCTCCGGCGACGAGGCGTTCTCGGGCCTGGCCACCGCCTTCATCACACTCGGTGCCGCGGCGCTGGCGGTGCCGCTGGCTCACCTCGCGCACCGCCGAGGCCGCCGGATCTCGCTGACCTCGGGCATGCTTCTGGCCCTGATGGGGGTGGTGGGCGTCATCTTGGCGGCGGCGACCGTGTCCTTCCCGCTGCTGCTCCTCTCGTTCGCGCTGATCGGAGCGGGCCAGGCGGCCAACCTGCAGACCAGGTTCGCCGCGGCGGACCTCGCCACCGACGCCTCGCGCGGTCGCGACCTGTCGATCGTGGTGTGGGCGACCACGCTCGGGGCTGTGCTGGGGCCGAACCTCGTCGGTCCGGGCGAGATTCTGGGCGCGACCCTGGGAATGCCGGCGCTCACCGGCCCGTACGTGTTCACGATCGTCGCCCAGCTGGCGGCCATCACCCTGTACGCGACCGCCCTGCGGCCGGACCCGCTGCTGCTCGCGCAGCGGATCGCGAACGCGGTCGCCGGCGGCGCCGCGGCGATCGCGCGCGCGGACCGGCCGACCGCTGCGCGCTATGCGATCATCGCGATCGCGGGCGCGCACGGTGTGATGGTGGCCGTGATGGCGATGACTCCGGTCCACCTGCTGCATCACGGGGCGACGCTGACGGTCATCGGGCTGACGATCAGCCTGCACATCGCCGGGATGTTCGCGCTGTCACCGGTGTTCGGCATCATGGCCGACCGGCTCGGACGGGTTCCGACCATCCTCGTCGGGCAGGCGCTTCTGACCGCGTCGCTGATCCTCGCCGCAGTCGGGCAGGATTCGGCATCCGCGGTCACGGTCGCGCTGATCCTGCTGGGACTGGGGTGGAGCGCCTCCACCGTGTCCGGCGCTGTGCTGCTGACCGAGTCCTCGAGCGAGGATCTGCGCACCCGCCGCCAGGGGCGCAGCGACCTGATCATGAACCTGGTCGCGGCCACCGGAGCGGTCCTGGCCGGGGTCGTGCTGGGCCGGATCGGATACGGCGGCCTGGCCCTGTGCGCTCTGGCGGTGGTCGCCGTCGTGACGGCGCTGTCCTTCCTCGGTCGTCGTCCGCTGCCCGCCCGGAGCTAGCCGCGCAGCGCGACCACCGCGTCGGCGACGTCCTGCTCGTCGTTGAAGACGTGGAAGGCGACGCGAGCGCGGCCCGCGCGCCCCGACGCGACGATGCCGGCCGCGGCGAGCCGGGCGAGGTCCGAGCCGTCCGGGTCGCTCCAGGTGACGATGGCGCTGGGACGATCAGCCGGGGGGAGCGCGGCTCCGGCCCGGAAGGCGTCGGCCAGCCCCGTCGCGTGGTCATACAGGGCTGCGGCGGGAAGGGAGGCGAACAGCGCCAGAGCGGGCTCGGCGCCGATGAACGCCTGCCAGGCGGGGGAGACGTCCAAGCGCGTGGCGTCGGCGGCCAGTTCGACCTCTCGCCCGTAGCAGGACGTCCACGGGTCCGCGCCCGCGTACCAGCCGGCGAAGATCGGCGGCACGGTGGCTGCGAAGTCCGCGGTGATCGCCATGAACGCGACGCCTCGCGGCGCGCACAGCCATTTGTAGGCGTGACAGATCACGGCATCGTAGTCGGTGGCCTGCACCGGCAGCCAGCCGATCGCCTGGGTGGCATCGCACAGCGTGCGTGCGCCGTGCCGTCGGGCCGCAGCGCGGATCTCGGCGGCGTCGGCGACGTCGCCGGTGGCGGACTGCACGACGGAGAAGACCACCAGCCGGGTGTCGGCCGTGATCGCGGCGGCAAGCTGGCTGAGCGGCGCGGTGCGCAGACGGATGCCGCGGCCGGCGTGCGCGAACGGCAGGACCATCGACGAGAAGTCGCCCTCGGCGCACAGCACTTCGGCGCCGTCCGGCATCGACGCCGCGATGAGGCCGGCGAAGACCGACGCCTGCGATCCGATCGCGATCCGCGCAGGATCCGCGCCCACCAGGCGGGCGAAGTGGGCGCGGGTGCGCTCCACGGCGGCGGTGTAGGCGACCGCGGACGCGCGGCCCGCGCCCGCGGCATCCAGGTCGGCGATGACGGCGGCGCGCGTGCCGCGGGTGGGCAACCCCACGGTGCAGGCGGCGAGGTAGGAACGGCCGCCCGTGAACTCCGCGCGGGCGGCCCGCAGGTCGGGCGGGGCGAGAGTGGACATGCCCCCAGGGTGCTCGCCTCTGGGGCATTCGTCTACGGCAGGTATTCGATGCGAATCATGCACGGACGTTATGCTTTCGGCGTGACCGATCGCGGACTGGATGATCCCGAGTTCGACGCGCGGAGCCTGCGCGTGATCAAGGCGATCGGCGACGAGGGCTCGATCACCGCCGCGGCGGCGGCACTGGGGTACAGCCAGCCCGCGGTCAGCCAGCAGCTGAAGCGCCTGGAAGCGCGCCTCGGGGTCGCCGTCGTCGAACGCGTCGGCCGCAGCGTGCGGCTCACCGAAGCGGGACGCGTGCTGGCTCGCCACGCGCCCGCCGTGACCACGGCGCTGGATGCCGCAGCGGGTGAGCTCGCGGAGCTGCAGGGGCTTCGCGCCGGGCGCGTTCGCCTGGTCGGATTTCCGTCCGCGTCACCGACGGTCGTACCCCGGCTGCTCGCCGACCTTCGCCAGAATCACCCCGGCGTCACGATCACCTACGTCGAGGCCGAACCGCCCGAGGCGGTGGAGGCGGTCCGCGCAGATCGCGCCGACATCGCACTCACGTTCAGCTATCCGGGCGACCGCGACGACCCGCATGGATCCAGCGCGAGCGGCCTTGCGGTGAGCGCGATCGGCACGGACGAGCTGCTGGCCGTGCTGCCGACCGGCCATCCGGCGGCCGGCTCAGGGGTGGCGGACATGGCGGCGCTGGCGGGGGAGAACTGGATCGCCGGCTGCCCGCGGTGCCGCGGTCACCTGCTCGAGGTCTGCGGCCGCGCGGGGTTCGAACCGCGGATCGGGTTCGAGACCGACAACTTCGTCGCGGTCGAAGGGCTGGTCGCACAGGGGATCGGCGTGGCGACCCTGCCGCGGATGGCGGTGGAGTCCTTCCCGCTGCTGCCGGGCATCGTGACCGCGCCGCTGCCGGCGGCCGAGGCGCGGACGATCCACGTCGTCACCGCGCACGGGGCCGAGCGCGTTCCAGCGGTGCGCACCACCCTCGCCGCACTGGCCCGCGTGCTGCACTGACGCGGGGCGGGGGCCGCGGCCACGGCGCGGATCGCCCTCGCGAACTAAGCTGGGATGCGATGTCTATCCCCGATCCCCGCACCACGACCGCCTCCGGCGTCGACGTGCGCGTGCGCTTCTGTCCCTCGCCCACCGGCCTTCCGCACGTCGGCCTCGTGCGTACCGCCCTGTTCAACTGGGCGTACGCCCGCCACACCGGCGGCACGATGGTCTTCCGCATCGAGGACACCGATGCCGCCCGCGACAGCGAGGAGAGCTACCTGCAGCTGCTGGACGCGCTGCGGTGGCTGAAGATCGACTGGGACGAGGGCGTCGAGGTCGGCGGACCGCACGCGCCGTACCGCCAGTCCCAGCGCCACGACATCTACCGCGACGTGCTCGCCCGCCTGATCGAGGCCGGCGCGGTGTACGAGAGCTACTCCAACGCCGCCGAGATCGACGCGCGCAACGAGGCGGCCGGCCGTGCGAAGCAGCTCGGCTACGACAACCACGACCGCGGCCTGACCGACCAGCAGCGGGCCGCGTTCCGCGCCGAGGGCCGCGAGCCGGCGTACCGTCTCCGCGTGCCGGATGAGGATCTCACTTTCGTCGACCTGATCCGCGGCGAGGTCACCTTCCCGGCCGGATCGTTCCCGGATTTCGTGATCTTCCGGGCGGGCGGCATCCCGCTGTACACCTTCGTCAACCCCGTCGATGACGCGCTGATGGGGATCACCCACGTGCTGCGCGGCGAGGACCTGATGCCCTCCACGGCGCGCCAGCTCGCGCTGTACCGGGCGCTGATCGACGCCGGGGTCACCACGTTCATCCCGCGCTTCGGACATATGCCGCTGGTCCTCGGCGACGGCAACAAGAAGCTCTCCAAGCGCGACCCGCGCGCGGATCTGTTCCTGCAGCGAGAGAAGGGCTTCATCCCCGAGGGGCTTCTGAACTACCTCTCGCTGCTGGGCTGGTCGATCGGCCACGACCGCGACGTGTTCACCCTGGACGAGATGGTGGCCGCGTTCGACATCGTCGATGTGAATCCGAACCCGGCGCGCTTCGATCAGAAGAAGGCCGAATCGATCAACGGCGACCACATCCGGATGCTGGAGCCGGCGGACTTCGCCGAGCGCATCGTTCCCTACCTGGCCTCCGCCGGTGTGGTGACGGTGCCGCTGAGCGACGCGGACGCACAGCTGCTGGCCAAGGCCGCTCCGCTGATCCAGGAGCGTCTGCCGCTGCTGGGTGACGCGCCCGGGCTGCTGCGATTCCTCTTCACCGACGACATCTTCTACGAGGAGGACGCGCTGGCCGGACTCCCGGAGAACACCGGCGTCGTGCTGGCTGCGTCGGTCGGCGCGCTCGAGGAGGTGCGCGAGGAGGAATTCACCGCCGCTGCCGTGCAGGAGGCGCTGTCATCGGCGCTGATCGAGGGTCTCGGGCTGAAACCGCGGATCGCGTACGGACCGCTGCGGGTCGCCGTCAGCGGTCGCCGGGTGTCCCCGCCGCTGTTCGAATCCATGGAGCTGCTGGGCAAGACGGAGTCGATCCGGCGTCTGGCCGCGTTCCAGGCGTTCCGCGCGACCTGAGCAGACGCGTCTCGGTTTGGTCGGGCCGCTCGAGTCGTCTAGACTTGACCCTTGGCACCGGGTTACACCGAGCGCCTTGGGGTATGGTGTAATTGGCAACACGGCGGTTTCTGGTACCGTTGTTCTTGGTTCGAGTCCAGGTACCCCAGCAGTGAATTCCGCAGGATTCCGCCACAGAATCCTCCCTGGTTCGAGGGTCTCGCGATCGGCCTGAACGGCCCGGAGACCAGAATGAGATCGCATACTCGCACGAGCATCTGAGGCTCGGCAGGCACGTGCGCGACGGCCCGGCTGACGTGCTGCCGCCCGTACCCGAAGTCGTCGAGCGACGCCCGGGCGACCGCCCTAGAGCCGGCCGAGAGCGGTCAGGAAGCGGTTCGTGTAGGCCAGGGCCGGCACCGAAGGAGTGGAGTTGCAGGTGTTGGAGAGGGCGGTCGAGCCGCACGGCACGTCGCGGTCGAGTGACCAGTAGTGCAGGCCCGCGAGGTCATTGGCCACGGCGTAGGCGGTCATCTCGTCGATGTCCTGCAGCGTGAAGGTCTCGTCGGGGATGTCGTTGAGGGCGATCATGGGCGTGAGCTCGACTTTGTCGAGCGGCACGGCGGGATAGCTGTGCCGCAGGTTCTTCGCCGCCTGGATGGCCGACTTGCCCATGTCGCAGATCGCACCCGACATCACGCAGACCGAGGATGACGCGGGGCCGTAGTCCATCACCATGAGGTTGATCGTGTAGTTGCGCAGCGGCGACGCGAGCACTGCCTTGATGACCGTGTCTCCGGTGTCGTTCACTCCGCCGAAGCTGCCGTCGGAGGCGCCGAGCGTGGCGACGGTGAAGGAGAAGCGCAGGTTCGGGTAGAGATCCTGAACGGCGGCCGCCGCTGCGACCTGGTTGCGGATGTCGGCGGCCGACTGGCCGCGCTCGATGTCGAAGTCGACGCCGATGAGGTTGTCGCTCGCGTAGCGGTCGATGAAGGTGCGCATGCCGGCGGCCGATGCGCAGGTGAAGCTGCCCGCCGCGCCCCCGGTGCCGAGGATGTAGTCGTAGTCGGCCGCATCGAGGCCGGCGACGTTGGCGGCGGCGAAATCGGGGCCGGAGACGCCAGCCCAGTTCTCGGCGCCGCACTCACCGGTGGCGAAGGCGAGGGTGATGGTGTTCAGCTGCGGCAGCGTGGACTGCAGCGTCGTGCCGGCGCCGACGAGCGGGGTGGGGGAGCCGTTGACGGCCGTGGTCCCCATCGTGTAGCCGGTGCTCCAGAACATCGCCTGCGCGATGTCTTTGTAGGGGCTGAAGACCATGCCGCTGGGCGTGCCCGTCGGGGGCGGTGTGCCGCCGCCCGGGGTGGGGGTGGGAGTCGGAGTCGGTGTGGGTGTCGGTGTCGGTGTGGTGGTGCCGCCGCAGGTCGTCTCGCTCCAGTACTGCGGTGCGGCGCTCGGCGACCACCAGTTCGGCGCGAAGGTGGACACGTAGGGCTTGCCGTTGAAGGTGACCTTGTCGCCCTTCACATAGGCGGGGTCCCCCGAGTAGGGCTGGACGAAGGGGCGGCATGCCGTCGGGGTCACGGTCGGCGTGGGCGTCGGGGTCGGTGTCGGAGTGGCCGTCGGTGTCGGAGTGGGCGCCGGCGTGCCGGCGACCGTGTCGCAGGTCGTCTCGCTCCAGTACTGCGGTGCGGCGCTCGGCGACCACCAGTTCGGCGCGAACGTCGACACGTAGACCTTGCCGTTGAAGGTGACCTTGTCGCCCTTCACGTACGCGGGGTCGCCGGAGTAGGGCTGGTGGAAGGGCGCGCATCCGGTGGTCTCGGCGGCGGATGCGGTCGAGACGGATGTCGACACGCCCGCGATCGCGCCGCTCGCGACCAGCCCGAGCACGGCGATCAGCGTCACCACGCGGTGCAGGCGGCCAGGCCGCGAAGACTCCTCTGTTGTCGTCGACATGCCCGTGCCTCCCCCAAATGGCCGGTTGGCGCACCGACTGACGCCGAGTCTAGTGGTGACACGAATCCGCCATATCACGAGTCGGTATTGACTGCGCCGCCGACGGCTCGACGCTCAGGCCGCAGTCATCTTCCCCCGCCGCTGCCGTCCCCCTCCGGAACGAGGTCGGCGGTGTGGTACATGAAGACCAGCCGTGCGGGCACCGTACCGGCAAGCACCTCGTCGACCGAGTCGTTCACCTGTTGCAGCTCGCGCGTCTCGGTGATCACGCGGGTGCGTCCCGCGGCGTGAAGGGCGAAGACCTCTGCGAGGTCCTGCCGGGTCCCGACGATCGAGCCGATGATGCTGATGCCCTTCAGGACCGTGTCGAAGATCGGCACCGTAAGCGTTCCCTCGGCGGGCAGTGAGACCAGGACCAGGCGCCCTCCGCGGTTGAGCGCGTCGAAGGCCTGACCGAAGACGGCCGGCGCTACCGCGAGGATGATCGCGGCGTCCGCACCGCCGAGGTCGCGGATCGCCTGTACCGGATCCTCACGACGTGCGTTCACGACGAAGTCAGCGCCGAGTTCGGTGGCCAGTTCCAGCTTTTCCTCCGTGACATCGACCGCGATGACCTTGGCGCCGACGAGCCGGGCATACTGGACCGCCAGGTGACCGAGGCCTCCGATGCCGAACACCGCGACTGTTTCCCCGGGGGTGATGCGGGCGTTCTTGATGGCGGCATAGGTCGTGACGCCCGCGCACGTCAACGGTGCAGCGTCCAAGGGCGTGACGTTGTCCGGAACCGGGACGGCGAAGCGTGCCTCGGCGAGCATGTACTCGGCGTAGCCGCCATCGACGGCGTACCCGTTATTGAACTGCTTTTCACACAGGTTCTCCCGTCCGTCGATGCAGTAGCGGCATTCCCCACAGGCGTGGCCGAGCCACGGCATGGCGACGCGCTGACCGACGCGCCGCGTCGTCACACCCTCCCCAAGCTCTTCAACGATCCCGACGCCTTCGTGCCCCGGAACGAGGGGCAGATGCGCCTTGACGGGCCAGTCGCCGTGCATCGCGTGGATGTCGGTATGACAGAGACCGCAGGCTTCGAGCCGGACCAAAACCTGGCCCGGGCCCGGTTGAGGAACGGGACGCTCCTCGACTCGCGCCGGTGACCCGAAGGCTGTGACGACCGCTGCACGCATGATTCCTCCTCGTTCGGACCCGCATGGACGAAGTCTGTCCGTACGGAGGTCCGGGCGCGCGTGCCGAAGGTCCCGTCGCCCGTTCCGGATTCGGGCTACGAGACGTCCGCGGGATCGATCGCGATGATCACCGACTTGGACCTGGTGAACGACTCCAGCGCCTCCGGCCCGCTCTCGCGCCCCCAGCCGGAGGACTTCACCCCGCCGAACGGCACGGCGGGATCGAGCATCGCCCAGCCGTTGATCCAGATGATGCCCGCCTCCAGCCGGTTGGCCACGCGGTGGGCGCGGCTGATGCTGCCGGTCTGCACGCCGGCCGCCAGCCCGTACGCGGTGCTGTTGGCGAGGCCGATCGCCTCATCCTCCGTGTCGAAGGGCTGGACCGTCAGCACCGGGCCGAACACCTCTTCCTGCACGGCGACCGCGTCGTTGCCGAGCCCGGCGATCACGGTGGGGGCGAAGTAGAACCCGCCGTCCAGCTCGACGCGATGACCGCCGGTGATGATCGTGCCGCCCGAGGCGACGGCATCTTGCACCATCTCCTCGACCTTCTCCAACTGCACCCGGCTGGCCAGTGGCCCGATGACGGTGCCGGGATCACTCGGACGACCCAGCAGGACACCACCGACGGCCTGACCCAGAATGCCCACGACGGTGTCGTACAGCGGACGCTCCACCAGCAGCCGCGGACCGGCCATGCAGAATTGGCCGGTGTTGAACACGAATGCATTGATCACGGCCCCGATCGCCTTGTCCACGTCCGCGTCGGCGAAGACGATGTTGGCGGCGTTGCCGCCGAGCTCCGCCACGATCGGCTTGAGGTGCTCTCCCGCGGTGCGCGCCACAATCCGGCCGACGGCCGTGGACCCGGTGAAGGCGATCATGTCGACGCCCGGATGCCGCACCAGGGCGTCGCCCAGTTCGGCCCCGGGTCCGACGACGAGGTTGTAGACCCCGTCCGGGACGCCGGCGTCCCGCAGGATCTCGGCCATCAGCAGCGCACTCAACGGCGTCTGCGGGGCGGGCTTGTGAACGACGGTGTTGCCGGCCGCGAGCGCGGGGGCGAGCTTGGAGCTGGAGAGGATCAGCGGGAAGTTGAACGGACTGATCGCCGCGACCACCCCTCGCGGTTCACGTCGTGTGAACGCGAACGCGGGCAGGGGCGTCTCCCGGACGGATCCGTCGAGGTGCTGCGCCAGGCTCGCGAAGTACTCGAACTGGTCCGCGGCGGTCGGCACGTCGATCATCCGCGCGAACAGGATGGGCTTGCCGACATCCAGGCTCTCGGCCTGCGCCAGTTCTTCGGCCCGCTCTCGGATCAGCGCGGCCACGCGCAGGAGTACGCGAGAGCGCTCTCGTCCCGAGATCCTCGACCAGCTGCCGGCGTCGAACGCGGCTCGCGCGGCCTGGACGGCGGCATCCACGTCGGCCGTCGATGCCGCGGCGACCTCGCCGAGCCTTTCGCCCGTCGCCGGATTGGTGACCTCCATGCGGGCGCCGTCCACCGCCTCCTGCCAGCGACCTGCGATCATCAGATCCGTGCGGATCCCGGGTGCGGCCGCGGCCGTCGTCTGAGTCACTTCTTCTCCTCTTCGAGAGCCCTGACGGGAAGGAACCGATCGTGCGCAGCGCTGCGTGATCCGGGTCGGGTCGTGCGCCGGGTTGCAACGATCCGTGGTCTGTCAGTCTCGCTGAAAGGCATCAGCGTGACAAGAGGCACGGGATCATAATGAAGCCATGGATGCTGCCGTGTCGTCCTCCTCAGAGCGCGCCGTGGCGTGATTCCCGCGGTCAGCGCACCAGTTCCCGGAGGGCCTCGGCGGCCAGCGCCGCGTACTCGGGGTTGTCGTCGCTGTGGTCCAGCAGCAGGAGGGCCACCGCTGCCGCCCATCCGTGCGCGCGCGTCCACGTCGCCGCGTCGTACCGCTCGCCGGTCGCGGCGATGAATTCCGCCCTGCCGACGGGATCGAAGGCAAGCCACGCGACGGCGAGGTCGTAGGCGGGATCGCCGGCGGTCACATCGCCGAAGTCGATGATCGCGACCAGCGCAGAGCCCCGCGCGATGAGGTTCCCGGGGTGCAGATCGCCGTGGATCCAGACCGGAGCGTCCGTCCACGCGGGCGCGGCCAGCGCGGTCGCCCACAGCCTCTCCGCACGGGCCAGCGCCGCGCTTGAGATGCGCCCTCGCAGCGACGCCAGGCGCCCGGCCACACCGGCGGCCCGGTGCGCGAGCGGCACGCCGCGCACCGGGTTGACCGGATGATCCGCGGGCGCCGGGACGTGCAGGGCGATCAGCGCGGCCGCGAGGGGTGCGGCCCAGCCCGCGCGTTCGGCTCGGGGGATGCCGAGGCCGGCCGCGCCGTCGAACCAGGGCACGATCGACCACGCCCAGGGGAAAGAGAGCTGGGGGCGGCCGTTCACCACCGGCGCGGGGACGCCGACGCCGGTGACGGCGAGACGCGCCGCGATCGGGCCGAGCACGTCCTGTTCGTGCAGAACGAGCGGAGCGGACAGTGCCCGACGGGGCAGTCGCACGGCCCAGGCCTCACCCAGACGCCACACCGAGCAGTCCCACCCGTCCGCGACATGCGCGAGGGAGAGGTTTCCTGCGCCGGGAACCGCGCCGGCCTGCGCTCTGACCAGACCGCGCACGAGCTCCTCCGAGATGACCAGTTCGGCGGCGGGCTTGTCGGGCACCCATCGACCCTATCCAAAGCGTTCCCAACAGGGACCTTGTGTATGTGTGGGAATGTGTTGTAATCTGTGGGAAATTCGAGGAGGAACCGTGTACGCGATGGAGCGCCAAGAGCTGATCGAGCGACTGCTGCTCGACGAAGGACGCGTCAGGGTCGTCGACCTGGCCCGCCGCTTCGAGGTGACCACCGAGACCGTGCGCCGTGATCTGGACCAGCTGGATCGGATGGGGGCACTGCGCCGCGTCCACGGCGGCGCAGTCGTCCGGGACCGCGAGAGCACTGTCGAGCCGACGCTCACGGAGCGCTCCCACCGTCGCAGCGAAGCGAAGGCGGCGATCGCGCGTCGCGCGCTGGCGCTGGTCGGCGATCGATTCCATGGATCGCTCTACCTGGATGCCGGAACCACCACGCATGCGGTCGCCGCGCAACTCGAGGAACGGTTGCTGGTCACCGGCGGCCAGGCGGAGGTCGTCACGCACTCCATGACACTGGCCCACACCCTCGCCGGAGCATCCGAGTCATCGCTCACCGTCATCGGGGGACGGGTGCGCACTGCGACCGCCGCCGCCGTCGGCGCCGATACGGTGCGCGCGATCGAGAGGCTGCGGCCGGACATCGCGTTTCTCGGCACGAACGGCATCTCCTCCACGTTCGGCGCGAGCACCCCCGACCCCGATGAGGCCGCCGTCAAGTCCGCGATCGTGCGGGCAGCGCGGCGGGTCGTCGTCCTCGCGGACGCGGAGAAGCTCGGCCATGACCTCCTCGTGAGCTTCGCCTCCCTGGACGAGATCGATGTCCTCGTGACGGATGCTGCGCCGGACGCCGAGTTGGGCGCCGCCCTGGCGGATGCCGACGTGGAGGTGTGGGTGGCATGAGTGCGCGCGCGCAGCCCGGCGGCAGGATCGTGACCGTCACCGCCAATCCCTCGCTGGATCGCACGATCACCCTGTGCGACACCCTGCGTCCCGGCGAGGTGCAGGCAGCAGCATCCGCTCGCGAAGACGCCGGAGGCAAGGGCATCAACGTCGCGCGGGTGATCGCCGCGGCAGGAATCCAGACCCTCGCGGTCCTGCCGCTGGCCAGCGACGATCCCTTCGCCGCGGTGCTCCGCTCGAGCGGTGTCACCGCGCATGCGGTCCAGATCGACGGACACGTCCGCGCGAACCTGACGATCACCGACCCTGCCGGCGTGACCACGAAGCTCAACCTTCCCGGAGCGCCTCTCTCGGCGCAGGATGCGACCGCGCTGATCGCCGCCGTGGTCGCCGCCAGCGAGGGTGCCGCGTGGCTGGTGCTCGCCGGGTCGCTTCCCCCGGGAGTCGGCGTCCGGTTCTACGTTGATGTCATCCGCGCCGTTCGGCGGCGGTGGGGCGCACAGGCGCCGCGCGTCGCCGTCGACACGTCCGGCGCCGCCCTGCGCGCGGTCGTGGACGAGGCCGCACCGGATCTGATCAAGCCGAACGAGGAGGAGCTGGCCGAGCTGGCCGGCATCGCGCTCGCGGACAGGACGGACCTGGCAGCGGCCGTGCTTCCGGTCGCACGTGCGCTCGTTCCCGCCCGCGTTGCCGCAGCCCTGGTCACCCTGGGGGCCGAGGGCGCTGTGCTGGTCACCGCCGACGGCGCCTGGCAGGCCAGGCAGCCCCCGATCCGCGTCGTCAGCACGGTCGGCGCGGGCGACAGCGCCCTGGCCGGTTACCTCATCGCGGACGTGGACGGCCCGCATGATTGGGCCGGTGACGACCCCGCCGAGCGGCTGCGTCGCGCGGTCCGCTACGGCGCGGCGGCGGCATCCCTTCCGGGCACCCAAGCCCCCTCACCGCAGGACCTGCCCGCCGGCGAGGTCCTCCTTCGCGCTCTCTGATCGCCCCCCGCCACAACTGCACCGCACTCCCGACCATTGGAGGTCATCGTGTCCCAGACAATCACCCCGGAGCTGGTGTCGCTGGACACCCCGCTCGGCGCCGACAAGGCGTCGGTGATCCGTGCCCTTGCGGCACGCGTCGCCGAGCAGGGCAGGGCAGCCGACGCCGACGCGCTGTTCCAGGACGCCTGGGCGCGAGAGCAGAAGGACGAGACCGGGCTGCCCGGCGGCATCGCCATTCCGCACGCCAAGAGTCCCTCCGTCACCGTGCCCTCACTCGCCTTCGCACGGCTGAAGCCCGGTGTCGACTTCGGTGCACCCGACGGCCCCGCCGACCTGGTGTTCCTCATCGCCGCTCCCGAGGACGCGGCCGAAGCTCACCTTGCGGTGCTCTCCAAGCTCGCCCGCAGCCTGATGCAGGATGAGTTCACCAGCGGTCTGCGAGCCGCCACCACCGCGGATGAGGTCGTCGCGATCGTGCGCACGGCCATCGGCGAGACGGACGCCGCACCCGCGACGACCGCGACCTCGGCTGCGTCGGCCGGCGCAGCCGCCTCGGCGCCGCCCGTCGCCGCTGCGCTGAGCGTCGACGGGCGCCCTGCCCGGGTGGTCGCCGTGACGGCGTGCGCGACCGGCATCGCCCACACGTTCATGGCCGCCGACGCCCTCACCGCCGCGGGAAAGAAGGCGGGGATCGACCTCGTCGTCGAGCCGCAGGGCTCGAGCGGATATCAGGCGCTGCCGCGAGACGTGATCGACAACGCCGACGCGGTCATCTTCGCCACCGATGTCGATGTGCGCGAACCGCAGCGCTTCGCCGGCAAGCCGGTCGTCCGCTCGGGGGTGAAGCGGGGGATCGAACAGCCCGATCAGATGATCGCCGAGGCGGTCGCCGCAGCCAACGATCCGAGCTCCGCACGGGTCAGCGGCACCGCGACCGCGGCGTCGACGCCCACGGCCGCGCCGCTGTCCTTCGGCGCGCGCATCCAGCGGATCCTGCTCACCGGCGTCAGCTACATGATCCCGTTCGTCGCCGGCGGCGGTCTGCTGATCGCGCTGGGCTTCCTGCTCGGCGGGTACGAGGTCACCGCCAACGCCGCGACGGTGATCACCCAGAACTCGCTGTGGGATCTGCCGACCGAGGAGATCACCTCGCCACTGGGCGCGCTCGGGCAGTACCTGGGCTCGGTGTTCTACATGATCGGCTCGACGTCGATGGGCTTCCTCGTCTCAGCGCTGGCCGGCTACATCGCCTTCGCGATCGCCGATCGACCCGGGATCGCACCGGGATTCGTCGCCGGCGCGGTCGCCGTGCTGATGAACGCGGGCTTCATCGGCGGTATCGTCGGCGGTCTGCTGGCCGGTCTGGTGGCGTGGTGGCTGGGCCGCCTGCCGGCGCCGCGCTGGCTTCGGAGCCTGATGCCGGTGGTGATCATCCCGCTGGTGGGCTCGATCATCGCGTCCGGTCTGATGATCCTCATCCTGGGTCGCCCGATCGCGACACTGATGATGTGGCTCACCGACTGGCTGACCAGTCTCACCGAGTCGGGCGGCGCTGCCATCGGCCTGGGCGTGATCCTGGGCCTGATGATGTGCTTCGACCTGGGCGGTCCGGTCAACAAGGTGGCGTACGCCTTCGCGGTCGCCGGACTGGCGGCCGGATCGGCGGATAACCCCGCACCGCTGCTGATCATGGGCGCTGTGATGTGCGCGGGCATGGTCCCGCCGCTGGCCATGGCTCTGGCTTCGACGGTCCTGGCCCGGAACGTGTTCACTCCGGTGGAGCGCGAGAACGGCAAGGCCGCGTGGCTGCTCGGGGCCTCGTTCATCTCCGAGGGCGCGATCCCGTTCGCGGCGGCCGACCCGCTGCGGGTTATCCCGGCCTCGATGGTCGGCGGCGCCGTGACCGGTGCGCTGTGCATGGTGTTCAACGTGCAGTCCTACGCACCGCACGGCGGCATCTTCGTCCTCTTCGCGATCAGTCCCGTCTGGGGCTTCCTGGCGGCGCTCATCGCCGGCGTGCTCGTCACCGCCTTCCTGGTCGTCGCCTTCAAGCGCTTCATCGCGCCCAAGGAGCTGAAGGTGGCCGAGAACATCGGCGCGGTAGCGGTTCCGGCGTGACCCTCGCCCCCCTCGCCTCGGATGCGGAATGCTGGAGTCAGCCGTCTTCTACGAAAGGTGAATACCCATGAGCGAACGTCAGGCAACCATCGCGAGCAGCTCCGGCTTGCACGCGCGGCCCGCGAAGCTGTTCGTGCAGGCCGTTCAGGAGAAGAAGATCCCGGTCACCATCGCCGTGGAGGGGGGCGCCGATCTCAACGCCGGAAGCATCCTGTCGCTCATGGGCTTGGGCGCCTCGCACGGCACCGTCGTGACGCTCAAAGCCGAGGGGGAGGGCTCGGAGCAGGCGCTCGACGAGCTCGTGGCGCTGCTGGAGACGGACCTCGACGCGGAGTGATGGGTCCGGGCGTCATCGGACGATGACGTCGGATGCCGCGGCCCTCGGGGTCGCGGCATCCGTCGTCTCCGGCCTCACAGGTCTGTCGCGTCCCCGGGTTCCAGCTCGAGGAACTCGCCGCCGTTCTTCTCGGTGGCCCAGCGCAACCGCGCGCGGTGCATCGTCCGCCCGATCACCGAGAGCGTCATGTCGTGCGTGCCGAACGCCTGCTGGGGCGCGACGGCGAGGACGAAGTCCATCGCGTCGCCGATCTTGAGCCACGGTGCGCCCAACGGCGCAGCCAGCAGCCGCACGTCCACGCCCTTGGGTACGGCGTACGAATCCCCGGGGTAGTAGAACTGATCGTTCACGAGGACGCCGACGTTGTCGACCACGGGCACCGTCTCATGGATGACGGCGTGCTGCCCGCCGAAGAACCTGAGGGTGAACGGCTCGATCTGCACCGTGTCGCCGGGGTTCACCATGGTGATGTCGTAGCCGGCCGCGGCCTTCACGACACCCTCCGGCGCGAAGATGGGGATGTCGGGGGCGTTGCGCAGGAGCCGGTCCAGGTGGTCCGGCGTCCAGTGGTCGGCGTGCTCGTGGGTGATGACGATCGCCACCACCTCACCCAGGTCTACCAGGGGGTCGGTGAATGATCCGGGGTCGATGACCAGGGTCTTGCCGGAGTCCTGGACGGTGAGCGCGGCGTGGAGGTGCTTTGTGACTCGCATCGTCCGAGTCAACCGGGCGAGGGCGGTCGGGGCAAGTTCTTGACACCCGGGTGGATTTGTCGGGTACGCCGAGCCCATGGCATACTTATACGGTTGTCCTGTGCGGCCCCATCGTATAGAGGCCTAGTACGCCGCCCTCTCACGGCGGTAACGCGGGTTCGAATCCCGCTGGGGTCACCAACACTGAAAACCCCCCGGATTTCCGGGGGGTTTTCGAGTATCCGGGCGCGGATGCCGCGCCGCCCGGCCGCAGTGCCGGGGCACTCGCGCCGCCTGTGAGCCACCTGCGAGAGGCTCCGTTCCGCGGTGCTATCCTGGCCACGGCAGTTATGCCGACACAACTGTCAGTAAGGTTCACTGTGTTCGTTGCATGGCGTGATCTCGGCTTCGCCCGGGGCCGATTCGCTCTCATCGCTGCTGTGGTGCTTCTCATCACTCTCCTGGTCGGCTTCCTCGGTGGTCTGACCCAGGGCTTGGCCAACGCCAACATCTCGGCGGTGCTTCCCTTCCAGGCCGACAAGGTGGTGCTCTCGGAGCCCGCGCAGGGCAAGTCCCTCAGCTTCTCGGACTCCACGATCAGCGCGGAGGCCGCGGCGATCTGGACCGCGGCGGACGGCGTGGAGGCAGCCGAGCCGCTCGGCATCCTGACCAGCCGCGTCACGGCAGCGGGTGACCGCGAGCAGACCGCGTCGCTGTTCGGAGTCGACAGCTCCTTCGCGGACATCTCGCCCGATCAGATGATTCCGACCGAGGCGGGGACCGTGGTCCTGTCGGAGCGCTCGCACGAGGCGCTGCTGGCCGATGTCGGTCAGGAGATCACCATCTTCGGCGACACCTTCACCGTGGCCGGGATCTCACAGGATGCCGAGTACAGCCACACCGGTGTGATCTGGATCCCGATCGACGACTGGCGCACCACCGTGGCGAAGCAGACGGCGGCGGATGCCCCGTTCTCGACGGCCCTGATCGTCCGGGGCGCACCGACGGACGCCGCTCTGGTGGACGCCCAGGCAGGCACCGCCTCCAGTTCGCTGCTGATGTCGCTGATGGCGATCGAGGTGTTCAAGAGCGAGATCGGCTCGCTGGGGCTCATGCTCGGACTGCTGCTCGGCATCTCCGCGCTGGTCATCGGCGCGTTCTTCACGGTGTGGACGATCCAGCGCAGCAAGGACATCGCCGTGCTCAAGGCGCTGGGCGCCTCGACCGGCAGCCTGGTGCGCGACGCGCTCGGTCAGGCCTTCGTCGTGCTCCTCGTGGGTGTGGGGCTCGGGATCGGGCTCACCGTGGCAGCGGGAGCCGCGCTGCCCGCGGCCGTCCCCTTCGTGATCAGTCCGCTCACCACGGTGCTGCCCGGCATCGCGATGGTCGCTCTCGGTCTCGTCGGAGCCGCATTCGCGCTGCGCAGTGTCGTCAAAGCCGACCCGCTTTCCGCCCTCAACGCTCAGAACAGCTAGGAACCGACCATGATCGAACTTCGCGAGGTCACCCTCACCTACCCAGACGGCGACGGCGTCATCACCGCGATCAACGCGGCGAGCCTGAAGGTCGGGCCCGGCCAGATCACCGCGATCACCGGCCCGAGCGGGTCCGGCAAGTCCAGCGTGCTGGCCGTGGCGTCCACGCTGATCTCCCCGCAGCACGGCGACGTGCTGATCAACGGCACGCCGACGGCGGGCCTGTCCCGTCGCGAGCCCGCAGCCCTGCGCCGGGACGAGATCGGCATCGTCTTCCAGCAGCCCAACCTGCTCGCCTCCCTCACGGTGCTCGAGCAGCTCGAGCTGATGAGCCACCTCGGCTCGTCCAGGACGCGGCGATCGCGGTCGGCGACGCGCGGGAAGGCACTCGAGCTTCTTGCCGCCGTGGGCCTGGAGAAGAAGGCGCACAAGCGCCCTCAGGCGCTTTCCGGAGGCGAGCGGCAGCGCGTGAACATCGCGCGGGCGTTCATGAACGACGCCTCCGTGCTGGTGGTGGACGAGCCGACGAGCGCTCTGGACCAGGAGCGGGGCGGGGCGATCATCGAGCTGATCATCGAGCTGACCCGCTCCCGCGGTGTCGCCACCCTGCTGGTGACCCACGACCGGTCCCACCTGCCGCTGATGGATGCGGTGCTGACGATGGTCGACGGCAATCTGAGCGTGCACGAGCGCGCAGCCCTCGCATAGCGGCCACGCCGCGCGGGCCGCACCGCCCGGGCCGCGTTCGGCTACGCCGGCGCCGGGCCGGGCGGCTGGACCGCGGCGTGGATCAGGGCGATCGTCGCACGGGTGACAGCCTCGGGCTCCGCACCCGACTCGATGGCGCCCATGGCCGACTCGAGCACGCCGCCGAGCAGGCGCGCGGTGATCATCAGGTCGGGCACACCGAGTCGCTGCAGTGCATCCATGAACGGCGCCACCTGCTCCCGATGCAGCTCTGACAGCCGGGCCCGACACTGCTCCGGCAGCTCGGCGCCGGACAGCGCCGCAGCCGGCCGGTGCGCGCCCTCGGCGGCCTGGCGCAGGGTCTCGCGCACGTACGCGTCCATCACCTCGAGCGGCTCGACGAGTCCGTCCAGCGCGACGGCGAGGCGGGCGTTGGCCCGCGGGAACGAGTCCTCGATGATCGCGGCCAGAATCCCAGCGGTTGAGTCGAAGTACTGGTACACGCTGGGGCGGGCGAGCCCAGCGGCCGCGCCCACGGCGGCGGGAGTGACGGCGGAGACGCCGCCCCGCACGAGCAGGTCCGTCGCGGCCGTCAGGAGCGCCTCGCGCTGCCGTCTGCGGTGTTCGGCGACGGTCGGGGCGGAGATCTTCGGCATGCCTGTGCGGCTCCTTCATCGGGCGATGCTCGTAGTTTAGCCACCGGCCTGCTCGCCACGGTCGGCCTGCCGCCTGTGCGCCGCCGCGAGTCAGCCGTCGCCGGCGACACCGTCGGTGCCGGTGCCCCGGCGCTCGGCGACTAGCGAACCGCGGCGTTCGTCCGCCGGGTCTGCGCGGGCGAGCCGGACGTAGGCGACCAGCACGGCTGTTGCCAGCGCGCCCAGCCCGCCCACCGCCATGTCCCCGATCGTGTCGGTGTAGGCGACGAAGATGTCGTCGCTGACGAACGTGTATCCGACCCACTCGATCATCTCCCAGAGTGCGCTCACGGCCAGGCCGACGGCAGGCACCAGCACGAGGGGACTCCGGGCCGCGAAGGATGCGCCGCCCGGAGCGGCGACGATGCCCCAGCGGCCGAGCGCGAGGTATGCAACGGCTGCGATGACCCCCGTGCACAGGAAGTGGACGAGCAGGTCCCACCCCGGAACGGTCCGATACAGATCGATGACATTGCTCCAGGCAGCGATCAGCACGATCACCCCGTAGCCGATGTCGAATGCCGCTCGCACGCCGACGAAGCGCGGCACCAGCAGCGCGGGCAGGGCGAGGGCGAGGATGCCGGCATCCGTGGGGCTGAACCAGATCGCGGCGACCACGACGCTGACCAGGCCGACGACGCGCACCAGATCCGCCGCGACTTCAGCCGGCCCCTGGGGCAGCCGCAGGAAGTTCCTCCTCATGATGGTCCTTCCGTCGGCGGGATCCTCACGACGGCCTGCACCGGCAGGTGATCCGAGGCCCAGCTGCCGCGCACGCGTCGTGCGTTGACGGCCGCGCGCGACACCCGCACCGTCGGGGTCACCGCGATCCAGTCGATGCGACCGCCGCGCAGGCGCGGGGATCGGTAGTCCGGGAACGTGCCCCATTCGGGTGTCAGGCGCGTGTGCGCAGCCCGCCACGCATCCGTCAAAGTGCCGTGGGCGAGCAGTTCGCCCACGGTGGGAGACTGCGGGCCGGCGTTGAGGTCGCCGGTCACCACGGCCGGCAGTGGCTGGGTGGCGACGATGCGGCGGATCTCTCGCGCTGCGCGCACCCGGGACCGCTGCGAGAAGGGGTCCAGATGCGTGTTCGCCACGAAGACATCGGTGCCCGTCGCGCGATCCCGGAAGGTCGCGCTGACGATGACCCGGGGGATCAGATTCCCCCACGAGCGGGAGCCGGCCACCGCGGGGGAGTCGGAGAGTGCGCGCTGCTCCCAGTCCAGCAGCTCCAGGCGGGAAGCATCGAAGTACAGCGGACACGCTTCGCCGCGGCGTCCGATACGCCGTCCGTACCCGATGAACCGGTACCGGTCGCCGAGCGCGTCCGAGATGGTGTCGGCTTGATCCGGCAGCGCCTCCTGCACACCGACGAGTGTGGGCTGCTCCGATCGGAGCAGCTCCTGCACCAGCGGGCGGCGCGTGCGCCACCGATCCGCCGGGCGCCGTGCGAGCCCGTCCATGCGGCGACGGATGTTGAACGTCATGATGTGCAGCTCGGGCGGTGCGACCGGGCCGATGATCGCGTCGCTCATCGCGCCGAGCGTCCGGGCGCGGGCACACCGAGCTGGCGCAGCCCCCGGCGCAGCCCGAGGCGCACCCACCTCACCGGTGGAAAGTCCTGCGGCCAGTGCACGAGTACCGTGCCGAAGCCCCGCGCGACGCGCTGCGCGAACGCGCGCCGGTCTGCGAACGGGCGCATCGAGATTCCCATCGCCGCGTCCGGCAGGTAGCGGATGCGGTGCCGCTCGCCGAGGTGGAACGCCAGGTCGAGGTCGTCGTGCAGCGACGGGCTAATGCGGTGGACGTGCGAGCGGATGCCGCGCCACACGTCGCGGCGGAACGCCAGGTTCGAGCCGAAGAGGGGGAGATGCCCGAGGGTCGGGATCAGGACGGCGGCGTAGGCGCCCAGATACGCGGCGGCAAGCCACCTGCGAAGCGGACGCGGACCGTCGATGAAACGGGCGCCGCCGGTGAAGGCCGCCACCTCGGGTCGGGCTTCGAAGGCGACCGCCATCGTCTCGATCCACCGTGGGCCCGGCAGGCAGTCGGCGTCCAACCGCAGGATGATGTCTCCACTCGCCTGGTCGTACCCGTACGCGCTCGCGGCAGGGATGCCGGGCCGGTCGCAGCGGACCACGCGCGCTCCGGCATCCCGCCCGACCTGCGCGGAGTGATCGCGCGAGCCGTTGTCGACGACGACGATCTCGTGCGCGGTCCGGGTCTGCAGCGCAAGAGCGCGTAGACAGCGCGCCAGCTCGGTGGCGTCGTCCTTGACGGGGACCACGACCGAGACGGTCAGCCGGCCGGATGAGCCAGATGGCACCTGGTGTCCTTCCGGGCCGGGTCGCGCCGGGGTGCGCGGGTCCCTCGCCGAGCGACGAGGCTCTCCAGCATCGGTCACCCCGCCGGTCCGGCGCAAAGCCTTGACGGTGCTGCGGTGTCAGGATAACTACGCTGGCCGGATTCGACCCTGAGGAGGAGTATGCCGCGCACGATCGTGATCACCGGAGCGAGCGACGGAATCGGAGCGGCATCCGCCCGGCAGCTGCGCGACGCCGGCGAGGAGGTCGTGATCGTCGGTCGCGATCCGCGGAAGACCGCCGCGGTGGCCCGGTCCCTGGGCGTGGCATCGTTCGTGGCCGATTACAGCGACCTGTCGCAGGTGCGCCGGCTGGCGGCATCCCTGCTCGAGGCGTACCGGCGCATCGATGTCCTGGCCAACAACGCCGGCGGCGTCTTCGGGGAGCGGACGACCACGGTGGACGGGTACGAGCTGACCTTCCAGGTCAATCATCTGGGTGGCTTCCTGCTGACCGGGCTGCTGATGGACCGGCTGATCGAAAGCCGCGCGTGCGTGATCCAGACCGCGAGCGAGGCTGCCCGCCGGTTCGCGCGGTTCGACGTCGATGACCTCCAGGGTGACAGGAGGTACTCCGCGGGCGCGGCGTACGGCAACGCCAAGCTCGCGAACATCCTGTTCACGAAGGAACTGAATCGCCGCTACGGGCACGACGGGGTCAGTGCCGTCGCCTTCCACCCCGGCGTGATCGCCAGCGGCTTCGCCGCCGGCGCTCGCGGATCGTGGCATTTCATGTACACCAGTCCGCTCACCAAGAGGCTGCTGGACACCGTCGAGGTGGGCGGATCCCGGCTGACGTGGCTCGCTCTCGGCCGGCCCGGCCTGGACTGGGTGCCCGGCGGCTACTACGCGAAGAACCGGCCCGCTCGCGCGATCCGCGCGGCGGAGGATCCCCTGGCGGCGAAGATGCTCTGGGACCGCAGTGCCGAGATGGTCGGTCTGACGCCCTGAGGATCGTCCGGCCACTGCATACGCTCCGGATGACGCACCGAGCACGTGGGAACGGCGCGCAGGCCCCGTACGACCGCGAACGCGAATTATGGGGTCTTCCACGACGACCCGTCAAGGGCCGAGCGTTGATTAGTGGCCAGATTTCAGCGTCCTGTTAGCCTGATCGGCGTCTCAATTGGGGCGTCTGCACCTCGCCGGCACCCACCTGACAAAGGAGAAGTCATGCTCTGGACCATTCTCGGCCTCATCGTGGTCGGACTCATCGCCGGCTTCATCGCCCGCGCCATCATCCCCGGCAAGCAGAGCATGGGGATCCTCATGACGATCGTGCTCGGCATCGTCGGCTCGTTCGTCGGCGGCTTCCTCGGATACCTCATCTTCGGCAGCGACCCGGCCCAGGGATTCCTGCAGCCTGCCGGCATCATCGGCTCGATCATCGGTGCGATCGTCGTGCTCGGTATCTACGTCGCCGTCGCGCGTCGGGGTGCACGCAGCCGCTGAGCCGCAGCGCGTCCCACCGAAGGCCGCACGAGGGATCCCACCTCGCGCGGCCTTCGGCGTTTCCTGGTCGTGCGAGACTTCCCCGGTGGCTGAACTGGAGATGGCGCGCATCGCTTCCGGGCGGGTGCAGCTGCACGACGCACGGCGCCGGATCCGGCGCACGGTCGAGCTGCAGCCGTTCGAGATCGGTGTGTTCCCGGTCACCCAGGAGCAACTGGGCGAGGTGATCGGCGAGCCGTCTGCTCATCCACGGCGCCCGGCAGTCGAGGTGAGCTGGTTGCGGGCGATCCGGTTCTGCAACGCCGCATCCGAGTGGGAGGGTTTCGATCCGGCATACACCTTCGACGGCGCCGAGGTGACGTGGCACGTGGATGCCGACGGCTATCGCCTCCCGACGGAGGCGGAGTGGGAGTTCGCCTGCCGTGCCGGATCGGCGGCCCCGCAGTACGGCCCACTCCCGGAGGTCGCCTGGACCGCTCTCGACGGCGTTTCGGCACCGCAGGACGTCGGACTGAAGCTGCCCAACCTGAACGGGCTGTTCGACACGCTGGGGAACGTCTGGGAGTGGTGCTGGGACCTGCTCGATCCCGCTCGCTACGACGACTACCGCGTCTTCCGCGGCGGCGGATTCGCCGACGACGCGTGGAGCGTCAGGGCCGGCACCCGTCGGGGCGGCCCTCCGCGGGCGACGCACGACGATGTCGGATTCCGGGTGGCACGCGGGGGCTTCGACGGCACCGAGCAGGCCCAGGGCTGGTCGGCGCGCATGGACCGGGAGCGAGCCGACCTCCAGGCGCCCCTCCCGCCCGGGTGGACGCCGAAGCGCTGAGCGGGCCGAGGCGCTCAGTGATGTGGTCCGACGCACCGAGGACCATTCGGCCGCCGCATACGCTCCCGCAACACGCTGCGGCGTGAACTGGTCCTGCCGGCGCGCCGAAACGCCGGCGGGAAGGTTCCACATGAGCCACGCCACACCCACGGCTCGTCGCCGCGGCGTCCGCGTCGTCGCAACGGCCCTGGCAGCGCTCGCCGTCACCGTCCTCACGCTCGCGCCGCGGCGGCTGGTCGCGCCCGCGCGGGGCGCATTCATGCAGTTCCTGGACGGCATCACCGCCCCACTGCTGGTGTGGATTCCGTACAGCGAGGCGGAGCGGGCGCTCAACGCGGTCCTGTTCCTGCCGCTGGGCGCGACGCTCGCGCTGCTGCTCAGCCGCCGTTTCTGGCCGCTTGCGATCCTGGGCGGTTTCGCACTCTCGGCCGCGGTCGAGCATGCGCAGGCCTCGATCCCCGGACGCGTGCCGGATGGCGAGGACCTGCTCTGGAACACCGTCGGCGGTGCGCTCGGCGTCCTCGTCGTCACCGTCGTGCGGGTCGTGCTGGCTGCCCTGACCCGACCGCGTCAGCGCGGCAGCGTGACCCGCACGTGAAGCCCGCCCTGGTCCACTGGCGAGATGGTGAGGCTTCCGCCGTGCGCCCGCACGATGGACGCCACGATCGCCAGCCCCAGTCCTGATCCATCGTGCGCCTCGGCGGTCCGTGCCCGTCCCGCGCCACGGACGAACGGCTCGGTCAGCGTCGCGATGACGTGCGGATCCAGTCGCACTCCGCTGTTCTCGACCACCAGTTCGGCAGACGTCGGCAGGGTCGCGAGACGAACGCGGACCCACCCGCCGTCGACGTTGTGCACCACCGCGTTCTGCAGGAGGTTGGCAGCCAGCTGCCCGAGCAGAGTCGCGCTGCCTCGCACGGGGGCAGGTTCCAGGAATGCGGCCACCCGGATGCCGCGGGCCGCGGCATCCGGTCGCATATCGTCGACGGCCGTGGCCACCAGCGGGGCCAGGTCCAGTGCCGAGGTCTCCAGCGCGACGCCCCGCCCGGCGCGCGCGAGCGTCAGCAGCGCCTGCGTAGACCGGATCGCCCGCTCGTTCATCGCACCGATGCGCTCCAGGACGACCTCCGCGTCGCGCCCGGCAGGGTCGGCCCGGGCGACCTCGATCATCGTGCGGATGACCGACAGGGGAGTGCGCAGCTCGTGCGACGCGTTCGCGGCGAAACGGCGCTCCTCGTCGATCGTGCGCTGAACCCGCTCGAGCATCGCATCGAAGGTGTCGGCCAGCTCGGTGAGCTCGTCCCGCGGTCCGGGCAGATCGATGCGCTGATCGAGCTCGCCGTCGCGGGCACGGCCGGCGACAGCGGTGATCCGGCCGAGCGGTCGCAGCACGATGCCGGCCAGCAGCCATCCGCCCACCAGCCCGAACAGCACGAGCAGGCCCATCGCCCACCACGCGTAGCGCACGAACACCTCGACCAGGTCCTGCCGGCTGGGAACGAACCCGCCGCCGTTCATCGAGAGGTTCCCGTCCGGCACGAACCGCAGCAGCAGGAAACCGACGATGAACAGCGCGATGCCGGCGATCACCAGGAAGCCGGCGTAGCTGAGCGTGAGCTTGACCCGCACCGACAGGCCGCGCGGCCGTCCGCTGCCGGTCACGGGCTCATCCGGTAGCCGACGCCCGGGACGGTGTCGATGACCCACGGCTCACCGAGGCGCTTGCGCAGCGTCGAGATCGTGATCCGGACCGCGTTGGTGAACGGGTCGGCGTTCTCGTCCCACGCGCGCTCGAGGAGGTCCTCCGCGCTGACCACGCCGCCGCCCGCGGTCATCAGCACGTCCAGCACCGCGAACTGCTTGCGGGTGAGCGCCACATAGCGGCCGTCGCGGAAGACCTCCCGCCGGAATCGATCCAGTCGGACGCCGGACACCTCGACGACCGGCGGTGCGCCCGCAGCGGGCCGCCGCGCGATCGCGCGCAGCCGCAGGATGAGCTCCCGCAGTGCGAAGGGCTTGGTCAGATAGTCGTCGGCGCCGCTTTCGAAACCGCTCTGCTTGTCATCGAGCCGGTCCGCGGCGGTGAGCATCAGCACGCGGGGGCTCTCGGGCTGCGTCGCGAGGTACCGGGCGATCTCGTCGCCGTTGGGGCCGGGGATGTCGCGGTCGAGCACGACGACGTCGTACGCGTTGATCGCCAGCAGCTGCAGCGCGGTGTCGCCGTCGCCGGCGATGTCGGCCGCGATCGCCTCGAGGCGGAGCCCATCCCGGATCGCCTCGGCGAGGTATGGCTCATCCTCGACGATCAGCACGCGCATGCACCCAGAGTAGGCGGGTGCGGATATCGCCGGCGTATGCGATTGCGCGTACGTCCCGGCAACAGTCCGGCGCGTGGGATAGCACCATGCAGACATCACTGGCAGCCGCGTCCGTCGTCCGACCGCCCACCCGCGCCCGCAGGGTCACCCTCCTGGCCCTCGGCGTCTGTATCGCCGCGCTTCTCGCGGCGCTGGCGACGGTGATGGTGCACGCCACGTTCTCCGCGGCGATCACTCCGTTCGCCCCTGCGCCCGCGGACGGACTCATCGCCGAGGGCGAAATCGTCACGCTCGCCGACGAGAACGTACCGGCGGTCGCGCGTCTGGACGGCGCCCTGCGCACTGCGCTGCTCCAGGCCGAGACGGATGCCGCGGCCGAAGGACTGGCCTTCGAGGTGACCAGCGGGTGGCGCAGTCCGCAGTACCAGCAGTGGCTGCTCGACGATGCGATCCAGCTCTATGCGAGCGAGACCATCGCGCGCCAGTACGTCGCGACTCCGGATCGCTCCAGCCACGTCACCGGCGACGCGGTGGACATCGTGCCGCTCGATGCGCAGCTCTGGCTGATCGAGCACGGCGCCCGGTACGGGATCTGCCAGACCTACGCCAACGAGCGCTGGCACTTCGAACTGGCGACCCAGCCCGGGGGGGTATGCCCGCAGATGAAGGAGGACGCCGCGGGCTGAGCCCGCATCCGACCGGAGGTCCCTCTTCATCCGGCAAACCCAGCGGGGTAGGTTCGCCCCATGACGCACCACGACGCAACCGAGGAACCCGGTGGAGCGGACGAGGTACGCGCGGCGCGGGACGCCCTGGACGGCCGGCACGCTCCGCTGGACGAGTTCACCCGGCACACGCCGCCGCGAGGTCCGTACAGCGCGGATCGCGCGGTGCCCAACCTGCCCGCACGCGACTTCGATACGACAGTCGCCTTCTACGGCGGTTTCGGGTTCGCAGTCTCCTACCGGGACGGAGGCTGGCTGATCATTCGGCGCGGCGGGGTCGAGCTGGAGTTCTTCCTCGCACCCGAGCACGATCCCTACTCCAGCTGGTTCATGGCCAGCATCCGCATCGCAGACCTGGACGGGCTCTACGCCGCCGTCAGAGCGAGCGGAGTGCCCGAGGAGGTGACCGGGATCCCTCGGCTGATCCCGGTCGCGCTGCGGGAATGGGGGCAGCGGGCGGGGTACCTGATCGATCCGGACGGAACCCAGCTGCACCTCATCGAGCACACCGATCAGCCCGGGTAGCGGCCCGACATCGCGGGCGGCTAGCGGATTCTCCACGATGTAAAAAATTCTTGACATGGATGCCGCGGCATCCCATACTCGGAGTGTCAAAGATTCTTGACACTCTGAGGAGGGCTCCATGGTCTATCAAGAACGCAACACGTGGTCGCAGCTGATCGCCACGTTCGTGGCGGCGACGGTGTACGTCATCGTCGTCCTGCGGGCGGCCGCCGGCGGCCCGCTGACCGACGTGGAGTGGTGGCCGGTGATGCTCTGGACGATCGTCGGCAGCATCGCCGGCTCGATCGTCCTCAGCATCGTGTGGGGCATGATCGCCGGCGTGCGCGACCCCGACGGGGTGGGCGCGGCGGACCTCCGCGACCGCGACATCGCGCGCCTGGGCTCCCGCGTCGGTCAGGCCTTCATGGTCATCGCCGGACTGGGCGTGATCGCCCTGTGTGCCGTCGAGGCATCCTGGTTCTGGATCGCCAACACCATGTTCTTCGGGTTCGCGCTGTCGGCGTTCATCGGCGGCATCGCACAGGTGATCGCCTACCGCCGGGGCCTGAACTGATGGTCAAGCCCACCAAGGTGGTCAACGACATCCGGGCCCTGCGCGAAGCCGCGGGACTCACACAGGCCGAACTCGCCCGCCGCATCGGCGTGACGCGGCAGACGCTCATCGCCATCGAGCAGGGCAAGTACTCGCCCACCCTGGAGCTGGCCTTCCAGATCGCGCGCGTGTTCCGGACGCCCCTGGACACGGTATTCCGCTACCCCGAGGAGGAGACCTCATGACCACCCACGCCAGCGCCGAGACCACCGCCCTGCCCACCGCGATGACCGTGTGGAGCCAGCACCGCTACGGCGACGCCGATGCCGTCGCACCCGAAGACGTGCCCGTTCCCTCGCCGGGTCCGCACGAGGTGCTGGTGCGCGTCCATGCGACCGGGCTGAACTCAGCCGACGCCCGCGTCATGCGGGGAGACCCGCTGATCCTCCGGCTGGCATTCGGGCTGCGCCGCCCCCGCGCCGCGGTGCAGGGGCGCGACATCGCCGGCACCGTCGTGGGCGCAGGCGCCGCCGTCACGACGCTGCAGGTGGGCGACGCTGTGCTGGGCGAGACCACCGGTGGCGGGCTCGCGCCCTTCGTCGTGGTGCCCGCGGCACGGCTCGTGCGCCGTCCCGAGGGCCTGGACGACGTGGTCGCGGCCACGCTGCCGATGGCCGGCGGCACAGCCTGGCAAGCGCTCGCGCTGGCCGGGATCGACGATGCTGCGGCGCGCGGGGCACGCGTGCTGATCATCGGCGCCGGCGGCGGGGTGGGGCACTTCACCGTTCAGCTGGCGGCCCTGCGGGGAGCCGAGGTCACTGCGCTGGCGGGCCCGCGTGCCCTTGCCATGGTGACGGCGCTCGGCGCGAGCAGCGCGCTCGAGCACCGGCGCACCGACCTCTCGCAGCTCGCTGCGGCGTCCTTCGCCGTCGTGGTGATCGCCGGCGATCATCCGCTGCGGCAGCTGCGCCGCCTCGTCGTGCCTGGCGGCACCGTCGTGCTCGTCAGCGGCGGCAGTCGCCCGGTGATCGGTCCGCTCGCGGTGATCGCCCGCGCGATGGTGCTGTCCGTGTTCGGTTCGCGCCGCCTGCGGCCGCTCGTGGCGACCGCGAAGCCGGAGATCACGGCGGAACTGGCCCGCCTGGCGGCCGCGGGCGAGATCACACCGCACATCGAACGCGTGTGGCCGCTGGCGCACGCCCGTGCCGCGCTGGCGCACATCGACGCGGCGCACACCGTGGGCAAAGTGGTCGTGCGGGGCATATGAGCGCCGCAGCTCAGGTGACGTGTCACACGTCGAGTTCCCGCGCGGCCTGGTGCGTGGGCGTCCAGCCGAGTGCCGGCGCCACGTGGGTGGCGAAGGTCTCGATGACCCGCAGGTTGAACTCGACCCCCAGCTGACTGGGAATGGTGAGCATGAGCGTGTCGGCGCTGCGGATCGCGGCATCCTGAAGCAGCTGCTCGACCAGCAGGTCCGGTGCGGCCGCATACGTCTTGCCGAAGGTGGAGCGGATGCCGTCGATCACGCCGATCTGGTCGCCGTCCTGGCGTCCGCCGAAGTACAGCTCGTCCTCGGCGGTGGTGAGCGGGAAGATGCTCCGACTGACCGAGACCCGGGGCTCACCGGGGTGGCCGGCATCCCGCCAGGCGGCGCGGAACGTGTCGATCTGCTGAGCCTGCAGCTGGTCGAAGGGCTGTCCGCTCGCCTCGGTGAGCAGGGTCGAGGACATCAGGTTGACCCCGGCGCGTCCCGCCCACGCGGCGGACTCGCTGTTGCCCGCCCCCCACCAGATTCGCGAGCGAAGACCCGGCGAGTGGGGCTCGATGCGCTGCAGGCCGGTGCCACCGCCGAAGGGACTGGTGGAGTCCCGTTCGGCCAGTCCGGCGCCCTCGACCGCGCGGAGGAAGGTCGCGAAGTGCTCGCGCGCCAGATCCGCGCCCCGCGGGTCGGTCGACCCGGTGTAGCCGAATGCCTCGTACCCGCGCACCACCGTCTCGGGTGAGCCGCGACTGACGCCCAGCGCGAGCCGGCCGTCGCTGATCAGGTCGACCGCCGCAGCCTCCTCGGCCAGATACAGCGGGTTCTCGTAGCGCATGTCGATGACGCCTGTGCCGACCTCGATCCGCTCGGTCCGGGCGGCGATCGCCGCGAGCAGCGGCATCGGGGAGGACTGCTGCCGTGCGAAGTGATGCACCCGGAAATAGGCGCCGTTCACCCCCAGGTCATCCATGCCCTGCGCGAGGTCGATGGCCTGCTTCAGCGAGTCACCGGCCGAGAGCATCCGCCCGCCACCCAGAGGGCCGTAGTGTCCGAACGAGAGGGTTCCGAATCGCTGCATGTCGGATGCAACGGTACCGTCGACGACTCCATTCCGGTGAATGAGATTCTCGTGCGACGGCGCCGCCGGCTCCCGGAAATCGGGAATAGGCGCGCACCGCACCCGTTGCGGCTCTGTATGACGCGCATCGGAAACAGCTCCCTGGACATCCTTCCCCTCTCCCTCGGCGGCAACGTCTTCGGCTGGACCGCCGATCGGGACGCCTCCTTCGCGATCCTGGACGCCTTCGCCGCGGGCGGCGGCGATTTCATCGACACCGCCGACAGCTACAGCGCCTGGGTCCCCGGGAACTCGGGTGGGGACAGCGAGAGGATCATCGGCGCCTGGCTCGCCTCACGTCGCCCCGCCGACATCGTGGTGGCCACCAAGGTCAGCAAGCATCCCGACTTCCCGGGGCTCTCGGCCCAGAACGTGCGCGCGGCGGCGGAGGCATCGCTCCAGCGACTGGGCGTGGACACGATCGACCTCTACTACGCGCACTACGACGACCCCTCGGTGCCGCTCGAGGAGACGGTCGCCGCCTTCGGGCGGCTCGTCACCGACGGCCTGGTCCGCTACACCGCCGTCTCCAACTTCAGCGCCGACCGCATCAGGGAGTGGATCGGCATCGCAGAGGCGACCGGCAGCGCCGTTCCCGTCGCAGTTCAGCCGCACTACAACCTCGTGCACCGCAACACGGTCGAGGAGTCGATCGTCCCCGTGGCGGAGGAGTTCGGTCTCGGCCTGGTGCCGTATTCCGCGCTGGCCAGCGGCTTCCTCACCGGAAAGTACCGGTCCACGGATGCCGCCGGCCAGGCATCCCCGCGCGCCAGGGGCGCAGCGAAGTACGCCACCGCCCAGGGCCTGCAGATCCTCGACACTCTGGAGAGCGTGGGCACGGCACACGGCGTCTCGATCTCGGCGACCGCACTGGCGTGGCTGCGCGTCCAGCCGACCGTGGTCGCGCCGATCGCGAGCGCCTCGCGCGTCGAGCAGGTCGCCGATCTGCTCGACGGCGCGCGCGTGGAACTGAGCGCCGACGAGATCGCAGAACTGACCCGCGTGTCGACCTGGAGCGCGGTCGCTGCCTGATCCGGCACGGAAGCGTGCTACCGGCGCCGTGCGCGTTTAGCCTGGACTGGTACACGTGGAGGTGAGCGTGGCGCACGACAGCCGGGATGCCGCGATGCGGTACCGCCTGCGCAGGGAGGCTCTGGAACGGGGGGAGGACCCCCCTGAGGAGGACGAGCCGGACGGCGAATCCGCCATCATGACCGAGGCGCAGCGAGCCGCTGCGGTCAACGTCGTCATAGAACAGGCGATCCGCCGCGGCGACTTCGACGATCTTCCCGGCGCCGGCAAGCCCATCCCGGGATTGGGCGCGTCCCACGATCCGGACTGGTGGATCAAGCGCAAGATCGAGCGCGAGCGGCTGACCGGGCTGGGGCCGCCCGCCCTGACCCTGCGCACCGAGTACGCGACCCTGGCGGCGCGCCTGGACGACCTGCACGCCGAGTCCGGGGTGCGCGAGCACCTCGCGGACTTCAACCACCGCGTCATCGAGGCGCGCCGCCAGCTGCTGGGGGGTCCACCGGTGGTCACGCCCACGGTGGACATCGACGAATGGGTGCGCGACTGGAGGGACCGGCGGGATGCCGCGGCCCGGCGCGTCGCGGCGGAGGCGGAGTCCGCGACGCGACGTCGTGCCGGGCGGCGCTTCTGGAGGCGAGGACGCGCGTAGTCCGGTTCACTCGTCCAGGACGAACGTCACCAGTTCTCCGTCGGGATCGGCTCGAGTCCTGCCTCGAGCGTCGCCACGTCTTCGGGACGGCACAGTTCGGTCGCGGGCAGCATCGCCGTGGCACTGCCCGCTGCCACCGCAGCGCGGAACGCGGAGCGAAGGTCGCGGCCCTGCGCGAGCCGCAGCACGAAGGCGCCCAGAAAGGAATCGCCGGCGCCGACCGTGCTCTGCACGCGCACCTTCGGCGTGGGCAGCCGCAGCGCCCCGTCCGCCGTGACGAGCAGGGCGCCGTCCGCTCCCAGAGTGAGGGCGACCACCTCGCACGCGCCGGCGTCCACGAGCTCCTGCGCGGCACCCAGGAGGCTCTGCTCGTCCTCGAGCTGCGCGCCGACGAGCTCGCCGAGCTCGCCTCGACTGGGCTTGATCAGGTACACGCCCTCGTCCAGAGCGGCGCGCAGCGCGGCTCCCGAGCTGTCCACGATGCACCGGGTGCCGCGCTCGCCGGCCAAACGGGCGATCCGGGCGTAGAGGTCCTCGGGCGCACCGGGTGGCAGGCTCCCGCTGGGCACGATGTACCCGCCCACGGGCATGTCGTCGGCGACGGCCGTCAGGAACGCACGCCACTCGGGCTCGCGCATCCGGGGTCCCTGCAGCACGAACCGGAACTGCTGACCGGTTGCGGTCTCATCCACGGTGAAGCTCTCGCGCGTGCCGGCGGCGATGCGCACGGCTCGGCCCACGACGCCCTCACGCTCCAGAAGGTCGCGGTACGCCTGCCCGGCGGGACCTCCGATCGCATACACCGCGACCGAGCGGCCGCCCAGATTGCGCACGACGCGAGAGACGTTCACGCCGCCACCGCCGGGATCGAGCCGCGTCGGGCCGCACCTCAACTTGTGCTCGGCAACCACGCGGTCCACCGACGTGCTGACATCGAGCGCCGGATTCGGCGTCGCCGTGACGATCGGATCGTGCGGAAAGGGATGCTGTGCCGAGGCCGAGGCCGATGCCGATGCCGCCATGGCCTCAGTGTAGGAGCGGCCGGACTCCCACGACGAGGGTCGGGCGATGCGTCATTCCGGCGTGCCGTGCTCCGCGGCCGACCGCCCCGACTCCGCCGGCTCCGCAGGGGTGCCCGCGCTCGCCGCGACGGCGCGACGGCTCCGGCGGCGGCGCACCAGCGCCACGATCGCCCACGCGATCAGCCCCGCGACCACGAGGACCCCGATCCAGGGGATCAGGAACCCCAGAGCCAGGACGATGCCGTTCAGCGTGGCGACCAGGCCGTTCCAGCCGGCTGCGATGCCGTCGCCGAAACCTGCCGGATCGGCCGAGACCGCCTCGGCGGGCTCGGTCAGCGTCACGGTCAGCGTCGAGAGCGCGACCTGGTCGTCGTAGTACTTCAGCTGCTGCTGGTAGGACTCCAGCGTCGCCTGTCGCTCGGCCAGCGCGGACTCGGCCGCGATCAGATCCGTGAGGTTGCCGGCCTGCGCCATCAGCTGGGTGAGGCGGTCCACGGATGCCTGCGCCGCGTCCACGCGAGCCTCCAGGTCGAGGGTTGCCTCGGTGACGTCCTGCCGGTTGACCGTGGACGCGGTGACCTCGCCCACCCCGGAGAGCTGATCGAGCAGCGACTGCAGCGCTTCCGCGGGAACCCGCACGGTCACCCATCCGCCCTCGGACGGGTACGGGTACGGGTACGGCATGGTCGAGTCGTAGACGACGCCGGGCTCGACGGGGAGGACCTGTCCGGACCGGCCGATGCTCATCGACTCGACGTATCCGTCGCGCGATTCCGCGGCATCCGCGATCGCCGCGGCGGCCCGGCCGATGTCTTCCACCTCGACGGAGGCGGATGCCGTGGTGATGATGTCGCGACCGCCGGCGGCGTCGGCCTGCTTCGTGGCGTCCAGGTCGCTCAGGCTCGTGCTCTCCGACACCTCACCCGCCTCGACCCCGGCCGCCCCCCGGTCGGGCTGGACCTGCGGCGCCGGCGCATCGGCGGACTCGTACGTGGCGGCACCGCCCACGAGCGTGCCGACGCTCGGAGCGATCACCGCAGCCACGACGATGACCGCCGCGGCGGCCGCGGCGATGAGCCATCCCCGGCTGCGGCCCGCCCGGCGAGCGGACCGCTCGCGAGCGATGTCGGCGAACAGCGCATCCTCCATCTCGTCGATGCGGTCCTCGGCGAGGGCGGGCAGCTCGGGCGGCGGTGCGGACGCTACGGAACGCTGATCGGTGTTCATGTGCTCTCCTTGGCGACGGTCCGCAGGCGCGTGCGGATGCGGGAGAGACGGTTGCGGACCACGCCGTGTTCGACGCCGAGCTGCTCGGCGGCCGCCTGGTACGCGTAGCCCTCGGTGGCGCAGAGGCGGAAGATCTCGCGGTCGAGGAGGCCGAGCGAGTCGACCTCGCGCAGGATCCGCTCCGCGAACTCCCGGTCGACGATCTGCTGCTCGATGTTCACCGGCGACGCGATGGCGTCATCGGCGGCGCCCGCGGTGTTCTCCCGGTCGCGCGTGAGCGTGCGGATCCGGTTCGCCGCCTGGAAGCGGCACACCGTCACCAGCCACGGCAGCAGGGAGTCGCCGGCCAGCTCCAGTCCCGGCAGCTTGCGCCACGCCACCAGGAACGTCTCCTGCGTGACGTCCTCGGCATCCGTGGCGGTGCCGACCAGCCGATGGGCCAGCCAATAGACCGGCCTGACGTAGGCGCGGTACAGCGCGCGGAAGGCGTACTCGCTTCCGCCCGCAGCCTGCGCCACGAGGGCCGCGTCATCCGTGACTGCCGGCTGCGGCATCCCTCATCCCTTCTCCGGCGGCCCCGCGTCGGCGGAGCCTCATTGTCTCTCACCTGGACAGTGTCGCGGGGGCACGGATCGTCTCAGATGCCTCGGAGGAATCCGCCACGCTGTATCGTTGCCGGAGCGAGAGGGAGTATCCCGTCATCGCGTGTCCGTCATCACGGGAGCCGTCGAGGTCATCCCCGGGCACGCACCGCAGCCATTCCGTACCGGATGCCGCGGGGGAGAGACTTTCGGGATTCGACCGACCCCGCCCCCTGCTCTGGAAAGGCCCTGCATTGGACCTCGTTCTCCCCGTCTGGTTCGAAGTCGGCTCGCTGATCGTGCTGACGCTGATCCTCGCTGCCGACCTGCTGCTGATCCTCAAGCGACCGCACATCCCCTCCACCAGGGAGTCCACCCTGTGGGTCGTGTTCTACGTCGTGCTCGCCCTCATCTTCGCCTGCCTGATGTGGTTGTTCGCGGGGGGCGAGTTCGCCGGGCAGTTCGTCGCGGGATGGCTCACCGAGTACAGCCTCTCCATCGACAACCTGTTCGTGTTCGTGCTGATCATGGGCCAGTTCGCCGTTCCGCGGCGGTACCAGCAGGAAGTCCTGATGGTCGGCATCATCATCGCCCTGGTCCTGCGGGGGGCCTTCATCCTGGTCGGGGCGGCGGTGATCGAGAACTTCAGCCCGATCTTCTACATCTTCGGCGCCTTCCTGGTGTGGACGGCGTGGCGGCAGGCGTTTCCCGGGGGGGATCACGACTCGGACGTCAAGCAGGAGAACTTCATCGTCCGCCTGCTGCGCCGCACGATCGACATCAGCGACCACTACGACGGCGCGAAGCTGCGCACCGTCGTAGACGGCAAGAAGATGTTCACGCCGATGCTGATCGTCTTCGTCGCGATCGGCGTGACCGATCTCCTCTTCGCCATCGACTCGATCCCGGCGATCTTCGGCATCACGACCAGCCCGTTCATCGTCTTCACCGCGAACATCTTCGCCCTGATGGGCCTGCGACAGCTCTACTTCCTGCTCGGCGACCTGCTGGACCGGCTGCGCTACCTGCACTACGGCATCGCGTTCATCCTCGCCTTCATCGGCCTGAAGCTGGTCTTCCACGCCATGCACGTGAACGAGCTGCCGTTCATCAACGGCGGTGAGCACATCGAGTGGGCGCCGGAGATCTCCACCTGGATGTCGCTCGGCGTGATCGTGCTCTCGATGGCGGTGGCGACCATCGCGAGCCTGATCGCCTCCTCGCGGGACAAGAGGGCTACGGGGCGGGACGCTGCGGCCGCGGTGGTCGCCGAGGAGAAGGGCACGCCCCCGACGGTCGATCAGCCCGCCCCGGGCGAGGGCCAGCTCTAGCCCAAGCTGGGAGTCGTTCAGCTTCGGCGCGTAGCTTCGGGGCAGAGCGGGCGAGTCTGTGTCCGCCGAGCAACGACCTAAGGAGGTCGTTATGTCCCCAGGCATAATCTCCACCAAGCCCCGGACCCCGGCTTCCACAGGCAGTGACTTCACCGAGCTCGCCGCGACCGTGCGCGCGTCGGGTCTGATGAGACGCCGCTACGGCTACTACTGGACGAAGCTGCTCGCCGTCCCGCTCGTGACGGCCGCCGCCGTGCTCGCCTTCATCCTGATCGGCGACACGTGGTGGCAGCTGTTCACCGCCGCTGGGTTCGCGGTGCTGTTCACGCAGGTCGCCATGCTCGGCCACGACGCCGCGCATCGACAGATCTTCGTCTCGGGGAAGTGGAACGACTGGACCAGCCTCATCCTCGGCGACTTCTTCGTCGGAATGAGCTATGGCTGGTGGAGACACAAGCACAACCGCCACCACGCCAACCCCAACAAGATCGACGTCGACCCGGATATCGACCTGCCCGTGATCGCGTTCACTTCGGAGCAGGCGCGCGCCCCTCGACCACCGGTCGCGCAGTGGCTGGTGGCGCACCAGGGGCTGTTCTTCTTCCCGATCCTCCTGCTGGAGGGTCTGTCCCTGCACGCCTCCGGAGTGCGCCGCATCCTCTCCAAGGAGAAGCTGGAGCGGCGTTGGGTGGAGATCTCGTTCATCACCCTGCGCCTGGTGGGGTTCGTGACCCTTGTCTTCCTGGTGCTCTCGCCCGGCATCGCGTTCGCCTTCCTCGGGGTCCAGCTCGGTCTGTTCGGGGTGTACATGGGGATGGTGTTCGCGCCCAACCACAAGGGCATGCCGCTCGTGCCGAAGGACGCGAAACTGGACTTCCTCACCCGGCAGGTGCTGATGAGCCGGAACGTCCGCGGCACCTGGGCGCTGGATGTGGCCATGGGGGGCCTGAACTACCAGATCGAACACCATCTGTTCCCCTCGATGCCGCGTCCGCACCTGCGCCGCGTCGCCCCGATCGTCCGCGAGTACTGCGCCCGTCAGGGGGTGCCCTACACCGTCACCGGGCTGCTGGAGTCCTACGGGATCGTGATCCGGTACATCAACCGGGTCGGACTGGGAGAGCGGGACCCGTTCGCGTGCCCGCTGATCGAGCAGCGCCGGGCGATCTGACCGCGCGTCTGCACGCCACGGCGTCGGGTGCTTCGGGGCCGGTGGTATTCTGGCTCGATGCGGCTGGCACTTCTTCTCCTTAGCAGCCGCGGCGAGTCCTAGTTCTCGGGCCTTCCTCGCCGCGGAGTTCGTCACGGCCTCGACCCGCCTTCTTTGGAGAACGACAGACCATGAGCTTTGCTTCGACCGACGAGTCCGCCATACCCGATTCGCCGCGTACCCTCGCCGAGAAGGTGTGGGACGACCACCTGGTGGTCAAGGGCGAGAACGGCGAACCCGATCTGATCTACATCGACCTGCACCTGGTGCACGAGGTCACCAGTCCGCAGGCCTTCGATGGCCTGCGTGCGGAAGGGCGGCCGCTGCGACGGCTGGACCTGACCATCGCGACCGAGGACCACAACACCCCCACGCTGGACATCGACAAGCCGATCGCCGACCTGACCAGCCGCACCCAGATCGAGACGCTGCGCCGCAACGCCGAGGAATTCGGCGTGCGCCTGCACTCGCTGGGCGACAAGGAACAGGGCATCGTGCACGTCGTCGGCCCGCAGCTCGGACTGACGATGCCCGGCATCACGGTCGTCTGCGGCGACTCGCACACTTCCACGCACGGCGCGTTCGGTGCGATGGCGCTGGGCATCGGCACGAGCGAAGTCGAACACGTCATGGCGACCCAGACCCTGCCGCTGAAGCCCTTCAAGACCATGGCCATCACCGTCGAGGGCACGCTCAAGACGGGGGTCACCGCGAAGGACATCATCTTGGCCGTGATCGCCAAGATCGGCACCGGCGGGGGCCAGGGCTACGTGCTGGAATACCGCGGCAGCGCGATCCGCGCCCTCTCCATGGAGGGGCGGATGACGATCTGCAACATGTCCATCGAGGCGGGCGCCCGCGCCGGCATGATCGCGCCTGACGAGACCACGTTCGCGTATCTCGAAGGTCGTCCGCACGCGCCGAAGGGCAAGGACTGGGAGGATGCCGTGGCCTACTGGCGCACCCTGCCCACCGACGAGGGCGCGGTCTTCGACGCCGAGGTGTACCTGGACGCCGACGAGCTGGAGCCGTTCGTGACGTGGGGGACCAACCCCGGTCAGGGCGTCTCGCTGAGCGATGTGGTCCCCGACCCCGCCGACTACGACGACCCCAACGACCGGGCCTCCGCAGAGCGCGCGCTCGAGTACATGGCGCTCACCCCCGGCACCCGGCTGAAGGACGTCCCGGTCGACGCGGTCTTCATGGGCTCCTGCACCAACAGCCGCATCGAAGACCTGCGCGCGTTCGCCTCGATCATCCGCGGCCGTACGAAGGCGGAGGGCGTGCGGGTGATGGTCGTCCCGGGTTCTGCGCGCGTGCGACTGGAGGCCGAAGCCGAGGGCCTGGACAAGGTCTTCACCGAGTTCGGGGCCGAGTGGCGGTTCGCGGGATGCTCCATGTGTCTGGGCATGAACCCCGATCAGCTGGCCCCGGGCGAGCGCTGCGCGTCCACAAGCAACCGCAACTTCGAGGGCCGCCAGGGCAAGGGTGGGCGCACCCACCTCGTGTCCCCGCTGGTCGCCGCCGCTACCGCCGTGCGCGGAACGCTCTCCAGCCCCAGCGATCTGGAGGAGACCCCGATCTACGACAGCGTCGAACCGGCGCTGACCGCCGCCGGCGGAGTTCTCGACCGGACGGGTGGAGAGGCCTGACATGGAGAAGTTCATCACCCACACCGGCATCGCCGCGCCGCTGAAGCGCGCGAACGTCGACACGGACCAGATCATCCCCGCGGTGTACCTGAAGCGCGTGACCAAGACCGGCTTCGAGGATGCGCTGTTCGCGGCCTGGCGACAGGACCCCGACTTCGTGCTCAACCAGCCGGTTTTCCAGGGCGCCAGCGTGCTGGTGGCCGGTCCCGACTTCGGCACCGGATCCAGCCGCGAGCACGCGGTCTGGGCGCTGCGCGACTTCGGCTTCCACGTCGTGCTGAGCCCCAAGTTCGCCGACATCTTCCGCGGCAACGCGGGCAAGCAGGGCCTGCTGACCGGGGTCATCACCGAGCCTGACCTCGAGCGGATCTGGGCGGCGATCGACGCCGAGCCCGGCATCCGGATGACCGTCGACCTGCAGGCGCGCGAGGCGTCGATCGGTGATCTCCGGGTTCCTTTCGACATCGATGATTACACTAGGTGGCGGCTTCTCGAAGGGCTCGACGACATCGGGCTCACGCTGCGCAATGAAGACAAGATCGCGCAGTTCGAGGCTCGCCGAGAGGCGTGGCGCCCCAGGACACTGCCTGTTCCTTGAGTTCAGACGGTCCCGAAGGCTTGGACGGCCCGCCCCACAAGGGTGGATCGTCGGCAGCTGTTCCCTCGAAGACACAAGTGAGGTTCCACCGGATGAAGACGCTCCTAGGCGACGCAGCAGAATCGAAGGCGGGGGAGCAGGAGTTGCCCGGTGAGACGCTCGCCATCCGCGGCGGCCGCCCACTCAGCGGACGTGTGGAGGTGAAGGGCGCGAAGAACCTGGCGACCAAGGCGATGGTGGCAGCCCTACTCGGTGAGACCACGAGCGTGCTGCGTGACGTCCCCGACATCAGCGACGTTCAGGTCGTCCGATCCCTTCTCGAAGTGCACGGCGTGACCGTCGTGGACGGTGACGAGGAGGGCTCGCTGGTCTTCGACCCGAGCGGCGCCGTGTCTGCACACTTCGAGGAGATCGACGCTCACGCCGGAGCATCCCGGATCCCGATCCTGTTCTGCGGGCCGCTGCTGCACCTGCTCGGCGAAGCGCTGATCCCGGACCTGGGCGGCTGCCGCATCGGGGATCGGCCCATCAACTTCCACATGGACGCGCTGCGCGCGTTCGGCGCCATCGTCGACAAGACGTACGAGGGCATCCGCATCACGGCACCGAACGGGCTGACCGGAGCGAAGATCTCGCTGCCGTATCCGAGCGTCGGTGCCACCGAGCAGGTCCTGTTGACCGCGGTGAAGGCCAAAGGCGTGACCGAACTGCGCGGTGCGGCGATCGAGCCCGAGATCATGGACCTCATCGCCGTGCTGCAGAAGATGGGCGCGATCATCTCGTATGAGCCCAACCGCGTCATCCTGATCGAAGGGGTCGATACGCTGCGCGGGTACGACCACCGCTGCATCTTCGACCGGAACGAAGCCGCCTCGTGGGCCTGCGCGGCGCTGGCCACCGACGGCGACATCTTCGTCGGCGGAGCCAAGCAGCAGGAGATGCTCACGTTCCTGAACGTCTACCGCAAGGCCGGTGGCGAGTTCGACGTCCACGAGGACGGGATCCGCTTCCGCCGCGGCGGACCGCTCAAGCCCGTCATGGTCGAGACGGACGTGCACCCCGGGTTCATGACGGACTGGCAGCAGCCGCTGATCGTCGCCCTCACCCAGGCCGAGGGACGCTCTGTGGTCCACGAGACCGTGTACGAGAACCGCCTCGGCTTCACCGAGGCGCTGGTGCAGATGGGCGCCGACATCGTGGTGCATCCGGAGGGGATCGACAGCCCCGACCGGCGCGTGCCCCGTCGAGCACTCGAGCAGGCCGCCGTCATCACCGGTCCCACGCCGCTGCACGGCGCAGACGTGATCGTGCCGGATCTGCGCGGCGGATACAGCTATCTGATCGCGGCGCTGGCCGCGGAGGGCGAGTCGGTGGTGCGCAACGTCGGGATCATCCGCCGCGGGTACGAGAAGCTGTTCCTCAAGCTCGACGCCCTCGGCGCTGACTTCGACGTCATCGGATAGCGCGTGACACCCTCCTCGCCCAGGTCGCGCACGTCCACGGAGGCGTCGCGACCCAGCGTGTTCTGGCCGCTGTCGGCCATCGTGGTTCCGCTGGTCAGCCTTCTGGCGCGGATCGAGATCATCGACGGCCACAAACTGCCGCGCCAGGGCCCTTACGTGCTCGCCCCGAGTCATTCGACGGAGTTCGACCCGCTGATCGTCGCGGTCGCGGTCTGGCGGCTGGGTCGCGGTCCCCGCTTCATGGTCAAGGAGAGCCTGTTCAAGGTTCCCGTCCTCGGGTGGGCTTTGCGTGCCACGGGCATGGTCCCGGTGGCACGCTCCTCGTCGGCGGCGGCCGCACGTGCGACCATCGCGGCCTCCGAGCAGCTGGTGGGCAACGGCGCAGGCGTCATCGTCTACCCCGAAGGCACCCTCACGCGCGACCCGGACCTGTGGCCCATGCGCGGCAAGACCGGCGCGGCCCGCCTGGCCCTGGCCGACGGCATCCCGCTGATCCCGATGGCCCACTGGGGAGCGCAGGAGATCCTGCCGCGCTACGGGAAGCTCAGCCTCTGGCCACTGCGCCGCCGGGTCCGCGTGATCATCGGCGACCCCGTCGACCTGTCCGACTTGGCCGCGGCGCCGGCCCAGCCTGCTGTGCTGACCGCCGCGACCGACCGGCTGATGAACGCCATCGCCGCGCTGCAGTCACAGCTGCGCGGCGAGCCCGCGCCGGCCAAGCGCTGGAATCCTGCCGAGCACGGGCAGAGGGAGACGGGTCGCCTTGAGTCGTAGGCAGGATGCCGGGCTGCCCCGCGTCGCAGTGATCGGCGCCGGCAGCTGGGGCACGACGTTCGGCAAAGTACTCGCCGACGGCGGTGCCCACGTGACGATGTGGGCGCGTCGTCCGGAGTTGGCGCACGAGATCAACGAGGCCAAGCGCAACAGCCAGTACCTGCCCGGAATCAACCTTCCGCGCGAGATGTCCGCCACGCACCACCTGTCCGAGGCGCTCGAGGGCGCCACGCAGGTGTATCTGTCCATACCCAGCCAGGCACTGCGGCAGAATCTGAAAGCCGTACGCGCGCTGGTGACCAGCACGGATGCGCCGATCGTGTCGCTCATGAAGGGCGTGGAGCGGCGCAGCGGACTGCGGATGAGCCAGGTCATCGAGCAGGAGCTGCACTGCGACCCCGCGCGCATCGCGGTGGCCTCCGGGCCCAACCTGGCGCTCGAGATCGCGCGTGAACAGCCCACCGCGGCGGTCATCTCCTCGACCAGCCAGGAGACCGCGGATGCTGTGGCCCGCCGCGCCCGTAACCGCTACTTCCGCACCTTCGTGAACACCGACGTCATCGGCACGGAGTTCGGCGGCGTGCTGAAGAACCTGATCGCGGTGGCGATCGGCATCGTGGACGGCGTGGGGTACGGCGAGAACACCAAGGCCTCGATCATCACGCGCGGACTGGTGGAGATGACCGACTTCGCGGTCGCTCAGGGGGCCCAGGTGGAGACGCTGCAGGGCCTCGCCGGCCTGGGCGACCTGATCGCGACGTGCCAGTCGCCGCTCAGCCGCAACAACACCGCCGGGCGGCTGCTGGGGCAGGGCTACAGCTTCCAGGACGTCGTCAAGCAGATGGACCAGACTGCCGAAGGGCTCGCTTCGGTCGCACCCATACTCCAGCTGGCCCGCGAGTCCGGCATCCAGATGCCGATCGCGGAGCAGGTCAAGAGGGTGCTGGATGGAACGATGAATCCCCGTGAGATCGCACCGCATCTCACGACGGACGAGGATCAGCCCCAGGGCGAGAGGACGCAGAATGGACAGGCCGGCGGTGGTGGTGCTCTTTGGAGGTCGCTCCAGCGAACACTCGATCAGTTCCGCAACAGCGGGCGGCGTCCTTCACGCGATCAGTCGTGACCTCTACCGGGTGATCCCGGTGGGGATCACCCGCGAGGGCGTGTTCGTCCTTGAGGACGACGACCCCGACAAGTTCGCGCTGGACGCCGACCGGCTTCCCGAAGTGGTCGACAACGGCACCCGCATCCTGTGGCCGGAGGGCGGCGGCGACCGATCGCTGCGGGTGCGGCGTGCGGACGGCGCCGTGGACGAGCTCGGCGCCGTGGATGTGGTGCTGCCGATCCTGCACGGCGTGCACGGCGAGGACGGCACCGTGCAGGGATTCCTCGACATGCTCGGCATCCCGTACGCGGGCGGCGGTGTCCTGGATTCAGCGCTGTGCATGGACAAGCACTTCATGAAGGTCGTCCTGCAGGCCGCCGGCGTGCCGGTCGCGCCGTGGGTCACGGTCACGCGGGCCGGCTGGGAACGCGACGAGACGCGTGTGCGCGCGGATGCCGCGGCGCTGGGCCTGCCGGTGTTCGTCAA